>CAUZON010000024.1:0-48743 GCA_963581445.1 Gammaproteobacteria bacterium | reverse complement strand
GCCGTCTGGGAAATTACGTGTGACATAGCGGCGCGCCTCCATAGGCACAGAGTTTGAGGTCTGCATCTCTTGGATAGCCGTATCGATGTCGCCGTCCATCACCAAACGAACAATAGACTGGAGATACTGCGCATCTTTACCAAGAGTGAGAGGCGAGGGCAGTGGATCTCCTCCAGAGCGCAGCCGAGCATTCTCATAGTGCTCCTCCGACATTTGCGCCATAGCCGCTTCTATTAACCCTTGCTTACCGCCGAAATAGTGGTGGACCTGCCCGTGATTAACCTCTGCCCTTGCTGCGACTTTACGTACGCTCATACTCTTTGGCCCTGACTCAGCTAACATTTCACAGGCGGCTTCAATCAGAGCACCTTTGACTGACGCACTACCATTTTCTGTTGGTAGTTTGCTTACATTAAAGCCCTCGTTCATCGCCAAATGTTTCCATGTTGATGGCCGGACCCCATTGTGAAGGACCCATTTCGGGGTTGTTTGGATCTCCGTCCAACGTAACGTCCACTATTTGGGGCGGGAAGGTATTATCAAAAACGTCGCCATCTGTTTGGTGTTCATGGATTTGACCAAAAGGGGACCGCCAGTAATCAAATATTTGACTGCCCTGATAATGCCTGCCAATACCCCATTCCAGCTCATAACCTTTCTTTGCTAAAATTTCGTGACCCATAAAGACATCGTCAACATTAACCATTTCAAAGGACACGTGGTTAAGACCCGGTTTGCCGTTTGATTGGCTTTGCGCAGGCAGAAAGAAAATACTGTGGTGGTCTGCAGGTTTCTCGCCACGATCACATCGAGAGAAAATACCTAACAGTGGCCCGGCTTCGCCACCGGGTTTTAGCAAGTCACTGGCAATGATGCCTAAATGACGATGGTACCAATCAAGGCTCTTTTCTAGATCTGTAGAATTCAGACCACAATGTGCATAACGTTTGATTCGTGGGAATGCACCCTTGGCAAACCGCTTTGCCTGGTTTATACGCCGGAAGTTTTCTCGCTCTATACCGCCAACGTTAAATTCTATTGCGTTTAGATCAACTTCTATCTTTCGCGGCTTGATACCAAAAACCACATCTACGCCAATGCCATCAGGATCAAAGCCACAAGTTCTGAAGCCGCCGCCCGGCGAGGCCATTTCCTCGATATCATTGAACTCATCTGAGTTCGCCAGAGACTCAAGGTCTTGCATGGAACAGGCATGAAAGGTATTACCGAGAAATTTCTTTTCGCCCAGCTTAGATACATGGATGACTGGCTGTGGGCCATCTCCAGCCATATAGAGAGTATCGTCCGTGCGCTCAGCACGGGTCATGCCAAAATCCGACAAAAATTCTTCTTGTTTATCTAGATCGGGCACCTGCAATGTTGGGAACGCCACATCGTCGACTTTGATGATAGAACTCATTTCTCACTCCAGTGATTTTGTCTGTTTGTGAATGTCTCAAATCTTGCAACTAAAGTCTAGTCAAGTGTCTAGAATTGATCCAGAATAAGGCAACACCGATTCGAGAGTGCTGGAATGTCCAATTATGATGTGGTGATCGCTGGGTACGGGCCGACAGGTGCCGTTGCTGCAAATCTATTAGGTGCCAAAGGGCACAGTGTGTTGGTGGTCGAGCCAGCCCTGACCGTTTATGACATTCCTCGGGCTGTGCACTTTGACGGGGAGGTGATGCGCATTTTTCAAGCATTAGGTTTAGGCGAAGAAATCCACAATATGGCCGCTCCCGGGAAGATGATTAAATTCGTCAATGGACGAGGCTGGACGCTTTTTCAACAAGATCTGTCCGTTGTGAAGCGCCAGCATGGCTGGCTTAACAATCTGTTTTTTTCTCAGCCACGGTTGGAAACTAGTCTACGTACTGCCCTGGAAAACCTACCAAATATTGATGTCATGCTCGGCTGGAAAGTATCCGGCGTAGATACTCATGGCACAGACAAGGGAACGGTTGACCTCCAGGTCACCTCCATGGCCGGTGAAAATTCAGACAGCCAGCAAATCACCGCTGGGTATTTACTCGCGTGTGACGGGGCAAATAGTCCGGTGCGTAAAATGCTAAAAATGGAGCAGGAAGATTTAGACTGCGATGAGCCTTGGTTGGTATGTGATTTGGAACTAGAGGAGGGTGCCCAGTTCAATCGAACGGCCATTCAGATTTGCGACCCTAACAGGCCTGCATCACTTATCCCCTGTGAGAATAATCACATCCGCTGGGAGTTCATGCTTAACAAGTCGGACGAAGTGTCTTACATGGAAGATGAAAATAATGTGCGAACCCTAATGTCTGGGTATTTGCATCATCTATCACCCGATCTGAAAAGTACTGACGGTAAGTTAATCCGAGCAAAGGTTTATACCTTCCACGCTTTGATCGCCAAAAACTTTCAGCGTGACCGAGTATTTCTGCTCGGAGATGCCGCCCACCAAATGCCGCCGTTTTTAGGTCAGGGAATGTGCGCCGGCATGCGCGATGCATACAACCTGAGCTGGAAGTTAAGCGGTGTGTTAAACGGCGATTATTCGCCAAAACTCTTAACAACATATAACACTGAGCGCCGCGTTCATGTTCGTAAAATGGTTGAGACTGCGGTGGCCCATGGCGCAATTATTCAAACAAAATTTTGGCCAAAAGCATTTGTTCGGGATACTTACCTAATGTTAGGTCGAGTTTTTCCTTGGCTGGTTAGATTTTTAAAGTTTGGTGAAGGTGTGCCATTAGGCAATGGCTTACTGATGACTGATCCCGAAGGTAAACCCACTAAACCTGTGGGTGAACCCCTGCCCCAGAGTTGGGTCACATCCACCACAAACGCCTCTGCATCACCGATCAGATCCGATGATTTGCTAACCGAAAAATTCACGGTTATTGGTTTCGGTATAGATCCGCTTTCAATTATGGCTGAGCTTAGTGACTATGACTGGCTAGACACGCTACATTTTGGTTCAGGTGGTAGTGTGCAGCAGACTGACGGAGAGATAATGAATTGGGTTGCGAAAAACAACGTTGCGGTTGCAATACTTAGACCCGATCGTCAGGTATACGGTATCTGCACATCGGCTTCATACGCTGAGGCAGAATTACCGGCGATGATCGCCAAATTGATCAAACAACTTCATTGAGACTCTATTTGCATGAGTATCCTGTACAGGGATGAGTAAACACACAGCTTGTGATAATTAACGTAATCAAAGGCGTGAATAAGATTTGCGAATTTGTTTTTTTTTACAACCTTTTTTAGAGACCTTTTGGAAGATAGGAGCTACATATATGGGATTTCGACTCGCGAATATAAACAACAGAGCAGCGCTAGTAGTTGATGAAAATTATTATGATGTGGAGCAGATATCATCTGGCGCAGTACCTAGTGATCCAATGCTGGCACTCGGAAAAATCGAAAAGCTAGCAGAACTTTATGCAGTGTTAACTTCTGGCGCTGAGAGTAGTTCGCCCACCGGTAACGTTAACGATGTAATGCTTGGACCGCCAGTGCCGCGCCCAAGCAACTCTTTTGCCATAGGCCTAAATTATCGAAATCATGCTGAAGAAGCTGGAATGGAAATCCCCCCGGCGCCCATGGTATTTACAAAATATCCATCCTGTCTAACAGGTCCCACCGGGACTGTGGAAATGCGGAGTGATTATGTGGATTTTGAAGGTGAGTTAGTGGCCGTGATTGGTAAGACTGCTAAAGATGTGTCAGTTGAAAGAGCCTTAGATTACGTTGCCGGCATTTGCATAGGACAAGATATCTCAGATCGTCCAGCCCAATTTACGTCTGCGCCGCCGCAATTCAATTTAGGTAAGTCATTTGATACCTACGGTCCAATTGGCCCTGTTTTAGTGTCTCTCGACGAAGTTGATGACGCCAATCAACTTATGTTGATTACAGAGGTTAACGGCGAGGTGCGACAGAAAGATAGCGCCAAGGATTTGATTTTTGACATACCATTTCTTGTCGCATATTTATCGCAAATTTTAACCCTGCAATGCGGTGACTTAATCTTTACAGGGACTCCCGGAGGCGTGGGGGTTATGGAAGGACGTTTTTTACGTGACGGCGATTTAGTAAAAACATCCATCGAAGGTTTGGGGACAATGGAGAATCGCTGTGTGCGAGTCAGCGATCATTCTCGCGCTAATGAGGTGCCAGCGATGATACAAGAGATACTAGATAAGAAAACTGCCGAGTAAGGTAAGGCTTAATTGAGCCGCACCGCTTGGCGCGCTTGTGTCTGAAATGCGGTGGCTTGGGTAGGGTCTATTGCAGTGGTACTATCAACTAACCAAGTAGTAACCCGAAAACACCAGCACATAGCCGCATGCGTAAAAATAAAAAAGCCAATTAGGTGGCATAGATTTTCTCCTCCTCTTTCCAATTAGTATCAACCGATATTCAATAGGTCGCAATGACCAAGGAATATATCAGTAAATTATAGGGCGCTGGTTATGACTACATTTACGATTGGAGGTTTACAACAGCCTTGTAAAGGCTAATTTGCAAAGAACTCTTTTGAGTATAAATTTTTTGGGATGACAATATTTTATGATAAACAAATTGTCGTGCAAGGCAATACCGCCTGAACATCTTGTTCAATATCTGCTATTTGCACGACAGTCTGCAGTCTCATATCGGAAGCCTTAAGTAGTCTGAATTACTTGTCCGCAGGCTTTTCAACTGGCTTCGTCGCTGGCATTGCATCCTTCGTCGCTGGCATCGCATGTTTTGTCGCTGGCATTGCATGCTTTGTCGCTGGCATTGCATGCTTTGTCGCTGGCATTTCAGCAGTAGCTGGCATTTCAGCAGTAGCTGGCATTTCAGCAGTAGCTGGCATTTCAGCAGTAGCTGGCATTTCAGCAGTAGCTGCGGGCTTTTCCTCGTGGTGACCTGCAAAAGCAGTATATGGTAAGAGCAGAGTCAAGATTATAGCTGTGAGTTTCATTCGCATTTCTCTCTAGGTGTGGAGGACAATGATGGTCCTTTGTTAGGAGCAAGTCAAAGAAGAAAGGGAGGCAGGTGACCATACCCCCAACTACCTATATGTGGGCATGGGCGGATATTTTGAGAGGTTTTGAAGCTGTAAACCAATAAGGCTTTTGAGGTGTGGTGGTAGAGCTGCCTGTGCTGAGGGGTAGGTAAGCCACCCCTATATTTAATAAAACGAACCTAAAAAATCTCTATCTACAATAATCCCATTAATATCCCTAATCATTTGGTGGTAAAAGTGGATATATAATCTGATGCCATATTAATACCTGACATGTCTGTAACGTTTTCTTTTTTTTATGGTCACAGTTATCGTGTCTCCGTCACACAGCTTCCCTGTCCCCCCTGACATATCAAAAGGGAAAACTTTAAGTGCCACCGCTGGCCCCCTAATTTGGCCATATGTGCGGCCTCCGTTGCCTACGATGGAAATCGCTCCCATTAAACTTTTCTCCGATATGGTCACAGTAAAAGAAGTGTAGGACGATGCTATTTCTGCCCCGTTCAAGGGAGAAACGGAAACGATTTTTGGCGCTACCGAATCTAACGTCGCACTAACTGCCTTGCTCTTAGCAGAGTCACCATTGTCGTTATATGCAGTCACGTGATAATAAGCTGTCTGACCCTCTGTAAGATCAGTATCTGAATAAGTAACCGCTGTTTGAGTTGCCAGCCATGGTGATTCAGCGGGCTTAGAGACTTCTTATCAAATGGATTTCAATTAGAAGGTTCAGTATTCGCGAGTATGTCTGACTCTTAAGTTTGTTTAAGCGCGAAAACGCTCTATTCAAAAATATGGGTTGATAGAATATTGCAACTGAGGGTGTGCTTTTAGTACCCGTGAGCGTATCAGTGGCTTAAAGTTTTGCTCTAAGTATCTGATTTTTAGAGTGTAAATGGCGGAAGAGGTAGGAGTCGAACCCACCAGGCACGTATTCGCACCTCAACGGCTTTGAAGGCCGCGCACCCCACCGGGAGCGACGCTCTTCCGAGAAGCATTGTACGCGTAACGGTTAACCTATGGCTATGTCCATCTTCTGGAAATAACCTTTCACCTTTATGAATAGTTGCTAAAAAGCCGCTCGAAAATGGGTAAAATTTGTCGTCGCGAAATTGCTGTCTTAGATAAAGCCCTCTATGGGCGGGCCGTCTAGGTTTGGGGCGTATTATCTATACGGGGATATGCGTGCCGGAAGCATTGGTGCTCACCGGGTTTTGTGCCACATGGGGGAATATTTCCTTGAACAGGCTCAACATATTTTGTGTTGAGCGCCTGTCTGCTGCTTCATGCAGGCGTCCTGGTGGTCCTAGTCGTGGCGGTAGTGCAAAACCATGTGGGGTTTTAGCGTGGTGATGGAAGCTCCAATCTACCCCTGCCTCATCCATTTCAGCGAAGAAGCGTTGCTTGCTCTCATCGGATACCAAGTGATCGTATGCGCCGTTTTCAATGACGATAATGGTATCTGTATTGTGGTTATTTGGGCTTAACTTGAGAGCTGGTCGCTCCGCGCCATAGTGGCCTGGGTTTGGGTCTTCGCCGGTTTGTAGTAGCCCGTGAAAAGACACTACGCCAGATAAGTTGAGTCCGCCGCGAACGCCCTCTATGACCGCCATGCCGCCAAAGCAATAGCCAATGGCTGCGGGTGCAGTATGGGATTCCACGGATGCTTCGGCTAGGCCTGCGTTGATCCAAGCGCCTAGCAACCCACGGAAGTATTCGTGGTGGTGGTCTAGCCGCACCATGGCTTTGAAGCATTTGTTTTGAAAGCCTTGGATCTTTTCCGGGTCGGTTGGGAAATCGCGCTCACCGTCTGGTACGTCTGCGCCATACATATCGATGGCTAGGCCAACAAAACCAACTCTGGCTAAGTATTCGGCTACGTCTACATCAAAGGACTTTAGCCCTTGATAGTTGTGAATCACGATGACCAATGGGCGCGGGCCAAGTTCAGCGGCAGGGGCTACCAGATTTGCTGAGTAGTCATTGCCGCGGAAGTTGATGCTCATAGGTTTTCTTTGCAGGCTTAAGTCTTTGTCCCACAGTTGTGTATTAGTCATTGGGTCTCCCTGGATCTCTTTGTAATTATGCCGTGCACGGTTAGGGATAGGTGCCTAGAACAATGCGTTGATTTTCTTGTCTGCGCGTAAAGCCTTTGCCGTCAAAATATTCCAGTACGTCTATGGCTACATTTCTGCCAATGTTGGTATGGTCGCGAAATTCTCTTACGGTGAAGGCTTTGGTCTCTGAGTCACGAGCCGCCAACGACCTTATGTCTTCAGCGATTTCTACCAACTGCTTGGGTAGGTAATAGCGGTGGCTAGCAATGTTCACCATCAGGCCGCGCTTGACCAATTCGTTCATGCTCCGCTCTAAATCTTGCTGAGGTTTGCGCATGGTTTTCGAGAGGTCGCCGGTGCTGGGGGGTTGCTTGGTGTCTAGAACTTTCTCCAATCGCTCCCATAAATTGAGTAGCGGAGCGGGCAGATCTATTTTGGCCCCTTGTAATTTATATACGCCGCCGGTGTAGTCCAGCGCTTTTTCGTTGACCAATTCGTTTAAAAGCATTTGCCTGAAAAGGTTAGGCACTGCGACGAATTCGTTCTCTTTCAATCCTTGTTCGTTTTTTGCATTGCTCGTGAAGTCTACAACGCGCGCTTTTAGCTGTAGCCAGTGAGTTTCCGTGATGGCGATTTCACCGCTCCGACGAAGGCTTTTTGCTTCGATTATTGATTGGAATTTTTCGTCACCCAAATGCCAGAAATCGGCAAATTCTGCCAAATTGGCGGGGCCTTCAGCGAGTAGCTGGTCCAGACACTGTTCTGGGTTGCTGTTGGTATGTGCTTTGAGTTTGCTCAGACGCTTCGCATCATTTCTTCGACTTTGGTTGTCGTTGTCTGCGTAGATGACTTCTCCGCCGCCTAGGGTTAAATCCAAACTTTGATCGCGCAGTACGATTCGGTCGCCTTGGTGGCAGGGCAGAGACTCGTCACAGAGGATGTCTGCAATAAGGTTGCCCGGGTCTAGCTTGTGCAGGGTTGCCAATCTGCCGGTGCTATGGCTAGTGGCGTGATAGATGTGTATGGGTGTCCAATTCTTAATCGCCCGAGGAAAATCTTTATTCGCTTCCAACTTTATTGTTAAGTTTTTATAGCCTTGGCTGGGTTGTTGAATGATCCAGTCGCCACGCTCTACTTCGTCAATGCCGGTAATATTCAGCGCGCATCTGTCGCCGGGGGTAGATTGCTGCACTTCTTTGTCTTGTGCGCGAATGCTGCGAATGCGTATTTTTTTACCGCTTGGGTAGTGAATTAGCTGTTGGTCTACTTCAACTGTGCCGGCATGTACGGTGCCTGTGACCACTAGCCCTACGCCTTTTACTGTGAAGGAGCGGTCTATGGCTAACCTGAATTGTTTCTGGTTTTGCTCGGCGCGACTGGGGTTGGCTCTGCTCCGCAGGTGGGACAAAAGATTTGCTGTGCTTGCGGGGCTTTCAATAGAGGTTTGAAAAATCTCGGCGTTTTCTAAGAAGCTCGAGCCCACTAAATTTTTAATTTCGCCCATACAATCTGCGATGCGCGCATCATCAACTCGGTCACACTTGGTTAAGGCAATGGTGCCCTCGTTTACGCCGATTAAGCGCAGTATTTCTAAGTGTTCCCGACTTTGCGGCATAGGCCCGTCATCTGCGGCTATGACCATTAGCGCGTGTTGGTGACTAGCAACACCGGCAACCATATTGTGAATAAACTTGTGGTGGCCGGGCACATCAACGAAACCAATGTCGCCTTCGTCGATATAGGCAAAGCCAAGATCAATAGTGAGTCCACGTTTTTTCTCTTCAACAAGGCGGTCGGTTTCTACTCCTGTAAGTGCTTTGACTAACGAGGTTTTACCGTGATCGACATGGCCTGCTAGGGTGATGATCATGATTTGAGGTTGCCCAGCTGGGCACAAAGTTCGTCAATGTGGTCGGCGCCGCGCATATCTAACAAAACGCTATCGTCGCGTATTCGACCTACCACTGGGATATCTAAATTCCGCAGTGCTTTGGCTATGCTGTCAGGACTGATGCTTGGGTGGGTTATCTGTAGAGCCAAGCTTTCTATGGTTTGATCTGGCAGGGCGCCACTACCGATTTGAACTTTGCTGGCAACGACAGCGCTCTGATAAGTGTCTGGCAGGCTTGCACTGACTTGTGCTGCCCGTGCAGTTAGTTCGTGCTGGGTTAATTGCAGTGTGCGCAGCAGAGGCAGGTGTTTGTGCAGTGACTCTGGGTTTTCATAAAGTTTCAGTGTCGCTTCTAGCACCGCCAAAGTGATTTTGTCTGCGCGCATAGCCCGCTTCATGGGATTTTTGCGAATCTGCTCGATAAGTTCACGCTTGCCAGCAATGATGCCGGATTGCACACCGCCTAATAATTTGTCACCGCTGAAGGTCACTAAATCTATACCCTCCGCTAACACCTGCTGTGGTGTGGGTTCTGCAGGAAGACCCCAGTGGGTGAGGTCGACTAGACTGCCGCTGCCCAAATCTATGCAGCTGGGTACGCCGCTGGCTTTGGACATTCTGGCTAAATCTTCGGGGCCAACGGATTCGGTGAAGCCTTGTATGTAGAAATTGCTCGGGTGGATTTTCAGTAGCATTGCTGCGCGGTCTAAAACTTCTTCAAAATCTGACGGCCTGGTGCGGTTGGTGGTGCCAATTTCTAGCAGCGTGCAGCCTGAACGACTCATCAATTCTGGCAGGCGAAAGCTGCCACCAATTTCCACTAATTCGCCGCGAGATACAGGTACTTCTTTATTTAACGCAAAAGTGTTGAGCACAATCATCAGTGCGGCGGCGTTGTTGTTAACAATTGTCGCGGCTTCGCAGCCGGTTAAGCTGCAAATACGTTGCTCAACAATAGCGTCTCTGTCGCCGCGGCGTCCTGCGGTAATGTCGTATTCTAAATTCATCGGCCGTGTAACCAATGGCTCTATGTCTCGCCATAGTTCGCGGCTCAATAGAGCCCGGCCCAAGTTGGTGTGAATAATTGTGCCGGTGAGATTAAAGATAGGCGTGTAGCCAACTTTGCCCAGCTGGTCTTTGATCGCATGATCATAGCCAATGGGGGTCACAGCCCAGTCAGGAACGCTTTTATTCTTGCGCATGTTTTGTTGCAGTTCGCGGATGGCGTTTTTGACAGTTTGCAATCCGTACTCGTTCAGTAGGTTGGTTAATTCTGGCGCTTGGAGCAAGCTATCTACCGACGGTAGATCTCGAAGTTCAGGCATGCTGGTACTCAAATATTTCTGTTGACTATGCGTCGTACTATACGTCGATTTTTCTTTTGGAGTTTACATTCATTCCTGCTTATTTAGGGTTCTATTAAATGCTCAACATGGGATTAGCGTGAGTGACAATGTACAACAGGCTAGCCCTGTTAGGTTATGTCTTGAGGGTCGATGGTTTATGGTTGACATTTAAAGTGTAAAGAGGAATAGGGCTATGACAGAACAAAAAGGGCAGGTCGCTTTTATTGGCTTAGGTGTTATGGGCTATCCGATGGCCGGACATTTGGTTAAGCAGGGTTACTCGGTCAGTGTGTATAACCGCACAGTGTCAAAGGTCCAGTTGTGGTGCGCAGAATATGCCGAGCATGCCGCAGCGCAGAATCTTAATTTACAGGCGTGTATGACGCCTGCCGATGCGGCCAAGGGCGCTGATGCCGTGTTTGTTTGTGTGGGTAACGATAACGATGTTCGCCAAGTGATAATGAGCGAGCAAGGCGTGCTCAATGGGATGGAATCAGGAACGTTGTTGGTGGATCACACGACTGCCTCTCAAGATCTTGCTTTAGAACTCAATGCTGCTTGTGGCGCGCGCGGTTTGGGTTTTCTTGATGCACCAGTTTCCGGTGGTCAAGCGGGTGCCGAGAATGGCGCATTGACTGTTATGGTGGGTGGCAGTGACAGCGATTTTGCGAGGGCCGGCAGTTACTTTGAAGCTTATGCCAAAAAGTATGCGTTGATGGGCTCAGCTGGCGCCGGACAATTAACAAAGATGGTCAATCAAATATGTATTGCTGGGGTGCTCCAGGGTTTGTCTGAAGGGGTGCATTTTGCCCAGCAGGCCGGGCTAGATGTAGGTAAGGTCGTAGATGTTATTTCTCAAGGGGCTGCTCAGTCTTGGCAGATGAATAACCGCGCCACCACAATGGCCGAAGGTGAATACGAGTTTGGCTTCGCGGTAGATTGGATGCGCAAAGATTTATCCATTGCACTGTCTACCGGGCGATCATTAGATGCGCGGCTGCCAATGACCGCTTTGGTAGATCAGTTTTATGCTGACGTTCAGCAAATGGGCGGAGGGCGTTGGGATACTTCTAGTTTATTGCGCAGATTAACGGCAAATAAATAGGCTTTTAGCTTGAGGGTTTTTGCCAGAAAGCGCTTGGCGCGGGCGGGTTAGTAACGCACTGAGCCTTTGCAGGCTCAGTGCGTTCTAATCAACGCAGTTTAGCGCTTCTCTAATTCAACAAAATCTCGTGTGGGGCTGCCGGTATACAGCTGGCGAGGACGCCCAATCTTGTATGGACTACCAATCATTTCGTTCCAATGTGCAATCCATCCCGGTGTTCTGCCTGTGGCAAATATCACGGTGAACATTTCAACTGGAATGCCAATGGCTTTCAAGATAATGCCTGAGTAGAAGTCCACATTCGGGTACAGGCGCTTTTCTACAAAGTACTCGTCTTCGAGTGCAATGCGCTCTAATTCGCGAGCCATAGCTAGAATAGGATCGTTTTCTACGCCCAGTTCTTCCAATACTTCGTGGCAGGTTTGCTGCATTACTGTAGCGCGAGGGTCGTGGTTCTTATAAACCCGGTGACCAAAGCCCATGATTCGGAATGGATCATTCTTATCTTTGGCTTTGCGGATGTATTCTGGAATGTTGTCCACGCTGCCGATGTCATCGAGCATGTTCAACACAGCTTCGTTAGCGCCACCGTGGGAGGGTCCCCAAAGCGCAGCGATGCCTGCGGCAACACTGGCGAAAGGGTTAGCTCCAGTTGAGCCTGCCAAGCGTACGGTAGAGGTAGAAGCATTTTGTTCATGGTCAGCGTGCAATAAAAAGATGCGGTCCATTGCGCGAGCCAAGATTGGGCTGACTTTGTATTCCTCGCAAGGTGTAGCAAACATCATGTGCAGAAAGTTTTCTGCATAACCCATGTCGTTGCGTGGGTAGATGAAGGGCTGACCTTGTGAGTGCTTGTAGCTCATTGCTGCCAGAGTAGGCATTTTGGCAATTAGGCGGTGGGCTGTGATTTTACGATGTTCTTCATCGTCGATGTCTAATGAATCGTGGTAGAAGGCAGATAATGCGCCAACGACACCACACATTATGGCCATTGGGTGGGCGTCTGGGCGGAAGCCTTGGAAAAATGTGCGTAGCTGTTCGTTAACCATGGTGTGGTTTTTGATGGTGCTGACAAACTCTTCTTTTGCCGTTCCTGAAGGCAGTTCGCCATTTAGCAGCAGGTAGCAAAGCTCTAGGTAATCTGATTTTTCTGCCAGTTGCTCAATAGGGTAGCCTCTGTGCAAAAGTATGCCTTGATCACCGTCGATGTAGGTGATGCCCGATTCGCATGCGGCTGTAGAGACAAAGCCTGGATCGTACGTGAAGTAGCCTTGACCGGTGAGCTTGCCAACGTCAATGACGTCTGGTCCTAAGCTACCGGAATAGATGGGTAGTTCGATTGGTGCATCGACCCCCTCGATAGCGAGTGTTGCGTGTTTGGTTGTCTGATCAGCCATTGTTCTTCCCATTTGTTGCTCCGCGATAAATGGCGGAGCTATTTCTAATTGTTGGTCCACGCAATATTGCTTTTATTATAGATGCGTGGATGTGAGCATATACGTTTGGTACGAGGTTGCTCCATTTTTTGTGCAGGTCAAAAAACTGCAGGGTGCAATGATTGACGAAACTGAGTTAATTTTCCAGTTTGACAAACCAGTAGTTAGCTCTTTTGGAGATATTTCTTAGACTTTATTTACTCATGGCAGAATTGGATCTAGATTTTAGTTTGCTCCGGTGGCACCTTATGATTGATTAAAAGCAAAAGATATCGGACGCAGGCCCGAGATACGGTAAAAAAGTGGCAGAATGTTGCTACTTTCTTGTGACATAGCTTGGCTTTGATGCTCGAGGCTACTAAAATACCGCGCCGGCCGATCTCCAGCGCTTGAACTGAGTCTCCGACAGCTTCGCGAGCAGCTCAATACACTTGATTCGATAACTAATTTTGGGATAGAGAGAATGAAGACAGATAGACCTGTCAACTTGAACTTGCTTGTGTTCAGTTTTCCATTGGCCGCAATTGTGTCCATTACGCACCGTATTACCGGAGTTATGTTATTTGTGGGTGTGGCTTTCGCCCTCTACGCATTACATTTGGCGACGTCGTCCGAGCAGGGTTTCGTTGCTGCAAAGATGCTAGTTGCGCAGCCTTTAGGCAAGTTTATCTTGCTGGGGCTCATCGCAACCCTGACCTTTCACATCATTGCCGGTTTAAAGCACCTGCTTATGGATTTTCACGTAGGTGATACTATAGGCGCAGCCTATGCGGGCTCCATCGCAGTGATTGTTCTTACCGTCATCGTTACAGCCGCAATAGGAGTCGTATTATGGTAACTCAGGTACTTAACCTTACACGCAGCGGTTTATCTGACTATGTAGTACAGCGCGCTACAGCGGTTATTTTGACGGTTTATACCTTTTGGGTCATGGGTTTCTTCTTGCTCACGCCTGAAATGACTTACGCGATTTTAGTTGGTTTCTTCTCTAGCGCTCCAATGCAGATAGCCAGTACTTTGGCGGTTTTGTCCACCGTTGCTCACGCTTGGATCGGCATGTGGACTATTGGAACTGACTACCTGCTAGAAGCTCACGTAGGCAGTTACTCCACGGTCATTCGCTTTGCGTACCAAGCCGCGTGCTTACTCGCGCTATTTATTTATCTGGTCTGGGCACTCCGTCTAGTCTGGCAATTTTAGGAAGGTTTAATGTCTCAAATTCGTAAAATGGAGTTCGACGGTCTTATCGTCGGCGGCGGTGGTTCCGGGTTGCGTGCGTCTTTGCAGCTGGCTCAATCTGGGTTGAAGACTGCTGTAATCAGTAAAGTATTCCCAACCCGATCGCACACAGTGTCTGCCCAAGGCGGTATTACGTGCGCTATTGCCAGTGATGACCCCAACGATGATTGGCGTTGGCACATGTATGACACCGTCAAAGGGTCAGATTACATTGGTGATCAAGATGCTATTGAGTATATGTGTTCAGAAGGCCCACAAGCGGTGTTCGAGCTAGAGCACATGGGCTTGCCGTTTTCTCGTACTGAATCTGGACGTATTTATCAGCGTCCTTTTGGTGGTCAGTCCAAAGGTCCCGATGATCCGACGCAGGCGGCTCGTACTTGTGCAGCCGCCGACCGGACCGGGCATGCATTGCTCCATACTTTATTCCAAGCCAACGTTAAGGCCAACACAACTTTTCTGAACGAGTGGTTTGCCGTTGATATGATAAAGAATCAAGATGGCGTAATCGTTGGCGTTATTGCTATCTGTATTGAAACGGGTGAACTTGTTCATGTCAGCTCGCGCGCAACGGTTGTTGCAACAGGTGGTGCAGGGCGTATTTACGCTTCTACTACTAACGCGTTGATGTGTACTGGTGACGGCATTGGTATGGCTCTGCGTGCAGGCGTCCCTGTTCAAGATATGGAAATGTGGCAGTTCCACCCAACCGGTATTGCCGGTGCGGGTACATTGGTCACAGAAGGCTGTCGTGGTGAAGGTGGATACCTCATCAATAAGGATGGCGAGAGATTTATGGAGCGCTATGCGCCAACAGCGAAGGACCTTGCCGGTCGTGATGTTGTTGCACGTTCTATGGTCATCGAAATTCTCGAAGGCCGTGGCTGTGGTCCAGATGGCGACCATGTCATGTTGAAGCTAGATCACTTAGGTGAAGATGTTTTAAACAGTCGTTTGCCAGGGATTCTTGAGTTGTCTAGAACGTTTGCTCACGTTGACCCCGTTAAAGAACCTATTCCAGTTGTACCTACCTGCCACTACATGATGGGTGGTATTCCAACTCAGGTCAGTGGCCAAGCGCTAACACAAAATGCTCAGGGCGAAGACGTCTCTGTGGAAGGCTTATACGCAGCAGGCGAGGCCGCTTGTGTATCTGTCCACGGTGCAAATCGGCTGGGCGGTAACTCGCTGTTAGATTTGGTGGTCTTTGGGCGTGCTGCAGGTATGCATATCGAAGAAGTGATGCGCCAAGGCGTAAGCTACAGAGAAGCCAGCGAGTCCGATGTTGAGGCCTCAATGGAACGCTTGAACCGTTGGAACGAATCTACTGGCGGCGAGTCTATCTTCGATCTGAAGAAAGAACTGCAGACCACTATGCAAAACAGCTTTGGCGTTTTCCGTACTGAGAAGAATATGCAAGAAGGCATGAAGTCGCTGTCTGATCTGCGCGAGCGTATTGGTCAAGCGCATCTGACAGACAAATCTTCTGCGTTCAACACAGCGCGTTTAGAAGCGTTAGAGCTAGATAACCTGCTTGAAGTCGCTGAAGCGACTGCTGTTGCGGCGGAACACCGCAAGGAAAGTCGTGGTGCTCATGCGCGCGATGATTTCCAACAGCGCGATGACGAGAACTGGTTACATCACTCTATGTACTATGCAGACGGTAAGCGCGTAAATAAGCGTGAAGTAAACTTTTCGCCAAAGACTATGGAAGCTTTTGAGCCTAAAGCTCGGGTTTACTAGACAAAGCATAAGCCAGAACATAATTTTTAATATTAGGTAATAAACAATGAAAGTAAGTGTTTATCGGTATAACCCCGATATCGACGAAGTGCCGGTAATGCGGGATGTTGAAGTGGAATTGCCTGAAGGTAAGGACCTGATGGTTTTGGACGTGCTGCATTTAATGAAGGATGTCGATCCAACTTTGAGCTTCCGTCGAAGCTGCCGTGAAGGTGTATGCGGGTCGGACGGCATTAATATGAATGGTAAAAATGGCCTAGCGTGCATTACCCCAGTTTCTGAAGTGGTTAAGCGCAATAAGTTAGTGCTCCGACCTCTGCCTGGTTTGCCAGTTGTGCGTGACTTAGTCGTAGATATGACACAGTTTTACGATCAGTATGCAAAAGTTCAGCCGTATCTGGTAAATAAGGAGCCAGCGCCATCTATTGAGCGTCTGCAGTCTCAAGAGGACAGGGCAAAGCTAGATGGTCTGTATGAGTGTATTCTGTGCGCTTGTTGTTCGACCTCGTGTCCATCTTTTTGGTGGAATCCAGATAAGTTCATTGGCCCAGCAGGGCTGCTGCAGGCTTATCGTTTTCTGGCCGATACCCGTGACACAGCGACAGAAGAACGTTTGTCGAACCTAGACGACCCGTTCAGCGTATTCAGGTGCCGTGGCATAATGAACTGCGTAAGCGTATGCCCAAAAGGTCTGAATCCTACAAGAGCTATTGGTAAGATTCGTACCATGTTGATGCAGCGCGGTACCTAAAACGGTAAACAGAAGTGTATACATAGTACGCGACCTAAAACGGCGCTTAAAACTGTACTTTGGCCTGTATACATAAATACGAAAGATGACGCATCTTGACTAACCCAAGTTGCCATATCGGCACAAATTGAATGTGCAACTGCTCGACAATTCGATGAATTCGCACATGGAATTTTGGCAAGCTGATGGGTTTGGTTAGGATCCTGCAACTTGTGACTATAGTCTCACAGTCCACTATGGCGCCTATTGAAGGTGCAGAAGAGGAAGAAATTGACCGAAGGATTCATGCAACGCATGTTGCGCAGTTCACATTTAGGTGGACAAAATGCGGCCTACATTGAAGGGTTGTACGAAAATTATCTTGAAGACCCAAGCTCCGTGCCGGAGATGTGGCGTAGTTATTTCGATACGTTGCCAATGCTCGATGGCACTATCGGCCCAGATACTCCGCATTCCACAGTGGTTCAGCATTTTGAGCGTTTAGGTCGTAATAGGCTTAAAGCTCGCCCAGAAAAAGTTTCCACGCAGATTTCCAATGAACATGAAACGCGCCAGATGCGTGTTCAAGATCTCATTGCCGCCTACCGACATCGGGGACATAAAAAAGCCAATATTGACCCCTTGGGTATGATGGAACGTCCGCCAATGCCTATTCTGGAACTGGGCTACCACCATCTTTCACCTGCGCATTTAGATGAAACCTATCAAACTGGATCGTTTCACTACGGCGATGGCAGCGCTAAGCTGCGCGATATAGTTGACGCGCTTGAGCAAACCTACTGCGGTTCCATAGGTGCTGAGTACATGCACATTGTTGATGCAGCCGAGCAGCTCTGGGTGCAGCAACGCTTGGAAAGTGGTCGCGGGCATTCTAATTTTGATGCAGCCCAAAAGCACATTATTTTGGAGCGGCTTGTTGCGGCTGAAGGCTTAGAGAAGTACCTCCATCGCCGCTATCCTGGTACCAAACGTTTTGGCCTTGAAGGGGGCGAGAGTCTCATTCCTATGCTGCATGAGTTATTGCAGCGCTTAGGTGGACATGGTGTTCAAGAGTCGGTGATTGCCATGGCACACCGAGGACGCTTGAATGTACTGGTCAACGTGCTAGGCAAAAATCCGGGTGATCTCTTTGATGAATTTGATGGCCGGGTGCACAGTGATCACGGCTCAGGCGATGTTAAATACCACCAAGGCTTCTCGTCCAATGTGATGACACCGGGCGGCGAAATGCACTTAGCATTAGCGTTCAATCCATCGCATTTGGAGATCGCGAACCCGGTGGTTGAAGGTTCAGTACGTGCGCGCCAAGATCGTCGTCGTGACTATGAAGGCGATACCGTCGTACCTATTATCATTCACGGTGACGCAGCTTTTGCGGGGCAAGGCGTGGTTATGGAGACATTCCAAATGTCTCAAACTCGTGGCTTCAAAACAGGTGGTAGCGTTCACATCATCGTCAATAACCAGATTGGTTTTACCACTCACAGACAAATTGACGCGCGCTCTACAGAGTACTGTACGGAAGTGGCGAAAATGGTTCAGGCGCCTATTTTGCACGTCAACGGCGATGACCCAGAAGCGGTTATATTTGCTACTCAGTTGGCAGCCGATTACCGCATGGAATTCCGCAAGGATGTGGTCATTGATCTTATTTGTTATCGCCGTCGCGGCCATAACGAAGCCGAAGAACCAATGAAAACTCAGCCTATGATGTATCAAAAGATACGTACGCAGAAAACTGTTTGCAGTATTTATAGTGAAAACATGGTTGCAGACGCGGTTGTCGAGCAAAGCGAAATCGATACCATGACCGAAGGCTATAGAGATACTCTAGAAGGCGGTAAGAGTGTTGCTTTGAGTTTGGTCCAAGAGCCAGACAGCAAGTTTTTTGTTAACTGGAATCCGTACTTAGGATTTGATTGGGATGCGCCAGCAGATACAACGGTTGCTGTTGCTGATTTTCAAGAAACCATGCATAAGCTGGAAAAGTTGCCCGACGGTTTTGTTGTGCACCGTCAAGTCAGCAAAATCATGGAAGACCGTCATCGTATGGCTGCCGGCGCTATGCCGGTTAACTGGGGTATGGCTGAAGTCATGGCCTACGCAACACTCGTTGACGAAGGTTATCCGATTAGACTGACCGGGCAGGATGTGGGTGTTGGCACATTTTCTCACCGCCATGCGGCCATGTTTAATCAAAAAGACGGTAAGCGCATTATTCCTCTTAATCTTTTGCGCGAAGACGTGACTTTCGACCTCTATGACTCGCTGCTCTCTGAAGAAGCAGTGCTGGCATTTGAATACGGCTACGCTACCACTGCGCCCAATACTCTTGTGGTTTGGGAAGCTCAGTTTGGTGATTTTGCTAACGGTGCCCAGGTTGTAATCGACCAATTTATTAGTTCTGGCGAGACCAAGTGGTCGCGTTTGTGTGGCCTGACTATGTTGCTTCCGCACGGTATGGAAGGTGCTGGTCCCGAGCATTCGTCGGCCAGGCTAGAGCGCTTCTTGCAGATGTGCGCAGAGCACAATATGCAAATTTGTGTGCCTTCTACGCCAGCCCAGATATTTCACATGTTGCGTCGCCAGGCCATTCGACCAACGCGTAAGCCGTTGATTGCCATGACGCCAAAGAGCTTGTTACGACACAAGCTGGCTGTGTCCAGCCTTGAAGATCTCTGTGAGGGCACGTTCCAAAATGTCATTGGCGAGACTAATGACATAGATGTGAAGAAAATAGATCGCTTAGTGTTGTGCAGTGGCAAGGTCTACTTTGACCTGTATGAAGCCAGGGAAGCGGCTGGGCTTGAGAATGTTGCACTGGTTCGAATAGAGCAACTTTACCCATTCCCGCAAAAGGCGTTTACCGAAGAATTCAACCGGTACGCAAATCTTGGTCGAGTCGTATGGTGCCAAGAAGAACCTATGAATCAGGGTGCTTGGTATGCGATCCAGCACCATTTGCGCCGAGTTACGAAACGAGGTGCACCGGACTTGTCCCTGCAATATGCCGGGCGCACTGCGTTTGCGGCTCCTGCGGTAGGTTATGCCAGTGTGCATATAGAACAACAACAAAAATTAGTTCAGTCAGCTTTGGTTGGCGAAACTTCAGACGACGAGGACAGCGGGAAGTAATTATGGAAATCAAAGCACCCACATTTCCGGAATCCATTGCCGATGGCAGTGTTGCACAGTGGCATCATCAACCTGGCGCTTTTGTCGCCAGAGACGATCTGCTAGTGGATATAGAAACTGATAAAGTTGTGATAGAAGTTTATGCGCCTGAGGATGGCGTGTTGGAAGCTATCCTTAAGCCAGAGGGCGAAACTGTTCTTTCTGAAGAAGTTATCGCGTACTTTCAACCGGGCAGCCAGGATGCTGGCACTACTGCAGCGCCGGCTGTTGATAACAGTGAAGCAGATTCCGGTGATCAATTTGCGAGTCCCGCGGCAAAGAAAATGGCATCTGAAGCAAATATAAGGATCAGCGCAATTACGGGTACTGGTCGCGATGGCAGAATAACAAAAGAAGACGTCGCTCAAGCTGTGGCCAAGCCAGGAGCTACAGAGAAAACGAGTGCACCTGAAAGTAGTCCTGCATCAGCGGCCACTCCGACGCCTGCTGTAACGTCTGTGAGCGAAGACGAAACACCAGCAGGTGAGCGGGTAGAGCGGCGCGTGCCTATGACTCGATTGCGCGCCAGTGTTGCTAAGCGCTTGGTTGAAGCACAGCAAAATGCAGCCATGTTGACGACCTTTAACGAAGTCGATATGGGGCCAATTATGACCTTGCGGGCGAAGTACCAAGGTGAATTTCAGGCGGCTCATAACGACACCAGACTCGGCTTTATGTCGTTTTTTGTGCGTGCTGCAACAGAGGCTTTAAAGCGCTTTCCTTCGGTCAATGCCAGCATTGATGGCAGCGATATCGTTTATCACGGCTATTATGATATTGGCGTGGCGGTATCTACAGACAGAGGCTTAGTTGTGCCAGTGGTCAGAGATACTGACGCATTGAGTCTAGCGCAGATTGAAGATCAGATTTCCGCTTATGGCGGCAAGGCGCGGGCTGGTAAATTGGCTCTTGAAGATATGGCCGGTGGCACCTTTACCATTACTAATGGCGGCATTTTCGGCTCTATGCTGTCTACGCCTATCCTTAATGCACCGCAGACCGGTGTGTTGGGTATGCACAACATTCAAGATCGCGCAGTTGTAGTAGATGGCGAAATCGTCATTAGACCTATGATGTATTTGGCACTTTCCTACGATCATCGCCTGATAGACGGTAAAGAAGCTGTGCAGTTTTTGGTCGCAATAAAGGGTATGTTGGAAGACCCAGCACGCATACTTCTGGAGCTTTAATATGAGCGATGCATACGACGTTATAGTTATTGGTGGTGGCCCAGCCGGTTATCACGCAGCAATTCGGGCAGCACAGCTTGGGATGAAGACCGCTTGTATCAATAAGATGATTAACAAGCATGATCAGCCGGTGCTTGGCGGCACCTGTTTGAACTGGGGCTGTATTCCATCTAAAGCTTTGTTAGATGCGTCCCACAAGCTGCATGAGGCTCAGCATCAGTTTGCTGATTTAGGTATTAAAGTATCCTCGGTTAGCGCTGACGTGCCAAAGATGATTGCGCGCAAAGACGAAGTTGTCGCCGGGTTAACTGGCGGTGTTGCGGCACTGTTCAAAGGCAACGGTGTCACATCACTGGAAGGGTCAGGTCGGTTATATGGTAACTGCCAGGTAGGTTTTACCCCTCACGGTGGTGAAGAGCAGATGCTTCAAGGCACAAATGTGATTTTAGCGCCAGGTTCTGTTCCCGTTGATATTCCGCCAGCTCCCATGACCGACGACCTAATTGTTGATTCAACCGGCGCGTTAGAATTCACGAGCGTGCCTAAACGGTTAGGTGTTATTGGCGCCGGTGTCATTGGCTTGGAGTTGGGTAGCGTTTGGAACCGCTTAGGTTCCGAAACCGTGGTGCTAGAAGCCATGGACGAATTTTTGCCGATGGCCGATAGCCGGGTAAGTCGAGACGCTTTGCGTATCTTTAAGAAGCAAGGCCTAGACATTCGCTTGGGCGCTCGGGTGACGGGCACCGAAGTTAAAGCCTCTGGCAAAAAGAAATTTGTTGCTGTTACTTTTCAAGATAAAGATGGTGAGCACGTTGCAGAGTTTGATCGCTTGATTGTTGCCGTTGGGCGACGTCCCTATACGGAAGGCCTACTGGCGCCAGATTCTGGTGTCAATTTAGATGAGCGCGGCTTCCTCTACGTGAATGATTTGTGCGCCACCGATGCGCCAAATGTTTATGCTGTTGGCGATGTTGTGCGTGGCCCTATGTTGGCCCACAAAGGCATGGAAGAGGGCATTATGGTGGCCGAGCGCATCGCAGGTCATAAGCCAATGGTTAATTATGAAACAGTGCCAAGTGTCGTCTATACGCATCCTGAAATTGCTTGGGTGGGTAAGACCGAACAGCAGCTCAAAGCCGACGGCGAGGAGTTTAGAGTAGGTATGTTCCCATTTGTAGCGAATGGTCGCGCACTTGCAGCAAACGATAACGATGGCATGGTTAAAGTCATAGCTGATGCTAAAACAGACCGTATATTAGGCGTTCACGTGCTCGGTGCTCAAGCATCTGAGTTAATAGCACAAGCGGTGATAAGCATGGAGTTTAGTGCGTCTGCAGAAGATCTAGGGTTGATTATGTTTGCTCACCCAACATTATCGGAAGGTATGCATGAAGCTGCGCTAGGCGCTGCTGGGCATGCAATTCATATGATCAATAAGCCTAGTCGCGCTCAGAAGTAAGCTGCGCTGACTAGGTGGTAGAGGGAGCAGTGAGTCTGAAGGTGGGGCGTTACTGCTTTTTTTGCTACTGAGCTTGGAGATGAGCTTAGAGAGGAGCTCTACAAAAAGTTCACAGAACAGTAAAGAAAACAGTTTTTACAAAGACCGCTTAGATAGAAAAAGCATGCCTAGAGGCTGTCAAGGAAGTTGAGTGCAGCGAAAGTTGCCTCGCACGCAGTTAATATTCACAACGCTCTAATGAGCTAAAACTAAGGGAGGATTGCCTCGCCCATGAACTTACATGAGTATCAGGCCAAAGGCCTATTTGCCGAATACGGACTACCGGTTTCAGAAGGGTATGCAGTAGACACTGCAGACGAAGCTGTTGCGGCAGCAGAGAAAATTGGCGGTAGCCGCTGGGTCGTAAAGGTCCAAGTTCACGCGGGTGGACGAGGCAAAGCTGGGGGCGTCAAGGTAGTTGATTCCTTAGATGAAATTCGCGCGTTTGCCGATCAGTGGGTAGGTAAAAATCTAGTCACCATTCAGACAGATGAAAACGGGCAGCCAGTAAGTAAAATCTACGTTGAAAGCTGCACTGATATCGAAAAAGAGCTTTATTTGAGTGCAGTAATTGATCGTGGCAGCCGCCGCGTTGTATTTATGGCTTCAACTGAAGGCGGCGTTGAGATTGAAACTGTTGCTGAAGAAACGCCAGAAAAAATTCTTCGTGCAACCATAGATCCATTTGTTGGCGCACAACCTTATCAAGGACGTGAACTGGCTTTTAAACTGGGTCTAGAGGGCGTACAAATTAGACAGTTTGCCAATCTATTTATGGGGCTGGCCAAGTTGTTTGAAGAAACAGATTGTTCACTGTTAGAGATTAATCCTCTTGTAGTGACTACTGACGGCAACATTCATTGCCTAGATGCAAAGATCAATATTGATGGCAACGCGCTTTATAGACAAAGCACCATTGCAGAGATGAATGATCCCTCTCAGGAAGACGAGCGCGAAGCTCAAGCTGCTGAATACAACCTCAACTACGTTGCATTAGAGGGCAATATTGGTTGCATGGTGAATGGCGCAGGTCTTGCTATGGGCACAATGGACTTGGTTAAGCTGCATGGCGGCAATCCAGCTAACTTCCTAGATGTGGGTGGTGGTGCGACTAAAGAAGCAGTTTCCGAAGCGTTTAAGATCATTCTTTCTGACCAAGCTGTGCAAGCTGTGTTGATCAACATTTTTGGTGGTATCGTAAGTTGCGCAACCATTGCCGAAGGTATTATTGGCGCGGTGCAAGAAGTGGGTGTTGAAGTGCCTGTTGTTGTGCGGTTTGAAGGTAATAACTCAGAGCTGGGCAGAAAAACATTGGCCGATAGTGGGCTGAACATTATTCCTGCAGATTCATTGGTTGATGCTGCCGAAAAAGCAGTTGCCGCAGCCGGAGGAAAGTCATGAGCATATTGATCAATAAAGATACCAAGGTTATCTGCCAAGGATTTACTGGTTCTCAAGGCACGCTGCACAGTGAGCAAGCTCTGGCATATGGTACTCAATTAGTTGGAGGTGTAACGCCGGGCAAAGGTGGCACAACGCATTTGGGCCTTCCTGTATTCAATACCGTTGCTGACGCAGTAGCTGCGACCGGCGCAACTGCAACTGTTATCTACGTGCCAGCTAGTTTCTGTAAAGACTCTATTTTGGAGGCCTTAGATGCAGGTATTGAGCTCATCGTTTGCATTACCGAAGGTATTCCTACTCTGGATATGCTGGCAGTCAAGGCGCGCCTAGAGTTAACCGACGCGCGCATGATCGGACCCAATTGCCCAGGTGTTATCACACCAGGTGAGTGCAAGATTGGCATCATGCCAGGCGACATTCACCTGCCAGGTAAAGTGGGTATTGTTTCTCGCTCTGGCACATTGACCTACGAAGCGGTTAAGCAAACTACCGATCGTGGCTATGGTCAAAGCTCCTGTGTAGGTATTGGTGGAGACCCAATTCCCGGCAGCCATTTTATCGACATCCTCAAGTTATTTGAGGCCGATGATCAGACTGAAGCCATAGTCATGGTGGGTGAGATTGGTGGTAATGCGGAAGAAGAGGCTGCGGCCTTTATCAAAGCTCATGTCACTAAGCCAGTTGTTAGCTATATCGCGGGCGTTACAGCGCCTCCAGGTAAACGCATGGGCCATGCCGGTGCAATTATCGCGGGTGGTAAAGGTACTGCGGACGACAAGTTTGCTGCACTTTCTGATGCTGGCGTGCGCACCGTACGCAGCTTGGCAGAAATTGGTGAAGCACTGGCCGAAGTAACCGGCTGGAAATAGCGCCGAGTTAGTAGCTTAGGGCTGTAATTAGAGTTGGGCATCCCAGCTTGCTGGTTGCAGAGCCTTACAATTAAGACGCCTCGATTCCAAACTTTTTGGGTTGTGGCGTTTTTGTATCTGAGTCAGTTGGCCGGCAGATGCAGAAAACTCACATAAGCACAGCCCCCAAAGTGCCGGGCTTAATATCCAAATATCACTGATTAACCACTCGGCGTTGCGGTAATTGCATCAATCGACAAAAATATACTCTATTTAGAAAGCCTTGCTGTTGATTTTGTACCAGCCAACCCCATATTCGAGGCCAACTGCAACGATCACATGATGGGAAGGAAACCAAATGAGCGAAGCACAAAGCGAAACCCTTAATTTTCAAACTGAAGCGAAACAGCTGCTTCAGTTAATGATCCACTCTCTTTATTCGAATCGCGAAATTTTTCTCCGCGAATTGATCTCCAACGCCTCTGATGCCATCGACAAGTTGCGCTTCTTGTCTATAGAAGATCAAAGCTTGTTGGGCGACGACACTGAATTTCATATTGATATCTCATTTGATGCCGACGCGAAAACGCTGACTATCGTCGACAATGGCATTGGTATGAACCGTGATGAGGTGATTGCCCATCTTGGTACCATCGCCAAATCTGGCACTGCCGAGTTCTTGTCTAATTTAACCGGCGACCAAAAGTCTGACTCGCAGTTGATTGGTCAGTTTGGCGTGGGTTTTTACAGTGCCTTTATGGTGGCTGACAAAGTAGAGGTTTGCACGCTTAGCGCTCAAGGCGGCGATGGTGTGCGCTGGCAGTCCACTGGCGAGGACGCATACAGCCTAGAAGGTGCTGAAGGCCTTGCTCGTGGTACTCAGGTGATTTTGCACCTTAAAGACGATGCCCTAGATTTTGCTGAAGATTTTCGTCTGCGTAACATTGTTATTAGATACTCCGATCATATTGGTGTACCTGTGCGAATGCTCAGCCAGCCAGCGCCAGCTGAAGAGGGCAGCGAAGCCCCTGCAGCAGAATTTGAGGCAGTTAACTCGGCCCAAGCATTGTGGACGCGTTCACGCTCGGAAGTGGAAGATGCTGAGTATCAAGAGTTCTATAAGCACATATCTCACGACTTTGAAGAGCCATTGGCGTGGAGTCATAACCGGGTTGAAGGTAAGTTTGAGTACACAAGCCTAGTCTATGTGCCTAAGCGTGCGCCTTTTGATTTATACAACCGTGAAGTGCCAAAAGGCCTAAAACTCTACGTACAGCGCGTCTTTATTATGGATGACGCGGAGCAGTTTTTGCCTTTGTATCTGCGCTTTGTGAAGGGTGTTATTGATTCAAATGATCTGCCGCTGAATGTCTCGCGTGAGATCTTGCAGCAAGATGATCGGGTTACTTCCATTCGCAACGCGGTGACCAAACGAGTGCTGTCTATGCTTGAAGACATGGCTAAGAAAGACCCTGAGCAGTACCAGTTGTTTTGGGATGAGTTTGGCGAAGTTCTTAAAGAAGGTGCCGGCGAAGATTTTGCTAATCGAGCATCACTAACCAAGCTGCTGCGTTTTGCCTCTACCCATGAAAGTGTTGAGAGTGGTAAGAAAATCGTCGGCCTAGATCAGTACCTTGAACGTAAGGTAGAAGGCCAAGACACGATATATTACATCTGCGCAGAAGCCTATGAGACTGCTAGTCGCAGCCCACACCTTGAGATATTCAAGGAGCGTGGGGTAGAAGTTTTGGTGTTATTCGATCGCATTGATGAATGGCTAATGTCTTCACTAACGGATTATGAAGACACCAAATTTGTCGATGTGATGCGTGGTGATGTAACCCTGCCTGGCGAAGATGCTGCGAAAGACAGTGACGATAATGCCAAGGATAAGGACGAAGACGAACACCCTTTGGTGGAGCGTATCACAGCAGTGGTGGGAGAGAAGGTCAAAGGCGTACGTCCTTCCAAGCGTCTGACCGGGTCTCCAGCCTGTTTGGTATTGTCCGAAGATGCCATGGGTATTCAGATGCGACGCATTATGGAGGCCAGCGGTCAAAGCATGCCTGAGAGCCAACCTTACTTTGAATTCAACCCGGGACATCCGTTGGTTGAACGCTTAGAAAACGAAGCGGACGAAGACCGCTTTGCAGAGCTAGTTGGGGTGCTATTTGACCAAGCCAGCTTGGCCGAGGGTGGATCTTTGCAAGACCCTGCGGGCTACGTAGAGCGGCTAAACAGGCTGTTGCTAGAACTGCTCTAATGACTGAACTCATCTAGCGCGCTGAGCCCAGAGCCAACTACGCATTGCTGCAATATCAATGTAGGTTGGCTTTAGCCCAGCCCGTGCAGTTTATCCCTAGCGTCATTTAGCTGGGTTCCCAGCCAGGCCGGTCTCGTGGGCTTGATCAGCTATTTGCCCCCTTGTTTATCCAACTCCCCCGATATTGTCGAAAAACTTTCCCAATTTCTCCTAGTCCTTTTTGTAACGCTGTCATCATGGCGCTGTGCACTTGCCTCAAAGGCGTTGTCACCATGTGGCCTATCTAAATCCCAGTGGCCTGCCATAGCCGCTATCTATACATGGGATTTGTATGGACAATATGCACTTATTCAAACGCCCAGAGAGCTGTAGAAAATCATGCAAATAGCGATTATCGGGGGTGGTAATTTTGGCACAGCAGTTGCCAATATCGTTGCTCGCAATGGACATAAAACTCACCTTTGGATGCGCGATGCCGAGCAGGTTCAAGATACCCTGACGCACCGAGAAAATAGGCGTTATCTGCCAGGCCATAAATTACATGACATGATTCACCCAACGGGTGATTTGGCGTTAGCCGCGAAGGCGTCTTCGCTGATTTTTGTCGCCGTTCCCAGTCATAGTTTTAAGCAAGTATGTGAGCAAATTGCGCCACATATTGAGTCTTCGGATATCCTTATCAGCGCGACCAAGGGCATCTACGCGGATGGTTTCCGCCTCATGAGTCAGCTACTAGAGACGTATACGCCAAGTACTCGGGTAGGCGCAATTTCTGGGCCCAATTTTGCCGAAGAAATTGCCGATCAGCAGTATACCGGCACAGTCATCGCTACCCAAGATGCAGCAGCAGGTGCCCTGGTTCAAGAGGTGATGCGCAGTGATACCTTACGTGTCTATGCCAGTTCCGATGTCTATGGCGTGGAATTAGCCGGTGCACTGAAAAACATTTACGCCATTATCTGCGGCCTTGCTGCGGGCTTAGGTGTAGGTCAAAATACGGTTGGCTTGTTAATCACTAGGGCGTTGGCGGAAATGAGCCGGTTTGCAGTTTCTATGGGTGGAAATCCCCTTACGTTCATGGGCTTAGCCGGTGTTGGCGATCTTTTGATTACCTGCTCTTCGCCTTTAAGTCGTAACTATCAACTGGGTTTTAAAGTGGCCCAAGGGCTGTCTGTTGAGCAGGCATCTAGTAACCTTGGGAAGCTGGCTGAGGGCGTGTTTACATTAGAGGTTGTCTATATGAAGAGCAAAGAGCGTGAGGTTTATATGCCTTTGGTCGATGGGCTTTATCAGATTCTTTATCAAGGTGCGGGTATTAGTGAAGTTATCAGGCAGTTGATGGGCAGTGATGAAGGGACAGATGTAGAATTTGCCGACCCCGCAGGCTGGCTAAATATTGATTCGGGTGAGCTAGCTAAATGACACAAACAGCAGCAGCCGTAAGCGTAGGCCAGCTTATTGATCAGGTGCACCAGCATTTTGCTGACGCCAATCTCAGCTACGGACACGGCACTGACAATGCCTGGGACGAGGCTGTGTACCTAGTGCTATGGATGACCGATAGCGCAGACGATGAATCGTCCTTAGCTCTGAGCGTTAGCGCAGAACAGGTTGAAGTTATTCTTGAGCTTAGCGAACAGCGCGTTGAGCAGCGTATGCCTTTGGCCTATTTGTTGGGCTGTTGCCAGTTTATGGGTTATGAATTTTTGCTCGAACCTGGCGTAGTGGTTCCAAGATCTCCCATTGGCTATTTGCTTGATGGTCCAGATCAAGCTTGGCTGCCTAAACAGGTGCGGCGTGTTTTGGATTTATGCAGCGGTAGCGGTTGCTTGGGTATTGTCGCAGCTCACAGGTTTCCCCAGGCCGAGGTGACATTGGTGGAATTAGATCCAGTAGCAGCCGCCTTGGCTCGTGAGAATGTACAATTGCATGCCCTAGAAGACCGAGTAGTAGTGCTCGAGGGCGATGCGACGCAGCTATTTGCAGGTTTACAGCCTGGGTGGGATTTAATCATTACTAACCCTCCCTACGTGGATAAGGCCGATATGCAGGTTTTACCTGCTGAGTACCACCACGAGCCTGTGCATGGCTTGGCCGGCGGCGATGATGGCCTGCTGCTGGTAGATGAATTTTTGCGTGTATTGCCAGAGCAATTGGCGCCTAACGGTGCCTTTGTCTGTGAGGTAGGTGCCAGTTCAGGGGCGGTTAATCGTAAGCACGCGACCCTACCCATTGTGTGGCTGGATTTGCCGCACGGCGGGGAGGGTGTGTTTTTACTTGAAGGTGAAGCTTTGTGTTCTCATACTGCCGCGCGTAATAGCAGTCTTTGACTCATGAGTGCACGACAAGACACACCAGTATTCAGCAAAGGCCAGCAGGGCAATCAAAGGACGATAAATGGCGGGTAATAGCTTCGGGCAACTCTTTACAGTGACAACTTTTGGCGAAAGCCATGGCATTGCCTTGGGCGCAATTGTCGACGGTTGTCCTCCTGGGCTTGAATTGGCCGAAGAGGACATTCAGCCAGACCTAGATCGCCGCAAGCCGGGTCAGTCTAAGTACACCACCCAGCGCAAAGAGGGTGACCGTGTGCGCATCCTATCCGGTGTGTTTGAAGGGCGTACTACCGGCACGCCAATCGGTTTGTTGGTAGAAAACGAAGACCAAAAGAGCAAGGATTATGGCGCCATCAAGGACATATTTCGGCCGGCTCATGCGGATTACACCTATCAGAATAAGTACGGAATTCGAGACTATCGGGGCGGTGGTCGCTCCTCTGCTCGAGAAACCACTATGCGTGTGGCCGCTGGCGCTATCGCGAAAAAGTATTTGAAAGAACAAAATGGCATTTCTATCCAAGGTTATTTGTCTGCCATTGGGCATATCAGACCTGAGCCAATTGATCTAAATATTGTAAATGAAAATGCATTTTTTTGCCCAGATTCCAGCAAGTTAGACGAGATAGCTAAACTAATAGATAATATGCGTCGTCAAGGCGATTCCATTGGCGCTGAAGTATCTGTGCTGGCTAAAGGTGTCCCTATAGGTCTGGGCGAGCCAGTGTTTAGCCGTCTTGATGCGGACCTTGCCAGCGCGCTCATGGGCATTAATGCAGTGAAGGGTGTAGAGGTTGGGGATGGTATGGCAGTCTCCGCTCAGCGTGGCACCGAGCATCGAGATGAGATGACGCCCAATGGTTTTACCAGTAATCATGCCGGCGGCATCTTGGGTGGGATTTCCTCCGGTCAAGACATCGTATTGAAGATGGCGCTGAAGCCAACTAGCAGTTTGACCACCCCGGGCCAATCTATTGATATCCACGGCAATCCCGTTGAGGTCATCACAAAGGGTCGCCACGATCCTTGTGTAGGAATTCGCGCAACACCCATTGGTGAGGCCATGGTGGCTTTGGTCTTGATGGATCATTTGCTCAGGCACCGTGGTCAGATGGGCACTGCTCCGGGCCTAAAGTAGCCCTTTTAAGGCTTGTCTGAATCAACCATAACTGGGCCTATGCAAAAGTAACTATGCCTAGTTAAATCAGGGCGACTTAATCTGCGTCTGCGGAGACGTAATCACCGAGCACTGTCAGGAACGCTGAGGCTGAATTAGTCAGCGTACGCTTGCCGTTAACAATGCTGCCCAAAGTTCGATATATGGGCTCGCAGTTCACCTCCAGTGCTGTCAAATCGCCCACCATACTTTGCGGTAACACACTCCAGCCAAGGCCCACACTGACCAGCATGCCAATTGTTTCAAGGTAGTTGGTTGAAAGGGTGGGTTTTAGAGTCAGTCCTGCTTGAGCAAAGCGATCCATAACAATACGTCCGGTATACGTCGCTAGGCCGGGTAAAATACAAGGCTGGTCGGCCAGCATCCGCATAGAGGCAGCGTTGGATTTGGCTACGCTGCTGACGAATACCAATGGGTCGTGCCATACCGCGGTGGCTATGAGATCCGCATCTAAGTCTGTTCTATCTGGGTTGAGGGTCACAACCGCCAGTTCCACTTGGCCGGATCTGACCATTTGATAAGCTACTTCAGAGTCCTCAAATTGAATGTCTAATTGCACATCGGGGTAACGCTTACTGAACTCTTTCAGAACCGGGGCTAAGCGGTGTAAGCCGATGTGGTGAGAGGTAGCCAAATTAAGGCGGCCACTGATAGTGTCGTTCAGGTTGAAGATCTCTTTTTCAGTATCTTTTGCTAGGCGCAGCATTGCCTCAGCGCGTTCGATGAGTAGGTTGCCCGCTTCGGTGAGGTAGACCCTTTTGCCTATTCTGTCGAATAGGTTTGCGCCAAGGTGATTTTCCAGTGACTGAATACGCTTACTGATTGCCGGCTGTGTGATATGTAGTCTTTGTGCCGCTGCCGAAAAGGATTTTTTTTCGGCGACAGCTAGAAAAGTTCGCAGTTCAACTAATTGCATGTGTGCCGTTACTCTTGCTATTTATGGCTTGGCTTCTACTTACCTAATCATTCCATATTTTTATTAAAAAGATAAAAATTATACGTTTGTTTTATGCTTAAGCAAAACATACACTGCCGCCAAATTACTCAGGGAGAACGCGATTATGGCCCAGACGCTTTACGACAAAATTTGGCAGGCCCACGATGTAGGTCAGCGCGTAGACGGTAATAGCTTACTGTACATAGATCTGCAGCTGCTTCACGAAGTGACTTCTCCGCAAGCTTTTGAGGGATTGCAGTTAGCCAATAGACCTTTGTGGCGGGTAGACGCAAACTTGGCCACTCCTGATCATAACGTGCCCACAGATGGCCGGGAGCTAGGCCTGTCGGGGATCACTGATGAAGTGGCGTTAACTCAAGTGCTGACTCTCGACGATAACTGTAAAAAGTTTGGCGTTGAGCAATTTGATATCCAAGACGTTCGCCAAGGTATTGTCCACGTGGTTGGCCCAGAGCAGGGTGCAACACTGCCGGGTATGACTATTGTTTGTGGCGACTCGCATACTTCCACCCACGGAGCTTTTGCGGCCTTGGCTCAGGGCGTAGGCACGTCGGAAGTAGAGCATGTCATGGCGACTCAGTGCCTGGTGCAGAATAAAGCCAAGAATTTTGCTGTAGAGGTCAGTGGCAAGTTGGCCCCCCATGTCACAGCAAAGGACCTTGTTTTAGCCATTATTGGACGCCTAGGTACCGCTGGTGCCACTGGTCACACCATTGAATATCGTGGCCAAGCGATTCGCGATTTATCCATGGAAGGGCGCATGACACTATGCAATATGTCCATCGAGGCTGGTGCTAGAGCTGGATTGGTTGCTGTGGACGACACCACCATTAATTACGTTAAAGGTCGACCCTTTGCACCTAAGGGTGAAGTTTGGGATCAGGCTGTGGCTTATTGGCAAACACTGGTCAGCGACGACGGTGCGGTTTTTGACTCGGTCCTAACTATTGATGCAGCGGACATTGCCCCCCAAGTCAGCTGGGGTACTTCGCCCGAGATGGTTTGCGGTATTGATGACAGCGTGCCAGATCCAGAATCAATGCAAGACCCCATTCAAGCTGAGTCAGCGGGCCATGCGTTAAAGTACATGGACTTGCAGCCGGGTCAGAAGATTACCGACATTAAGGTCGATCGAGTCTTTATTGGATCCTGTACTAACGCACGTATTGAAGATCTGCGTGCAGCGGCGGCGGCAATTCAAGGTGGTCGAATAGCGGATAACGTTAAAGAGGCCTTGGTTGTACCGGGTTCTGGTTTAGTCAAGGCGCAGGCCGAGAAAGAAGGCCTGGCGGATATCTTTACTCAAGCAGGTTTTTTGTGGCGAGCGGCGGGTTGCTCCATGTGTTTGGGTATGAATCCAGATCAATTGGGCGACGGCGAGCATTGTGCCTCTACTTCTAACCGTAATTTTGAAGGCCGTCAGGGATATGGCGGCAGGACCCATCTGGTCAGTCCCGCAATGGCGGCTGCGGCGGCTGTCGCAGGGCACTTTGTTGACGTTAGGGAGATTAACTAATGGATGCGTTTACTCAACTTGAAGGCATGACCGCGCCACTAGACCGTGCGAATGTGGATACAGACCAAATTATTCCGAAGCAATATCTAAAGTCTATCAAGCGCACCGGCTTTGGTGATTACCTATTTGATGCGTGGAGGTTTCTCGATCAAGGCACTATGGGGATGACCCCAAATGAGCGACAGATTAACCACGAGTTTGTTCTTAACCTGCCACAATACCAAGGCGCCTCAATTCTTTTAGTGAGAGATAATTTTGGTTGTGGGTCGTCTCGAGAGCACGCGGTTTGGGCTCTTAAAGAGTTTGGGTTTAGGGCAGTAATAGCGCCAAGCTTTGCTGATATTTTCTTCGGAAATTGCTTTAAAAATAGCGTGTTACCTATTGTTTTAGAGGCAAAAATTATAGAAGAGTTAATTGCAAAATCAGACGGAAATTTCACTCTGCATATTGACCTGGAAAGCCAAACGGTGACGGAAGGTGAGCGCACATATGACTTTGCAATAGATGCAGCGCTGAAGCAAAAGATGCTCAATGGTATGGACGATATCGACATGACGTTTGAAGAAGTGGAGTTAATCAAAACCTTTGAAGCAAAGCATAAAGCCACGCAGCCTTGGTTGTTTAGGGGTTAAAAGCCTTTTTCGCGGTCGAAGTTTGTTTCGCTGTTAGGGACAAATCAGCAAAGAATTTTTAGGAAAAACGATTATGAATAAAAACGTACTTGTACTGCCAGGGGATGGCATTGGTCAGGAAGTGGTTGCGCCAGCGATTGCTGTAATGGATGTCGCCGCAAAGCAGGAAGGCTGCGAAATTACGGTAACCCAAGGTTTGGTGGGTGGGATGGCTATTGATGCATGCGGTGACCCTTTACCGGCGCAAACTCTAGAATTAGCCAAGGCAGCCGATGCTGTGCTTCTTGGTGGCGTGGGCGGACCGAAGTGGGACGATTTACCCATGGCCTCGCGGCCCGAGAAAGGCCTGTTGGGTTTGCGGCGGGGGCTGGGTTTATTTGCAAATTTGCGGCCTGCGCTGCTCTGCGCGCCCTTAGTCAGTGCTTCATCCCTGAAGCCAGAGCTCGTAGCTGATTTAGACATCCTGATCATTCGAGAATTGACTGGCGGCATCTATTTTGGTGAACCGCGTGGTATTGAAACCAGAGACAACGAGCGAGTTGGCTTTAATACTATGGTGTATTCAGAACACGAGATTGAGCGTATTGCGCGCAGCGGGTTTGAGTTAGCCAGCAAGAGAAATAAACGTCTTTGTTCAGTGGATAAAGCCAACGTCCTAGAGGTCAGCCAACTTTGGCGTGAGGTGGTGAATTCCATAGCTGGCGATTATCCAGATGTTGAGTTATCGCATATGTACGTCGACAACGCGGCCATGCAATTAGTTCGCGCGCCAAAGCAGTTTGATGTGATTGTGACCACAAATATGTTCGGTGATATTTTGTCTGATGTGGCGGCAATGTTGACTGGCAGCTTGGGTATGTTGCCTTCAGCATCGCTGTCCGCGAGTGGTACTGGCCTTTACGAGCCGGTCCACGGCACCGCCCCAGACATTGCGGGTAAAGATATGGCGAATCCATTAGCGACCATTCTGTCGGTAGGCATGATGTTTCGCTACAGCTTGGATCTTCCTGCAGCAGCAGACAGCATTGATAGAGCCGTGGCTCAGGTATTAGCCGAGGGTTACCGTACTGCGGATATATCTGGCCCCGGTGATGATGTGGTGGGTTGCTGCACAATGGGCGAGTTAGTCATAGAGCGTCTTTAGTCCGATTCATTAAAGTCAGGCCCAATGTGCCTGATTTAAAATTATAGCGAAGGTAATAACGTGTATTTAGAAGATGGTGTGAATGTTGCGATTGCTGGCGCTAGTGGCGCTGTAGGCGAAGCATTATTAGAGATTTTGCAAGAACGTAAGTTTCCAGTGCGGGAACTGTTCTTGCTGGCCTCAGAGAGATCTGAAGGCAAACGCCTGCAGTTTCATGGCAAATCGATCATGATCAAACGGTTGGATGAATTCGATTTCAGCCATACGCAAATTGGTCTGTTTTCGGCCGGTGGAGATATTTCTGCCGAATTTGCACCTAAAGCTGCGGCCCAGGGGTGTGTGGTTATCGACAACACATCGCACTTTCGTTATGACGACGAAATTCCATTGGTAGTGCCAGAGGTAAACCCCCATCGGGTGGCCGATTACACGGCGCGTAATATTATCGCCAACCCAAACTGCTCGACCATTCAAATGGTTGCTGCATTGAAACCAATTCATGACGCGGTAGGCATTACACGAATTAATGTCGCCACATACCAGGCGGTTTCTGGTGCGGGCACCAGTGGGATTAAAGAGCTGGCGGCGCAAACCGCAAGTCTGCTCAATGGGCAGCCTATTGAAGTGAACGTTATGCCTGCGCAGATTGCCTTTAATGCGGTGCCGCAAATTGACACGTTTATGGACAATGGCTACACCAAAGAAGAAATGAAGATGGTCTGGGAGACGAAGAAAATCCTTGAAGACGACGATATTCAGGTTAACCCTACGTGTGTTCGTGTGCCGGTTTTTTATGGTCATTCTGAAGCAGTGCACATTGAAACAAAAACGCCGATTAGTGTAGAGATGGCGAAGCAGTTGTTGAGCGCGGCTCCAGGGCTTACAGTCAGCAACGACGGTGAGTTTGCTACCCCGGTGAAAGATGCTGCCGGCACTGACTCCGTTTTTGTGAGTAGAATTCGCAAAGATATTTCACATCCAAGTGGCCTTAATTTATGGGTTGTTGCAGACAATGTGCGCAAAGGCGCTGCGCTGAACAGCGTGCAGATTGCTGAGGAATTAATGAAGTTGTGGGCAAAGTAGGCGGCTTACCTCTTTTCACAGCTAGCGTTGTCGACCACTGACTAACCGCTATAGCAGCTCCGCTATAGCGATATACATTGACTAATTGCACTATGGAATTGATTGCATGATGGATTTTCGTTTCAACCGGTTAATTACGCGGATCTTTGGTTTTGCGGGTTTTGCGGGTTTTGCGGCCATTTCGGCACTTAGTGGTACTGCACGTGCGGCGGATTTTGATTCCGTTACCATTGAGTCTGTCGTGGGTCAGCGGGTCAGCGGTTATGTCGAGCTGTCTGAAGTCGCCGCTATCGATTTATCGATTCTAGATATTCAGTTAGCCAGTCGTTCAGCCTACTTAGAAAACGATGTTCCCTATTACTCTGTGCATAGAGACTTGCTCTTCCAGCCCACGGAAACAGCGAATGGCTCGGTGCAGCTTGATATTCGGAGTAAGGGCGTTCTTCGCGAGCCAAAGCTGAATATTTTGTTACGCATAACTTGGAGCGAGGGAGACCTAGTGAAGGGCCTGTCTTTGAGTGTGCCTTTTACGCAAACTGCCCTAGCTGCAGACAAGACCATTTTAACTACCCCATCAGATACTCTTTGGCAGTTGGCCAAGCGTACTCGAGATGGCTCGCAGGTTTCAGTTGCGCAGCAAATGTTAGCCATTCAACGACTTAACCCCGGCGCTTTTAACAAAGGCAATATCAACGGCCTCAAGAGCGGCTACTTGCTGCGTATTCCTGACTTTTTGGATGCAGTGACTGTGGATAAACCCTCTGCTCTAGATGCGGTGGAAGGTCAGCACTCGCAGTGGCTTTTGGTGAAAAGAAATGGTCAAAGAAGTGGTGCAAGAGGGTTTGAGAAAACTGTGCCCGCTGAAGTTGAGTTAGGCGCTGATTTACCACCGGCTGGACGCCAAGGCGAGGTGCGAATTTTTCAGCCAGAAAGTTCAATAGAAGCTAGTTTTGCCGAGTCAGACTTAGATACTTTTGGCGCATCGTTTGAAGAGTCTGCGCTGATTGATGACAGCGACAGTCCTTTACCTGTGGGTGTTGAATTCCAGGGCGTTGACTCATCAGAGGAAGATGCTCTGGACATTGCCGCGCCTGTAAATATTGATGAAAGCGTTAACGAGCAAATAGACCAAATGGTGGCTGAAGAAAACCAGAGCAGTTACTCGGCTCAATTAGTTTGGCTAATCGCAGGCGGTATATTAGGGATACTAATAATAGTAATGCTGCTGCGGCGTCAAATGGCTGCGAGAAAGAAAAACTTAGAAGAAACATGGGTTGCTGACAGTGAAGGTAACTTTGATTCTGAGAAAGGCTCTGAGAGTGAGGCTGAAAACGAAAGTGCAACAAGAGACGATGACGATCTAGAGTCTAGTTCAAAAAATGACTTAGAAAATGGACCAGAAGAAAGTCAGCTTGATGATTTAGGTGTAGAGCCGGCTGTTAATCAAGACGAGATAAACACTGAGCGTGGCGCCAACGAAGAATCTCAAGGGGCTTCGGCGATGATAGAGCCTTCAATCTCTGCGCCAGAGCAGTCGGACCAATCAGAGCAGGAAACAAGCAATGCAGGCGAAAATGCGGCGGTTGAGCCAGAAACGGACGCAACCTTTTTAGAAATACTTGATGCAAATGAACAACCGCTTGGCGAGACCTCTAATACTGAAGCCTATACAACTCGGCTAAAATTGGCTGAAGCCTATTTGGAAATGGGCGATGAAAGGGGTGCGCGGGAAATGTTGGATGAGGTAGTAGCAGAAGGCGATGACGCCCAAAAAGCGCTAGCTAAATCTATCCTTGAGCGAATAGATGATGGGTTAGATGACTCGAAAGATACTTAGTTCAGGCAGGGTCTAGTTACATGACTGACGCTTTACCAGCGGCTGCGGCAAAGGCGATATCAGCTGAAGAAACTGTCTATGTCATGTGCGTACAGTATTGTGGCGATGAGTTTAATGGTTGGCAGCGCCAAATGGAGCATCCCACCGTGCAGGGGCATATAGAGGTAGCGTTGAGTCAGGTTGCCGCTCACCCTGTAAGGATTGCAGCGGCAGGACGCACTGATGCCGGTGTTCACGCTACCGGTCAGATCATTAGTTTCGCAACCACGGCGATTCGCCCATTAGCCTCGTGGCTGAAGGGGGTCAATTCACTGACACCTAAATCTATCCAAGTTGCTTGGGTCCGCCAAGCGCCGGAAAATTTTCATCCACGTTACGCAGCCACGGCCAGACGCTATAACTATATTTATTATGATCGCCATCGTTACAACCCTTTTGTGGACGGATTGGCCTGGTGTACTGAAGGGTTAGATCAAGATGCCATGCACCGAGCGGCCCAATGGTTGGTTGGCGAACATGACTTCACCACATTTCGTGCCGCGGGTTGTCAGTCTCTGAGTCCTAAGCGCCGGGTGAATCGCTGTGAAGTTCGGCGTGACGGGCACTTTGTGGTGATGGAAATTGACGCCAGCGCTTTCCTACTGCACATGGTGCGTAATATTGCCTCGGCTCTACGTGATGTAGGTACGGGCGCGCCTACGCGTTCAATCAGAGACTTGTTGTTGTTAAAGGACCGCGTGCGTTTAGGCGCCACCGCGCCTCCCCAAGGGTTGTATCTAACCCATGTCAGTTATCCTGGCGCCAATTTCCCATCCCCTCCAGCGATACCTTTACTAAGCACGTAAGCCCAGGGCCAAAATCCCAAAAATGAAATGTAAAATAGAGGGTCTAAAATCCTAGAGTAAGGAGGGCTGACCCTAAGTCACATTTGTATGCGGCCTAGATTTAGTGAAGATAAACTTAGACATTGATACAAAGCATGAGATAAGCCCGCAAAGCCCTTTCTTGGGGTCTATTCAAGGTCTAATATAGACGGTGCCGATCTGCTGTGATTGTCAAAGCGCTGTGCTGATTCAATTGTTCAACACGGCAACATGCCAGAAGTTCAGCCTGTCCAAACAATAGTAAAACTCAATGATGGAAATGCATCAGGAGAAAGTACTTTGACCGCCCATGCTCAAACACTGATGTGGTGTAAAATTTGTGGTATCACATCGGTAGCAGATGCCAAGTTTGCCGCCGATGCAGGCGCGGATGCTATTGGCTTGAACTTTTACGCTAATAGCGCTCGGGTAGTCTCGGCTGAGCGCGCAGCAGTGATCAGTGCTGGGTTGGGTGACTACGCGCCAAATTGCGCCCGTATCGGTTTATTTGTGAACCACACAGAGAGTGAGGTTCGCGCTGTACTCAATGTAGTGCCGCTAGATATTTTGCAATTTCATGGGGCTGAGTCGCCAGAGTTTTGCGAATCTTTTAATGTTCCGTTTATTAAAGTCTTGAGTATGCGGCCAGGTATAGACTTTGCGGTTTTAGACAAACAATATTCTGCGGCATGGGCGCTGCTTTTAGATACTTATCATCCAACTCAAGCGGGTGGTACGGGCGAAACATTTGATTGGCAGTTATGGCCACCTAACAGTCAATCTAAGCTGATATTGGCCGGCGGCCTGACGGTAGAGAGTGTTGCAAAAGCCATTGTTCAAACCAGTCCGTATGGTGTTGACGTGAGCGGCGGAGTGGAAGGTGACGTGAAAGGCATAAAGCAACAACAACTTGTTCGACGATTTATAAAGGAAGCAAAAAATGTCTGAAGCATTTGAAGGAAGCAACTATGCCCAGCCTACTGAGGACGGGCACTTTGGTGAATTTGGCGGACGCTTTGTCGCTGAAACCCTAACCCATGCGTTAGATGAATTTGCGGCTCTCTATGATCAGATGAAAAATGATCCTGAGTTCAAGCGCGAGCTGCATCATGACTTGACCCATTATGTGGGTCGCCCAACGCCGTTGTATTTGGCCGAGCGCATGACTGCTGAGCTAGGTGGTGCAGCCATCTACTTAAAGCGCGAAGACCTTAACCACACCGGCGCACATAAAATCTGTAACACCATTGGTCAGGCGCTTTTAGCCAAACGTATGGGCAAGCCTCGTGTGATTGCGGAAACGGGTGCCGGTCAGCACGGTGTGGCAACCGCCACTGTAGCTGCGCGACTTGGTCTTGAATGTGATATTTATATGGGCGAAGAGGATGTGCGTCGCCAAAGTCTTAATGTTTATCGTATGAAGCTCATGGGCGCGCGCGTTATACCGGTCACTTCTGGTTCGAAAACCTTAAAAGATGCCTTGAACGAAGCAATGCGCGATTGGGTGACTAATGTAGACAATACCCATTACATCATTGGTACGGTTGCTGGACCGCATCCCTACCCGATGGTGGTACGAGATTTTGCTTCAACCATCGGTCAAGAGGCGAGGGCGCAAATGCTTGAGCAAGAAGGCCGATTGCCAAATGTTGTTGTTGCCTGCGTGGGTGGTGGCTCAAATGCCATGGGGATTTTTCATCCCTTTATAAATGATGTGGACGTAGACCTCGTTGGTGTTGAAGCGGGTGGCCACGGTATTGACAGCGGCGCTCACGCTGCTCCCCTCAATGATGGCAAAGTTGGCGTCTTACACGGCAACCGTTCTTATCTAATGTCGGATGAAGATGGCCAAATTATGGAAACGCATTCAATTTCCGCAGGTCTGGACTACCCAGGTGTGGGTCCCGAGCATTCGTACTTAAAGGACATTGGCCGTGCTACCTATTCGAGCGCCACCGATGACGAAGCCATGCATGCATTTCGTATGCTCAACCAACGCGAAGGCATATTGCCAGCGCTTGAGACCAGTCACGCACTAGCATGGGTGGTGGCTAATGCGCCGAAGATGAGCAAAGACGATATTATTTTGGTCAACCTGAGTGGTCGTGGTGACAAGGACATTCTTACTGTTGCCGATATAGATGGGATCACTTTGACATGATCACTGCTGAAACAAATACCCGACCTGATACGCGCATAAAGAGCACTTTTGCTCAGCTCAAAGAGCAGGGGCGCAAAGCGCTCATTAGCTTTATTACGGCGGGTGACCCAAGCCCAGAGTTTACCGTATCAGGACTTCATGCCTTGGTTGCCGGCGGGGCAGATTTGCTCGAAGTAGGTATACCGTTTTCAGATCCAGAAGCTGAAGGGCCAACCATTCAAGCTGCTAATGAGCGAGCGCTGGCTGGTGGCATCACCTTAAAGCAGGTCTTGGTCATGGTGGCTGAGTTCCGCCAGACAGACAGCCAAACACCGATTATTTTAATGGGCTATCTGAACTCGGTTCTGGCCATGCCGGACTTTGCTGAAAAGGCTGCTCAAGCCGGTGTCGACGGTCTAATTATGGTTAATCTGCCGCCAGAAGAAGGCAATGAACTGCAAGCACAGTTGGCGGCTAACGGTATGGATTTAATCTATCTCATTGCCCCAACCACTACGCAGGAGCGGGCGGCAGAGATTATCAGCAAAGCATCAGGGTTCATTTATTACGTCTCGCTCAAAGGGATTACTGGCGCAGGTAACTTGCGTACAGATGAAGTGGGCATTCGAACCAGTGAGCTACGGGCCACAACGGACATACCTCTTTGTGTTGGCTTTGGTATTCGTGATGCGCAAACTGCAGCTGCCTTAAGCGTGCATTCAGACGGCGTGGTAGTGGGCAGTGTTTTAGTGGAAAAGATGGCGGCGGGAACGGACCCGGTTGTCGTTGGTAGCTCTCTTCAAGAGACTATTGCCGATATTCGGCAAGGACTAGATCAACTAAACTGATGACAGACCTCAATAATTGGTTGGCGCACATCTCTAGCCAACATGATCAAGTGATAGATATGGGCTTATGTCGTATGCAAGACATGGTGCAACGACTCGACCTTGCTTGCCCAGCCCCGAAAGTAATCACCATCGCTGGAACCAATGGCAAGGGCACTACAGCTACAGCGATAGAGGCGCTCCTACTAGCTCACGGGTTGAGTGTGGGTACAACGCTGTCTCCGCACATTAATCGTTTCAATGAGCGTATTCGTATTTCTGGAGCACAGGCATCGGATGCTAAAATATGCGCAGCCTTTGCGGCGGTTGACGCTGTGCGTAAAGATTTGCCCTTAACCTATTTTGAATTCAGCGCATTGGCTGCTCTATGGTGTTTTAGAAATGCGGCAGTGGACGTAGCCATTCTTGAAATTGGCTTGGGCGGTCGCTTAGATGCCTTCAATGTGGTCGACGCAGATATTGCGGTGATTACCAGCATTGGGCTTGATCACCAGGAATATTTGGGTGACACACTTGAGCAGATTGGTGCTGAGAAAGCAGGCATTCTGCGCGCGGGACAACAGCAGGTGATACTGGGTACCGACATGCCCCAGAGTGTTTTCACCGCATGTGAACAATTGTCGCTTGTGCCCCTGCAGGTAGGGTCTGACCTAATTATCAGTTCAGATTTAAAGCAGGGCAGTTGGCAGTTAGAAATGCCAGGTGAAGGGTTTTCTGCGCTTCCTCTGGGTAACCTGCCTAAACATAACCTAGCCCTAGCCTGCGCGTCCCTACGTTCAATAATAGCACTGAACGAAGACCGCGTTCGCGAAGTTGCGCGCCAAGCAATGATGCCTGGGCGTTTGCAGATAATAGATATTCAAGACCGTACTTGTATTTATGACGTGGGCCACAACGCTGCTGCTGTAAACTTTCTGTGGCACGAGTTACAGGCGCGAAATCTTGTGCCGGCGCACATCGTTTGTTGCATGTTGAGCGGTAAAGATCATGCCCAGGTTTACAAGACCCTTTCAGGTCACTCGAACGCGCCTTGGGCTTTGGTTAGCAGTCATGGTGAACGGTCTCTATCAAGCCAACAATTGGCGCAATCTATGCTTCTTTCTTCAGTGCCGTGTTTTGACACTATGCAGCAGGGTCTGGACCATGCGTTGTCGGCAACGCCGCCCGGGAGTGTTATTCTATTTTTTGGTTCATTTAACTGTGTTGAACAGAGCACATGGTTGGCGCAATAGCATATGCAGGAAAATATACGTTACAGAACAATCGGCTCGATCTTTTTGGGATCTTTGGCCGTTATTGTATTGCCGATGTTATTGGACAACCCCACGCGCTTGGCCTCGGCAGAGCCAGACCACGAAATATTTGACCAAGCTCAAATTAATTCTGACCCAGCTAGCGCTGATGAGGGCTCGCGCAGTATAGGCTTCCCAATATACGATGAAGTGGTGCCAGATTCGGATACGGTAGAAAAAGTAACGCAGTTGCGCGCTAACGTAGACAGCAAAGGTTTCAGTACAGAGGCCCATAGAACGCTATTTGGTGAGCCTATTCTCACTGCTGTGCGCTCAGCAAGCTCGGTATTTGCAGTGCAGCTCGCAACTTTTGTGGAGCTGAAGAATGCTCGAGTATTTCGAGAAAAACTCCGTGCGGAGGGCAGTGCAGCATTCGTATCCTCGTTTTTAGATGTTGGTCGTGGCGTAAATAAGGTCGAAAAAGTTCGTTATCGTGTCGCAGTTGGGCCGTTGCTGAGTCATACTGGAGCTGACGAAATGCGTGACGTTTTAGCAAAGAAATATGACGTTGATGCAATCGTCGTCGATATGACTCAATAGGCGAGATAAGAGCAAATGGCCCACTTAGATTACGTCATAATCGGCTTGGTCGTGATTTCTTCAATCATCGGCCTGACCAGAGGATTGGTTAAAGAAGCTTTGTCGCTAGCGATCTGGGTCGGTGGTTTTATAGCCGGTATCGTTTTTGGTCCTGGCCTTGCGATTGAATACGATGAATACCTCGGTGGTGGTCAGCTCAGTCAAATTACCGCCTTCGTTATCGTCCTGTTCGCTGTACTCATTGCCGGTAAAGGCTTGCAGTGGGCATCTGGTAAAGTAATTGAAACCACGGGGCTGTCTGCTACCGATCGGTTACTTGGGTTTGGCTTTGGCGCCTTAAGAGGCGCGCTCTTGGTCACAGTTATGTTGATGTTGTTTCAAAGCTTTTTCGCAGCAACCTTGTTTTGGGAAGAGTCTGAATTGAAATACAATTTTCTCGAATTTGAAGATGAAATTCTAAGTGGGATTGGTCGTTTTGGTGACGAAATAGACCAATTGCAGGATGACGGCGAGGGTATTGATTACTCCGCCGTGCCGAAACCTGAAGACCCCTCTCTCAATATTGACTAACTTGCTTTCGTTCTAGGAGATCGTTTATGTGTGGAATCGTCGGTGTGGTAAGCCGTGGTGCCGTTAACCAAGACATTTATGATGCCCTAACGATGTTGCAACATCGGGGGCAAGATGCGGCAGGCATGGTCACAAGCGACGGTCATCGTTGTTATCTGCGTAAAGACAATGGCTTGGTGCGCAATGTTTTCCAAGACCACCATATGGAACAACTCAAAGGCCATATCGGTCTTGGCCAGTGTAGATATCCTACTGCTGGCACCGCCAGCTCCGCAGAATCCCAGCCCCTTTACGTAAATTCTCCCTACGGCATTGCACTTGCCCATAACGGTAATTTGACCAATGCGAAGGAACTCGAGAAAGATCTGTTTCTTGAGGACCTGCGGCATATCAATACCAGCAGTGATTCGGAAGTTCTGCTTAACGTTTTAGCTAACGAACTGAACATGTTGCATGCATTGGACCCATCGCCCACAGAAATGTTTAAAGCGGTGGGTGCGGTGCATCAGCGCTGCAAGGGAGCTTACGCAGTCGTGGCAATGGTTATTGGGTCTGGTATTCTGGGGTTTCGCGACCCTTACGGCATCCGCCCGCTGGTTTACGGCTCAAGAGAAGTAGAAAGCGGTACTGAGTACATGATCGCCTCTGAATCTGTTGCGTTAGATATTTTGGGCTTTACTCGCATTGCAGATGTTGCACCAGGTGAAGCGATTTTTATTTCCAACGACGGTAAAGTCTTTAAGCAGCAGTGCGCGGCGCGAACTCAATTGGTGCCTTGCATATTTGAACACGTTTACTTTGCTCGCCCTGACTCCATTATCGACAATATTTCGGTATATAAGAGTCGTTTGCGTATGGGTGAACAGCTAGCTAAAAGAATTTTGACCAAATATTCGCAATACGATCATGACATTGATGTGGTGATACCTATTCCCGATACCGGTCGAACTGCCGCCTTGCCTTTAGCTCATGAGCTAAACACCAAGTATCGCGAGGGTTTTGTGAAGAATCGCTATATTGGGCGAACTTTTATTATGGCAGGGCAAAAGCAGCGTCGAGATTCGGTGCGGCAAAAGCTGAACCCTGTGGAGCTAGAGTTTAAGGGTAAAAATGTTCTTTTGGTGGATGATTCGATTGTCCGCGGAACGACTATCAAAAAGATCATTCAGTTAGCTCGAGAGGCAGGCGCGCGTAATGTCTATATGGCTTCTGCGGCGCCAGCGCTGAGATATCAAAACGTGTATGGGATAGATATGCCAGCACGAGAAGAGTTTGTTGCCCATGAGCGCTCTGACGAAGAAGTGGCGCGAGAAATAGGTGCCGATTGGTTGATGTACCAAACCATCGAAGATCTTAAAGCCAGTACTCATGAAGGTAATCCACATGTGGACGACTTTGAATGTTCGGCTTTTGATGGCAAGTACATTACTGGTGACGTTGGCGAGGACTATCTGCGACGAATATCAGCAGCGCGCAATGATTTAACTAAAAATCAGCAGGAGCTAGATTTTTCTTCTCACACCAACGTATTAGATTTACACAACCACGCCTAATCGCAGTAGCCAAGTCAGCTTCGACTAGGTGGGTTTGGTGAGTAGCGTTGGATAAGTAAAGAGGTTCTTTGCAGACGGGTTGGCTTTTGTACTTGCTGTTGGCATGACCACTAAAGGTCGCTGAGGCAGCAAATGAGGGCCTAACGATTACAGGCTGAAATTCAGGAAAGAAAAGTAGTGCAACTGAAAAATAGAACACCCTGCGTAGGTATTTGTTCAACAACTTACGGTGATTTAGTCTGTCGGGGCTGTAAGCGCTTTTCGCACGAAATAGTTCAATGGAACGGTTATGACAAAGATCAGCAAGGTTTGATCTGGAATAGGCTGACCACGTTGCGTGACGAGACGCTGGATTATTTACTAGTGCTTAATGATGAAGCGCAATATTTGTCCGCCTGTAGCGACGCCTGTTTGGGTGAGCTCGACAGCAATGAGGAACGTTATCAATTACTCCGATCAATGGTCCGCGATAATAAAAGTTTGAGCGAGGCCGGTATGGTTTTGGCCGCAGACTTCGTGGCGCCAGTTGCGCCGAACGCTAATCCTAACCAAACAGATACCTTAACTGTGCTGCAAGCCTTGGATGCTGAAACCTATAGCCGTTCAAAAGCTCACTATGAGCGGAACTTTAAGGTGCCACTATGAACGCAACTGCAGAAAAAGCGGTGGCTCGGGTTAAGGCGTTTATCCGCACCCCAACACCGCAGGCTTGGCTTGATGCCGCTCCAGATCATTTGCCTGAATTATTGATTGATCATGCGAACTGCGAAAAGAAGGCTGCTAGCACAGCCTTGAGCATGATTTATCGCTATGTTGATCATGGCGATGTTCTGCACAAAATGTCTAAGCTCGCTAGAGAAGAGCTGCGCCACTTCGAACAAGTTTTGGACCTAATGGAAGAGCAGGGCGTTGCTTACCAACAAATGACTTCAGCAAGATATGCTCAGGGTTTACATGGGCAAATTAGCAAGCAGGAACCTTTTCGACTTATAGATCAGCTGGTTTGTGGTGCAGTGGTGGAGGCGCGTTCGTGTGAACGTTTTGCGAGCCTAATTGGCGTTGTGCCTGAAGCGATGAGCAATTTGTATAAGACGTTACTCAACTCAGAGGCGAGGCACTTTCAAGATTATTTGTCGTTGGCTCGAGCTGTTAATGATCGCACTTGCGGCTGTGTAGATATTGAGCAGCGCATCGAAGTGTTTTTGCAGTTAGATCAAGAAATGATCACTGGCGCGGATGATCAGTTCAGATTTCATAGCGGTGTGCCAAGTTAAAGCACTCTAAAGAGAAGTTGTCGTCAATCTGACGACACAGCCAACCACAAGGCCCCCAGTCACCTAAAACAATTCTCTCAGCCCCTGTTTGTGCAACTTGATGAATGCCGGGCCTGTGAGTGTGACCGTGAATGATGGTTGTGGTGTTGGTCTCAAGGAGGTCAGCGACCGCGTCAGTGTTAACATCCATTATCGCCGACGACTTATTGGCATTGTTGGTAATGCTCTCGGCGCGCAGGCCTTTGCCAAATAACTGTCGCTCTGCTAACGACTTACTTAAGATGTTGTTTTGCCAAGCTTCGCCGCGCAAAACTTTGCGCATTTCCTGATATGCATTATCGTCAGTACACAGCGCATCGCCATGTGATATGACAATGCAGTCATCCAGGGTTGATGGGTCCCTGACCAGCGTAACGCCTGTTCTGTTGGCAAACTCCGCGGCAACAAGGAAGTCGCGGTTGCCATGCATTAAAAAAATAGGGCAGTGCTTAGATATGCTTTGCAGTAGTTTGGTAAGAGCCAGGGCGATAGGGCTGTCATCGTCATCACCAATCCACATTTCCACTAGATCACCGAGGATGTAAATTTCATTTACTTGCTTGGACTCGGCTTTTAGGCAAGCAGCGAAGCCACTAAATATGCGGCTCTCGGGATCATCTAAATGTAAATCCGAAAGAAAAATTCGCTGCATTATTCGTTTACCCAAACGATGCCAAGATTTGCGGCTGCAGCTTGCATGGTGTTTTGTAGTAGGGCCACTCGAGTCATTGGTCCGACGCCGCCAGGTACGGGTGTGATCCAGCTGGCAACTTCTTTCGCTGCAGCAAATGCTACGTCACCATAGAGTTTGTTATTGGCGCCCCGGGTGATGCCTACGTCGATAACAATGGCACCTGGTTTAATCCACGCGCCGGGCACTAACCCTGGCTTGCCTACAGCGCTGATTACCAAATCGGACTGGCGAACTATCTCAGGCGTATTTTTGGTGAATTTGTGTGCTGTTGTCACAGTGCTTCCTGCCAACAACAGCTCTAACCCCATGGGTCTGCCGACATGATTGGAAGCGCCGATGATTGTAGCGGTGAGATCCCTAAAGGGTGCATTGATATGAGTGAGCATGCGCATAATGCCTTTAGGCGTGCAGCTGCGTAATGTTGGTCTGCGCAAAGCAAGGCAACCAATATTGTAAGCGTGAAAGCCATCAACATCTTTGTGTGGAAGGATGGCGTCAATGATTCGATCTTCATCTAAGTGGGCGGGTAGAGGGGTTTGCACCAAAATGCCGTCAATTTTTGGATCTTCGTTTAATGCGGCAATACGATCTTCGAGCTCAGTTTGAGTGACGGAGTCGGGTAGGTGTTGTGCTTCAGAGTGCAATCCCACTTCTTCGCAGTCTCGGCGCTTTCCCTTGACGTAGACTTCTGACGCAGGATCGTTGCCGACTAAGATCACCGCAAGACCTGGGGCACGAAATCCGTCTTTCTGCCATTGCGCTATGTCAGTTTTGAGGTCACTGCGTATAGATTTGGCTAACGCGTTGCCATCGAGTATCTGCGCGGTCATGTATTCTCCTAAAACGACAGTTTACTACTCAGTTAGATCTTTCCCTAACATTCAAGCTAAATTTTTCTCTGGGTTTGACCAGTTAATGCAAGTTTATGACGTTTGCGAGCGAATATCGGATAAAAAGCGCCGAAGTAGTTTGACCACTATTTTTTTGATCAGTATGATTCGCTCCGAACTGCATCAAAGTTGCTGCAGTGAATCGGGGTATAGCGCAGTCTGGTAGCGCGCCTGCTTTGGGAGCAGGATGTCGGGAGTTCGAATCTCTCTACCCCGACCATTTTTTATCGGCAGCTGGAAGCACTTTTCAACATGCAACTTCCAACGCTCACCCAAAAAAGCTCCTCAATCCACTGCAAAGCACTGACATCTAATGATTGGAGAGGTGACTTATATCTGGGGGTATAGCTCAACTGGATAGAGCAACGCCCTTCTAAGGCGTAGGTTCGGGGTTCGACTCCCTGTGCCCC
>CAUZON010000023.1:0-51178 GCA_963581445.1 Gammaproteobacteria bacterium | reverse complement strand
TACAACGGTGTGTCAGTGCGACTGATAGCTGGCGTGAAGCCCATAATGCGCTCAATAGTTATCTGTTTATCGTTAATAATATTGTTTAGATCAGCGAGGAACGCCTCGGGGTCTTGGTCGGGTAGTAGTCGACAATCGAGCTCTGCATGAACCTGCGCTGGCACAACATTGATCTTACTGCTGCCTTCCAAAGTAGTGATTGAACACGTATTACGCAGTAGCGCGTGGCCGCTGGGATTATTCAATTTCAGGCTCAGCAGGTAGTTGGGATTTTCTACAGCCTTAGAAATGTTGGCAAAGTTTGAGCGATCAGCCCCAGATTGATAGGGCGCCATGCCTTCGAACATTTGTGCAACAGGCGCAATTACGTTGACTGGGAACTCGGTTTCACTAACGCGCTTCAAGCCACGGATAAGCCGAGTAACTGAGGTTTGCATTTGCGGCGCAGAGCCGTGACCAGGTTTACCCAACGCTGTTAAGCGCAGCCAAAGAGGGACTTTTTGCGTGACTTCCACCATAACCGCAACATCAGCGCCAAAGCTGCGCCCTGAGCCACCTTCATTGAGCACGTAACCTACATTGGCAAAAATCTCAGAACGATTTTCAATAAGCCATCCTGCGCCTAAAAAGCCACCCGCTTCTTCATCTGCAGTAGCCACAAAAAGCACATCTCTATTGAGCGTTATGCCGCTATCAGCAAGCGCCAAAAAAGCCTGCAAGTGTGCAATACCTAAACCCTTGGTATCGATGGCCCCACGGCCATAAATATAACCGTCCGCAATATCGCCAGAGAGTGGATCTACAGTCCAAAACTTTAGGTTCGCTGGGACCACGTCAATATGATGAAGCAGCACCAATGCGGGTTTCTTTTTGCCATCACTACCTGGCGTGCCCTCTAGTCTAGCCCACAGATTGCCTCGCCCTTTCGCTGATTCAGCAGATTCATAAGCGATCCCCGCGTCATCAAGCAACTTGGATAAATACGCCACACCGCGATATTCATTGCCCGGTGGGTTAACTGTGTCAATTTTGAGGTACTGAGAAAGTCTAGGCACAGCCTCTTCGGCAAAAGTTGTGACGTCAGCTCTGATGCCCTGCATGACACCTAAAGACACGGCTAAAACTATTACACTGCTGAAAAACAAGCCACTTTTGCGCTTCATGTCTAATCCTATTGAAAAAATCACTAGCAACGAAGATGCACAAGTCTCCATAATCTGGCAACAAAAATTACCGGGGAGAAATATGCGAATCTCTACATTGATGAGTTATTCGGGTGGCTTCAAAGAGGCCGTTGCAGAAATAAAGGCCTTAGAAAAGGCAGGACTAGATGTTGTATGGGTACCAGAGGCTTATTCCTTTGATGCACCAACAGCCATGGGTTACCTGGCTGCAGAAACAGAGCGCGTGATTATCGCCTCAGGCATTTTGCCAATTTATACGCGCACGCCGAGTCTGTTAGCGATGACCGCGGCAGGCCTTGACTATTTGTCGGATGGACGCGCCATGCTTGGCCTAGGTGCTTCGGGCCCACAAGTAATTGAGGGTTTTCACGGCGTACCCTACAACGCACCGGTTGCGAGAACCCGTGAAGTGATAGAGATTTGTCGCAAAGTGTGGAAACGAGAGAAAGTTCAGCACCTTGGCAAACATTACCAAATTCCCCTGCCACAAAATGAGGGTACAGGGTTAGGCAAACCCTTGAAGTTGATCAACCACCCGGTGAGAGATGACATTCCAATTGCTATTGCATCCTTAGGTCCAACCAGTGTGGCTGCAACTGCCGAACTGGCAGATGCTTGGTTACCGGCGTTCTATACACCTGAAGCGGCTCGAGCTGTTTGGGGTGAATCACTCGACTTGGGTAATGCAAAGAGAGACGTTGGCAGAGCGCCACTAGACATTTTCGCGGGCGGCAGCGTTGCCATTGGCGACGGTATGGAAGAACTAAGAGAGCGCGCCCGTCCTGGAGCAGCGTTATATATCGGCGGCATGGGCGCTCGATCAAAAAACTTTTATAACGATATTTTTTCTAAGAGTGGCTACGTGGATGAAGCCAAAATCATTCAAGACCTTTACCTTGCTGGTGATAAGAAAGCCGCTGAAGAAGCCATTCCCGCTGACTATCTCGCCAAGAGTTCACTGATTGGGCCTGAGAGTTTTGTTAAAGAGCGTCTTTACGCGTTGAGAGAATCTGGTGTGACTTCGCTGAACGTCAACTTTGCAGGTCAAAATGCTGAAGAGCGCGTGGCTCAATGCGAGAAACTGCGCAATCTCGTTGACTCTATGTAGGTCAGATCGATGTAACTCAGATTGGTGTAAGTCGGTTCACTTCAGTGCAGACGAATTAGACCTTCTTGAACCGTGGACGCCACCAGCTCGCCTTGCTCAGTGAAGATACTCCCTCGGGTGTATCCTCTGGCTGCGGACGTGCTGGGGGTATCGATGGCGTAAAGTAACCACTGGTTGATATCTACTGGTCGGTGAAACCACATGGCATGGTCTAGGCTTGCCACCTGCATAGCCTCACGCTTAAAGCTGCCTCTATGCGGCAGGCGCGCAGTACCCAACAGCACATTATCTGACTCATACACCAACAAGCATGCCGCTAATGAGGGGTCTTCAGGCACAGGTCCGGTACTTTTAAACCAGACAAACTGCTCTGGTGGCTGCGGCGTTTCTGACTGCAGGCGCCGAAATTCATGCCGCCAAGTAACAAATGGCGCGTCAAATAAAGCTTTAGGGATTTTCGCCTCCAAGGGTGGCTGTAAATCCGGCATCGTCATCTGATGACTTAACCCAGACTCCGGCGCCTGAAATGATGCATCCATATTAAATATGGCTTCACCGCGCTGAGTCACCAATATACGTCGCGCAGAAAAAGTTCCGCCGTCACGAGTACGTTCCACCCGAATAATTGCGGGCACGAACGGGTCCCCAGGACGCAAAAAATATCCATGCAATGAGTGCACAAGGCGATCAGGCGCTACCGTTTTGATCCCCGCCATTAATGCTTGAGACAAAATCTGGCCTCCAAACAGTCTTTTGGTTCTAGTCGATGGGTGTTGTGCGCGAAATATATCTTCTTCAATTTGCTCGATATCGAGCAAATGCAAAAGTTCAGCTAACTTGTTGATGAATAATTCCTCTTCTTCCTCCTCTTCTTCTAGGAGGGTGGGCATACCCAGATGAGCCTGGGCATTTCTAACGCAGATTATTTACGCCGGACAATTTAGTTTTTACAACCGCTGCCTCGCCACTAGTCCTGGCAATAAGGACCATAAAATGGGTCTTGGGCTAACGAGGTTCTGCGGCTTCGGATATCTACCATGTCGAGATAATTCCAAAGCAGGTTACAGGACAAGTCTGTCTGATCTTCTGGATTACCTAACGCGTCAAAAATAACCTCAGTGTCTTCACTGATCAGTAGGTCTTCGGGAATTGAGCACAACATATCTAAGGCATCACGCACTGCGGCATCAACCACCTTCATTTCAGCTTTAGCTCGCAGGGACCAAAGCCACATTGCTTCACTGTCGACACTGCCCTGTTTCCACAATTCAACCTGTTGCAACAATTTTACTCGATCTAGCACTTCCATAACTTGTCTCCACAAGGCTGTTGTCCCAGCGGATGCCGCGACGTTACTATCAAGGCCTATTCTAAAGCGATATTGGCGGGGAACCTATGCAAAGACTGAAAAATACTCGAGCGTCTTTACCATTGACGCAGATGGTAAGGATAAGCCTTCTTGCGCTGGCTTCACTCTGGGCTTTCACAGGTTGCCAAAAACAAGAATCGATAGCCCCGGAACCAATTATAGAGGTTGCAGAGGTCGGTGACTGGCAAACTTTATTTCCAGAGGGTGAGACCATTTGCTCTGATGGCTCCCCATACAAATTTTTTGTCCGACAAGGATCATCCGACAAGCTTCTAGTATATCTCCAAGGCGGTGGAGCCTGCTGGTTTAGGCAGACCTGCGACCCGGAAATGACGCCCAGTTACACCATCAATGTGGCAAATACCTCTTACCCCTATTTCGGCATTTTCAATTTCGCAAAAGGGGGTAACCCATTTAAAGCTCACACTGTAGTGTACGCGCCCTATTGCACCGGCGATGTCCATATCGGGGCCAGCGATACAATATATCCTCCTGTAGAGGAAGGGCAAAAAGATTTAGTGATTCGCCACCAAGGCAGAGCCAATATGCAAGCGGTGTTAGATTGGACTTACGCCAATATAAAAGCCCCCAAAGACATATTTGTCACCGGCTCATCTGCGGGCGCCATCCCCTCACCCTTATATGCATCCATCATTGCCGACCACTACCCAGATGCCCGGGTTGCTCAACTAGGTGATGCCGCGGGGGGCTATCGGCGCATGAATCAAGCAACTCGACCCCACGAACAATGGGGCACGTTTAATTTCATTAAGGACGAAAAGGGCTTCGAACATTTGAATTCACATGACATGAATTATGAATCCTTATATATTGCTGCAGCCCAACAGCACCCAGAAATTGTTTTCGCTGAATATGATGCCGCCGAAGACGCCGTACAAAAAAAGTATCTTGCCCTAAGCGGACAGCAGAATGTTCAGCTTTTAGAGTCGCTGAAAGCAAATCATCAAGACATCCACGCAGAGGCTGATAATTTTCGCAGCTTTATAGCCGGTGGCTCTTCCCACACTGTATTGCAGAAACCGGAATTTTATACGTGGGCTGCAAATGGCACAAGCATTAGGGATTGGGTGACTCATCTTGAAAACTTTACAGATGTAGAAAATATGTTGTGCGTTGATTGCACCCGAGAAAGCTATGTTGGAGCTGCTATTGACCCTGCATTACAAACGCTTTGGGACAGCTGGGAAGATCCAGAGACCCAATACGTAAAGCCTTTTAAGATTTTCGACGACGTTTACTATGTTGGCATCGACTGGGTTTCCGCCTACCTGATAGATACCGATGATGGCTTAGTGCTCATTGATAGCCTGTACGGAAAGTGGGTGCCGCTGTTGATGAACAACGTTCGGGCAGTGGGCTTTAATCCAAGTGACATCAAGTATGTCATTAATACCCATGGACACTTTGACCATGCTGGCGGCTCGGCCTACCTGCAAAAAGTCCATGGCGCAGAAATAGTCATGACCGCAGAGGACTGGGCAATAGCCAGGGCAAAACCGGAGTTGCCACAGTTTTATATGCCTCGACCCAACGTCGATATTGTAGCTAAAGATGGCGACATAATTGCTCTGGGTGATAACACCTTCGAACTTTTCAATACCCCAGGCCACACCACCGGCGTTTTATCTATTCGTTATAAGGTACGTGAAGGCGACAACGAATATACCGCTATGACACTGGGCGGTGTCGGTCTTAATTTCTCAGGTGTGGCGCGCACTGAGACCTATATAAAAAGCTACGAGCGCCTGCAATCTATTCAGGAAGGCACTTCCGTGAGCCTGCCAAATCACCAAGAGATGGGCAAAGTGTTTGCACGCAGGGACTTAGCGGCCGCTCGGCCAACTGGAGCGGCAAATCCATTCGTTAACCCAGATAGTTATAAACGAGATCTGAGCACTTTCTTAATGGCGGCAAAGGTTAAGTTGGCACAGGAAAAAGCCGGCACCGCGCCAACGGAACTTGAAGCTTTGAAAAACGCCATAACGGACTCTTAGGGAATTAGACTGAACGTTATGTGGAACAACTACTCACCAGCGGAACATACAAATGAAACTTAGGTATTTTGCCTTTATCACTTGGCTTGCCCTGTTCAGCGGCAACAATATTATTGCTGCAACAAACGCTGTTGCAGAAAAATATGCAGGTGACTGGTTGGTTAATGTAGAAGAAACAGATTTGTTACGCGAAGAGCTAGATGAAAAGCCGACTGTTCTCGGCGGGCCGGGCAAGGTCAGCATCTCAGTCATGGGTCTACCCATTCCCTCTGGGCGATCACGGGGCGGGGCGCAATCACCCTTGAGTGCAGCAGATCCTGCACTTTTACGATCGCGAACAATGTCCATATCTGTTGCCGCAAACAAGATTAGTATTCAGTATTCAGAAGTCAGCGGTAAAGACGCAAAAGAGGTTCTGCGTAAAGGCCACTATCGCGGCCGAGACAGTAAATGGTCGCAAAAGAAGATAGAGCAAAAATATAAGACCACTGAACGCAAAGTGACTAAGACTTGGTCCATACGTGGCGATGGCCGACTATTGGCCGTGGTGACGATTAAAAATCCAGGCTCAAAAAAGCGTACTTTCAGCCGCGTGTTTGATAGATCCCAGTAGAAAGCCAACTGTCTTTATTGGCGCTGCGGCATTTAGCCATACCCTTAAGAAGATATTACGCAAAATACCCCTGAAGGCATTGAACTTGGGCGGCGAGGCTTTTAAGGTCAATCCTCCGTTCAATGTGCATCAATTGATCATGGCTTTTAAACTGCCCCCTGAAACTTGCGAGTTCCGATTTATTCTGGGATCAGGCCCAGGAGGTCAGCATGTCAATAAAACAGCCAGCACTGTAGAACTTAGAGTTACTGTCAGTAAGCTGCAGCTACCACCGGCACCTTTAGTACGACTTAAAGAACAGCAGGCCAAGCGCATTAATAAACTTGGAGAGCTGGTTATTCAATCTGGCAATCACCGATCTCAACTCATGAACCGCCAGGAAGCCATATCGAGAGTAGAAAAGTTCATAGACGAAGCGTTGATCCGGCCCAAATCTCGGGTGGCAACACGGCCCACATTAGCATCAAAGAGACGACGGCTAGAAGGCAAGAAAGTACGTGGTAGCGTGAAAAGCCAGCGGAAGAAGCCTAGCTGGTAAGCTCGGCCGGCGGGTTAGGTGGGTGCTTTAGTCAGTGGGCGTAGTAGCCAACAGAAACCGTTAGAAGGAGGTGAATCCCCAATTGAACCCACCCAATCAGGTGTTAAATTGAATGCGTTGTCTAAAGGGCTGCTTTTTCCTTCGCAACCAAAAAGTCTACAACCTTCAGCATATCTTCATTAGAGCCGGCCATACGCCCATCTACTCGATACTTACCATTCACAACCATAGTTGGCACACCGGTGATACCGTAAGCGCTGCCCTTAGCGCGCGCCTGCTGCACTCTACTTTTTACGGAAAAAGCAGAATATGCTTTGCTGAACTCCAGTGCGCTTACATTCGCATGCTTAGCAAACAGCTCTGCCAGAACCTGCTCATCGCGAATATTCAGCCGATCTATATGAATAGCTTCAAACAGGGGTTCATGCATTTTATCGGCAACACCCAGCGTTTCAGCGGTATAAAAAGCTTGGGCCATAAGGCTCCATTCCGTTGAAAATACCGCTGGAACGCGCTTGAAATCTACGCCAGCTGGCTTAGTTTTCTCCCAACGTCCAAGCATTGGATCAAAGCTATAACAGTGGATGCACAGATAACCAAACACTTCGACCACTTCAACTTTATCAGTTAATCCCGTGCTCACTGGCACGCTGATGGCTTCGTAGTGAACGCCTTCAACATACGCTTCACCAGCAATTACTGCTGGCGCTAAAAGCGCAGAGAAGAGCATTAGAGCCACTTGGATAGCGCCAATAATTGTCTTAATTTGCATCTCAATCATGTTTTTTATGTGCATATCTGAACCCCAGAATAGTTTATTAAGGGCCTAACCAGGCGCTTAATGTAGGCCGCTAATGTAGTCAGCAAGTATAGCAATTTGGCCGTCGCTCAAACCTGAAGCAACACCGCGCATCATATTTCCGTATGAATTGTTGGTGCCCCTTCTACCTTCTCGATAATCCGTCAATTGCGCAATGGTATAGCCTACAGACTGACCACTAATTGCTGGGAAACCGGCTTGAGCGTTACCCGCACCGTTTGGCCCGTGGCAGGCCGCACATGCAGCTACACCCTTGGCAATAACGCCGCCTTTATACATGGCTTCTGCAGCTTTGATGTCGTCGTCGTCACCCGTGGCTCCAGAATGCTTCGCTGGCAATGACGCGTAGTAAGCTCCAAGGTCAGCCAAATCCTGCTCAGACTTACCAATAAGCTGCGCACTCATAAGAGCTACATCTCGCTCTCCAGATTGAAACATCTGTAGTTGGCGAGTCAGGTAGACCTCATTTTGTCCGGCCAAATTTGGATAGGTAGGATCGATAGCTGTTGCGCCATCTTGTCCATGACACGCAGCGCAAGTAACAGCCTGAGCTTGACCTGCAGCTATGTCACCGGCAGCAATAGCTGCGCCACTGAAAAAGCCAAAAAGAATAGAAATTGTCGTTATTTTTGCAATGCTTGTGCGAACACTCATGTATTCAAATTCCGTAGTTTACTTAGCGGTACAACCTTTGATGCGGCTAATTCGTCAAACAACCGCGATGTTATTTAGCGCGCCGATTAAAGGTACAAATTTAGTCTCGAAAGCTTTCACAATGGTTAAGTTCGATTGCAAACCTCGGCACAGTTTAAGGATGTTACACTGGCGAGCGACCGCCAATAGATGCAACGAACCTCCTTGCGCTGTCGGTCAAAATTAAAATCAAAACCAAGCTCTGAGAATGCGGATTATATACCAAGATGACAAAAAATGAGTCACTACCTGAACGACTTGAGGCCACCTTTCTTACCAGCGCGCCCGATTTAAAGCGATGCCCCCCTGGCTTTGGTGCAGAAGTGGCTTTTGCGGGAAGATCCAACGCTGGTAAATCTTCCGTTTTGAATCAAATCTCTGGCAATAAAAGAACAGCAAAGGTGAGTAAAACGCCAGGGCGTACCCAGCTATTGAACTTTTTTGACATCAGAACCGGCGGGCGGATTGTCGATTTACCTGGATACGGCTATGCAAAGGCGGCCAAATCGGCGCAAAAGACTTGGCAAAAGTCGGTCAATCACTACTTGTCCTACCGCAACCACTTGGCCGGCATTATTTTGGTAATGGATATTCGCCACCCAAACCAAGCGTTTGACCTAGAGATGCTCGAGTGGAGTACAAAAAGCGATATTCCTATCCACGTACTACTCAACAAAGCCGACAAGCTGAGTGGTGGTGCGCAAAAACAAATTCTGCAAAAAATCCGCAGCGGTTATAGCGACTATCCTTATGCAACCGTGCAATGTTTTTCTGCTATGCGCGGACTTGGCAAAGAGGAGCTGATTACCAAGCTACTGGATTTATTAGCTACGCCAATAGACGGCGACGAATTAGCAGAGGATGAAGGGACGTTTGTAGAAGATGGACGTGCGCCTCTATTAGAAGACCTATTGGAAGATATACCGGAAAATGAATCGGAAGATAGAGCGGAAGATGGATCGGAAAACCCCTAGCGCCTACTTACTAACTAGACACTGCTGCGCCAAGGGCTAAATTGAATAGCTTTTGCGCCTGAAATCTAGCCGTCGATCACAAGGCAGATTCACACAGCCCTGGACGCCACCGAGACAAGTGCCTCCCACTAAAGCAAGATTGCCGCCTAGCTAGTGAGCTTCATCCCAGTTCATACCTACACCAGTTGCCACCGTAAGAGGGACTGATAGCTCAACGGCCCCGCACATACGCTGCACCACTTCGTTAGTAAGTTGCTGCAAATCTTCTTCACTGACTTCAAACACCAATTCATCGTGGACCTGCAAAATCATCCGCGCATCTAAATCTATGCCGGCCAACCAGCCCTGCACGGAACTCATTGCCAACTTGATTATGTCTGCTGCGGTGCCTTGCATAGGTGCGTTAATCGCTGTTCTTTCCGCCGCTTGCCGGCGCGGCACTGCTTTGGCGTTAATTTCTGGCAGATACAACCTGCGACCAAAAACTGTTTCAACATATCCTTGCTCGGCTGCAAGCGCCTTAGTCTCTTCCATATAGCGCAATACCCCGGGATAACGGGAAAAATACCGGTCAATGTAATCTTGGGCTAAGGTTCTGGAAATACTTAACTGCTTACCCAAACCAAACGCCGACATGCCATAAATAAGGCCAAAGTTAATGGCCTTGGCGCTGCGCCGCTGATCATCAGATACCGCATCTGGCGCAACATCAAATACTTCACTGGCGGTTGCCCTATGAATATCTTGGTCCTCGGCAAAAGCTGCAGTCAACCCTTTGTCACCGGACAAGTGAGCCATAATACGCAATTCGATTTGCGAATAGTCAGCCGCCATAATTTTATAACCAGCGGGCGGCACAAATGCCTGACGAATGCGCCGACCTTCAGCATTGCGAATTGGAATGTTCTGCAGGTTTGGATCTGACGAAGATAAACGACCGGTAGCGGTTACCGCTTGATGATAAGACGTATGTATACGTCCAGTCTCAGAGTTGATGTCTAAGGGCAACTTATCGGTATAGGTAGATTTAAGTTTAGCTAAGCCACGATAGCTTAGGAGTGTTGCAGGTAACTCATAATCTCGCGCCAGATCCACCAACACGGCTTCTGCCGTAGAGGGCTTGCCACCAGGCGTTTTCTTTAATATGGGCAGACCTAACTTTTCATAGAAGATGGTTTGCAGCTGCTTCGGACTATCCAAATTGAACGTCTCACCCGCTTGTTCCCAGGCCTGTTCAACAAGTTCTTTCAACCGATCAGCTAACTCTGCGCCGTGTTGTTTGAGCATACGTCCGTCTACCAACGCACCCCGTCGCTCTACATGAGAAAGTATGGGCACCAACGGCATATCGATGTTGGTAAAAACATGCAGTAGTGTCGGCACAGCTTGAATTTGCGGATATAGACATTCATGCAATTGCAGCGTGATGTCCGCGTCTTCTGCTGCGTACTCGCCACCGGTTTCTAAAGGCACTTCATTAAACGTTAGCTGCTTTGCGCCTTTGCCAGCAACATCTTCAAAATGAATGGTCTTTCTGCCTAGATAAAATTCTGCTAACGCATCCATATTGTGGCGCGTTGCTACGCTGTTCAAAACGTAGGATTCAAGCATAGTGTCGTAAAGTGGGCCGGCGAAGCTGACACCGTACCGAGCTAAGACGCTCATATCGTATTTAATATTTTGACCAATCTTGCCAATGGTCGGACTTTCTAATAAAGGTGTTAAGGCGGCTAATGCTTGCTCCAGGGAAAGCTGATCTGGCGCACCCGGATAGTCGTGGGCTACTGGCAAGTAAGCGGCTCTACCGGCCTTAGCCGAAAACGAAAAGCCAACCAGTTCCGCAAGCATATAGTTAACACTCGTGGTTTCTGTATCAAAGGCAAAAACTTCTGCCTCAGACAGTTCTTTTATCCAAGAATTGAGCGCTTCAATACTAGTGATCACTTCATAGTCGCGGGGATATTCAATGGCCGGCAAAGCTTCTTCAGCAGATGCGGCGTCCGACTCTTCCTCGGCCTTGCTGTCAGTTCGGTCTAGTTCGTCAGACCAAGCTTTGAACTCAAATTCCCCAAAGTGCTTTTGCAGTGTCTGCACATCGGCGGGAGTCGCTTGCAATTGCTCAATAGACTGCTCTAACTCGACATCACACTTAATAGTGGTGAGCGCTTTGGATAAAGGTAGCTGCTCTAAACTTGCGCGCAAATTTTCACCAATCTTGCCCTTTATCTCATCGGCTTTGGCAACCACTTCATCCAGTGAGCCAAACTCGTTCAACCACTTGCTGGCGGTTTTAGGCCCAACCTTAGGCACCCCTGGGATGTTGTCTGCGGTGTCGCCCATTAACGCTAGGTAATCAATAATTTGCTCTGGCGTGACGCCAAATTTGTCGATCACACCCTGACGATCCATGGTGGTTTCGGTCATAGTATTTACAAGCGTCACGTGGTCGCTTACAAGTTGAGCCATGTCTTTGTCACCGGTAGAGATCACGGTGGCACGCTTGGCTGCGCTGGCTTGAGTAGCGTAGGTGCCAATGACATCATCTGCCTCTACACCCTCTACACAAATCAGAGGCAGTCCCATGGCTTTTATCAGCTCATGAATGGGCGCAATTTGCTCACGCAAATCATCAGGCATGGTGGCCCTGTTGGCCTTGTATTCTGAGTACAGGTCATCACGAAATGTCTTTCCTGGCGCATCGAAAACTACCGCAACTAAACTCCCAGGATAATCTCGAGCAAGCTTGCGTATCATGCTAATGACGCCGCGGATTGCCCCAGTAGGGTGACCGCTAGAGCTACTCAAGTCTGGAAGGGCGTAATAAGCTCTAAATAGGTAAGAAGAACCATCAACTAGCACCAAAGGTGCTTGGTTTTCGTTGGGTATAGACGGTAGATTATCCGACACTGATTACGTTCCTATAATTTGTAGAGAATTAGACAATGAGCAGACGCACTTTACCTGTGCTTGAACAAAAAAGAACAGGCTATTTATTGCCCCACAATTCGCCCCGACTTGCAGGGCCCGCACGAGCTAATTGGTGCACACGTTGCTCTTACAATATAACCATCGCCGCACAACGGCTGAGTCTATATTTTGGGCTAGCCGGTATGATTTTTTCTTGCCTAATTTTGCTTCCTTCTGCCGCTAATGCCGAGAGTAATAGAGGCCCAGATGTCGTTATTGTGGCTGAGGAAAATCGAGTTGTTTACGAGTTTAGGCAAAATGGCCAGCTTAGATATATTCGCGTAGTACCCAAGCGAGGCAAACCTTATTACCTTGTACCAACTGATGCGACCAAGGGCAACGGCGACTTAGAGCGAGTAGATAGCTTGGTTACCAGCTGGGTGTTATGGGAGTTTGATTAACCCCAGCGAGCAACTGCACCGAGCTGTTCCTTAACAAGCCCGCAGCAAGAACAGTGAAAACCACTCATTCGCATCCCGCCAACTTTTCAGACATTCGAATTGAGCTGCTTGAGCAAGGGTAATGAGCTCCTGCTTGGCATATTTATATGAATTCTCAGTATGCAAAAGCTCGCCTTCGGCAAAAGCAGTTACCTTACCCGCAACATTCACCTGCTAGGCGACCTTGCTCTTTAACAACATTTGAAGATAACCTTGAAAAGTAAAGCTTGCGCCGAGTTTTTCATTCAAATGCACAAGGGTATTTAGATTGAACTGTGCGGTTACGCCCGTAGCGTCGTCATAAGCGGCTTCCAAAATACTAACGTCTTTCTTGGCATCCGCGCCCACCAAAAGGTACCCACCCGTACCAAGTGTCACGTGAACTCTTTTCAGAAAATCTACCGATCGAGCTGGTTCAATATTGCCAATACTCGAACCCGGGTAAAACCCAAGGGGCCTCAACTCACTTGCCTGAGTGGGTAGATCAAAACTTTGCGTAATGTCAGCACAAACTGGAAAGATTTTTAACGCGGGGAAGTCGTCTAGTAAGGTTTGGGCGTTACGAAGCAGGTAGTCGCCGGATATATCCACCGGCACATGGGCTTCTGGCTTCAACACGTCCAGCAAGCGCCGGATCTTTTTTGTCGACCCACTGCCTTATTCAATGACGCAAATATTCTCTTCAAAGGCGTCGGATATTTCTTCCATATGCGCATCAGACAACGCCATTTCCGTACGCGTTACTTAGTATTCGGGCAGCTCAGTAATGGCGTCAAACAATTCTGAACCGCGTTCATCGTAGAAAAGCTTTGGCGATATTGCCTGGCTTCTAAGCTCAAACCTTGGTTGGCTTCATCCACAATCACACCTACATCAGGCTTTAGATCCAAGAACGCAAATTGCTCATTGGACAAAGAAGGACCGGTTGTCATAAGTTCACCGCTAAACGTATTCCAGAGAACTGCCAACTGTCTCCGGGGTAAAAAAAGTTTCGATAGCTGGCACGAATGTGTGACGACTCTGTGGCACAAGATCCACCGCGTAAAACCAACTGGCTGCTCATGAACTTGCCATTATATTCACCGAGCACGCCCTCAAGGGTTTTGTAGCCGGGGTAAGGGCCATATGCACTTGAAGTCCACTCCCAAACGTCGCCAAAGAATTGTTCACTCACGGCATCGCAAATCATTGGGTGAAAGCGATTTAAATCAGCAAAATTACCCGCCCGCGGCTTCCCACGAGCCGCCCACTCCCACTCGAACTCTGTGGGCAGGCGTGCTCCAGCCCAACTCGCATAGGCCATTGCTTCATAACCACTGACATGGGTTACCGGCGCATCTAACTGCAAAGGATGTATGCCATCCATGCGATATTCAGACCAGCTACCAGACCCAGTCTGGTGCCAATAAAGTGGCTGGTGTCTGGCGTTTTCCTGCAAAGCGGCCCAACCCTGCGCTAACCATAGGTCCGCCCGTTTGTAGCCACCATCATGAATAAATTGTAGATACTCACCGTTACTGACAAGTCGATTGGCAATACCAAATGGACCAAGGAAGCTTTGATGTCTTGGATATTCGTTGTCAAAAGCGAAACCAGCTGTTGCGCCAATGTCCACTAAACCTGGGTTGTGTTCGTTGAAAGAAACCTTATTCAGCGGCCCTGGTGAGTCCATGGAAAGTACGATTGAGGGCTCATGATAACTGGGGAACATGGGGTTATGACCCAAGTTATATTTAATATCCGTAAGCAACAATTCTTGATGCTGTTGTTCGTGGTGCAGCCCAAGCTCCAAAATTTGTACAATCTCAGAGGCAGCCTGGTCGGTGAATTTGCCATCACTAACAAAAGTTAATAGAGCCTCATCCACGCTTTCTCTATAGGTATAAATTTCGGCGACAGTCGGCCGCGACAGGCTGCCTCTTCTTAAGCGCGGGAATGGGTCGCCCACACCGTTGTAATAAGAATTAAAAAGATGCTCGAAGGCTGAGTTATAAGAAGAATAATTGTCCGTGTACTTTTGTAGAAGAAACGTCTCAAAAAACCAAGTAATGTGAGCAAGGTGCCACTTCGGTGGGCTGGCGTCCGCCATTGGCTGCACGCCAAAGTCTTCTATCTGTAAGGGCTGACATAGATCTACAGATCTACCGCGGACATTACTATAGCGCAGCATCAATGCTTCAAGAGTGTTGTTTAAAGCAGTGCGGTCTTTCTTACCTGTATCAGCCTCAGCAGACTGGAACCGCGAATGCATATAAATCCTAAAATTGCGCGTCTAACGTCTGATAACTAAGCCTAATAGTCTCAGAGTTGTGGGGCAACTTAATAAAGCCGTGATAATGGCCGCGTGGATTAATGATCACAATATTACCTGTATGGTCCACGGTATAACCCTGCTCATCTGAACCAGGTACCGGCGAACTCAAAGGCACCTTGGCGAATGCGACGTTTACTTGGTCTGTGAATTTTACCAAATCTGCTCTTTCACCTCGCACGCCTAAAAAATTCGGCGAGAAAGCACCTACATATTCGCCCAAGCGCTCTAACGTATCTGCGTCAGGATCTACCGAAACTAAACGCACTTTGAAGCCTTCAGCTAATAGTGGATCTTGTTTTTTCAGTTGATTTTCGACCTGGCCGAGAACCGACAATGAGGTTGGGCAGACATCCGGACAGTTAGTAAATCCGAAAAATATGAAGCTCCAATGCCCTTCAAGGCTTTGGCGGTTAAAAGCAGCGCCAGTGTGATCTAACAGTTCGAAAGGACCAATATCTCTGGGAGTTGGCAGGATGAAAACACCCTTTGCGCGCATCTCGTCCGGGGAAAGTTCCGGCACTCGCATCTTGCTGAATACGAACATCACTAATACGATGGATATGAAAACAACACACAAACCAACTGTGGACTTAATACTTTGCATTAAATTAGACCGTCACTCGTTGCAGTTCTATGGGGGCAATGTCTATTCCTTGAACCAAAAGGTAATGGTCGAGCAATAGAATTAAAAATAGCGCACCCAAATAAACTATTGAGTATCGAAAAGTTTCCATCGGCGCGCGCGGATTGTTATTACGCATAAGGACAATCGCCCAGTAAAGAAATCCACCACCAAGTGCTAACGCGCCGGCAAGGTAAAGGGGCCCTGACATACCAATAAGGTAGGGCAAAATTGTGCAAAGCACGAGCAGGATTGTATACAGCAAAATGTGCAGGCGAGTGTACGCCTCACCATGTGTAACCGGCAGCATAGGTATGCCTACTTTGGCGTATTCGTCTTTGCGCTCAAGGGCTAGCGCCCAAAAATGTGGCGGCGTCCAAACAAAAATAATAAGCACTAAGAGCAAACCACCAGGGTCAATACTATTGGTTACTGCGGTCCAACCGAATAAAGGCGGTGCAGCCCCAAATAAGCCACCAATAACAATATTTTGCGGTGTCGCTCTCTTCAGAAAAAACGTATAGATAAGTCCATATCCCACCCAAGAAGCGAAGTTCAGCCACGCGGTTAATGGGTTGATTAAGAACCAAAGCATACCTAAGCCAAGTAATCCGGTAACTGCGGAAAAGATGATTGCATCGCGATTAGACACTCGGCCGGTAGCAACTGGCCGACTCTGAGTGCGCGCCATGCCCGAATCGATATGGGCGTCAGCAATGTGATTAACCACAGCAGCAGAACCTGCCACAAGAGCAATGCCAATGTTGCCATAAATCAAAATATCTAACGGCACGCTAGACGAGGTGGCGAGGAACATTCCGGCGACAGAACATATCAACATGAGTAAAACCACGCGGGGTTTACACATCTCCAAAAAATCTCGCCAGGAGGCGCCAACAATAGCTTCAGACATTTAAATAACTTACTTGGGTATTGGGGTAGCGATTCATACGAACCGCAATCTGGGCGCGAAGTTTACTGTAACTAGACACAATAATAACAGAGCTCCGACGGTGTTATGTGCTGTCGCATTAAGTAAAGGCAATACCCAAACCACATTGAGTATCCCTAGGCAGATTTGCAGCAAAAGCATACCGCCCATTAGATACGCCATCAGCGGCTTGGTCGATAAAAGCCGATAAACCAAGGAACCAACGATCAGCAATACAAATATGGCACCAATCCGGTGCACCCAATGAATGGCCGCTCGCGCCTCGCTGTCCATTAGACCGCCAAGATAACTGGGGCCAACGGCTTGCAATAGATTGAAGCCCTGAGCTAAATCTATTGCCGGTGTATAGCTGCCATCGCAGCTGGGAAAATCGTAGCAGGCTAAGGCCGCGTAATTAGACGAGACCCAACCACCGAGCATTATTTGTAGTACAACAGCTACGAAGGCAATATTGGTATGTAATGTAGGCGCAGGGAGATCACTTACTAAGCGTGGCAGGCCGCCTTGGCGAAGATAAATCAGCCAAATAAGACTTAACGTGGCAAATCCACCAAGTAAATGCGCCGTGACCACCTGAGGCCAAAGTTTTAAAGTTACCGTCCATGCACCAAAAGCCGCCTGACATAAAATGAGCACCATCAAGGCAGACACCATTTTAGTTGGCGTGCGCTCTTTTGCATTTCTCCACGTCATCACAAGCATAGTAAAGACAATGAGGAGTAGGAAGCCGGCTATATAGCGGTGGCCCATTTCCCACCAAGCTTTCTCTATTTCCACCGGCGCATCAGGAAAACGAGTTTCCGCGGTGGATATTTTGGCTAAGTCCTCGGGAACTGTGAGGAATCCGTAACAACCCGGCCAGTCCGGGCAACCCAAGCCAGCGTCGGCGAGGCGTGTGTACGCACCAACAGACACTACAAGTAGTGCCCAAATTACGCCAAAACCTGCTAGTTTTTTGAGTCGGGAATTAACCAATTTGTGACACCTTTAGTAGTCGTTTAAGGTCCTGCAATATGTCTTTAGGGTTGGTAACAATTGCATAGCGGAAAACTAGGTTACCGTTAGGGTCAATTATATAGATTCCTTCAGGCACCGGCTGATTTACTGTGTTGACAAGTTTTAGATCTGGCTGGTTTTCGGGAATAAAATTGCCCGAGCTATTGGAAAAGGCGCGCCGAACACGCTTCGCTTCTCTGTTTAACAAGATGTGGGTGGCTTGGAGGTTTTTCAATGCTTTGGCGCAATCTTCTGCGCAGTTTTCGGTCACGGTCCATAACCACCAATCACCGGAGGTGGTCAGCTTAATGCCCTTGTTGTCCTGCCAACCCAAGTCTTCAATATTTAACGGTGGGTTTACAAAGGCGCCATTGTTTGTCGTTCCCCAGCCGCTGCTATTCTGTGTCGCGAAAAACAGTAAGTAAGAGCCGCCAAGCGACAAAGCCGCCGTAATGAGAATCAGTGTAAGTTGACGACGACCACTCGACCGCGTTTCAGATGCTCCGTCTTGCATAATTAAAACCTATTCAAAAATGGATACTAAAAAGTTATACCGAAAATTGGCCTGCCGAGCCAATGCTGTTATTTGCGTTTAAAGCCATACAGGACGAAGCCCAGCATGAGCGTGATGCTCAAGCCAAACCATGTGAGCGCGTAACCTTTATGTTTTGCATCACTAAAGACCTGTGCAAACGGAGCTGCTGCCAACACGCCGGGCTGTCCTGCTTCTAAGCGTAATTCGACAGAATAAGCATCCGCTAATTTGGCCATCCGGTCTATTTCTAAACGTTGCACTTTTTTTGGCCATCCGTCATTCCAAGGCGCATCATCCAAAATCGGTATCAAGCCTAGATCAGGCCAAACTGTTGCGACTGGAGAAAGCTTGCCCGGTGGCACAGCCACCGTTGGACCGGTGTCACGATCGGCGCTTCCAGCAATGAAACCTCTGTTGAGCAAAAATCGCCCACGCAGCTCGTCGTTGAAAACATGAATAACCCAGTAACCCACCTGACCGTTGCTAATTTGATTATCGAGCAAAAAATAGTCCGGCTCATAGCGACCCGAAAGACGAATTGTTTTAAACGACGTGGCCAATGCAGAAGGTGTCGGTTGCGCGGGCAATGCCGCCAACTGAGCCAAATATTTAGCTTCTAGACCACGTTTTTCCGCACCACGCTCGACCTGCCAATTACCCAACGCCAGTAACAACGGCATAAATAGAATGGTGAAAATACTCATGTGCCAACCGGGGGAAAACCTTTTCATTGCTTAACGCCTGCATGCATATGCTTTAAACTAGGGTCCTAACAACGAGATTGTACCAATGCTCAAAATCATTATTGTTGTATTACTTTTGTGCGTCATAGTCAGCCTTGGCAGCGGCCTGGTGTTTCTTTTCAAAGACACCGACAAGCCAGACAGTAAACGCTTATGGTACGCATTAGGCGTGCGAGTGACCTTCGCAACGTTACTCGTCTTAACCATTGGCTACGGCTTTTACACTGGCGAACTACGCATGGGCATAAACGCGCCATGGCACGGTGCAGCTGAGCAAAGCGAGTAGCCTGATTGACAGCTTGCTATCCGAACGGGCAAAGTTTTGTGAAAATTTATGCAAATAAAAAGGGCTCAATAGGAGCCCTCTTTTAATGCTGACTTATTGCAGCCCGTCGAAATAAAGCGCTGGCAGGAAGACCTGACAGCGCAGCCAATCTATACGACGTAAACAAAGATGAACAACCCAACCCAAACAACATCGACAAAATGCCAGTACCAGCTTGCCGATTCAAAACCAAAACAATCATTGGCGGCAAAGTGGCCTTTCATTGCCCTGATTAATTGGACAAAAATGATAAACGTACCCATCGTCACGTGGAAACCGTGAAAACCGGTCAGAAGAAAGAAGGTAGACCCATAGATGCCGCTATCTAACGTCAGTCCCAACTCACTGTACGCGTGGATGTATTCTTCAACTTGAAGAATCAAAAAGATGACACCCAGGAAAACTGTTACTGCTAACCAGCCAATAAGTTTTTTACGATTTTCAGACTTAATTGCATCATGGGCGAAGTGGATCGTGACACTCGAGGTCAAAAGAATGACCGTGTTGTAGAAAGGCAAATAGGCGCCCCAATTCATCACCCCGGGGGAAGCCATGCTCTCGCCGGGATTAACAAAGATCTCAGCGTTTGGATTCGCCACTACCGGCCAAGTAGACTCAAAAGCAGGCCAAAGATAAGTACCAATAATGCCCTTGTCGCCTTCGCCGCCTAACCATGGCACTACGAAGGAGCGAACATAAAACAAAGCGCCAAAAAAAGCCGCAAAGAACATTACTTCAGAGAAAATAAACCAGCCCATTCCCCAAACATAGCTCTTCTTCAGCGCTGCGTTATTCATGCCAGCGGCATTTTCTTCAACAACCTTTGCGAACCAGCTATAAAGAACGAAACTAACAACGACAAGGCCAATGAGACTTTGTGTCCAAGTCCCCGCCAAGCCATTCTTCATGTCGTTCAAGAAGCCAGCAAGGCCAGTAACCAAGAGCATTAAGCCAAAAGCCAAAAATACAGGGTACCAACCTCGCTCAGGTACGTAGTATGTCGAGTTGTCGACCTCTGTTGAGCTACTCATCTATCTCCTCCACTGGATTATTTCGTTATCCGCCCGTAACGGGGCTGACTTGATTATCTAGAACTTGCATATTTTCAGGCAGCCCAATGCGCTCTGTTACATCAAAGAGCGCGTAGCTCAAATTAATGCTCTGAACATTTCTGGGTAACTCACGATCGACAATGAATCGCATTGGCATTTCCAACTCTTCTCCGGGTTGCAAAAGCTGCTGTTCAAAACAAAAGCACTCGGTCTTGTGAAAAAATTCCGCCGCTGATGAAGGCACTAACGATGGAATGGCTTGGGCAATCATGGGTCGCCCAGTCGTATTTTTCACATAGAAGCTTACCGTATTAGCCGAACCAGGATGTACCCTCACAGCACCTTTTTCTGGCCAAAAATCCCACGACATACCTTGGTTAGTATTAGTAAGAAAATTTACCTTAACTAAACGCGTTGTGTCTGGGCTGGTCTTAGCTTCATCAAATACATATGGCCCACCGGTTTTACCGTTGAGCCCTGTCACTTCACAAAACAAATCGTATAGAGGCACAAGTGCTGCAACAAAGAAGCACATACCCACTACGATAAGCGCCAGCTTTTTAACCGTCCGGCGAATATCGTTTTGTTGTTTTGATTCTACAGTCATATATATCCGTTTTTGTTAGTTAGTAATGACTAGCCGTATGCCTCTTCGCTTTTCACTTCTGGTGGGTAAGTGAAACTGTGATAAGGCGCAGGCGATGGCAGTGTCCATTCCAATCCTTTAGCGCCTTCCCAAGAACGACCTTTCGCAGGTGCACCGCTGCGTATCGTTTTAATCAATACGTAGAGGAAGAACACTTGAGAGAATCCGAAGATAAACGCACCGATGCTTGAGATCATATTAAAGTCAGCAAATTGTAGAGCGTAGTCAGGTATACGGCGCGGCATACCTGCTAGACCTGAGAAATGCTGCGGGAAGAACGTTACGTTAACCCCAATAAACGACAGCCAGAAGTGCAACTTTCCCAGAGATTCGTCATACATTTTGCCGGTCCACTTTGGAATCCAAAAGTAGACTGCCGCAATGATCGAGAACAATGCACCCGGTACAAGCACGTAATGAAAGTGTGCAACTACAAAGTAGGTGTCGTGGTACTGGTAGTCCGCAGGCGTAATAGCCAACATAATTCCAGACAGTCCACCGATGGTGAAGAGCACAACGAACGCAATCGCGAACAACATTGGTGTTTCAAAAGTCATGGAACCGCGCCACATTGTGGCAATCCAATTAAATACTTTCACGCCAGTAGGTACCGCGATGAGCATGGTGGAGTACATGAAGAACAGCTGACCTGCTAACGGCATGCCTACAGTAAACATGTGGTGTGCCCAAACAATGAAGGACAAGAACGCAATTGATGCAACCGCATAAACCATAGAGGTGTAACCGAACAATTGCTTACGCGCAAACGTTGGGATGATGTGCGAGACAATGCCAAATGCTGGCAAAATCATAATATAAACTTCAGGGTGGCCGAAAAACCAGAAAATGTGCTGGAACATGACTGGGTCACCACCACCTGCTGCATTAAAGAAGCTAGTGTTGAAGTGAATATCGAACAACATCATAGTTACTGCGCCAGCCAATACCGGCATTACAGCAATCAACAAATATGCTGTGATCAACCAAGTCCATACGAACATAGGCATTTTCATCAAAGTCATACCAGGTGCACGCATATTCAAAATGGTAGCGATAATATTGATGCTACCCATAATGGACGATGCGCCCATTAAGTGAACTGCAAAGATGAAGTATGTTACTGAATCTGGTGCATAGGTTGTGGACAACGGCGCATAGAAGGTCCAACCGAAATTAGGGCCGCCGCCTTCCATGAATAACGTGGAGATCATCATGCTGAAAGCAAAAGGAAGTATCCAGAATGACAGGTTGTTCATTCTAGGAAGCGCCATATCAGGTGCGCCCACTTGCATTGGAATCAACCAGTTCGCCAATCCAACGAACGCCGGCATAATGGCGCCAAAGACCATGATCAAGCCATGGTTGGTCGTCATCTGATTGAAAAATTCTGGCTCTATAAATTGCAGACCGGGTTGGAACAACTCGGTACGAATAACCAAAGCCATTACACCGCCGATTAAAAACATAGCAAAGCTAAACCAAAGGTATAGCGTACCTATGTCTTTATGGTTGGTGGTATATAGCCATCGCAACATTCCCTTAGCAGGTCCGTGTGCGTGGTCGTCGTGATGATCTGCGTGAATAACTTCGCTCATGCCTATTCCTTACTGACCGTTAGATAAATTGATTACGTCTTGAGGCTGGGAAATATCCCCAGCATCATTTCCAAAAGTGTGGCGTTGGTAGTGTACTACCGACGCTAACTGAACTGCGTCTAGCTGCTTGCCAAATGCTTGCATTGCGCTGCCTGCAACCCCGTTGATCACTAAGTTTAAGTGGTCATCGCGAGGACCCATAGCAACAGTCGAACCAGCAATGGCTGGAAATACCGGCGGTACGCCCTCGCCGTTAGCCATATGGCATGAAGAGCAATAAGTACCGTATATCCCTTCGCCTTGAACCATCAGTTCATCATGCGTAAAAGTTTGCGTCATGCTTTCTTGGCGCACAACTTCCGACGAAACTTTAGTTGCGTACCAGGCGTCGAATTCCGCTTCAGGCATTGCTTCAACGACAATTGGCATAAAGCCGTGGTCTTTACCGCATAACTCGGTGCATTGGCCACGGTAGATTCCGGGCTCTTCTACAATGGCCCAAAGCTCATTTAACATGCCTGGTACCGCGTCGCGCTTAATACCAAAATCAGGCACCCACCACGCGTGGATTACGTCTTCAGAGGTGACTAAGAAGCGTACTTTGCGATTGATTGGAATTCTTAAGTGCTCGTCTACCTCTAATAGATAGTTATCGTTTTTTACCGAGCGGTTTTTAATTTCTGCCCTAGGTGTGGCCAAATTAGAAAAGAACGAGAAAGAATTGTTATAGTCTTCGTCCAAGTACTTGTATTGCCATTTCCATTGGTAGCCACGAACTTCAATGTTCATGTCTTCCCCGCCGGTGTCGTACATCTCTACAAGCACCCGTGTCGCAGGAATAGCCATAACAATCAGAATAAGCGTTGGCACGATGGTCCAGGCCAATTCCAGTTTAGTGCTGTCATGAAATGTTGCCGCTACAGCGCCCTTGGATTTGCGGTGCTGAAAAACTGACCAGAACAGCACACTGAAGACGACCACACCAATGGCCACACAGATATAAAAAATTGTCATGTGCAAGTCATACACTTGGCGGCTAATATCTGTAACGCCAACGCGCATATTTAGCTTGTCCGCTGATGCCGCGCCTGAAGCTAAAAACGCCAAGGCGCCTGTTAGCATCCGCAAAATTTGATTTTTCATTCTGCTCTGTCTCACTTTCAGTTCAAGTTCTAAAGTACGTACTAAATACGTTGCCAGCATTTTCGGCGGCAATCGCCGAATAAAATTACCAACCTATTTTTTGATCTATCTGCAGGCACTACCTCTCACGAGCAATTAATGCCTTTAACAACATTTGTCTTCAATGACATTTGTATTCTTCGAATACTACCGTACCGACGCCCAAGCAAAGTTGCGAGGCCGCGCAGTCAACATCTGTGAGGCCGGTGCCATGAACTCAAGCAAGCCCTAAAGTTAGGCGGTATTGGCGGCAAGTTTTCTCTACAAGACCTTTGAGCTTTTCAAGCTTTGAGCGCGAAGCTGCTGCTGCCTGCCAACATCCTCCGTCAAAAAGACAGTGCCCCTTTATGACTCAGAAGGGCGATGATTGCTGATCTTTTGACGGTATTAATACTATGCTAGGGCGTAATAATGCTGCGCTGTGAGATGCGAGTCCCACAAACGGGGCGAGATTATAGCAATTCGTTGCCTTAGAGCAACTCGAACTTTGATTTTTGATGGTTATAACAAGCTAAAAGTTCTTGGACAAAAGTTATGTAAGCCCCTGAAAAGCAAAAGATCGGAGCGACGCAAGTTGCGCAACTGCGGGTTGCGCCAGGCCTGTTTAGGGCTTTTCCCGATTTTTTAGGATTTGGGCGCATTAGCATCCATCAAGCGCACCACTTGGGGTTCCGCAGCCGGCACTCTATTTCGTTCAAATCTGGCTCTTGGCAATACGACACCATTTGGTGGTGCTTCAGACGCCATAATTTCAGTAAAACCACAGCTCACGCAACGCCGCTGAACTTGGGCGCTTATTTCGTCCAGGTCATCCTCGAGGTAGTCGAGTGGCACCGCTTCGAGTACTGTTCGATCTAACTCTCTACATTCCGGGCAAACAGCACCGGAAACAAAGCGCTTTGTTTTTTTCAAACCTGAGCTCCTACTAGCTTTCTTAGCCTTTGGTAAATTTCCTCGGTACTGGGCATAACACCACGCCAAATACTAAAACTCTCAGCAGCCTGCTCGACCAGCATACCCAACCCATCAACACTAGCGGCGGCGCCCTGTACTTTGGCCCAAAGCGCAAATGCAGCCTTATCACCATAACTCATGTCATAACAAAACGATCCGCTGACTAGGGTGCTGGGCAACGTGATAGCAGCTGATGACAGGCCGAGGGAAGTGCTGTTCACTACTAAATCATAATTTTCACCACCGCTTTTGGCCATCCCTGAAAGATCTACACAGCTGAGACGCTGATAGCCCGGCCGACCTGAGAACAATTGACATAAAGCTTGGGCATGGACAAACGTTCGATTAGCAATGGTCACTTGAGCAGGATTTTCACCCAGCAAAGGTTCAATGACTCCGCGACAGGCACCACCAGCACCCAAAATGAGTACGGATTTACCGGTAAGTTGGAAACCATGTCGCTGGGTTAAGTCACGAACAAAACCAATGCCGTCAGTATTGAATCCATTAATGTCCTGGCCCTCTATAGCAAGCGTGTTTACCGCATTAGCAATGTTTGCGAGTTCGTGGCGATGAGTTGCACCATTAAACGCCTCAACTTTAAAAGGTACGGTTATATTTAGGCCTTTACCGCCCGAGTCGGCAAAATCTTTGAGGAAATCAGCAAAGCCCGTCAGCTCTACCTTTACTTTTTCGTAAGTCAGCAACTCGCCCGTCTGCGTTGCAAACTCTTGATGAATTTGCGGCGACAGCGAATGTTCAATGGGGTTGCCAATCACACAATAGCGATCCATATACTGTCTTCCTCTTCTTTCATTCACAATTTCCACACCACCGTAGATTTAGGATGCGGACCAATAAACTTGGACCTTAGGTGTGCCGAATCTCGTCTGTTCGCTATATCCTCGCACAACCTCTAGGTAGCGGTCGAGGTGGTGCTCTAGTTAGCGGAATAGTTTGAGGGTATCAGGACAAAACCTGGTTTTTGCTGTTAACAGCCGTCCAGACCATGGGTGGAGTCAGGCAGGTCAGGTCACCTAAGGCTTTGAGTACCTGCTCCGTGAAGTTGCAATATTTTACTTGGCCCTTCAGCAGCGCCAATTTCGCCAGGCAAGACCAGATCAACGAGCTGGGCAAATTGCGCCACAGCATCTGCGTAAACCTTAATCGGTTGTTCACCTGCAAAATTCAGCGAGGTGGACACTATTGGGCGGCCCATTTTTTCTGCAATCGACCTTGCCTGATCATGATCCGGCACTCGGCATGCCACCGTTGCACGCCCCCCGCTTACCCACGACGGATACTCCGTGTCAGGCAAAATCCACGTCACGTGACCGGGCCAACGCTCTTCTATACGTTGTCGGTCCTGGGCGCTCAGTGTTTTTAGTTGCGCAGCAAAAGATTCTGACGAGCTGCCCAAGAGCAACAAGCCTTTATCTTCGGAACGTGTTTTGATTTCTAGAATTCGCTGCACGGCTGCGTAATTTAACGGGTCGCAGGCAAATCCCCATACACCTTCTGTGGCATGAGCCAAGACGCCGCCACGTTGCAAAACGTTGATGGCATCTTCGATATCACTCAAGAGTTAAGAGATTTCTGCACTGAAGCATTTTGCGCTTCGACTTTTTCTCTATTGGCGCTTCGATCAGCAACCACCACTTTGTGCAAATCATCGTTAGCAATGGCCAACATCTGGGCTGCCAAGTAAGCAGCATTTTTTGCTCCCGCTTTACCTACAGCAACGGTTGCAACAGGAATTCCGCCTGGCATTTGCACCGTGGACAATAACGCGTCGAAGCCCTGAAGTGGGCCGCTATCGATAGGTACGCCAATAACAGGGCGTTGGGTGTGCGCGGCAACTGCGCCAGCCAAATGTGCGGCCATACCGGCAGCACAAATGAAAACTCTGCAGCCGCGATGTTCAGCATCTGCAACATAATCTGCCGTACCTTGTGGCGTTCGATGGGCACTAGTTACGCGCACCTCAAACTTGATACCCAAAGTATCTAACATTGAAGTAGTCGCTTGCATGACCGGCCAATCTGATTCGGAACCCATTAAAACTGCAACCCAAGACATGTCTTTTATCCTATTAAGTATGAAACGCGAATATACCCGCCTAAGCCCTACCGAACAAACCCTCCAAGCTGTAATTCCACTAAGCTTTGACTAATATCTTGCGGATCGTCACTGCAGTTCAGCGATATCTCATCGAGGCTCATCCCGCAGGGACTTAAAACGTCAAGCACACGCTGAGCTACTGCGCTGAGCTGTTGTTGCGGTTCTGGTTGCTGCTGTGGCTGAACTGGCGTGACATAGTTTTGCTGTCATTGTCATTACCTTCAGTAAGTCCTGCTTTTGCTAACTTCACATTTTGCGATTTTTTCTGCTTTGTGTCTGAGATTATATCAATGATGACTGGCGCTGATATGTTTGCAGTATTTTCCTTTGCCAAGGTTACCCAACCCATTTCCTCCACAACTCCACTGGCGTTGGCCACCAAAGCCGCGCCTTGTCGTATCATTCTATGACACCCCTTACTTACCTCACTAAGCGGCAAGCCGGGTACGGCAAAGACTTCCCGGCCTTGTTCTAATGCCATTCGCGCGGTAATCAATGAACTACATTGCTCACCGACTTCAACCATAACGGTTGCCCAAGTAGAGCCACTAATCAGCCTGTTTCTTTCAGGAAAATGATAAGGGCGTGGCTGGGTTTGGTGGGGGTATTCGCTAAACAAGGCACCACCCTGAGCGACTATTTTGTCCTCAAGATATTTGTTCTGACGGGGGTGAGTATTACCAAGGCCCGCGCCAAGAAAAGCCGCGGTATAACCCCGGGTTCTTGAAAGCGAGCCCTTATGCGCCGCGGCATCTATGCCGTAGGCAAGGCCACTAACAGTACAAACACCACGTTCAGCTAAGTCCGCGGCCAATTTTTCTGCAACCAGCTTGCCCACCGTTGTGCATTTACGTGTGCCAACAATGGCAATGGACTGCTGAGCCAACACGTTGGCGTCGCCTAAATAAAAAAGTACCAAAGGAGGGTCCGGTATCATTTTTAGTAGCGGCCGAAACGCGTGGTCTAGAATACAAATAGTTTGCGTCATGTCACGACCATGATTTGCTACAAAGCCGTCTACGTTATTTCGGCGCCTCAATGTTGCTGGAGGGTGTTCTGGCGATGCCAACACTTGGTTAGGCGCATCTTTTGTGCACAGCCAACTGTTGATCACATGACGTGGCCAACTCACTAAAAGCTCGCAAAGGCGTAACGCACTGTTACTTGTCAAACCTCTACTTCCTAATTTTTTTGGTAAGGCGTATTTTTGCTAAAGCCGCATAGCAGTAGGCGTCTCTTCTCATATGTCAGCTTATATAGCGGCGCTTTTATAGCGTTCCCTTATATCGGAGGACGCCTTTGTAAGAAGGCTCTGCTACAGGAATGCACTTTCTTTTAGAAGTACCTATTGTGGAAGGGTCGTTTTCAAAGAGCCGTTTATAGAAGGATCCGCAGCTATAAGGGCTCCATCGGCAATGTTATTAGAAAAAAATTGCAATCTCAGAGTAGCGTGCGCTCTTCGACGTTGACCGGAAATCAGCTGATTCCAAGCTAAGCATAAGAAATTAGCCACATTTGTCGTGAGTAATTGCACTGCAAAGTATCGGTATCCCTCTGCGGAGGCGTTATACTGCCGCCTTTACTCCACAGGGCTTTAACTAACTCATGTCTCTGCTTCACATTTTGCATCATCCAGATCCACGCTTGCGCACAAAAGCTAAGGCGATCACTGAGTTCCCACCGGAAGTGGCGACCTTTGCGGCAGATATGCTGGAGACAATGTATGCCGCGCCTGGAATTGGCCTAGCAGCAACCCAAGTTAATGTGCATCAACGGTTAATCGTCGTGGATGTTTCAGAGCACAATGACGAGCCTTATGTACTGATCAACCCAACGTTAAAGCTGCTCGGTGAGAATATTCCATGGGAAGAAGGTTGCCTCTCAGTACCCGGAATATATGAAACCGTACAACGCTCTGAGCATATTGAGGTTTCAGCTCAAGACGTCACCGGTAAGGAAATCACCATGAAAGCTTCGGGAATTCTTGCCATTTGCATACAACACGAATGCGATCATTTAGAAGGCAAGCTCTTCGTTGACTACCTATCTAGCCTAAAGCGCAGCCGCATCAACAAAAAACTTAAGAAAAATAAAGAAGAGGCGTGACAACTTTAACCACTGCGTTTGCAGGTAGCCCAGAATTCGCAAGAAACCTTTTGCAAAGCCTGCTCGATTCGCCGTTTGCTCCATCAGTTGTGCTTACCCAGCCAGATAGGCCAAAAGGCAGGGGCCGAAAACTCCAAGCGAACTCGGTTAAAAGCCTTGCCCAAGAAACAAATATTGCGGTTTTACAACCGGTCAATTTCAAATCTCAAGAAAGCTTAGATGCGCTGGCCGCATTTAACCCTGACGTTCTGATTGTCGCAGCCTACGGGCTTATTTTACCTACATCAGTTTTAGCCCTGCCCAAGTATGGGTGTATTAATGTTCACGCCTCATTATTGCCGCGTTGGCGCGGCGCCGCGCCAATTGAAAGAGCCATTATGGCTGGCGATACGGCTACGGGAGTGGGCATTATGCAAATGGAAAAGGGCCTAGATACTGGGCCGATATTTGCGCAACGACAATTGCCTATTTCCCCGCAGACTTCAGTTGTGCAATTAGAGCAGCAACTCGCTGCCAGCGGTGCCGAACTGCTTATTGATGTACTGGGCAAGCTGCCTATGGAAGTAAATCTCCAAAGCGAGGAAGGCGTTACCTACGCATCTAAACTCAGCGCCGAAGATAGACAAGTCTCTTGGCAAAGTTCAGCCATAGACATTGAGCGTCAAATTCGCGCTCTTGCAGACAGAATGCCAGTGACTGCCAAATTACCTGAGGTAGAAGTTCAGTTTCTAGAAGCCAGCGTGCTGAATGAAACCTCAACACACCGAGCACTTTCTAGCACCTCGACACTCGCTGCACCGGGCACCTTGCTTATCGCGCGCAAAGGGCGCTTGATCATTCAATGCGGAACCGGGCAATTGCAAATTCAACGAATTCGAATCAATAAGGGTAAAGGCTTACCGATGGATACTGCGGCAGCAATGAATGGGTTTCAGCGCTTTTTACCGGAAGGCGCGCAATTTGATGCAAATAACTCAGGCGGCCCTAACCTATGAGTTTTTCTTGGCATATCAAAGGCACAGCTCAAGACCTCAAATCAAAGGTGGGTCTGAATAAGAAAAACGAAAGTGCGAGAACACGTATGGAAGTATGCAAAGCACTCCAGCATATTATTGAGGGTGGCCGAACCATAGACTGGATAAGAGCGGAGAAGTCACCCTGGGTTGCAACACCACTGCATAGAGAGCTGATTTACGGCACAACTCGTCACTATCTTTCATTGGAGCAGTCCGTCACTGGGCTGCTCAAAAAACCCATGCGCGACAAAGACAGAGATCTATTCAACCTTTTAATAGTGGGTGCTTACCAACTGAAGTACACGGGTATAGCGAGCTATGCCGTCATCAATGAGAGCGTTAACGCTTGTATCGTCTTAGGCAAACCTTGGGCCAAAGGTTTGGTCAACGCGGTACTTAGACAACTACAAAGAGCTGCGGAAGCCGCCCAACAAGATCAGCCGCAAGATGAGTACTCAGCACTTGCCAGCGCCGCCGCCGACCACCCCCCTTGGTTAAAAGAAAAACTAGAAGCCCAATATCCTGCAAAATGGCAAGCGCTAGTGATTGCCAATAGCCAGCGCGCGCCGATGACATTGCGCATCAATACCGCCAAAGTGGAACCTGGATTGTATAAAGCCAAGCTCCGAGAAGACGACATCGCCTTCATTGAGACCAGCATGATTGAGACCGTCATTCTCAAGACCCCACAAAACGCGGAAACTCTGCCTAGTTGGTCTGACGGTGAAGCTGCGGTTCAAGATCTCTCAGCGCAACTCGCAGCAAATACGCTAATGTCTTTATTGCCGCCACATATTGCTAGGCCGAGTATCCTTGATGCTTGCGCCGCGCCTGGCGGCAAATTATTTCACCTGCATGAACGCTTGAGTGCCCGGTTTAAAAGCCACCAATTGTTTGCTCTGGATAATAAAAAGAAGCGCTTAAACGAAACTAAGGTCATTGGCACTCGGCTAGGTCACAGTGACGATGCTCGGCTCACTATGTTGTGCGCCGATGCGACTGAGGAGGGTTGCTGTGGCGATCTGGATTTCGACAGCATATTGCTAGACGCACCGTGCTCCGGCAGCGGGACCATTCGTCGCAACCCAGATATTCGCCTGCTAATGAAGTCTGATCACCTGACCACCCACCAAGATCTGCAGCTACAGTTGTTACGCAACCTATGGCGCAGGCTAAAAGAGGGGGGTACTCTTCTTTATTCGACCTGTTCCATTTTCGAAGAAGAAAACGATCAAGTGATAGAGAAGTTTATCAATACTCAAGCGGATGCAGAGTCGGTTGCCTTGGATATGAAATATGGCAACGCTACCTCATTGGGTTGGCAGTTGTTGCCGTCAGAAAAAAATACTGACGGTTTTTACTATGCAGGCCTGAGTAAGGTTAAAGAGATATGAAAATTCTTATTTTAGGCGCCGGGCAGGTGGGTGGCACCCTAGCGGAGAATCTAGCTAAAGAATCTTTTGATATTACATTGGTCGATCAAAATAGTGAGCGCCTGCATGAACTGGGTAGTCGCTTAGATATCCAAACCATTGAAGGCTCGGCCTCACACCCAGATGTATTGCGTAAAGCCGGCGCAGATGATGCAGATATGCTCATTGCCGTAACCTCAAGCGACGAAATCAACATGGTAGCTTGCCAGGTTTGCTATTCCGTTTTTCGTACGCCCATGAAGATTGCGCGAATTAGATCTTCGGCCTACCTGAGTAAAGAAGGCTTTTTTCACAAAAACCATATGCCCATCGACCGGCTGATTAATCCGGAACAGGTGGTCACGGACCAAATACATGAACTGCTCAGTCACCCAGGTGCCCTGGACGTTTTGGACTTTGCCGATGGCAAAGCTCAACTGGTTGCTATGCGTGCTTATCACGACGGCCCGTTAGTTGGACACGCACTAAGCCTTCTGCGCAACCACATGCCCAAGGTAGACACTCGGGTTGCCGCCATCTTTCGTCGCGGACAGTCAATTATGCCAGAGGGCAGTACCGTTATTGAGGCAGATGACGAGGTCTTTTTCATTGCTGCGCGCGAACACATTAGCGCCGTTATGGGTGAGTTGCGTAAAGCTGAGCAGCCTTATCGACGAGTGATTATTGCCGGCGGGGGCAATATCGGTGCTCGCTTAGCTGCGTCTATTGAAAATGAATATGCTGTAAAGGTTGTCGAATATTCGAGACCCCGCGCCGCTAAGCTAGCCGAACAATTAGACAAGGCGGTGGTCATCCACGGTGACGCAACGGACAGAGACTTGTTGTTAGAAGAAAACATTGAGCAGTGCGATGCGTTTTGCGCACTGACCAACGACGACGAAGTTAATATTATGTCCTCGCTAATGGCCAAGCGCTTAGGGGTTAGGCAGGTCATTACGCTGATCACCAAACCGGCTTACGTTGATTTAGTCCAAGGCGGTGAAATAGATGTTGCAATCTCTCCACAACAAGCCACCGTCAGCACAGTTTTATCCTATGTTAGACGAGCGGATGTGGCTCGAGTTCATAGTTTGCGCCGTGGCGCAGCTGAGGCGATGGAAGCTATCGCCCATGGCGATGCCAACAGCTCAAAAGTAGTGGGGCGCAAAATAGGCGAAATTAAGCTTCCGGTTGGCGTCACTATTGGCGCTCTTGTCAGAGGCGAGAGTGTTCTTATCGCTCACGATGATGTCATCGTTGCGTCTGATGACCATGTGATTTTGTTTATGGTTGATAAAGCTCAGGTCAGGGCAGTTGAGCGTTTGTTCCAAGTCGGATTAACGTTCTTTTAAGTAGGAACAGCAAAAGCTTATGCACCTATCTGTTATTTTTCGCGTTACAGGCACGCTACTGACTTTTTTCAGCTTCACGTTTCTGCTGCCTATCATTGTTGCCTTGGCCTTCAATGAGGACAACACCAATACATTTATCAGTGCATTCTTCGTTACCCTGATTTGTGGTTTGGTGCTTTGGTTACCACTCCGGGGCAATAGGGCGTTGCGCGGTGGTGACGGTTTTCTAATCACCGCACTGTTTTATATAGGCCTAGGTATCTTTGGCGCAATCCCATTTTATATTGATCCAGCCACCCAACTGTCTTTTACCGATGCCGCTTTCGAGTCTATGTCTGGCTTAACCACCACTGGTGCCACCATTTTGGTGGGCCTTGATGATTTACCTAAATCCCTGCTTTTTTATCGCCAGCTTCTACAGTGGTTTGGCGGCATGGGTATTATTGTACTGGCCGTGGCCATTTTCCCGATGCTAGGCATTGGCGGCATGCAGTTGTACAGAACAGAATCTCCAGGGCCGGTGAAAGACAACAAACTAACTCCGAGGATTACCGAAACGGCAAAAGCCCTTTGGTATATTTATCTCGGTTTAACCGTTTCCTGTGCGCTGGCCTATTGGGTCGCAGGCATGACCGCTTTCGATGCCATCAGTCATAGTTTTGCAACGGTGGCTATTGGCGGGTTTTCTACCCACGATGCGAGCATTGGATTTTTTAATAGCGGTGCCATTGAAGCCGTCGCATGCCTATTTATGGTGCTATCTGGTGTTAACTTCGGCTTACATTTTTTGGTCTGGCGCCGCCGCAACCCATTTCACTACTTTCAAGACTTTGAGGTTCGTGCTTACTTAACCTTTTTGGTACTCATTGGCATAGTAGTCTGCAGCATTCTCCTGACCAATACGCCGGATGGCGTTTCGCCAATTCGTGACGGTATTTTTCAAACCATTTCCATCACCACAACAACTGGATTTGTCACCCAGGACTTTTCTCAATGGCCATCAGTTGCACCGGTAATGCTGTTACTTGCAGCTTTTGCAGGTGGCTGCGCGGGTTCTACTGCCGGCGGCATTAAGATGATTCGAGTGGTCATGATTTACTTGCAAGGTATGCGCGAGGTAAAACGCCTAATTCACCCTAACGGTGTTTTCCCAATCAAACTCGGCAAAGCACCCGTACCTGATCGTCTTATTGAGGCTGTTTGGAGTTTTTTCAGCGTTTACGTTTTGCTGTTTCTGCTCTCGATCACGGTCATTATGGGCATGAGTGACATAGACTTTTTGACTGCCTTTTCAGCCGTTGGTGCCAGTTTGAATAACCTCGGCCCAGGACTTGGAGAGGTTGCCTTGAACTATTCGGAGTTAGATGCCGACGTAAAGTGGGTGCTTATGTTCAACATGATGTTGGGTCGGCTTGAGATTTTCACACTCTTGGTATTACTTACCCCTGCCTATTGGCGCCGATAGATATCTTCTTTATCCGGGCCTAAGCGCCGAAAGCGCTTATACGACCATTGGTATTGGGCTAAGTCTTGTTCTGCGATTTTTTGCACACTGTTATTTAACGCCGTTGCATACACTTCCTCATCTGGGCTAGATATCCCAGCTTCTGGCAAAGCAAAAGAAATGTTGTAGCCGATACCCGACTTTTCAATTGTTCTCCGAGCACAGCCCATAATTATTTTTGGCTGACCTACTTTGGCAATTCTCTTCGCCAAAGACATTGTTAACGCGTCTTGCTGGAAAAATTTACTCATCACGCCACCGCCGTCGCCGGTGGGCACTTGGTCCGGTAGCAACACCACAACGTGACCATCTTTCATGCCCCTAACTAAGCCACGCAAACCGGCTGCGCTGGTTGGAAATAATGTCGCGCCTTGGCGCTCCCTGGCCTGAAGAATAGTTGGCTCCAAAGAAGCTAAATTGGGCGGTGTGTATAGGGCGGAAACTGTATAGTCGCTGCCCAAATATAGACTCATGAATTCCCAGCAGCCAAAGTGCGGCATGAGCATTAACACCCCATTGCCTTCAGCCCATGCTTCGCGCAACAAATCTTCTCCTTCAACACTGACAATTTGCCCCATTAGATCTTCAATGGGTCTATGCAACAGGTGAGCAAATTCGATCGGTAATAGGGCCGTTTGGGCAAGAGAATGGAGGACTAATTTTTCTCGTTCCGGAACGCTTTTGTGCGGAAAACAATGATCTATATTTATTTTGCTGATTCGATGCGAATCGGCATTGAAAAAAATTGCAGCACGCGCGAAGCCACGACCGATAGCTACGGCCCAACGAGGGGGAATAAGGCTCAATAACCAAAAGCTCCACCTAAAAAAGGTAGCCAAAAAAATTCTCCAACAAGCTAATGTAGGCTCAACCGTTAAGCGTTTTACGCCTGCCAAGTTAAGTTGTCTCTGATGCCGCCCTAAGCATTTTTTGGCAATCCGTGTAACGCCAGCAATTTGGATGGTGATCATTCACCATGCCGGAGCTTTGCATAAAGGCATAACAGATTGTTGGGCCGATAAAACGGAAGCCTTTAGCATTTAACGCCATAGACATTAAGTTCGATTCGTCGGTTTGTGCTGGCAAGTCAAACTTTTGGCTTTTGCGCGGCGGCGGCGCAAACTGCCACAAAAACCCACTAAAGTCTTCAATATCTAATGCGCTCTTGGCGTTACCGATCATGGCGTTTAGTTTGCCTCGATGGCGAATGATACCCGCATCCAAAAGCCAAGATTCGACATCGTCAGCGCTTGCCGCAGCGAGCTTAGACATATCAAAGCCAAAAAACAGCTTATGCATATGTTCGCGCTTATTCAGCACCGTGATCCAAGCGAGGCCAGCTTGCATGCCCTCTAAGATAAGCAACTTAAATAGTTCTGCTGAATCTTTAAGTGGAACACCCCATTCTTCATCGTGATAATTTTCGTATAACTCGCTACCACTACACCAACCGCAACGATATTTGTCTTTTGCCTGCTTTTTTGGCGTCAGTTTGCGGGTTTCTCTAAGCTCGTCTTGGGAGTGGGCAGTCATAAACAGCTCTCAGAAAGTGTTATGCAGCACATACGGTCAGACACTCGGACACTTACAGCGCCGAGCACCCTGATTGAAGTTACCTTATACGTCTAAATTCACCACCGAGAGAGCATTGGTTTCAATGAATTCTCTTCTAGGTTCCACTTGGTCGCCCATTAATGTGGTGAACATGCGGTCTGCACCAATAGCGTCATCAACAGTAACTCGCAGCATTCGGCGCACCGATTGGTCCATCGTGGTTTCCCATAGCTGCGCTGGATTCATTTCACCCAAGCCTTTATATCGCTGTAGGTCAACGCCACGACGGGCTTCAGATTGCAGCCAGTCGAAGGCTTGGCCGAAGTAAGCGATTACTTGCTTACGTTCCCCGCGTTGTATGTAGGCGTTTTCTTCTACTAGGTCGTCGAGCAAGTCAATCATTTCTGATATTTCTCGATACTCAGGGCCCGCCAAGAAATTCTGCGATAAAGCCACTCGTTCTCTATTGCCTTTCAACAGAATGCTGATATTTGGCACAAATATCTGTCGCTCTTCGTCCCATACAGAGTCGACCGTAGGTGTCGAGCCAGGGTTATCCCCCAGTATGCCGACTAAAGTTTCGCACCAAGTGTTGATACGCTCTTCGTTGACTAAATCTTCTTGAACAAGTTTAGGTGCTCGAATAAGTCCGTAGGTGATCTCAACCGGATACTTTCTTTTTGAGCGAATTAATCTGTCTATCAGCTTTTGATAGGCTTGAACAAGCGCTTCAAGGGCCTGACCTTGGATAGCAGGTGCCTCTGGGTTTACGAAGAGTTTCGCGTCTTGAAGTGAAAGCTCCATAAAGTAGGCACTAAGCTCGTCATCGTCTTTCACGTAACGCTCTTGGCGGTTCTTTTTCACTTTATATAGAGGTGGTTGAGCAATATAAATATGGCCCCGCTCAAACAATTCTGGCATCTGGCGGAAAAAGAAAGTCAGCAGCAATGTTCTAATGTGAGAACCATCCACATCCGCGTCGGTCATAATTACGATATTGTGATAACGCAATTTGTCCGGATCAAAATCACCCTTCCCAATACCACAACCCAATGCGGTAACTAGATTCCCAATTTCTTGAGATGTGAGCATTTTGTCGAATCTAGCACGCTCTACGTTCAGAATTTTTCCACGCAACGGTAAAATAGCTTGGGTGCGACGGTCCCTACCCTGTTTTGCTGAACCGCCAGCTGAGTCCCCTTCCACCAAAAATATTTCTGATTTTGAAGGATCTTTCTCTTGGCAATCCGCTAATTTGCCTGGTAATCCGGCAATATCTAAGGCCCCTTTGCGGCGAGTCATGTCTCTAGCTTTGCGGGCTGCTTCTCTAGCGCGAGCCGCATCGATCATTTTGCCTACAACAGACTTAGCGTCTTGAGGGTTTTCCGCCAAGTAATCTGAGAAGAACTTGTTCAACTCCTGTTCCACAGCGGTTTTAACTTCGCTAGATACCAATTTGTCTTTGGTCTGAGATGAGAACTTGGGGTCTGGGACCTTGACGGATACCACAGCGGTCAAGCCTTCTCTAGCGTCATCGCCAGTGGTAGCAACTTGTGCTTTCTTGACCATGTTTTCGCGTTCAATATACGTATTCAGTGTTCTAGTCAGTGCACTACGGAAGCCGGCTAGGTGCGTACCGCCATCTCCCTGGGGGATGTTATTGGTATAGCAAAAAACTTGTTCTTGGAATGTGTCATTCCACTGCATGGCAATTTCAACGCCAATGCCGTCTTCACGCTCAGTACTAAAGTGAAATACTTCGTTAAGCTGTGTTTTATTTTGGTTAAGGTATTCAACAAAGGCCTTTAGACCGCCTTCATAGATAAATACGTCTTCCTTTCCTGAGCTCTCTTCACTAAGGTGAATAGCTACGCCGGAGTTAAGAAATGCAAGCTCACGTAGGCGTTTAGCCAATATCTCATAATGAAATTTAATATTATGGAAAGTCTCGGGCGATGGTCTGAAGTAACATTCTGTACCCCGCTCTTCCGTGGTACCGATCTGCTTTAACGGAGCTACCGGTACGCCATGTCGATACTCTTGCTCGTAAAGTTTCTTGTCACGGCGAACTGTTAAACGAAGTTCGTCTGAAAGTGCGTTCACTACAGAAACGCCTACGCCGTGCAGACCACCAGATACTTTGTAACTGTTGTCATCGAACTTTCCGCCCGCATGCAGTGTAGTCATAATCACTTCTACAGCGCTGACTTTTTCTTCCTCGTGAATATCTACAGGAATTCCGCGGCCATTGTCGCGCACGGTAATAGCTTCTTCTGGGTGCATGATGACATGGATTGTGTCGCAATGCCCGGCAAGGGCTTCATCGATTGAGTTGTCAACTAGCTCCTGGACCATGTGATGCAAGCCCGTTCCATCTTCGGTATCACCAATATACATACCAGGTCGTTTTCGAACCGCATCAAGGCCTTTAAGTACTTTGATACTGCCTGAGTTATAACTACTTTCTTCGGACATGTCTCCCCCTTCGTTGGGAATTGCGTAACCATCACAGCGTCTGCATTTTAGTCGATTAGCGCCGCTCTGTATGTATCGGACTGGTAATGAATTCTATGTATTAGTGCTATTCAGGGCTCAAGGCACCCTGTTTCACGTGGAACACTTCTATTTTGTCCAAAATCTTATGTTCCAGTAGGTCGGTTGGCGAATCTGTAGAAGTTGCAATGACCTGGCAGTCTAGAGACATAAGCGCCGCTAAAAAGCTTTGCTTGCGCTCTTCGTCTAATTCAGCTCCAAAATCGTCGATTAGGATGACGGGTTTTTTGTCATATGCTTTTGTAAGCAGTGCCGCGTGAGCAAGGGTCACGGCGCTGGCTATAATCTTCGCTTGTCCTCTAGAAGCAATGTCCCTTGCCGTTGAACCGTTGAACCTGAACTCTAGATCGGCTCTATGTGGGCCATAGTGACTAGCACCAAACCGCAGGTCTCGAGCAAACCCGCTGGCTAGCTTTTCCTTGCCTTTTTTCTCACTCGGTCCATAACCACCATCTATATACGCTAGTGAGCAAGATAGTTCCGGGTCTAATAATCTCAGCATCTCTTCGAAGTGCGGATTCATCTCAGCGAGAAAGGCATTTCGCCATTTACTTATCTGCACGCCGCCGGTTACGAGCTGTTCAACCCAGGGGTCTTCTGCAAAAGTGCAACCCTGATTTGCCTTCATCCACGCAGCTCTTTGAGTAAGAACTCGCTTATAGCGTTTGGATACATCGAGAAAAGCGTGTTCCACGTGAAACAAACCCCAATCTAAGAATTCCCGCCGAGCATTAGGGCCGTCTAAAACGAGATCAATCACACCCGGGAGCAGAACTTGTACTGGCAGAAACCTAGCCAGATCGGAGGATTTCTTTACGCTTTCGCCGTCAACTCTAAGTTCTGATGTACCATTCAAAGACTTTGCGACCGCCAAAGTACGTACCTGACCAGACTCATTGCCCACCTCCGCTCTCACGCAGGCTTCCTTAAAATCAGCTTTGACAATGTTTTTTAGTTTGGTTGTGCGGAATGATCGACTCCGCGCAATAAGATATATGGCCTCTAAAAGCGCTGTCTTTCCCGCGCCATTGTCGCCATAAATGAGATTGAACCCAGCGCCAAGATCTAATGTGATTTGATCTATATTCCTGAACGAAAAGGCACTGACGTTTAACAAACGCAAAAAGAAGTCCTAATACTAAAAGCCTACTAGCGCCTCGTTAAAGCCTCATAGGCATAACAACATACAAGGCACCTTCCTTCGCTGGGTCTTCTAGTAGCGCCGAGCTATTTGCGTCAGAAACACTTATTTGAACATCGTCTCCAGAAAGCACGCTAAGTACGTCCAATAAGTAGCTCACGTTAAACCCTATTTCCAGTTGCTCGCCATTAAACTCGACCGGTACAGTTTCTTCTGCCTCATCCTGTTCTGGATTATTAGCTTTGATGGTCATCTGATCGTCTGCAATTACAAGGCGAACGCCTCGGTACTTTTCATTTGAGAGTATTGATGCTCGCTGAAAGCCTTGTCGCAATGTGTTTCTATCAGCTGCTATTGCTCGAGATGCATCCTTAGGAACAACTTTGTCATAGTCTGGGAATTGGCCATCAACCAATTTGGTTGTCAGAGTGAAGGCGCCTTTAATGACCCTAAGGTGATTTGTACCGAGTTGAAGTTTCAGTTCTTCATCTTCTTCATCTAACAAGCGACTTAATTCTAAAACCGCCTTTCTTGGAACGATTGCCTGCTTACGGCTTTCTAAAGGCGTTTGTGGCGTACACGGCTTGGTAGACATGGCCATGCGATGACCGTCTGTAGCCACCGCACGAATATAGTCATTGCCAATTTCCAACAGCATGCCATTTAAGAAGACTCTTACATCTTGCTGGGCCATAGCGAAAGAAACCTGGTCTATTAAACCTGCAAGCGCAGCTGGCTCTAACGGCACGAGAATGTCAGCATCCCCTCCTTCCACCTTCGGGAAGTCACTTGCTGGTAATGTCGCCAAGGTAAAACGACTTCTGCCACTGCGAATAGTTACTCTGTCCCCTTCTACGGATAAAGAAACCTCAGCGCCATCTGGCAAAGAACGCCATATATCGGCTAATTTTCTTGCTGGAATAGTCACTTCTCCAGCTTCTTGAACTTCAACGTTGCAATGAGCAACCATTTCAACTTCTAAGTCAGTACCCGTTAGTGAGATACCATTTTCGCCCGCTTGAACAAGCAAGTTGGACAAAACTGGTAATGTTTGACGGCGTTCCACCACACCTGTAACCAATTGGAGTGGCTTTAACAGTTGTTCTCTTTGTAATGTGAATTTCATTCTTGCCTCACTAGCCCGACAAAAGTCGTGACAAATTTTTGTAATCTTCAGCTATATCTAGAGACGTACTTCTAAGCTCTACAACTTTTCTGCAAGCATGCAAAACCGTTGTATGGTCTCTACCGCCAAACGCGTCACCAATTTCAGGCAACGAATGATTCGTTAACTCTTTTGCTAACGCCATAGCTAACTGCCGCGGCCTGGCTATTGATCTATTGCGACGCTTAGATAAAAGGTCACCAATCTTAATATTGAAATATTCTGCTGTAGTGCGTTGAATATTATCCATTGAAATCTGCCGATCCTGAATAGCAAACAAATCACGTAAGGCGCGGCGCACCTGCTCAATAGAAATGCGACTACCTGTAAATCGTGCGTTGGCTATCACGCGTCGCAAGGCACCTTCTAACTCACGAACATTAGACCTAATGCGCTCCGCAATAAAGAAAGCCACTTCATGGTCTAGGGCAACTTCATCCGCCTCAGCTTTTTTTATTAAAATGGCAACACGTGTTTCCAAATCAGGCGCTTCTACTTCTACTGTTAAGCCCCAAACAAACCGCGACTTAAGTCTATCTTCCAAGCCATCAATTTCTCGCGGGTACTTATCGCTGGTCAAAATCATCTGAGCGCCACGCTCAATCAATGAATTAAATAGATGAAAAAACTCTTCTTGAGACCTTAGCTTCTTCGCAAAGAACTGAATGTCATCGATTAATAAGGCATCAATAGAACGGTAGTACTGCATGAAGTCCTGCATAGTGCCGGTTTGCAAAGCTTTTACCATATCTTGCACAAAACGTTGAGAGTGCAGATATAGCACGTTTGCCCCTGGCTTAATGCGCGAGATCTCATTGCCTACAGCCTGCATTAGGTGTGTCTTGCCTAAACCAACACCGCCATACATAAGCAATGGGTTGTAGGACTTTCCTGAATTATTGGCCACCTGAGAAGCCGCAGCTTTAGCCATTTCATTTGATTTACCCTCAACAAACGTGTCAAACGTAAATTCTCTGTTCAAGTTGTGGCCTGCAATGCGTGACGTCGGATTAATAACTGATTTGGTTTCGACACGTAGCGGCTGCGCTTCTATCGCGCCACCTACTGACAAATTGACCTCAGAGTTTTCCGTAGCAACGTCAAAATATTCGCTTATTCTGTCTAAATAGCTTGAGCGAACTTTTTCTTCTACATAAATATTAGGGGCCAGAAGGGTCAAATGACCATCATCATATTCTGCATGTAACGGACGAATATATGTATCGAACTGCTCATTAGCTAACTCTGATTCGAGTTGAACTAGGCACTGTTGCCAAATAGTTTTTGCCACCTACAAGCATCCTCTGGATTCATAATTCTTGTGTTCGAAAGGTTCCTGGTCTACAACCTGCCTCTTTCAACGTCTAGATTTACTAATAAGCATCTTTTCAGAGTTTTTTAGAGCTGTGTGTTCCTTGCCGAACAAGTTTTACTATTTTGTCAAGTCTGAACACTATTTCTCGAAAAACCTTGTGATAGGAAGTATCTTACTTTTGTCATCTATGCGCTATGGGTGCAATTCTATGCCCATGCACAGGGTAAGTACTACGTAATCAGAGAAAAAAGTGAGATGTGTTCAACTTATCTATTTATATCAGGGACTTAACACCAGAATTATGAACCGCCAAAAGGCCTAGCTATTGAATAAGTTGTGCGCAAAACGTTTAAGAACCTGTGGATAACTTTCTATACATAACTACCCTCCTATCTATACATACTAGGAACACCATTTACCCACACGTTTTAATGCCCGCAAAACGAATTGTTATCAATACATTAGCCTACTTATACAGCAGATCCTCGCCCTTAATAACAAACAACAATAAAATCTTAAATATATATAAATCAAATTAATTGACAGTTCTCTCCACTGTTCATAGAATCGCGCACCCTCATTCACTCGCCCCGGTTAAATCAGTGGCCAAAAGACTGAGGCATTATTCAAAAGTACCGAAATTTCTAAGCTTTAGAGTCTGATATGAAAAGAACGTTTCAACCAAGTAACCTTAAACGAGCTAGAACTCACGGTTTTCGTGCTCGCATGGCTACCAAAGCCGGCCGTAAAGTATTGAATGCAAGAAGAGCCAAGGGACGTAAGCGTCTCACTGTCTGATTGAGCTTTCTTTGAGCTTAATCAGCTATGCTTTCCCAAGGCGAGCTAGGCTACTAAGTGCTCACCAATATACTGATGTATTCAAACAACCAGACGTAGTCATCTCTGATGGTCCGCTGCGTATTCGCGTAAAAAAGAATACGATAGATCATTCGAGACTAGGCCTAATTATCGCGAAGCGTGTGTTCTCAAAAGCGGTAAGACGAAATAGAATTAAGCGAATTATACGCAATCGATTTCGTCAAGAAATTAATAGTTTGCCTTCAGTAGACTTAGTCATTCAGCTGTTTGCTGAATTAGACGATAAACGTCTGCATCAATTGCTGGAACGCCAATTTTTGATTCTGGAACGCAAAGAGGATCTGAGAAAAAGTGACTTCTGAGGCGAGTTTAGATTCAGAGATAGCAGCGGATAGAGCATCCAAAGCAGTTGAGGCTACCCCCATCGGAATTGTGCCTAAGTTATTAGTAAGGTGCTTTATTGTTTACCAAATAGCTGTAAGCCCGTTTTTTGCACCGAGTTGCCGATTCCACCCAACCTGCTCAGCCTATATGATTCAAGCTATCAGCTTGCATGGGACCTTCAAAGGTCTTTGGCTGGGACTCAAACGTATTGCTAAATGCCACCCATTACACGCAGGGGGCATAGATAACGTCCCCGAAATTGTTAAAAAGTAAATAAAGAGACCTAGATCTATGTTACCTCCTGAAATTCAAAGAATTGTTCTGCTAATTGGTCTCGCAGCAACTTCCTATTTACTCATATTAGCGTGGAACGAAGATATGCAGGCTGATAGGTCGCCTGTCTCCTACAGCGAGGCACCCCTAGTTACCGATCAGCAAACCAACTCGATAGATACCTCTGAAATAAGGCCTAGTATTGTTGATCAATCGCAGTCAGATTCAGACATTCCCGATATCAGTCTTCTCGGCAGCGACGAATTACCGACTTCTCTGGCAACCGCGGATGCATTCAGTGAAGCACAGCCACAAACACCAGGAAGCAGATTGGTAGTTGTGACAACACCTAAGTTAAAGGTTTGGATTGATTTATTGGGCGGTGACATTGTTAGGGTTCAGTTACCTAAGTATCCAGTTGCTTTAGATCTTCAAGATACGCCATTCTTGTTACTTGAACAAAATCAGAACCAGACCTACATCGCCCAGAGTGGGCTTATAGGTCCTAACGGTTTGGACAAAAATGGGCAGAGGCCGAAATATCTGTCTTCAGTCCGCGCGTTGGATATTGATGACAATGACGGACAAAGTGACTTGGTGTTATCAACTGTAGCCGATGGTGTGACGGTAGAGAAAGTATTCTCTTTTACACCGGATGCCTATTTACTCTCAGTCAGCTACAGATTAACTAACACCAGTGATGACGTTTTTACTGCAGGAATGTTTACGCAAATTAAGCGCGATAGAAAAGCTGTCCTAGCAGATGATTCTTTCTCGCTAGCCCCAGACCCCTACCTTGGTGGTGCAATCACAACTTTAGAAACTCCTTATCAAAAAGTTGAGTTCGATGATTTAGATGAGGACACTCTGCAGGCAGAAAACACCGGTGGTTGGGTGGCTTTTCTTCAGCACTATTTTCTCTCGGCTTGGGTAGCACCAGCCGAACAACAAATTCGTTATTACGCGCGTCCTACCAAAGACAATAATTATTTGTTTGGTTTTACTGGTCCTGCAAAAGTTGTGCAACCAGGAGAATCAGGTATTTGGAGCGCAGAATTTTATGCAGGACCAAAAGATCAAATTGAGTTAGAAGCAATATCTGAGCACCTCAATTTGACGGTAGATTATGGATTTCTTTGGTGGATAGCGGTACCGCTCTTTAAAGCCTTAAAATTTTTCCACGACCTTGTCGGTAACTGGGGCATAGCCATTATTCTTTTAACTCTTGCGGTTAAAGTTGCCTTGGGTTGGGTTTCTGCGAGAGGTTACCGGTCAATGGCAAACATGCGTCGGGTTGCGCCGGCGATGAAGAAATTGCAAGAGCGTTATTCGAGTGACCGCGAAAAACTGTCTAAAGAAATGATGGCCTTGTATAAAAAAGAGGGCGCTAACCCTCTGGGCGGTTGCCTCCCAATGCTTGCACCCATGCCAATATTTTTGGCCCTTTACTGGGTGTTGTTGGAGTCGGTTGAACTGCGCCAAGCGCCGTTCATGTTTTGGATTGAAGACCTTTCGGCTATGGATCCCTATTTCATATTGCCGTTGCTGATGGGCGCCAGTACTTATTTGATGCAATCATTGAATCCACAGGTGGGTGATCCAATGCAGGTTAAAATGATGAAACTAATGCCAATCATGTTCACCGTTTTGTTTTTGTTTTTCCCGGCAGGCTTGGTTTTATATTGGTTGGTGAATAACCTGTTATCGATCGCTCAACAAACCTACATCTATAAGAAAGTGGAAAGTGAACGTACCTAAAGACAGCTGTTGCGCTGGAAAAACGCCTAACACAGGTGTTTTTCAGTTTGATGCCCCGCGAAAAAAGCGCGTCTGAACTTCATTGTGGCAACAAACCAATCGGTAAATAATGACTTAATCTGCGCAATAGCAACGCCGCCAGGACAAGGGGGCGTAGGTATTGTGCGTTTATCTGGTGCAGGTGCTCACGCAGTAGCTACGCAACTATGTAAAAAAGCACTGCTTTCCCGAACAGCCGTTTACACTGACTTTTTCGACGTAGAAGAACTTTTAGATAATGGGTTGGTGCTTTGGTTTCCTGGACCAAACTCATTTACTGGTGAAGACGTGGTCGAGCTGCAAGGTCATGGCGGGCCGGTAATTCAACACAGAATTCTCAATGCATTGTGTCAGCGCGGTGCTCGTCTAGCTCGGCCCGGTGAATTCAGTGAGCGTGCATTTATGAATGGTAAGTTAGATCTTGCCCAAGCCGAGGCTGTGGCAGACCTAATATCGTCTACTTCAATTGCAGCGTCCAAGGCAGCGCTCAACACCCTTAAGGGTGCTTTTTCGCAAATGATTACTTCTATCGCCGCAGATATTGCCAATATGCGAGTACGCGTAGAGGCGGCCATTGATTTTCCTGAAGAAGACATCGAAATTCTTCAAGAGGCTCGAGTTGCAGAGGACATTGCTAAAACGATTACTGCGCTAGAATCAATTCTGGCCCAAGCGAACCAAGGCAGACTAATTAATTCAGGAATTTCCGTGGCGCTCATTGGTAAACCCAATGTGGGTAAATCAAGTTTATTGAATGCTTTGGCCGGTGAAGAGGCAGCCATCGTTACTAACGTGCCAGGCACAACACGAGATTTGTTGAAAGTAGATTTGGTAATAGGCGGCCTGCCCATTCGTTTGGTTGATACCGCTGGCCTACGTGACAGTGATGACGAAGTAGAAAAAATTGGTATTGCGCGCGCCAAAACTCAAGCCGTTGAAGCAGATTTAACGCTGTATGTTGCCGCAGCAGATGAGCTAATAACGGCTGCAAACGCTTCTGAACTTGCGAGTAACCTAGCCTCACTTCGCGCATCAAACGACACAGCTATAGATCTTCAGGCAAACAATATTTTGCTGGTAGTGAATAAGTCTGACTTAAGTCTTAGTGTCGACGCTCCACCAGACGTTGCCAATGTCAAGGTGTCTGCAAAAACCGGTGAAGGTTTAGAGTTATTGAAAAAAGCCATTCAAGAAAGTGTTGGTTTTGGCCAAGAAAACGTTCCCTTTGCTGCTCGCCAGCGGCATATTTTAATCATTAAAGACACCTTGGCTAAGGTCAATGCAGCGGCAGAGGCACTTGCGCAGAACCTCGGCGCTGAGTTTGTCGCGGAAGAATTATACATTGCCCACCAATGCTTAGGAGAGGTTACAGGCACCGTGACCCCCGACGATTTATTAGGAAAAATCTTTTCTGAATTTTGTATCGGCAAGTGAATTCGTCAAAATTAGGTCGAATAGTGCAAATAATTGGTCACAACAAGAACTTCCAATCCCTAGACTAAGCACTATACTACTGCGCCCCTAGCAGCCATGAGCATTCATAGGTATGCATTACCCAGAACAATTTGATGTCATCGTAATTGGCGGTGGCCACGCTGGAACCGAAGCCGCCGCGGCATCGGCCCGCATGGGCGCAAAAACGCTGCTTTTGACTCAAAGCATCGAAACACTTGGCCAAATGTCCTGTAACCCAGCGATTGGGGGAATTGGTAAAAGTCATTTGGTAGCAGAAATTGATGCACTTGATGGCGTTATGGGTATGGCGACAGATCAAGCCGGGATTCACTTTAGGGTACTTAACTCCAGTAAGGGCCCAGCAGTTAGGGCTACTCGCGCTCAAGCAGATCGAACACTGTATAAAAATGCGGTTCGGGAAATTCTTGAACACCAGCCCAACTTACAAATGTTCCAGCAGTCCGTCGTAGACCTAGCTGTTGAAAATCGTAAAGTGGTAGGCTGTGAAACCCAAATGGGTCTTATTTTTAGCGCCGAAACCGTGGTTTTAACTACAGGTACTTTCCTTGGCGGTAAGATTCATATCGGTGACCAACAGCAGTCAGGTGGGCGCGCGGGAGATCCTCCCTCAACTGCCTTAGCAGAAAGGTTGCGGGCGCTGCCTTTTAGAGTAGGTCGTTTAAAAACCGGCACGCCACCAAGAATAGATGGAAGAAGCGTTGATTTTTCTGAACTAGAAAGTCAGCTAGGCGATGAGCCAAGGCCAGTAATGTCCTCCATGGGCAAGCGTAGCTACCACCCCAAGCAAATCAGTTGCCACATCACTTATACCAATGAAGATACGCATCAAATAATCAAAGATAATTTGAGTCGGTCTGCTATGTACAGTGGCGCTATTGAGGGCGTTGGGCCCAGGTATTGTCCGAGTATTGAAGACAAAGTTGTTCGCTTTGCCGACAAATCAAGCCATCAGATATTTATTGAACCAGAGGGCCTTAATACCACTGAGCTTTATCCTAATGGCATTTCAACAAGCCTACCCTTCGACGTACAAATACAGTTTGTACGCTCCATGCAAGGGTTTGGTAACGCGCACATTTCCCGCCCTGGATATGCCATTGAATACGATTACTTCGACCCAAGAGACCTCAATCATTCCTTGGAAACCAAGGCCATAGAGGGGCTGTTTTTTGCTGGCCAAATTAATGGCACAACAGGTTATGAAGAAGCTGGTGCCCAAGGCCTACTGGCTGGCGTAAACGCCGCGCGCAAATGCCAGGGCAAACCTCCCTGGGAGCCACGTCGCGACGAAGCATACATAGGCGTGCTGGTGGACGATCTGATTAATTTAGGCACAACCGAGCCCTACCGTATGTTTACTAGCCGTGCCGAGTTTAGGTTGCGTTTGCGCGAAGACAACGCGGATCAACGCTTAACGCCAATGGGTATAGAGTTTGGTCTAGTTGGGCCGCAGAGGCGCGCGCATTTTGAAAAAAAATTGCGCAAAGTACAGGCGTTAAGAGAGCAGTTTAAGGGCATATGTATTTTGCCCGGTAGTGACTTAGATCAAAAGTTAGCGCTAAATTTGCGCAAAGAAACCACACTGGAAGAAGCGCTGCGCAGACCAGAAATTGATAGTGCAAAAATTTCCAATGCGCTAGATATTTCACTAGCTGAAGAAAATGGCGATGCCCATCAAGATGCACTGGCGCTTAAACAACTAGAAATAGAAACAAAGTATGCCGGCTATATTAAACGCCAAGACGATGAGATTTTAAAAATCCGCAGACACGAAGGCATGTTGCTGCCGGAGTCTATGGATTTCTCCCAGCTCAACGGACTGTCCAATGAACTGAAGCAGAAACTCGAACACCACAAACCAGATTCGTTAGCTAGAGCTGCGCGCATACCAGGTATGACACCGGCTGCACTATCAATTTTATTGATAAATGCCAAAGCACTAGCAAAAAATCCTACAAAGGCGTCAACGCTCTGAACATTACCCTAGAGAGTTTAGCGGAAGGCATAGAAGGACTAGAATTGGCTATTGATTCTAACGGCTTGGCTAAGCTACACGATTTTGCAAATCTTCTGGTGCGGTGGAATAAGGGTATGAATCTAATTTCCCGTCGCGACATTAACCGCCTTTTGCCAAGACACCTTTTGGACAGCTTAAGCGTTCTGCCTTACCTAACAGGAACCAGTGTTTTAGATGTGGGCACCGGTCCGGGACTACCCGGTATGCCATTAGCTATTGTTGATCCTAATAGAACTTATACCCTTTGCGATCGTATGGCGAAGAGGATTAGGTTTTTGCATATGGCCAGCCGTGAATTACAAACGCCTAACGTTAATCTTGAGGAGCGTAACCTCGCTAAAGACCCCTTTGTGGATCAGCGTTTCGATACAATACTTGCCCGCGGCGTTGCGCCAGGTCCGTTACTATGGCCCATGGTTGAGCCCTACTTAGAAAAAAACGGTAGGGTTATTGTTTTTGAAAGCGCTCAGGTAGAAGTTGTGGAAGAAACGACAAAAAGCGTAAAACCCGAGGAACATACTCTCGAGGAAATTGAGTTAGGCTACAGCTCTGAGAAAATAAGTTGTCTTATTCCTGGCTTAGAGCAGCCGCATTTTTTGTGCATCTTGCAGCGCAAAGACAAAGATTAGAGAGCCAATGAACAAAGTTATTGCGATTGCAAATCAAAAAGGTGGCGTAGGTAAAACCACTACAAGCGTCAATCTCAGTGCATCTTTGGCGGCTCAAGGTTGTAAAGTTTTGCTGGTCGATCTAGACCCTCAGGGCAACGCTACTATGGGTAGTGGCGTAGAGAAGCAGGAACTTGAAGTAAGCATTTATAATTGGCTCATGCAGAGCGCGGATTTTGCGCAAATAAAACAAACCTCTACCGCCTTGTACGATGTCATGCCAGCAAACATAGAGTTAACCGCAGCAGAAGTTGCGTTGTTACAAATGGACAACCGAGAGTTTTTATTGAAGGAGCGCATTGGCCTAGACTGCTACAACTACGATTACGTGGTTATTGATTGTCCGCCTTCACTAAATATTCTTACAGTGAATGCGCTGATCTCTGCCACCGGCGTGCTCATTCCTATGCAGTGCGAATATTATGCGCTTGAGGGTTTGTCTGCGTTATTAGACACGGTTGAAGGCATTCGCAGTCACGCAAACCCAAATTTACAGATAGATGGGTTACTCAGAACCATGTACGACCCGCGTAACAGTTTGACAAGAGACGTGTCGCGGCAATTACTGCAATTTTTTGGCGAAAAAGTCTTTCGCACTGTAGTGCCGCGCAATGTGCGTTTGGCAGAAGCTCCAAGTCACGGCTTGCCGGTATTAATATATGATAAGTCATCTAGAGGATCTTTGGCTTACCAGGCTTTGGCCGGAGAGTTGCGCAAGCGACACGATGTATATCCAGTTTAATAATAACGACTCTACTTTAAAGGTTACGCGGAACGACAATGAGTAAAAAACGTTTAGGCAAAGGGTTAAGTGCCCTTCTTTCGGATGGAGTGAAATCTGGCGCTATGGCGGCGCCAGTGACGAATCCGCCGACGTCTGCGTCCTCTGGTAGTCTTGAGCTCAATATAGATCAAATTAAGACAGGCCCGTATCAACCCAGAAAATGGTTTGAGCCCAGCGCGCTTCAAGACCTAGCCCAGTCTATTAAAAACCAGGGCTTACTGCAGCCGGTTGTTGTGCGTCCTCTTGCACAAGGTGGCTACGAATTAATAGCGGGCGAGCGTCGCTGGCGTGCAGCTCAACTTGCAGGCCTGACAAAAATACCGGTAATCAATAAGCAGGTTAGTGACCGCGAAGCCTCGGCAATTGCTTTGATAGAGAATATTCAGCGTGAGGATCTTAATGCGCTAGAAGAAGCCGTTGGGTTAGAGCGTTTGCGAAACGAATTTGAGTTAACGCAACAAGAGGTGGCTGATGTTGTAGGTAAGTCGCGCGCCGCCATTGCGAACAGTTTAAGACTTTTGAGTTTGGGGTCCGTTGCTCGCGAACTATTAGAAGATGGCAAGTTAGATATGGGCCATAGCCGGGCATTGCTGGGCCTAACGGGCACAACGCAAGATCAAGCCGCGCTGAAAGTAGCAGATGGTCATTTGTCGGTTAGAGACACCGAGGCGTTAGTAAGAAAGCTGCTGCAGGACCAAGATCGTGGCAGCGAAGTTAAGGTAAAACCGGTGAAAGATGCTGACACTCAGCGCCTTGAGCGCAAGCTAATGGATCTTTTGGGCGCACAAGTGAACATTAAACATGGCAAGAGCGGGCGCGGTGAACTCGTCATCAAGTACTCCACTTTAGAAGAATTAGACGGTGTTTTGGTGCACTTTAGTCTATCCGACTGATATTTCGGTGAATTATAATTGAATGGTAGCGCTGCCATCTCTATACTACGCGCCGCGAAACATTTGTTATTTGCGCAAGAGCGGCATATTTTGGTGCTCCAGTTACAAGTCATTATTGGCGTTATATCTAGCCTTGGATTCCTTGGTATAGAGGTTCAACAAAGTTGCGCTGCCCTCGTTGGGGCGTTAAC
>CAUZON010000022.1:0-51415 GCA_963581445.1 Gammaproteobacteria bacterium | reverse complement strand
CGCACGAACAGCCACTGCCTTAGCTGAAAATTCTTCTTCGTTGACCATCACTCTTTCACCCTAGTACACGCTAGCCGTTATTTGTCAGACCCGTTCTCCACTCTAAGAGGCGTCATCAGCGAACTTCTAGGACGCTGACTATAATGGGGTAACTCTTCGCCATAACGCAACCAAGTAGGCGATTGGGCATACCAAATGTGCATTAACGACTGGGCCATCTAACTGGTCGGCCTCACAAGTAACCTTGCCACACGCGCAACTGCCTAAAATCATAATTCTGCGTTCTCGTACAACAACAACAGTGTCTCTCTGCGCTAAATGTTCGCCACCCAGCAACAGTTACCCGCTGAAAAATAGTCGACCAATGGTCTTTTCTACGCTGGAAAAAAACACCGGCAGTAAGCAAAGTGCAAGAGGCACGTTTCTAAAAGCGGAAAAATCAGCAAATTCGTGTTTTTTTTCACCCCAAAGCTTTTTCTATTTCCGCGGATAGGTACAATGCCGCCTCCGAATTTTGAGCAGTAACAGGACGCCACATGAATATTGAATCTATCCCTATCGGCAAAGATGCACCAAACGACATAAACGTTGTAATAGAAGTGCCCGTTGGTGGAGAACCCATTAAGTATGAGATGGATAAAACCTCTGGCGCGTTATTTGTAGATCGCTTTCTCTACACCTCAATGCGCTACCCAGGCAACTACGGCTTCGTGCCCAATACACTGTCTGATGACGGTGATGCTATTGATGTATTGATCGCCAGTACCCGAGCCATCACTCCAGGCGCCGTTATCAACTGCCGCCCCATCGGCGTGTTGATCATGAAAGATGAGGCAGGACAAGACGAGAAGGTGATAGCCGTGCCTTCTAACAAGCTCACCCTACGTTATAAAGACGTAGAAAATGTTTCTGACCTCCCTAAGATCACACTCGATCAAATAGAACACTTTTTTGCCCACTACAAAGATTTGGAAAGCGAAAAATGGGTAGAGTTGGACCGCTGGGGCGATGCCGCGGAAGCGCGCGACCTAATCAGCCAAGCCATGGCAGCCTACGCGGCAGATACCAAGAAGTAGCCTTGCGCTAGCTTCCCCTGCTGATGCCGTCACTCGCGGCGGCATCCTCAACCAGAAAAATGCCAGCATTCACCTGGCATACAACCAAAAACAAAGGTCTCACCCAAACGGGTTCAGCCTTTTTCGCCTCAGTTTTACCTACTTTCTCAAACTCACTCCCAGCATTAAACCCCAGCCTTTAGACATATTCCTAAGACTTAGCCCTAGGACATAGAAACGAAAAGAGCCGCTACCATTTTTCAGGTAATTTTTTAGCGACGAGCTGATTTTTCAGTGTCACGTATACCGGTAAACCATCTTTGTACGTTGGATGATCTTCGCCAGCAATAAGTGGCGCCAGATATTTGCGCGCGCGCTGTGTAATACCGAAGCCATCTTTACTGATATAGCTCTTAGGCATGAATTTTTCTATATTCGCCACTTTGGCAAGCTTGGCTTCGCCAATCTTCCACTTATACGGGCTGTCACTGGTCCGAACAATTATCGGCATTACCGCACTCTTACCCGCCAAAGCGAACTCAACTGCTGCCTTACCTAGCGCATAAGCTTGGTTAACATCGGTAGCAGAGGCTATATGCCGCGCAGAACGCTGCAAATAGTCAGACACAGCCCAATGAAACTTATAACCAAATTTGTCTTTGACCATTGCGGCAATAGTTGGTGCGACACCCCCTAACTGCGAGTGACCAAAAGCATCTTTACCACCACCCGATTCGCCGAGAAAAGTACCGTTTGCATAACGAGCGCCCTCTGAAACCACAATCACGCAGTAACCCTTGGCTACTACAGTTTCCTTAACCTTGCGTAAAAATGCCTGTTTTTGAAAGGGCACTTCAGGCAACAGAATTATGTGTGGCGCATCGCCTTCATTAGTTTGCGCCAACGCGCTAGCTGCAGCAATCCATCCTGCGTGGCGTCCCATTACCTCCAAAACGAAAACCTTTGTTGAAGATTCACACATGGAGGCAACATCTAAAGCAGCCTCTCTAGTTGAGGTCGCAACATACTTAGCCACTGAACCAAAGCCAGGACAACAATCGGTAAAGGGTAAATCGTTATCTACCGTCTTGGGGATACCAATGCATTGCAATGGGTACTTTCTTTCACGACTGACTTGAGCCATTTTATTAGCGGTATCCTGGGAATCGCCGCCGCCGTTGTAAAAAAAGTAGCGAATGTTATGGGCGCTGAACACATCAATTAGACGGTTATATTCACGAGCGTCGTCCTCAGGAGATTTAAGTTTAAATCTGCAGGAACCAAAAGCGCCGCCAGGAGTACTGCGGAGCCCAGCAATGTCTCTTTTCGATTCTTTAGAGGTATCAATTAACTCCTCTTGCAACGCACCAATAATGCCGTTGCGGCCAGCGTAGACTTTACCAATATCATCCTTATGAGCCCGCGCCGTTTCCAAAACGCCACAGGCAGATGCATTAATGACAGCGGTGACACCACCAGATTGGGCATAAAACGCATTGGGTTTGGGCATGTAAAATCCAGAAAATTATTCGATGAGCGCCAATTGTCCGCGAACGAACAAATTTGTGCGACAATTTCCCGCATTAAAACTAAGAAAAATAATATGCTGGCAATTTTTTCTATCTTTTGGCGCATAACAAGCCTCCAAGACGGACCCGAATCCGTACCCGCGAACAGTAATCTGTTAGCTGCCGTTGCCCTGTGCAACATTTTAGTCAGCCTAGGTATTTCATTAGCCCTGGGCGACAAAGGCTTTTTCAATGTAGCCACTACAATTGTCATAAATTTGGCAGCGCTATCGCTAATCGTGGCCGGCTTACTTGCTATGATTGGCAAGTCCGCTAGGCTCAGCCAAACCCTGACCGCCTATTTCGGTTGCGACTTATTACTCAATATCTTTGTCGCCATTGCCATTAGTCTCGCCAAACTCGCGGGGTTAGATTTACTCAGTAACATAGCAATCATAATTCTTGTTTGGAGTACTGCTGTGTTCGGCTTTATCTTTAGCCGAGCGCTTGAAATACATATGATTCTTGGCAGCAGCCTAGCGTTGGTTTTACTCGTACTGACATTTTCATTGAGTCAAATAGCAGTCGGTAACAGCTAAGAAACTAGTTGTACTTGAACAAACTAGATTACACTTTGCGCACAGCAAACCTGACACCAGCGGTAAAAAAAAGACGCACAAAATGAGGCAACAAATGGGTCCCAAAAAGATATGAAACAACGTCTCTACTTTTTAGGCATTGGCGGCACGCTCATGGGCAGCTTAGCCTTGCTCGCAAAAGAATTGGGCTACATCGTCAGTGGTAGTGATAATGCCATCTACCCACCAATGTCAGATCAGCTTGCCGCAGCAAAAATAACTGTTCATGAAGGATTTTCCGCAGATCAGCTAGATCCAATACCAGATCAAATCATTGTAGGTAATGCCAACTTACCGCGGGGAAACGAAGCCATAGAGTACGTTCTGGACAAAGGCTTACCTTATACCTCAGGCGCTGAGTGGTTGGGTAATACGGTACTGAAAAACCGCTGGGTATTGGCAGTAGCTGGGACACACGGCAAAACAACTACTGCAAGCCTGTTAGCCTGGATACTTGAATACGCGGGGCTCAAGCCAGGCTTTTTAATCGGCGGCGCACCAGGCAACTTTGACAGTTCAGCGCGTTTGGGAGAAACCCCATTTTTTGTCGTTGAAGCGGACGAATACGACACAAGCTACTTCGACCGCAGGTCCAAATTTGTTCATTACAAACCACGCACATTAATCCTCAACAATCTTGAATTCGACCACGCCGATATTTTTCCAGATATAAGTGCTATTCAAGACCAGTTTCATTTACTCATGCGCACCATTCCTAATGAGGGCTTGGTAATTGCCCCGGGTGCCAGCGAGCACATCAATGAAGTACTGAGTCGAGGTTGTTGGACCCCTGTCTCTCGCATAGGCCTAAAAACCAGTAAGAAAGAGTTTGAATTAGATAATGGCGATACTTGGACCGTGGCAAATGCCGAAGCAGACGGTAGCGCTTTTGACGTGATCTTAAACGAGGAAACACAGGGGCGAGTTACTTGGCTTTTGATCGGCGAGCACAATATCAACAACGCCCTAAACGCCATCTCCGCCGCCCGCCATGTTGGCGTTCACGCAGATATTGGTATCCAAGCACTTGGCGAGTTTAAAGGTGTAAAGCGCCGTCTAGAGGTGATTTTCGAAAATGAAAACACCGTCTTCTATGATGACTTTGCTCATCACCCCACCGCTATTCGTACAACCTTACAAGGCTTGCGCAAACGGGTAGGTAACGAAGAAATTTTAGCAGTCATAGAACCACGCACACATACCATGTCGCTGGGCACACTTAGTAACGATCTTTGCACATGTTGTGCGGCGGCAGACCAAGTGATTTGGTTTCGCGGCGAAAACATTAAATGGGATTTAGGCGAGATCATCAGCAACTGCGTGGTACCGGCTAAAATGGCAGACAATGTGCCAAACTTGGTCAAAGATATTGTCAAAAGCACCCCAAAAAAGGGTCAACGCAAACGCCATGTAGTCATCATGAGCAATGGCTCTTTCGGCGGCATTTATCAACTATTGATCAATGCGTTAAACGATGTGAATGAAGCCATTTGAGCCGATCAAAAGACAAGGCCAATTAAAATTGAGAACCACAACCAGTTATGCGCGACATAAATTTTTGCGCACTCAACGGCACAATTGGACGCAAGAGAGATTCAAAGATAGATTCAAAAGACAGATCCATAAAAGATCCAGTACAACAATGAAATCGGGAGAGAACTTTCAATGATTGATACAAATAAAAAAATGGCTGTAGCACTGGCCCTAACCTTCGCATTATCTGGCCTAACCACATCTGGCTTTGCAGAAGATAGTTGGTACCCATCAAAGTATGGTGCCGATGACACTTTGGGCGCCATGAATGAACTTTCTGACGAGAAAACCAAACTTGCGGCGCAATTAGTTAAGACCGGCAAAACCTATGCGTTAGCGGTTGAAACTGGTCCAACGTCGCCAGCTTATCCACCACGCAGTTATTCAATGACCATTCTGCAACTAGACGATGGCATGGGCACCCCGCTGGGCAGTAACAAAGCCACAGGTAACGACGACCTCATGCATATTTGGATGGGTATCGGCAGCCAAATTGACGGCTTAGGACACATGGGCGTTAACCACCAGTACTACAACGGTCATATGGCCAGCGACTTTGTCACGCCCTCAGGTCTGACCAAATTATCTATCGACCGCCTGCCTCCAGTAGCGACCAGAGGCGTGCTGTTAGACATAGCCAAACTTATGAAAACCAAGATTTTGCCAGCGGGCACCGCTTTTAATAAAGCGGAAATCGACGCCGCTGCAAAAGCAGCAGGTATCACCATTGAAGCTGGCGACGTTGTCTTGTTCCACACTGGCTGGCTAAACGTCATGGACAAAGATCCAGAAGCATTTATGGCAAGTGCGCCAGGCCTAGGTTTAGAAGGCGCACGCTACTTAGCCAGCTTAGGCGTTGTAGCCGTTGGCGCCGACACTTGGGCGTTAGAAGTTCTACCTTCTGAAGACGCCACCATGCTGTTCCCGGTGCATCCAGAACTACTGGCCAAGAACGGCATTTACATATTAGAAAATATGGATACACGCGCTTTGGCGGCAGATAACGCCAACGAATTTCTCTTTGTTTTAGGTACACCTAGATTTGTCGGTGCCGTACAAGCGGTGATTAACCCCGTTGCGATCCGCTAGGTGAAACTATCTATTGATCAACCAGAGGCAATAAGAGAATTCGCCTATGCCCAGGGTTGGCTACCGCGAGGTGTGGAGGTCACACTCCTCGAGAACGCCGACCCAAGCGGCAATATAAATGATGGCGAGAATACAAATCTGCGCGGACACCTGAGTAACGAAAGCACCTTGATCTTCAGGCAAGCTCGCGGGGAAAAAGCGACAGACGAGGGTTTCATGTCAATGGTGGACGCCGTCAGCGCATTGACCCATAAAGGAGGCGAACACCCTGTACTGCTGGGCTACGCAGAAGAAGAAAGAATTCTGTGCATGCGCGACGTTGACCAAGGTGCACCAAGCTAGCCTACTTAGACTAAGAGGCCGACAATTTCAGTAGGGAGAAAATAAATGTTAGAAAACAAGAGAATCATCATTACAGGCGCAGGCAGCGGTATCGGTCGCGCCACCAGCAAATTGGCCGCAGGCTATGGCGCTCAGGTAGTTTGTGTAGACCTCACAGACGGCGTCGAAGAGACCGTGAAAGAGATCACTCAAGCCGGCGGCGCAGCCATCGCAGTGCAAGCCGATGTCAGCGATGAAGCAGCAGTAATCAGCTTTGTTGAAAGGTGCGTCAGCGAATACGGCGGCATTGACGGCATTTATGCCAACGCTGGCGTCTCCGGCGGCGGCAAAAGCGTCACCGAACTCACCGTAGAAGATTGGCAGCGCACTTTAGCCGTAAATACCATCGGCGTATTTTTAGCGGTTAAACACACAATTCCCCACTTTGTTAAGCAGGGTAAAGGCGCAATCGTATGCACATCATCGGTAGCCGCACTAAGAGCCAACGCTGGCGGGGTAGATTATTCAGCCAGTAAAGCCGGCGTAGTGAGCATTGTGCAAACAACCGCTTATCAAACCTATGGCACCGGTGTGCGTATTAACGCAGTTTGCCCAGGTCTAATTGAAACCGGCATGACTAAACCGACATTTGACCTAGCAAGAGAGAAAGGCAAAGAAGAGAAAATTGGTCAGATTAATCCAACTAAGCGTTCTGGCATGCCCAGCGAAATCGGCGAAATGGCCTGCTTCCTACTCAGCGACCGAGCGTCTTATGTGAATGGACAAGCCGTACCAGTAGACGGCGGCTTATCCGCATCTCACCCCTGGGTATTTCCTAGAAATTAGGAAGAAGAAGCGGGTTAAAAGAGGCTGGAGCAAAGAGAGGCCTAGGAAAAAGAAACAAAAAAAAGGCCGCAACACGCTGCGGCCTTTCCATTGCGTACTCTAGCGCATCACCTAGGCAGGGCTAAATAAAGCCTGAGGCATTTCCATTACCGCATCAGCTTCTGCTTCAATACTGCGCTCCAAGCCCAAAGTCTTAGGCAGCAGTCGATCAAAGAAATAACGCGCAGTGGCTTTCTTCGCCACACCAAAATCATCATCAGGAGCGCGACTAGCCATTAACGCCCAAACCCAAGCGCACATGGTCATACCGACCATATCCAAATAATCTACAGAAACTGCGCCGGGTAGGTGCGGGTCGTTTTTGCCACGAGCGACAATAGACTGTGTAGATCTAGCTAAACGATCGCACGCCGCTATCAGCTCAACCTTATAAGCATCATCAACATCAGTTGCTTTCATGTCTTCTAGCAATTCCAACATTAAGCCGCCGCCATCGCGCATGATTTTTCGGCCAACCAAATCTAATGCCTGAATACCATTGGCCCCTTCGTAGATTTGACCAATTCGCGCGTCACGAACAATTTGCTCCAAGCCCCATTCTTTAATGAAGCCATGACCGCCAAGAACTTGCTGGCCCATAACAGCGCCGTCTAAACCCTTGTCCGTCAAAAAAGCTTTAACAACTGGTGTCAGCAATTCACTGATACGCCCGGCTCGTTCGTTATTGTTGTACTTGGCTTCATCCAATTGCATACCCACGTAAAGGGCAAAAGCTCTACAGCCTTCAGCGTAAGCACGTTGAGTCAGCAGCATGCGTCGTACGTCGGGGTGCACAAGAATAGAGTCGGCTGCAGCGTCCGGATTTTGCGGCCCCGTTACAGATCTACCTTGAATGCGATCGCGGGCGTAACGCGCCGACAGCTGATACGCAAGGTCAGCAGAACCTAGACCTTGCAAGCCAACACTCAGGCGCTCGTAGTTCATCATAGTGAACATACCGGCTAAACCTTGATGTTCCTCACCCAACAAAAACCCTTTCGCGCCATCGTAATTGATCACAGAGGTGGCGCTGCCACGTATGCCCATTTTGTGCTCTAAAGAGCCGCTGCCCATAGTGTTGCGCTCACCCAAGCTGCCATCAGCGTTAGGTAGGTATTTAGGCACAATAAACAGCGAAATACCCTTGCTGCCAGCAGGGCCATCAGGAATACGCGCTAAAGTCAGGTGCACAATATTGTCAGCCATATCGTGCTCACCACCGGTGATAAAAATCTTTGTCCCGGTAATGCTGTAAGAACCATCCGCTTGAGGCTCTGCCTTAGTACGCATAATACCAAGGTCCGTACCCGAGTGGGCTTCGGTTAAGGCCATAGCCCCCGTCCACTCACCAGAATAAAGCTTTTCTAAGTAGGTCTGCTTTTGCTCTGCACTGCCATGAGCATCCAAACACAGGCAGGTGCCTACGGTCAGCGTGCCATATAAATACAAACTGCTGTTCGCCGCCCAAAACATCTCTTCAACCAAACAGCCCAAGCTCTTGGGCATACCTTGGCCGCCAAAAGCTGGATTACCTGACAAACCTAGCCAGCCACCTTGGGTCAGCTCACTAAAGCCTTCTTTGAATCCTGGCGGTGTAGTCACCTCGCCGTCGTTCCACTCACAACCATGGGTGTCGCCGATCTCATTCAACGGTGCCAAGACTTGGGAAGCAACACGGCCGCTTTCGGCTAAAATTGCGCGGGCCAAGTCTGGTGTTAAAGCGCTAAATTCTTCAATCTGAGCCCAGCTTTCATCTGCATGAAATACATCAAAAAGCAGAAAAGCGGCGTCTTTGTCTTGTGCTTGATAATCCAACGTAAAATCCTTTCAAATTAAGTAATAGAGTCTAGTCATCAGGCCCATTGCGTACTAACCTTTTTTCATAATAAATTCAGATAAGTATTAGACATCAATCTTTATCGCCAGCCAAAAATATACCCCCACCGAGGTATCGAAAATTTAGCCTTCGCAATGACTGTAATTGAAGTGATAGACAAGCTAGGGGAGCCAGAAAAAACCCGTGAGGTTTACAGCGGCGAACTGGAGCTACTTTACCAAAACACCATTTTCGCTTCATCGACGCACGACTTGTGGAATGCACGCTACCAGACCCTGGACCCGTAATTATTGACGACATACCGGTCATAAATTTATTCGAATGGTTATCTGGGCTCGACGACGCAGTAGACCGAGCGCGGTTCAGAGTATCCCTCAATACTGGCATCGCCTATGACTACACTGACCCCAACGCTGGCTCCATTACCCTTTTCCAATCCGGCCATTGGGATGGGCTAATTTAGGCAGTAACCTTTTAAGTAGGTCCAAGCTAATCGCTTACTCACCTTTCGCTCGCCCTTGGCTTAGTCCTAATTCACCCCTAGCTGAGCAACAGACCAATACCTAAGTACACACCTATCTAAATACCCTTCTAAAAACCTTTTCAAACAAATAGATAAACACCTACACATGAGCCGTGGACAACAGGCACTGTGTGAAGCCAACGTCTTACAGCAAGGTCTCTTGCTCAGTGCTATAACTCTCCCGAGGGTTGCAGGAAACGTTCCCTTCCTAAAGCTATACCCGCTTAGGCCCCAACCTAAAACGAAATACAATCCTCACAAGAAAAGAGCTATCCAAAAAAGAACTATCAAAAAAAGAGCGACACAAAATGCAGCGATACTCAGCGGCAAAAAAACTCACAACAACCATCGCGCAAGCCATCTACAACACTCTGCTGCCAGACACTTGCGCACTTTGTGAGCAAATACTGGCATCCCCTCGGCCAGATCACCTATGTCCATATCGCCGACTAGCACTGCCTTACAACCTTAACCCGTGCACCTCTTGCGGCATACCACTGCAGCAAACTACCTCGGGCCAATGCGGCCCTTGCATCACTCATCCCTTGGTCGACCAAGCTTTGGTGCCACTACTGCACGAAAAAGAAGCCGCTTATCTAGTGCATAAATTCAAATTTCAAAAAAATATCCGCGAAGGTCAGACGCTTGCACAAACAATGTTGTGAATGATTAACACCACTTATACTGCGGACAAGCCACTGCCCCAATGTCTAATCCCCACACCAACATCGTGGCAACGTCGACTACTACGAGGCTTCGATCACGCGCATTTACTCGCCGCAATGCTGCGCCAGGAAACCAATATTCTAATCAGAGCCAGCCTGCTTAATCGTAAATATGGACCACCACAACGAAAAAAGACCAGAGCACATCGACTTAAGCTGGCACAAAACATCTACACACTTCATCAACCTGACAGGGCAATAAACCGGCAGCATGTGGCGGTGGTAGATGACGTACTCACCACCGGCACAACGGCTCGACACATTGTGCAGCTATTGCGTAAAGCAGGAGTCAAACAGGTAGATTTGTGGTGTGCGACTCGGGCGATCTAGTTGCCGCTCAAACACTGGCGTTCTCACAGGTCATTAACCGATTAGTCGAGCGACACAACCAGTTAATGGTTCGGAATAATCAAGCTGGCTGTTACAGTGCGCTCATGCAAGCAAACCCAAACAATACAGCGCCCTACGACGCCCTCAGTCCCGATACTATTTTAGACGCCATCGAAAGTGTCGGTATTGAACCAACTGGCAGCTTGCTTGCACTGAACAGCTACGAAAACCGTGTCTACCAAGTAGGTTTAGAAAGCGGCGAGTTTGTCATTGCCAAATTTTATCGGCCCAATCGTTGGACTGATGAGGCCATCGCTGAGGAACACGCGTATACCCAAGGGCTATTCGACGACGAAATATCGGTCGTACCGCCTATGCAAATTGACGGCACCACCGTGTTCAACCATGCAGATTTTCGTTTCGCTATTTTCCGCCGCCAAGGTGGCCATGCGCCCAACTTAGAAAATCAGGACGATCTAGAAGTACTGTCTAGAACCATCGCCAGACTCCACGCCGTGGGTGCCCAGCAAAAATTTGAACACCGCATCACCCTTACCCATGATCACTTGGGCACCAATAGCAGAAACTTTTTACTGGAAAACAATTTCCTGCCTCTGGAAATGGAAGAAGCTTACGCATCGGTCACTGAGCATCTGCTCAAGCATATCGAGCCGATGATGAGCGAGATGGCAAAATTGCCCTCCATCAGAATTCATGGCGACTGCCATATGGGCAACATTCTATGGCGTGGCGAAACACCGCACTTTGTAGATTTTGACGACTGCCTAATGGGACCACCCATTCAAGATATATGGATGCTGTTAAACGGCGACCGCGCTGAACAAACCGGCCAATTAGCAACCATTTTGGATGCTTACAACGACTTTTATGATTTTGACGTGCGCACGTTAAAACTCATAGAGCCCCTGCGCACACTGCGCATCATGTATCACGCGGCATGGATCGCTCGGCGCTGGCAAGACCCCGCATTTCCAGTGGCATTTCCCACCTTCGATTCGGTAAATTACTGGTCCTATCATGTACTTGCATTACGCGAGCAAATGTCAATGTTAGACGAACCGCCGTTGATGTATCTGTAGCTTCTTTTCGCCTTCTTTAAAGGCCTTTTTTGATGTGGTTTTAAACCTAACTTTCGCTTTAACTTAATTTAGATAGGCCAATATTAGCGGCCCGTTTGCAAGATCAGCCATCAATCATACAACTCACCCAGTCGAATAAGGTCAGCTAAACTATATCCAGAGCCTTGCGGTTTTCCCAAACGTTGGCATATTGTTGGAGCAAGTTAGTTTTTTCTTCTTCACCACACGCGGCCAAATCTGCTTTCAGCGCAACCAGCGCCTTATCGGTGCTGGCTTCCCCATCATCTTTGCCACCGGCCAAAACTTTCGCGGCGTAACGATGGGTAGGGAATGTGCGAAAATTTGACACAATGTCTTTATCTAAACGCTCAGCTAATTGCTCAACGTCACCAACACTATCTATTGGAGGAGCAAAACTTAAGTGCACCCGGCCCTTATAACCCATTAAGCCTAGAATCATACTTTGCAGATCTTCATGCTCAGACTTTTCGTATACACCGTCTCGAGCGATGGCAACCAGCTCCTCAGCTTTTTTGGTGCCGCATGGGTCCACTTCATAGGATACTGAGACGGGTACAATTTGCGCCTCAGCCATCAATGCATTCAGAGGTGACTCTTCATCGCGATAAGCAAGCAAAAGCATTTTCAGCAACGCAGGATCAGTTCTGTCAAAGCCATCTTTCGCACGACCTTCACGTTGAGCAATCCAAACCGAAACACCCTCGTTAAGCGAGTGGCGGATATAGCCGCTGGTTTTGGTTAGCGCTCGATAATAAGCCCGCATACCATCCACATCGCGTTCAACAATAAAGCTCTTATTCAAACGCATTAAGTCAGCGGCCAAACTATTAGAGAGCAAATTATCCCCAACTGCCATACGACAAGTGTCATGACCTGCATGCTGAATAAGATAATTAATCAGGCTCGAATCCATCAAAATGTCGCGATGGTTAGAGATGAATAAATAGGGCTTGTTTGGATCTAAGCGCTCTAGGCCGCTAACGGAAAGATTATCAATTGAACGGGCCACAACTTGGTCGAAATAGTGGGTCACCAGCTTTTGGCAATCTCGAATAGTTTTCAGGCCACGAGTTTTATACAGCAACAATAGGCGCGTTAACGTCTGGCCAAGTACGTTGTCTGCCAAAAATTTGGGCATAGCTAACTCACTCGCAGCCACAGCCAGCTCGGGGGAATTCACTAAGCGCTGAATAACGCTCGGCACTTCATGATCAAGAAAAGGTCTTATGGAATCGTATTCAGACATCAGGGCGCCTACAAAGGCCTCCAACAGCTACATGTGAGAGAGCCTATCATCTTCATTCAAGAGGCCTTAAGCAAGAGCCAGTAAATTAGGCGCGTACTGCAGCTGATTTATTACGCGGACAGTGGCTGCAAGGCGCTAAAACAAATCCATACACCCATTAACAATAAAATGAAAAATGCGCCGCGCTTTAACACATCTTCACTGACCAAAGGCGGAAATGCCTTGCCCAGCCAAGCGCCCAGCAACACCGCAGGCACACCCATGGCGGCATAGGTTAAAACCGTCTCAGTCAGACCACCTTGCACGCCCACCACCAAGGTGCGCGTAGAAGTGGTCATAAAGAAGCTGCTGAGCAAGGTGGCACGAATAACGTTCACGGCTAAAGGCTGGCTGTAACCAAACCACCCCAGCACCGGCCCACTGGCTGAGAACATGCCGCCCAAAAGACCACCCAACAAACCACTGACCCAGGCAAAAAATCCGCCGGACACCTCTTTCATAGCACGCGGCCGAATGGTCATGGCAAGACCGCCTACCGTAATGAAAATACCCAGACACAGCTCCAAGGAGCGGCTGTCCTCAGCATCCAGGTAACCCAATAACCAAAGGCCAATGAAAATGCCCGGCAATTGCCCCAAGCCAATCCAAAACAGTAAACGCCTGTGCACGTGTTGCAGCTGACCGCGCAAAGAAAACGTAGTGTTTACAATGGTCATCAAACTAACGACCGCGGCCAAAGTTGGAATGTCCAACAAGCGCAGGCCACCCACCACCGCCACAATAGTCATACCCATAGCAAAGCCCGCTACTGATTGGACATAACTACCAAACAGAATAACGAGAAGAAAAATGATGATTGATTGAATTTCCACGGCGACAGTCTGCCACAGGAGCGCTGAGCACAGGTGGACAATATACTCCCTATGCGCTCTGGGTTCTTAAACGCTTACCTAAACTTCTACTTGAACCCGAACTAGCGCCAAAACTGGGTCGCATCTGGTAGGGTTACTCTGGCGCAAATTGGTAAGGTAATTCATGAATTTAGATCTAGAAAACAAAACGGCATTGGTTACAGGCAGTCACAGAGGCACTGGGCAAATTATCGCACAAACACTACTGAGTGAGGGTGCGCAGGTGCTAGTACACGGCATGGCTATGAGCCAAGCCCAAGCCTCAGTAGAAGAGCTAGGCGGCGGCATTGCAGTCAGTGGCAACATTGTCAGTCAAAGCGGATGCAAAGAATTACTACAAGCTTGCGCAGATTATCCGGTAAAAATCTTGATCAACAATTACGGCGCGGCAGACCCAAGCCGCTGGCAACCCAAAGGTGGCGGCAGTGACGCTGAGGAAGACCCGTGGATCGTTGCCTACCAAAAGAACGTACTATCGGCCCAGCGCCTGATCGAAGGCATGTTGCCTAGTCTTATAGCCGATGGCTGGGGACGCATCATTAACCTTGGCACAGTGGGTTCAACCAGCCCCAATTCACGCAACCCCGGCTACTATTCAGCCAAAGGCGCACTGGCCACCATGACCGTGAGCCTCGCCAAAGAAGTCGCTGGCACAGGTGTGCGCGTAAACCTAGTTTCTCCGGGCATGATCCTCACACCCGAGGTAAAAGCAGGCTATATGCAACGAGGACTTGAACAAGGCTGGGGCAGTAGCTGGGACGAGATCGAAGCACATGTGGCAAAAGACATTCCCATAAGACGCATTTCTCGGCGCGAAGAAGTAGCCGGGTTGGTGGCCTTTTTATGTGGGCCTCAAGCCGATGCTATTCACGGCCAAAATATTAAAATGGAAGGCGGCCAACTGGGTCTGGTTTCCTAAACACTACTCATCACTTATCACCCTATACCAAGAGAAGCACATAGTTTAATGCAGCAAACTCAATTTCGCTTAGCAGGCGCAGCACTGGCACTTACTGCCGTATTCGTCTTAGACCTCAGCCAATCAACGGCGTTGCACAAGCTGTGGTTGCCCATGCTTTTGGCCATTGGCATTTACTTTATGACCTTTTCAGTCATGGCGGTGGCAGTCTCGTGCGGCACCTTGGCAGCAATTCACCTAGACCTGAACTCGGCCTCTTGGGTGGAATCTCAGGCCTACCCGTTAGTGGTGGGTGTGAGCGCACTCATCGCAGGGCGTATAGGTTTACAGCGGTTTCGTCAGCGCATAGCCGACACCCGTGAAGAACGCTGGGCCGCTAGGCGAAACCGGGACGATTCAACAGCCGACTCAGATCATTCTGAACACTCAGAGCAGTCCGATCATTCAGACAACAAACCATAAGCGAGCCGCCCACTTTGGCCAATATTAGACCCGCCCAATTCCAAGCCATTCTCTTTGACTTTGATGGCACCCTGGCACCCAACCTCGATTTAGCAGACATGCGCCGCCAAATTGCAGCAATGGCAGCAGCCACTCAAACACCGGCAGATGTCTACGCGGACCTATATATTGTTGAAATCATCACTACTACCAGCGCTTGGATGCGTGGGCAAAACCAACACAAACAGGCGGATGAGTTTGAAGCCGCCAGCCACCAGCGCATTATTGCTATAGAAGTTGCAGCGGCGCAAAGTACAAACCTTTTCCACCAGGCGCGCAGTAAACTCACCGCCTTGCGCGAGCAAAACATAAAGCTGGGTATAGTCACGCGTAACTGCCGAGCAGCTGTGCTACAGATGTTTCCCGACCTCGATGACTATATCGACGCCCTGCACGCTAGAGATGACACAGTTCATTTAAAGCCCGACGTGCGTCACTTACAGGCAAACCTAGACGCGCTGAATTGTTCGGCTGAGCAAAGTGCAATGGTGGGCGACGGCGCACTAGATATGCAGGCCGGTAGCGATTTGAACATGTATTGTATTGGCGTACTCAGCGGCAGCAACGGCGCAGAGGCACTACTCAACGCTGGCGCAAATGAAGTTTTGCAGGACTATCGAGAAATTTAACCCAAGCAAATTCGACTAGCCAAATAGCAGCCTATAAAAGAACAGCCCAGCCAAAGGTTGGCATATCTCTCTGCAAAGTCCAGAATGAAGAAAAGGTCAAACTGGTGAAAGTTTATGCACAAGGTCACGCTAGCGAGAAATGAAATCAGCCCATTACTGGACCGGCTTATTCTACAGTTGGAGGCAGAAGGCAGATTAACCCAAAGGGCGCACTTTCGACGCATTCAGCGGCGCATTGAAGTAGCCCACAATGAATGGGACTTAACCCCGCCCATCATTGATCTTTCATCGGCAAGCGCAATGGGCTTCAATTTTTTTACCGCCCACGCCTTAGTCGCCCGCATATTGGACAAAACCCAGGTATTAGTTGATGAGCTAGCTGGCGAATCACTAACTCGACATTAAATCGGATTGGCGCTCATCACAGAACTAATTCTAGAACCGACTCAAAAGCTCAACAAGCAAAAACCGAACAAACATAAAAAGGACCTTCAATGCCCGCCACTATCACCGACATATTTCGCTATCCAGTAAAAAGCATGAAGGGCCACGCGCTATCTAGCGCGATAATGACTAAGCGCGGCATACCCGGAGACCGTGCATGGGCGCTTAAAGATGAAGAGCGCGGCGGCATTAAAGGCGGCAAACGCTTCCCCCAACTGTTATCAATGACACCAGTATTCGCCAGCGAACCCAATGAGCAAAACATCTCGCCCACTGTCAGCATTACGCTGCAAGACGGCCAAGTGGTGTCGTCCACAGATCCAGACATAAACGCTACGCTGTCCAAAGCTGTGGGCTCGCCTGTCAGCCTGTGGCCAATACTGCCGGAGGACCAGTTGGAACATTATCTGCGTCCGCCTATGGACGAAAATGTTGATGTAGAGGCCTACTACAGAGAAATTTTTGCACGCAACCCAGACGAGCCCTTGCCAGATGTTTCCTTATTTCCCGAGGAAGTGCTGAAATACGAATCTCCTCCCGGCAGCTATTTTGACGCTTTTCCAATACTGATTATGAGCAGGGCAAGTTTAATCCACTTGAACGAAGTGGCCGCAGCAGCAGGCGGTCAATCAAACTTCGATGTCAGACGTTTCCGCCCCAATATTCTGCTGGATATAGACGCAAACGGCTTTCCAGAAAACCAGTGGATGGGCCGACGAGCCAGAATTGGCAGCGCGGTGATTAAATTTGAAATGCCTTGCCCACGCTGTGTCATCACCACCCACGGCTTTGAAGACCTGCCCAAAGACCCAAAGATAATGCGTCACTTGGTAAAAGAAAATGACGGCAACTTGGGCGCCTACGTGAGCATAGAAACACCGGGCACCTTTGCCCAGGGCGACGTTATAGAGTTGCTGGACTAAGACCGTTCTGCAAAAGCGCCCTGGCATGAGCCAGCGCTGAAAAGGACCAAACAGCATAAGAGGCAACCGGTCAAACAGACATGAAAGGCTAACAAACGGCCTAAAAAAGACCAAAAAAAGGCGTCCCTGGAGACGCCTTTTTTACTTAGTTAAAACCTCCACAAAGGCTTTACCTGTTTAGTTGCTGCCAGTAGGCACTTCACTAAATGGCATACCCTTATCCATGCGAGGTTCTTGAGGCATACCCAACACGCGTTCCGCGATAATGTTGGCCATAATCTCATCAGTACCGCCGGCAATCCGTAAGCCAGGCGCGCCCATGTAGTTCATTTGAATAATGCCTGCTTCTTTGGACATTTCATCATCCCAAATAGCACCGCTCATTTCCAAAAGGTCCATACAGAAAGAAGCCATCTCTTGGTTCTTAGGTGCACCCACCAGCTTACCAATGGAGTTTTCTGGTCCAGGAATCTCGCCACGAGAAATCGCTGTCATTGAACGATAACCGGTAAAACGCAGACCAGACTCTTGCACATACCAGTTAGCCAACTTCGCACGTACCGCGCCGTCTTCAATGGCAGGCTTGTCATCAATCATCACTTCGTTAGCAATGCGGTAAGCCATGTCTACATTCACAGCTGAACTACCACCACCAATAGAGGCGCGCTCGTTCATCAATGTAGTCAAAGCCACCTGCCAACCCTGGCCCACTTCGCCCAAACGCTGACTATCTGGAATACGTACATCGGTAAAGTAAACTTCGTTGAAGTTAGCGCCACCAGTAAGCTGTCTAATCGGCTTAATTTCTACCCCTGGAGATTTCATATCCAAGAAGAAATAGCTCAAGCCTTTGTGCTTAGCAACGTTAGGGTCTGTGCGCACAACAATAATGCCGTAGTCAGAATAATGCGCGCCCGAGGTCCAGATCTTCTGGCCATTAATCACCCAGTCGTCACCATCGCGCTCTGCTTTCGTGCGCAGGGCCGCGAGGTCAGATCCGCCCGCAGGCTCAGAAAACAACTGACACCAAATTTCTTCACCACTGGCTAGCTTTGGCAAGTAGCGCTTGTGGTGCTCTTCAGCAGCCCAAGTCATCATAGTCGGAGCAGCCATACCTTGGCCAATGCTGAACACGCCGCCGGGCAGGTCGTATTTAGCTTCCTCTTGATTCCAAATCACTTGCTCAATGGCTGTAGCGCCACGGCCACCAAATTCTTTGTCCCAACGAATGCAGGCCCAGCCAGCGTCATACTTACGCTTCTGCCATAATTTAGCGGCTGCAATGTCATCTAAACCACTCAGCTCATCTGCACTGGGCACATTCGCTTTCAACCAGGCTGCCGCTTCAGTGCGGAATGCCGCTTCTTCTTGATTATCGTTAAAATCCATATCTTTCTTCCTAAACTTAAATTCTTGTAAAAACCGGTACTTAAGCCGCGTTATTTTGTTCCATTGCAGTAATCAGACGATCCTGCCAATAGCCTTCGCTGCCAATATTGACGCTCAATAACTTGGCGCGACGATAATAAAACTGGCAATCAAATTCCCAAGTAAAGCCCATACCACCGTGGGTTTGCACATTCTCTTCAGCGGCGTGAACCGACGCTTGAATAGCGCCTACCCGAGCGGTCGCTGCGGCCAAAGCCAGCTCAGAGCTGTCAGAGTCCAATGCCCACGCGCCGTAGTAACCATTACTGCGTGCCAAAGTGTTCTTCACATACATGCCAGCCAGCTTATGCTTTATGGCTTGGTAGGATGCAATAGCGCGACCAAAGGCATAACGACCCATGGCGTAATCTCTCGCCTGCTCAAGGGCAGCATCGGCCAAGCCCACTTGCTCCCAAGCAAATAAAACCGCAGCACGGTCCATCAATTTATCAAGAGCAGACCAACCTACACCCTCACCGCCAAGCAACTCAGCCTGTGCGTCTTTCATGTCAAGAACCGCATGACCACGAGAAAAATCTAACGTGCGTACCGCTTCACGGCTAACGCCCGCTTGGTTTAGCTCAACCAAATACATGCTCGCGCCATCGCCTGAGCCGCTGGCACCTACGACAACAGCAAAATCCGCAGCGCGACCATCAGGAACGGGTAACTTACGACCATTTAGACCCGCACCAGACATCTTAGTTTTTAGGCTCTTAGCGCTAGGACGGCCATTGCCTTCAGCCAGTGCGAAAGTACCAATGGCTTCGCCAGTGGCAAGTAAAGGCAGCCACTTTTCTTTCTGCTGGGTAGAACCCAAAGCCAAAATAGCTTCAGTAGCCAGATAAACAGAAGAGCTAAAAGGAATTGGCGCTGCAGCGCGGCCAAGCTCTTCAGCAATCACGACCAGTTCTAGATAAGAAAGACCCAAACCACCGAACTCTTCGGGGATAACCGTAGCGGTCCAACCCATTTCAGCCACTTTGCCCCAAAGTACTGCATCGTGATCGGCGTCGCCGTCTAAAACAGCACGCACTGCAGCAGGCGGGCAGTTGTCTGCTAGAAAGCCTCTGGCTTGCTCACGCAGTAATTCTTGTTCGTCTGAAAATTCAAAATTCATAACCTTAATCCCCTCTTATCTTTCATGTCGCCCCAAACTGGCAAAGCGCCGAGAGCCGTGAAGAGCAGAATATAGCAGACCCAAAATGAAATTAATCTCTTGACTGAGACAGCATATATCAGCCCCAACACGCACAACTATCAACTGTGCGAAGTGTCCAAACAATGTTCAAATGAAACTACACGGGGTGTGGCGATATTTTCACTGCATCCTCGAGCTGATAAAAGGCTAGAATCACGCCATGAAATCGCCTAATTTTTCCCAGCTTCAATATTTACGTGTGGCTACTGCATCGCCAGTCATCGCCATTGGTGACCCAATAGCCAACGCCAAGGTTATTGCTGCCACCTGCCAGCAACTCAGCCGCCAAGGTGTGGCTGTAGGGGTGTTTCCAGAGCTGTGTCTGAGCGGCTACTCTGCCGAAGATCTGTTCTATACCGAGACACTTTTAACCGACACACGCCGCGCTTTAGCCCTGCTTTGCATGGAGTCCACATTGCCGTTGATCGCAGTGGGCGCGCCATGGCGTTTGCGGGACGGACGTTTAATTAACTGCGCCGCGCTCATTGGCCAAGGCCGCATACTCGGCATGGTGCCAAAATCTGTGCAGCCAAATTACGGCGAATTTTATGATTTGCGCTGGTTCGCACCCGGCGGGCAAGTGAATGAAACCGAGGTCACCCGAGACCTCGGCAGCTTCCAAATTAGGGTAGACCAGCTGTTTGAATTCGACAAACACTTAATTGGCGTAGAGATTTGCGAAGACCTTTGGGCGCCGCTAACACCCGGCACTAACGCAGCGTTAGCAGGCGCGCACATACTGCTCAACTTGTCTGCCAGTAATGAACTCATCAGCAAAGCCGACTACCGCCGGGACCTAGTGCGCATGACCAGTGCAAAAAACCTCTGCGCCTATATCTACGCAGCAGCCGGTGCCACGGAATCTACCAAAGACGTGGTGTTTGGTGGACATTGCATGGTGGCGGAAGCGGGCCAAATTATTGCCGAAGGTGAGCGTTTTAGTCTTGAAGGCCAAACCCTAGTCACCGAAATAGACTGCCAAAAACTCATGCACGACCGTGCGCAAAACACCACGTTTGGTCAAGCTGCACGCCCAAGGGCTTACCGCATTGTGCCTGCTGGCGGTGTCAGCGAACCGTTAACCCGTTTAACCCGCCAGTACCCTGCCCATCCGTTTGTACCATTGGATGAAGGCGAGTTCGATGCCCGAGCACAAGAGATCTTGAGCATTCAATCTACCGGCCTAGCCCGGCGCATGCTTGCAGCCCACACGCAAAAGTTGGTCATTGGCTTATCCGGTGGATTAGATTCCACCTTGGCGTTCTTAGTGGCTAAAGATGCCTTGGCCAAATTAAATTTACCCCCAGCCAATCTTTACGCCCTGACCTTGCCCGGACCCGGCACGACGGCTGGCACTTTAGACAATGCCCATGGGTTAGCAAAAGCCGTTAACGTATCGTTAGAAGCAATTTCCATCGCGCCTGCGGTTGAGCAGCATCTAAAAGACCTCAAGCACCAAGGCGATCATGATGTGGTGTTTGAAAACGCCCAGGCCCGTGAGCGCACTCAAATACTCTTCAACATGGCGAACAAAGTTGGCGGCATTGTTGTGGGCACTGGCGACCTCAGCGAACTGGCCCTTGGCTGGTGCACGTTTAATGCCGACCACATGGCCAACTACAATGTGAACGCGAGTGTGCCAAAAACCATGATGGCCTACCTAGTGCGCTGGTACGCCGAACACAGATCTCAGCTTGACCTCGCACAAGTATTGGAAAATGTTTTGGCCACACCCATTAGCCCAGAATTGATTCCGCCCAAAGACGGCGAGATCAGCCAACATACTGAGGCATTAGTAGGGCCTTACGAGCTACATGACTTTTTCCTCTATCACTTTTTGCGCACCGGGGCTGACGCCACCAAGATCTTTCATTTAGCAGTAAATAGCTTTGCGGGAAAATACGAGGCGCAAACTATTCAAAAGTGGTTGGGACAATTCTTTAAGCGTTTTATGACCCAACAGTTTAAACGCACTACCCTGCCACCCGGCCCAAAAGTAGGCAGTGTCAGCTTGTCGCCACGGGGCGATTGGCGCATGCCAGACGAAGCGGCGGTAGAACATATTTTGCAAGAAGTAGAGGCCCTCTTATCAACATAGTTTTCCATGTAGGTATCAATAGCGTCATAAAGAAAGTGATAAGCATACCCTTAGCACTCCAGGCTGGACTAAAAATATGAACAAATTTTTATTAGTAACTCTTTCTGTACTGCTCAGCCTCAGCGCTTTAAGCGCCAGAGCGGGCAGCGATTTTTGCGGCGAAAAAGGTGTATGGATAGAAATACTCGGCGCCGGCAGCGGCGAGATAACCGACGGCCAAGGTTCTAGCAGCTATCTAGTGTGGCAAGACGATGTGGCGCGACTCTTAGTGGACGTCGGCTCCGGCTCAAAGAGCGCCTTTGAGAGATCTGGCGCAAACTTCACAGAAGTAGAGGTTATTGCACTGAGCCACTTGCACGCAGACCACAGCGCAGACCTTGCAGAATATATCAGCGGCTCGGAAGGCGAAGATCGAGAGCTGCCCTTATTGATTCTCGGACCCGACAGTAATAATCCACTTTACCCAACTACAACAGAATTTGTTGACCGTCTAATAGGTCCCAATGGTGCCTACAGCTACTTGGCCCACACCCTCACCAGCGCTTCAAAGTTTGGTTATAAAGTGCGCGCGACCAACGTCCCCGCAACTGGCAACCGACGTTGGTCACGTTACAAAAGCGACATCATGAGCCTAGCCGCGATACCGGTAAATCATGGCGACGTACCTACCCTTGCCTGGCGAGTAGAAATTGGCGGCAAGACTATTGTCTTCGCCGGCGACTTTAACAACGACAAAAACCGCGTAGCCACTTTTGCCAAAGACGTGGACGCATTAGTTGCCAGTCACGCCATTCCAGAAATATCTCGAGGTGAGCTAAGAGAAAAATTTGCCCTGCCCTCAGAGCTTGGCAAAGTTGCCGCTGAAGCCAATGCGCGCATGTTGATACTGGGCCATCGCAATACGCGCACCCGTGGCCGCGAGAGCATCAGCAGAGAGGCAATGGAAGCCAGCTACGATGGACCCATATTGTTTGCCAATGACAACGAGTGTTGGGGACTTTAAGCCAACACTGACTGCAAACTGCAGGCAAAAAAAGACCCAGAGGCTTAACTACAAAATAGTTAAGCCTCTGGGTCTTTAATTTTACAAGAAAGCGCTCCTGCTGCGACTCGCACTTTCCTTTTCTTTCTTCTTTTTTCGCTTATCTCGCGTTTATTCGCGGCGTTGCGTTTGCTGCTACGCTTGTCTCTACTTTGTTGACTCTAGGCGTTATTCGCTGGCTACCTGATTGGCTTGCAGGTAATCCAACGTCAACTGCGTCATAGCACTGACCCCCGGCTTTAACGCGCCTTCATCCACATAAAAGTAGGGCGAGTGGTTAGGGATTGCCTTCTCGGGCGGCACACTTAAAGGACGCGCGCCAATAAAAAAGAAGAAGCCCGGCACCTGTTCTTGGAAGAATGAAAAGTCCTCAGCACCGGTGACCAACGGTGGTTCGTAAACATTGGTAGGGCCATAAACTCTATCTAACGTCGGTCCAAGCAGCGCGGTCAATTCAGCGTCGTTATAAGTCACTGGCACACCGGGATCAATTTCAACAGTGGCTTCAGCGCCCTGAGACTTGGCAATATTAGAGACAATGCGTTTGATCTTTTCATGTACCGCCAAACGAATGTTTGGATCGAACGTACGGATGGTACCGCTCATAGAAGCCGTTTCTGGCACAATATTATTGCGCACCCCAGCTTGGAAATTACCCACCGTTACCACAACAGGGTGCTGGGTAATATCAATCTGACGACTGACAATAGTTTGTAAGGCGTTAACGATCTGCGCGCCAACCACAATGGGATCTACCCCCGCCCAAGGGCGAGCGCCGTGAGTCTGGGAGCCCTTAATCTGAATATCAAAACGCTGTGCACTGGCCATAAAGCCCCTGCTGCGATACGTAGCCGTACCCACTGCACTGCCCTGAGAAATGTGCAAACCAATCACCGCATTCACATCAGGATTCTTCAACGCCCCCTCAGCAATCATCATCTTAGCGCCGCCATCTTCACCTCTCGGTGGACCCTCTTCAGCAGGCTGAAAAATAAACTTAACGGTACCAGGTAAATCTTCACGTACAGCAGCCAGCGCCTGAGCCGCCCCCATTAAGATAGCCACATGGTTGTCGTGACCACAGGCGTGCATGACCCCAACTTCACGGCCCTCGTATTCACCCAATTGCTTAGACGCATAGGCAAGGCCGGTTTTCTCAATTACGGGCAAACCATCCATATCCGCACGTAGCGCCAACACAGGACCCGGCTTACCGCCACGCAAAATGCCAACCACACCGGTATGGGCAACACCAGTTTGCACTTCCATACCCAAGGACTTCAGATGATCCGCTACTAACTTACTGGTACGAAATTCTCTATTAGACAGCTCAGGATGCTCGTGAATATCACGACGCCAACTGATCACGTCAGCAGCCACAGCGTTCACTTCCTCAGCCAGTTGAGACCGCAAATGCGGGTTAACACCCCCCCAAACAGCGGAACTCAAAGCTCCTAAACCAACAGATAAACCTAAAGACAACACGGCAATAAAACGCATAGCACCCCTCCGACAAAAAACTGAGCTTAGCCCATAAGCGGCGCTCAGGGAAAACTCATACGAAGGCAAAGAGAGGACGCACACCACCGGTCAAAAAAACAACACCAATAAGGGTAATTGTTTGGGCGAGAAAGCAAAAAAAGCCCATTCTGGACGCTGGCAAAGCAACTAACAACGACTACGGCAGAGGACGAACGAATATGACTTGGACCAAACGAGGCTGTGGCTTTGTGGATTCAAGGACGAGACGTTTGGAATGCGTAACCGCTTTAAGCTTTAACGCTTTTTAATCTGATCCGGCTGGCTCTTTATACCCAAGCCTGTCCTGCATCTGAATTACAAAATACTCATAACGCTGGGTGAGTTCAGATAGGTCGAATTCTTTGGCTATTTCGCTGCGCTCTCCAAACTCCAACATGAGGCGGAACGCTTGAATGAGTACCCACTCTTGGGTAAAGGTGCCGTCGCATATTTCTTCATAAAACTCTGGGCTCAGGGTCACACGGTGAATGCTTTCTTTACTGCCCTCTAAAACAACCTCGTAGACATTGGCGGCTACCATATTCACACTGATCACTTGTTTCCCCAATTTGTCTGCACTTAAGAAGAATCACTATGACTGACATGGACACTCTTTGCCAAAACCTTGAAGCCATTTGGCATGAACAAATTCCGCTGTCTAAAGCCATGACCATGAAAATTGAACATTTTCGCGATCATGTGCTGACCATTCACGCGGACCTTGCTCCTAATGTAAACGTTCATGGCACCGCTTTTGCGGGCAGTCTTTACGCCATTCAGGCCCTCACCGGCTGGGGCATGATGCACTTGCAGTTAAAGCTTAATGATTTGGACGCATCCATTGTGATTGCCAACGGTCAGATCGACTACGCCAAGCCGGTGGCAGAGGACATTCATGTGACGTGCAGTTTTGGCGAACACTTAGAAGAATTTGAAAAGCTTAAAAGCACCGGCAAAGGCCGCTTTCCGCTGAGCACCAAAGTGTTGCTGGCCGACGCCACCGAGGCCGGCGGATTCTCTGGGCTTTACGCAGTACGTTTAAATCGCTGACTGAGATGTACGGCAATGCGCAGAGATACAGCAACTAACCCTGCGGACACAATACCCGCATAAAGAGGTTCGCTATTTTCCCTTAGAGCGCCAAAAAAGGTAATCATAAATATCAGCCAGATATAGTAAAGACTAAAGGTATGTATACGACCCCACCAAACCCCCAGCGCGCGCTGGGAAGTATTATTGCTGGTGACCGCCATAACCCATGTCAGAAAAAAAGCAAAACCACCAAAAATAATGGTCACTGCTTCCAAATTCTGGCCGCTATTTTGTAAAAAGGCAAGTACGTAGCCAAAGTGCACAGTATGCACAAATGCCATTGCTAACCCTATGTAACGACGATGGCGTAGCAGCTGAAAACCCATGCCCGTCAACTGCCGAAACGGTCGGGCTATCATAGCCAGCAATAGCAAAAAGAAAGCGATGCGTGCGGTAACCCGCAGCATATAGCCAATATGATCCGTTGCAGATACATCAGCAAAGGCTGCGCCTAATGCTCGATCTTGGAGGTATAGACTTAGCCCAAGGGCAAATAAAGTGAGGGTAAAAATAACACGACGACCAAAATCCGTGGACCAACCGCTTAGGTGATTATCTTCTCGCTGCTCTAGGTTCATCAGTAACCCTTGTCCCAACTTGAAAACTGAGTTTACTCACTAGGGCTTTCTGTGCAATAGCTACACCATCGCGTCGTGCAGGCGTGAATTTCCAACTGGTTACCGCATTTAGTGCAGCCGTATCAAATACTTGGCCAGACTCGCTTTTAACAACAACCGCATTAATCACCGTGCCCTGATCAGTAACATCATATTTAACCTTCACCTCGCCTTCCACGCCTTGAGCCTGGGCTTGTGGCGGATAAATTGGCGCAGCGCCACTGCTCAGTTGCAGGGGCCGGTCTTGGCTGACGCAACCTGCGATCAACAATGCCGAGGCTATGAGCAACATCGGTCGCCATAGGTATGCCAAGACATATCGGTTAGCGCCTTTTCGCTTACCGTCTGTTGCTACTGTTATTGCTGCGATCATATTTTTTCCATCTATATTCGACACTTGAGATAATTAGATAACTAGGCAATCAAAAACTGTCGGCCCTGATCTGCGGCCAACTCGGTCTCGCCAGTACGATGATGCATTACTGCGCCGTCTGGAGCGTATTGTAAAATGTAGGCCTTGCGCGTGTTCGCAGTGCGATTGGGCCCAGTACGATGTGGAGTAAGACTAGAAAAGACCGCAATGGAACCGGCCTTAAGCGGCATGGCAACTGCGTTTTCCGGGGTTTCTTTAAGGCACTGAAAACCTACATCTGCCCACCAATGATTTAGCGTCCCTAACTTGTGCAAGGCTGGCGCAATCCACGGACAGCCATTTTCTTCCACCGCATCAGTCAACGCTATCCAACAAGTTAAATACTGTTGCGGCTGCACAAAGGTATAGCCATTGTCTTGATGCCAAGGAAACTCAGTTGGCGTGCCCGGACGCTTATAAACAATTTGATCCCAGTACAAGCGCACAGTTGGGCCAATGAGATCTTTCACTAAAGCCAGCATAGTGGGGTGACTCGCCAGCGCCTTGGCTTGAGGTGACTGCAACACAATGTGCGCACGAAAGACAATTTCATTGTGTTTGGCGATAGCTATCGCATTGGAATCTGCATGTTGCAGCAGTGCATTTTTTTTCGCTTCCAATGGATCAAGTTCTGCTAATAAGGCCGTCAGCTCAGCCGGGCTAAAAACATCGGGTAAAACAAAACCACCTTGATCTGCGTAGGCGTCAGCCTGAGCCTGGGTGATACAGGTGAACGGCCCAGAAGGTTGTTGCCAACTAAAATTTTGATTAAGCGGATGTAATTTCATCAAACAAGCATCGCATTAAGCCAATGGTCTAACAATGCTTAAGAATATCTAAACAACACTTAACATGGCACACTCGCTTGCAGGCTGAAATCCTTGCTGCGCACGGTAATAACTCAGACTAGTAAACCCAACAACGAAAACTCGCGTCAAAAATTATGAATGAAGAAACCACTGCGGAAGAAAAAAAACCTGAGACAATGATTCAAGATCAAGACGCAGAAATTGCCAATATCGAAGAAGAATTGCCACCCCTGACGCTGTGGCAAATGATTGGCAGCGTTTTGTCTGCAGCAGTAGGCGTACAGTCCAAGGAAAATAGAGAGCGCGATTTTGCTCGGGGCAAAGCCAGTCACTTCATTATGGTAGGAGTTGGGTTCACCATACTGTTTGTAATTCTTATGGCAACACTGGTGGGGTTTATTCTCGACCAGGTCACATAGTTAAAACTTAGCTTCAGACCTGGCTTCAAACATAGCTGGAAATTTAGCTAGGAATTCAGTTAGCCACTCTATTGCAAAATTGCTGCTAACTGCCAGCGGCCCGTTAAAGCGCGCACTATGCTGGCATCCGCTCACGCAAATTTTTGACCACTTCACTCATAGGGCCATGATTTTTATCAAATTGCTGCATCAGCGCAAATTGCTCGCGTGCGCGCACCAAATTCTGCCCTGGTTCACTGACTAGGAAGTAGACATCGCCCATTAGGTGATCGACTAAAAATCGTAACCCCAACATCCCCGCGATATGCCCGGGCACTTGAACCATTTCTTGCACCGTCTGCTCAGTCACGGGCTTTTGCAGTCCTAATAAAAACCCCTCCGCAGCACTTTGATAATCTTTCAAATCAACCTGACCACGACTAAAGGCAATAGACCGCATTAAATCACCAAAGTCCCAAGCCCAGTGCCCGTACATGGTGGTATCTAAATCTATTACAGCCGCTACATCGCTGCCCTGGGCATTAAAGAGTAGGTTATTCACTTTGCAGTCGGCGTGAACATGAGCATTAAACTTGGAGAATACTTGCCCCTGACGGTGCAAATGCGCCACAAAGCGCATAAGATCTTTGGGCGCTTTTTTCGCAACTTTATCAAATCGTTGTAAATAAAAGTCTAGTTGTAAAAACCCCTCTATAGTCTCAACCAAAGGCTCGCCAGGTAGATCTAATAACGCTCGCTGATAATCCGCAAAGGCACGGGCGGTTGAAGCAATTTGCGCAGGGTTCTCAAACGATTCTACAACTTGGGTGTTAGCCAAATACTGCCACAGTCGCCAAAACCCACTTTTCCCAACATGATAAAATTCGCCAGTTTTACTGGGCTGTAATTTAGGCACTCGGTAGCGGTTAGAAAATTCTTCGCAATTTAGCAAATGCTCAATTACTCGCTGACTTTGGCGCTGAACCAAATGGGGGTCAGGAAATACATGTTCACTCACGCGCTGCAGCACGAACTTTTCTTGATGCTGGGCGGTAGTGAGCAAAAAAGTATGGTGAATGTGTCCATTGCCCAGCGGCGCTAACGTGACTTGATCAAACCACTGAGCAGATACTTCATAAGCGTGCTGTAAAACTTCGACTTGAATCACTGCTTAATTCGCGTTGTGAGTAGTGAGTGCGAGGTGGTCTATAAAGTGAGGAATAATCGCCACCATAAACTCTCCGCGGGGCTGATATAAAGCCAGCAATTGCGCCTGACATTCTTCCGCCGCCAACTCGCCGCTAAAAAATTTCAACATTAGATCACAGGCATCAACCAACACATCTAAAGCACCCTGCACCTCTTCAGGCCAATGAAAATTAAGCGCCTGGGCCTGGCAGTCGGCTCTCAGCTGACTAATGGCATCAGGGTCTAAAGATGCGGCTAGTCGCCGCGCTGCCATACTCTCGGGCATTATGAAATCAATGACCTTATTCAAAGGTGTGTTCACGCCATAAGGCCGCGCTTGGGGCATTTCCGTTCCAGACAATCTGGCCTGCAATGCCTGCTCGCCGAGTAAACGGCCATACCATTTTACCGGCTCTAAATAGGAAAGCACGGCTTGCTGAGACTCTGAGAAACCCATTCTTGCTAACGCTTGATTTTGACACTGCTCTGGATCATCAGGCAGCGCGCGCCAACTGCTGTTAAGCCGCCGATAAAAATCATTCATATTATCTGCTGTAACAGGTGTACTTATATTCGACCACAGCACCTCAGCTACGGCAGGCAGCCGGCTCCACAAGCGCGGCATCAACGTTTGGGAATCTACCAACTCCGCCCACAAGCAAGCTTCGCCCCCCAGCACTTGTGCAGAGGTTTGCGCCACATCAATATCCACAGCGCCTTCTCGCCATTGATGGGTCCAGGACAGAGCTTTCGCGATGTGTTGTAGGCGCAGGTCTTTAGCCAAATCATCTTCCAACGCTAACATTTCCTCTTGGCTGCCTTCAACATCAAAGCCGTAGTGCAAGTCAGCAGGGAAAAATAGATCTAAATAGAAAGGGCCGGAAACGACACAATCTCGGTTCAAATCAAGCGCTCGGTCACGGGTAGTAATACCGCGCCAGTTTTGCACCACGCAATTAGGTATATCTGGATGCAAAATCTCATCCCAGCCAATCACCCGCTTACCCTTGGCCTGCAATATTGCGCACAGTCGCTGCAAAAAATAGTTCTGCAGGCCGCGAACGTCACCTAAGTTATGCGTAGCAATAAATGCCTGGGCCTGAGCATTTTTAGACCACCAAGAGGGGTTCACTTCATCGCCACCGACATGCACAAAGTCGTCCGGAAAAATCTCCACTACTTCGGCAAATATCGCCTCAAGAGCCGTGTAAACCACGTCGTCCGTTGGATTCAAACAAGCTTTGTGCACGCCAAAGCGATCACTCGGTTGCACATCGTACATACCCCACTCAGGGTATGCCGTCAGCCAATGAGTAACATGGCCAGGCACGTCTACCTCAGGAATAATTCGTACCCCACGATTGGCTGCATACGCCACCAAATCTAACAACTGCTGCTTGGAATAATGCTCAGTGCTGGGCAGAAGGGGCCGCGCCAAACTCGGCAGTCGGTACGCTTGGTCATCGCTAAAATGTATATGCAATACATTCATCTTCAGCACAGCTAAGCCGTCCACAACCGCAAACAAATCTTCTATGGGCAAAAAATGCCGCGCCACGTCTAGTAACAAACCACGCCAATGAAAACGCGGGCTGTCGTTAATGGTTAGGCCCAAAAATATTTCATTAGCCACAAGCAACTGATGCAGTGTTGCCAGCCCACGTAATGCACCCCAGGTATTATTTGCCGACAAATGAATGCCGTCTTCGCGAATGAAAATACTGTGGGACTCATCAGCTTGCACAGGGGGCGTTGATTGCTGCACGTGCTGGACATGCAAATGCACTGGGCCACAATTGCTTTGGGCCAACAATTCGTACGCAAAATTTTCTACGCAAACATCTGCCGTACCTTGCCAATGCAATATAAAAGCTGAGGGAGTAGCTCGCGCCTTGCCGCTCAATTGCGAATTGTTTGGTTTAGGTAAAACGGAAATAGGATTTTGATTAAGCATCACCCAATGATAATGACTTTAACCAAGAAAACAGCACAAAGGAGAACACAAAAGCAAAAACACCACCTAGCCCAGGTTCAATGCCATTGAAGAAATTTTCGAAGGGCAGCGGCTAGGCCCTTGTTACCTATTTCACCATCGCGATGGTTTCAGGCGAAAAAACAGCAGGGGACGTGATGCCCAAAAATGACGACTCAAAGCCTCAGCCTGTGGAAGGCAACCCAAACCTGCCGGTACACGGGCACTTAGCCAGTGGTTTGTTACTTCTATGTACCCTGTCTTTTATAGTATTGGTTGGCCTGTATTGCCTCGGCGAGAGTTCAGGGACACTGAAACAGATGAGCGCCGCAATAGTTTTCATTTTTATCGCCCAGGAGTTTTTTCCACTTCCCAGCAACGAATATTACGTAAAAAAGTGGTGTTAAGTCGCACCATTCCTATTCCTTGGTAGCGGGCGCGTGTAATTTTGCCGCTTGGAATTTTCACCATAAGTGTGATTACCATGGTTGTAATTTAGCCCGCCCAACCAGCCTTTATCAGTTTATAATCTAAAAGGTGCGCACTAGCAGTGCTGAGACCAAAATTCATCGCATCGAGCGCGCTAAGATTGCGCAAACTGAAAAACCAATTGACCAAAATAAACAAGAGACGAAATTTTCTATGGATATAAAACAACGTATGCAGGCTGTACTTGCAGCCGAAGCAGCGGCAATTCAGGCCATCAATGTCACTGAAGATTTCGTCAAAGCAGTAGAAGTTATGCAAGCCTGCAGCGGCAAAATATTGACCACCGGCATTGGCAAAGCCGGCCATATTGCAAAGAAATTTTCGGCAACCCTTTGCTCAACAGCAACGCCTGCAGACTTTGTTCACCCAGCTGAAGCCGCCCACGGCGACTTAGGTATTGTCGGCAACGACGACGTGCTTATCGCGTTTTCTACCAGTGGTAAAAGCCGCGAGGTAATAGAAATTTTGGAAATGGCCAGACATTTAGGGGTATCAAATATTATTGGCGTCACCTCGCACCCGGACTCTGAATTACGCAATCACTCAGATTTAGTCCTGGACATGGGTGTCATTGAAGAGCCCTGCCCGCTGGGTCTTACACCAAGTTCCTCAATGGCTGTCATGCTGGCTATCAGCGATGCTATTGCATTGGCTCTGTTAGAGCAGAAGGGTGTTACTAGAGAAGACTACGGCTTGCGTCATCACGGTGGATATTTAGGCCGGGCGGCTCGTACCGATAACGAACCTAAAGGCTAGTTAGTCATTACTAACGTCAGCGCCTGATTTTACAGGCGCTTATTCCTGAATCATCTGAAAACGAAAACCGCCAATAGCCGCATCCGCTTTAAACCCTAGGGCTAGAAAAAAATCTTGGTGGGCAGTATGCGGCACTTTCAAACCTCGACCGCCCTTAGACTCGGCAACACCCATAGCATGGCCCATAAGCCAGCGCCCCACGTTTTGATGCCTGTACTGTTCCTGTACTGCGACCATTTGCAGAACATAGTCGGTGTCTCCCGAAGCACTGTCACCTCTTGCACCTCTGTGTGCAAGAGGCCCATGCATGGCATAGCCAGCAATAATCATATCATTGAGCTTGGCCACGCGGAGGATTTGCGCGGTGTCCGCTGCAACGGTTTGCGCATAAATGGCGCTTAGGTCTGCAGGAAGATCTTGGGGCTGCGCACTAAAAACTTCTATATCTCGAAACCCTAACGCCATAGTTTTTTCCAACTAGATTTAATGCTTTGAACAATTGGTTGGGCTATCCGCCGATTGCCGAGCAGACCATGAGATTTAGGTGCACCCAGATGAGCGCGAATCAGAACTTTGGCGAACAGTTGATAGTTTTCCCAAGAGTCTTCTATGTTGTAACAGTCCGCGCCAAAAGTCGCTTTATAGTCGTCGGTTAACTTAACCAAATACCTTTGCAGAAAAGCCAAGCCGCGTTCGTTTAGATCTTGCTTATTCAGTACCGCGCCATTGGCTGCAAACAACTCACTGACCTGACCTTCTTGATAACGCACCCGTGCTAAAACAGACTCATGCTGGGATAAAAACTGCGCACTCAACAAGCCATGATGAAAACAGAAAGCGGTTAAAAATCCCAAGGGCAACATTGCCTTATGAAATGATCCCGCTGCAGCCATGTGCTCATCTATGTTGGCGTGAGGCAAAAGGGTGCTGTCATTCATTTATCAGCGCTCGCTTTACCGTTTTAAGGTGCAAAACTTGATCGGCCGCGAATACCCCAACCCTGGTCAGTCTTTTGCAATACGTACAAAGAGTTGAATGCTACGTAAGCTTCACCCGTTGGATTAAAACGAGTAAACCGAACCTTAAAATGGACTTTTTCAGAGTCGGCTTGAACGGTTTCAATGCTGTTCCATTCGCTGTGGTGCCAGTTATTTATCCGCGCAAATTCCTCTAAATCTGTTTCGGCAATGAACCCACTCTTTGTTGGATTAACCTTAACGCCGCCACTGGCCACACGAATGTGCGGAAATAACAGCGTATCGGCCCAGCGAGCCACATCTCTTGAGTTAAAGGACGCCATAAATTCATACATTACCTTCAGAGCGGCTTGCTCTGCTTCAGTTTGCCCAACAATTTGGGTGAAGGCCTGCGCAACATCATTTTCTTTATGATGATCAGCAAAAGCAGTACCAGCAAAGAGCATTAACAGCGCAATGGGCAGTGTGCGGAAAAATTTGTTCATCATCTTTTGTCTCTCTTTATTTTTTTCTTTGCGGGGTTGGTTTCAATCTTGGCCGTATCAGTGTCGGTGCAGTACTCACCTAGCGCGGTCTATCGCCTGTAATGGTCACTCTGTGCATCAGTCGGTGTTGGGGCAAAAAGTCATTAATCGGCTTGTGTTGAGTAGATCGGTTATCCCAAATAGCCACGGTGCCCGGCTGCCAATTAAGTCGTACGGTGTATTCTTCGGTGACAATATGACGATACAAAAAACTCAATAACTGCTCACTCTCCCGCGGCTTTAAATCTTTGATGTGGCTCGTAAACAGCGCATTCACATAAATACTCTTACAGCCACTTTCTGGGTGCGTGCGGATCAGCGGGTGTTCAACAGGCGGGTTGGCAGCAATGGCGTCTGCCAAACGTTCAGCCCCACCGGGCTCCGCCAGGCTTTCACGAAAACCGTGACGGAAATCATGTACTGCAATCAGGCTATCTAAAAACCCGCGCATCTTATCTGACAAACCCTCATAGGCTGCCGTTGCACTGGCCCACAAAGTATCGCCACCGTGGGCGGGAATAATTTGCCCCTGCAACAAGGTGAAACTAGGGGGCATGGGCATAAAGGTCATATCCGAGTGCCACACTTCAATTTTTGACGGATTCTCAGGCGTGCTCTCCAAAATTTGCACGTCCTCCGCGCCAGCAACGGTGACATAAGCAGGGTGGCCTAACACCTCCCCAAACCTCTTGGCGAATGAAGCAAAAATCTGCGGGGTTCTTTCTTGGTCACGAAAAAACAAAACCTCATGCTCAACAATGGCCTGACTCACCTGAGCATAGACAGCGTCTGAACTGGCAATATCCGACAAGGATACGCCAGACACATGGGCACCAATGGCCCCTGCCGCCTTTACTGTATTTATTTGCTTTCCCATCTCACCCTCCGCTGTGACCACCATTGGCGCAAATTGTAACCAAGCCACGGGGCAATGAGCACTAATAATCAACACTACCTAGAGCATAATAGGCGCTTACCCCTGTGTGACTCAAATTGCCTTTCACCTATGATAGGCACTTATCTTTCAGTTGAGCCAATCTGCATGGGTAGATACCGCCCCCCGGAACCAAAAAAAACTGCCGTAATTACGCCTGCCGGTTATGCGACGCTGCAAGAAGAAATGAATTTTCTTTGGAAGGTGAAGAGGCCTGAAGTTACGCGCAAGGTCTCTGAGGCAGCAGCCCAAGGCGACCGCTCAGAGAACGCCGACTACATTTACGGCAAACGACAGTTGGCGGAAATTGACCGAAGAATTCGTTACTTAGATAAACGCATGGCGGAATTACAAATAGTAGATCGACCACCCAGCCAAATCGACAAGGTTTATTTTGGCGCGTGGGTAACCCTTGAGGCGGAAGAGATCAAGCCAGAAACTAACGCGCCTGAAACGGTTAAATACAGATTGGTCGGTCCGGATGAAATTGACACGCAAAAAGATTACATAAGCGTAGATGCACCCATGGCCAAGTTACTGCTAGGCAAGGGGGTTGGCGACGAGGTGGCCATTCAACAATCTACCGGCACCACTCGCATTCTCAGTTTCGCAAATCAACAGATGCTCAATCGGTTTACAATTATATCCATAGAATATGAGCAAAATTAATTCGACTATATTAGTCCGACCACAAATGCTTGGACCAGCGTATAGCTGATGAATGTTTAATATTGAGTCTTAGTTATGAATAGAATCACTTCAAGATCTTCTTTCAAAATCTTGGGTTTTACCGCAATTGGCCTTGTCGTCCTCAGCACCGGCTTGCTCGCCGGTCACCACGGCGGCAAACACCAGCGCGGACCTTTAGTCATCGACGAAGTAGTTGAACGCATGAAATCACATAGCTCAGAGCAATTCCTCTTGGTCGACTTAAATCAAGATGGTCTGATTTCCTTAGCCGAATTTGAGCAGCACAAACCCAAACACGGTTTCGAAGATAAGGGTCATCCTGGCAAGGAGAAAACAGACCCTAATAAAGACAAAAATGAGAACGCCAAGAGCCAACACGGGCAGAAGCCACATCACGGCAAAAGAATGCGCGGACACGATGGCCCAATGGCTCGTATGATGGGTCCAGAAATAGACCGCAAGGAAATGCGCGCGCTGGTAGAAACAGAAATGTTCGCGCTGCTCGATGCTGACCAAGATGGCGCTATCAGTGACGCTGAGTAGAAGGCTGCAAATAAGCGACAAAACAAACAGTTGGCCCGCAAGCGCGCAGTATTCGAGAAGCTTGATACAAACGCGGACGGAAAATTGGCTCAGGAAGAAATGCCGAATCCCGAGAGAAAACTCAGAGCCTTAGACACAAACAATGACGGTGTGGTGGATCGCTCGGAGATGTCCCAGCTAAAAGCAAAGCTAAAGCGGCGTAAAGCTGCTCAAATAACAAGCTAGCGAATTAGATTGCTAAACAACAACATAGAGCCGCGCAATACGTGACGTATTTGTCCGACGATCAGCTCATGCTAAAAGTAGTCAGCCAATGTACTGGCTCTTTTACTGAATTGGTTTCGCGTCACGTAGACGCGCTACACGCCTACGCTTACCGGCTCAGTGGTGACGCAAGTACGGCTGACGACTTGGTACAAGAAACCTGGGTTAAAGTTTGGACCCACGCAAGCAGTTATAAAGTGGGTAAGGTGAAACTCACAACATGGCTGCACAGGGTCTTGCACAACAAGTTTGTCGACCACCTGCGTAAGCAGAGCAAATTTTCTAGGTCCGAGGATTATGCCAACCTTGCGCTACAAGCACCGGCGAGTTTTGAGCCCGAGCAACAAAGCCAACAACGGGACACCATAGATGAATTTGCGCAAGTGCTGGCCCAAGTACCAGAGAATCAACGCGCAGCGTTATTGTTGGTGCATCGCCAAGGATTTTCCATCGGTGAAACCGCCGAGATACTCAACCTTAGTAACGCGGCAACTCAATCGCTTTTAGCACGTGGCCGCAGAGCCATACGCAGCGCCGACCTCAACTTAAGAAGAGAGACCCATGAACATTGATCAGTTTCTGAAAAATTTGGACACCTTCGGGGTGGATTTAGATCAATGGTCGGATCCCCATGAAAGAAAAGAGGCCCAGGCCTTTCTGCTGACATCATTAGAGGCAAGACAAGCGTTTGAATCTGCGCAGAGGTTAGAGGAACTGATTATTGGTGACGCGCAAAACAACCACAAAGCCCCAAGACATGTGTTGGACGCAATCAACAAGATTACCCAAGCACACGCAAAAAATTACAAGTCGCCAGTTTATTTGGCGGCTAATCGGCCTGCCTCATGGGTGCCTAGAAAGCACTGGCCTACTGTTTTAGCCGCTGCCATCCCGCTGATAATTAGCTTTGCTGCCGGAGTAAGCCTTGGGTTACAGCCACCGGATGCGGATGCAAAGACTAGCGAATATGTAGAGAACATAGATGTAAATTCTTGGGTTTACGCTGACTCGCTGAGCCAAAACACAATTGAGTTTTCCGCCTTTTTTCCAGCTGCTGAAGAGGGATTAGATAATGACGCGACCTAAAATTTTACTTATCGCTTTGATTATATCCATGACCATCAACCTCGCCATGCTGGGTTTTGCCACTGCGCGGATTATCTTTGAACCAACGCGCTTTGCTAACGCCATTCATATTTCACCGCGCTGGGCACACCATTTGCCCGACGAGCGCAGAAAAGAATTACGCCCCCTGCTCAGAGAGCAGTTTGAGCGGGCTAGAGCGCAGCGACCGCTGCTGCGAGAAAAACATAAAGCAGTGCAACGCGCGCTAGCGGCTGAAGACTTCAGCGAGAAATCGCTGACTCAGGCACTGGTAGAGCTAGGTGGAGCATTGCAAACCAGCCAACGCCAAAGCCACGCCGACTTTAGTGCTTTTGTCACTCAATTGACTACAACTGAGCGCAAGGATCTGGCCAAACAACTGCTGCAAAAAAATCGGCCGCGAGAACACGGACAACCTCGACACGAACAAAACTCTGGCACCCACCGATAAAAAGATCTTGGGGGTGAATATATAGCCTTTGCGCGCCTGGGAGTTGCGACACGGCCAACCAAGCTGGCGGCGCCGACCACTTCTCGCTGACAATATATGCTAAATTATCGCCGATTTTTATCCCTAACCCGAACGAGAGAAATTGATGTCTGATTACACTACTGACGGACAGCGCGTCAGCTACGGCCTAGGTCACCAAATGGGCAAGCAAATGATGGAAAACCCTTTTGAAGGACTTGAAGTAGCAACGGTTGTTGCCGGTCTGCAAGATGCCGTAAATGGCGTTGACTGCCCGGTCAGTGACGAAGATATGCGTGCTGCTTTTGCTGCCATCAACGAACAAATGCAAGCCAAACAAGACACTGAGGCTAAAGCTATGTCTGTCGACGGTGACAGATATTTGACGGACAACGCTGCTCGAGAAGGCGTGATCACCACCGATTCTGGCCTGCAATACGAAGTATTAGCCTACGGTGAAGGCGAGATCCCAACGGCCGCTTCAACCGTGCGTACCCATTATCACGGCACTTTGATCGACGGCACGGTATTTGACAGTTCTTACGATCGCGGCGAACCCACTGAATTTCCAGTAGGCGGCGTAATTGCTGGTTGGACCGAAGCACTACAAATGATGACTGTAGGTTCCAAGTGGCGGTTAACACTGCCTTACGAATTGGCCTACGGCGAGCAAGGTGCCGGCGGCGTGATTGGTCCTTTTGCGACATTAATCTTTGATATTGAGTTGCTAGATATCATTGCTTAAGCAGTAGTTGTTAATAAGATCGGATGCTGGAGTAGCTCGTCTGCTTCAGCTAGGCTCTTTTTTGCGCCTTTTTTTTCGCTTTTCTCACCTTTCTTCTCTTTCCTCTACCGTTCTGCCCTTGTCGTTTTAGCCTTGCTCTTTTCAGTGCTAAGTTGCTGCAAATCGAGCCGCACTAAAGGCCGCAACGCTTAAACGCCGCCTAGACGCCAGTTCAGATCTGTACTACTTTCCTCACGCTTAGCCAATGCCTATTGGCTGTATCGAAGTTTTGCTTGCAGGGTATACCTAGGCTTTTCTGTAAGCGTGCGCCCACTTAGCTTTTCTACGATGACAGCTGCTTCATCTACTTCTGACAACTGGGGCAACCCCAGAGCCATTAAGCCCTGCACCAGCGACGCCCAGTCTTTGCTGTTTAGGCGAGTGGCAAACTGCCGCTGGCCTAGCAATGCGCGCAGTACAATGAGCCCTGCATCTTGCAAACTTTGCTGAGAATGAGCCGCGCTGCTTGCTTCATTGTTGTCAGCTGCATGCTCTGTTTTTGTCAGCTCTCTGCTTTCTTCTTTGACTTTTTTTGGAGCTACTTTCTGGACTTTTTTTTTGGTTTCTATTGACGTCTCTTTTGCTATCTCGGCTTTATCTGCAAGCAACGTAAAGTGGTTCACCAGGAATGCTTTGGCGCCCGTGGAGAGTAAGTCGGCATGATCTGCCAACAGCCCTACCTGGCTGTGTAATACCGCTTGATGCAAACCTTCTTTATGCTCGAAATAATGGTAGATCATGCGCTTGTTAACGCAGGCTATGGATGCAACTTCATCCACTCGCAAACCTTCAACACCTTTGATTAACAATAATTGGATCGCGGCGGCTATAAGCTTAAGGCGGGTTTGTTCTGGGTTGCGCATGAGTTTGTACTCAACCATATAAGTATCTATTTAGTTACCTAAAGTATTACCAGTTTCAGAAAAAAATTACACCCTTCCTGAAAAAGTTGCAAGCTTAGTCATCCATTCAATTTAGGTAACTATATAGTTACTTATATTACGCAACGCAAGGAATCGGAGCCACCCTAGGTGGCAAATAGTCCAATTTGATCTTTTTCTAACGCCAGTAAATGCCGCTTTGCATCTAGGCCGCCACCAAACCCTGTTAAAGAGCCATTGCTACCAATAACCCGGTGACAGGGAATAATAATGGCAATGGGATTGGTGCCATTGGCCGTACCTACCGCTCTCACCGCTTTGGGATTGCCTATTTGCTCAGCAATGTCTTTGTAACTGCAGATCTCACCGTAGGGAATAGTCTGCAAGGCTTCCAACACCTGGCCCTGAAAAGGCGTGGATTGAGGCTTTAACACCAAGTCAAAAACATGCCGAGCACCAGCAAAATATTCTTCCAACTGCCTGCTCGCCGCGGCGAAGTACTCGGGCTTTTTAACCCAAGATGGATCTGCGTCTCTCGCCTTACTGCCAGAGGAGAAGTACAAACCGGTTAATGCTTGGCCATCGCCACAAAGGGTCAATTGGCCAATAGGGCTTGGCACCTGTGTGTAATAGATCATTTCATCACCTCCATTTGGATACGAAACTAATTACTTTGGGCAGCATTCTTAGTTTGCCCTGCCTTACCTTGCTTACCCCTACTGTGGTTAGCCTTACTTTGCTTAACTCCAGTTTGTTTTGCCCTAGCTTTCTTTTCGGACGCCGCCTTAGCCCGACCAACGGACGCTGCATACCACAAGTACATTAACCCGTAGGCTCGCCAAGGTTGCCAAGGCTCGGCCTGCAACTTTGCCCTGGCCGGCGTAGTGTCTAATTGTTTTAACACCACCCAATCATTATGAGGAAAAGCATCTGGATCTTTCAGCACCCGCAGGCGAATGTAGTTAACGGTCCATGGGCCAATGCCCTTTATTTGCGTCAGAGCCTCAACAAAAGCCTCAGCCTTTAACCCTTCATCAAAGGTCACGCCTTGATCTATGACTTGCTGCGCCACAGTGCTGATGGCGCGCCCCCGATTACCGGGCATACCCAGCTCAGCTATCTGCTTATCGACTAACTGCTCAGGGCTCGGAAAATCGCCACCTCCGTAGCGCGCAATCATAGCGTTGGCGAGCTCTGCACCGCGCGCCACACTGACTTGCTGACCGAGAATAGCGCGCACACAAGTCTCGAAACCATCCCAAGCGCCAGGCACCCGCAGCCCAGGCGTAGCTTTTACCCAGGGCGCCAAAAACCTGTCAGCTGACAAATGTTTGTGCAGGGCTGCGCCATCTGTATGTAAGTCAAACAAACGCCCGAGCCGACGCAATAGCTGGTAAATAGGCTCGCCACCTAAAGGCAAATAAGCGATCAATTCATTACCGCTGCGCTCTACCCTCAACCAAGATTCAGGCTCACCGGTCTTACTTAGCCGGCGGCGAAAAATCTGCCCATGTGCGCCATCAAACACTTCCTCAACACCTTCTAAAGCCCGCCCTTTGAGATAATTAAACACCCAGTCAAAGTCGTAGGGCATGAGCACAGGTAAAACCACACGCAGGGTAAGTGCATGCTCCTGGCCTTCTTTGTCTTCTCTGTCTTTTGGCGCTTCTTGAACTTTGTGTACGGCGTTTTTGCTAGAAGAAACTTTAGCCTTACGCAAACCACTAGGGAAACTGTTAAACAACAAACGCCGTTCTTTATTGAACTGGCTGATGCTGCCGCAGCCAGCATGCTCTGCCAATTCGGACAGTTTCAGTTTGCTTTGTTGTAACAATACTTTGGCCGTTTGACCGCGCTTAATGCGCGCAATGGCAACAGGACTTGCGCCTAATGTGTCAGCAAATAGACGGTCCAAATGGCACGGACTGAGCAGCAGGGTTTCAGCAAGATCGGCAACGCTATGATCGTTTAAAAAGCCCGCCTCGATCATGGCCAAGCCCTTCGCCACATGACGATTACCAATGGCCCAATCAGGCACTGGCAATGTTTGGTCTGGCACACAGCGCAAACATGCGCGATAGCCCGCTTCCTGGGCGCCTGCGCCACAGACAAAGTAGCGGACATTTTCTTCTTTGGGAATACGTGCAGGACAACTGAGCCGGCAGTAAAGGCCAGTGGTCACAACCGCAATAATAAAGCGCCCATCAAAACGCTGATCTCGACTCAACCGAGCCTGCTGACGCGCAGTTAGGGTAGGCGCTGCAGAGCCAATATTAAGATTTTCGCCAACAGATTTTTGCCGCTTCATAGGGCCACTATAGTCAAAGATAACGCCAAAAACTGCTCATATTCGGACATTAGAAAAAATCCTTGTGCAGCTGCTTTGACGCAAACAGTGCCCAACGAGCAACATCAAGTAGAGCAAAATATCAAATGTGCGGATGGTCAATGTTTCAGCTAATGTAGTGTTTTTGAAAGAATGAGAATGCAATGGCTGCACCCGCTTGGATAGAACCTTCAGACCTGATTATGGAACAAATCGAAATTGGGCCGATGCAAAACTTCACCTATCTCATAGGTTGCCGATCAACCCGAGAAGTTGTCATTGTTGACCCAGCTTGGGACATAGACAGCATGGTCAACCACATCAATGAAAAGGGTTACAAACTCACCGCTGCATTGGCCACCCACTACCACCCCGATCATATTGGCGGCTCATTCAGTGGCAACAATGTAGAGGGCATCGCCAAACTGCTTGAAGTAAACCCGGTAAAACTTTATGCCCATAAGCTCGAAGCCCAAGGCATTAAAAAAGTCACAGAAATTTCGGACTCAGATATTGAGAAAGTAGAGTCTGGTGACCGACTAAAAGTAGGCGACATAGAAATAGAATTTTTGCACACGCCTGGACACACACCCGGCAGTCAGTGCTTTAAGGTTAAAAACACGTTGATCAGCGGCGACACCCTATTCATTAACGGCTGCGGTCGCGTTGACTTACCTGGCGCAAATTCCGAAGACATGTACCACAGCATGCAAAAGCTGTGCTGCCTGCCCGATGATACGTTGTTATTACCCGGTCACAACTACGGTCACATTCCAAATGCCACAATGAGCGAAACAAAAAAATCTAATACCTATTTACGCATCAACGATATCGACACATGGACGTCGCTAATGGGTCACTAAAGTACGCCACTCATATGGGCCGCTAGCCTGCGCAAAGGTATTGGAAGAAAGGCGGAAAGGGAGAGAAAGATGAAGACAGGAAATTTTACTGGCTTTGAGGTCAGCCTTCGGGCCAACGGTATTGCTTGGTTTGAACTGAATACGCCAGAGCGCATGAACGGCATGACCACTGCAATTAAGCGCGATCTGGTTGAGGCCATTACCCAAGCGCAAATGGACAACGCGGTGCGGGTGCTGGTTTTCACCGGGCAAGGCAAAGCCTTCTGCGCGGGCGATGACCTGAAGGGTTATAAAACCGGTGACATAGCCGGCAACTCATTAGTTGACCCTATCCCCGGCGGACATGATAACGAACTGGGCACCTACAACGGTCTGCGCAGTATCTCTCAACAACTCAATACCACCATTCGCAATTTGGACAAACTGACCATTTGTGCAATTAACGGTATAGCCATTCAAACCGGTTTCTCTCTCGCGTTGTCCTGCGATTTTCGGATTGCAGCAAAATCTGCACGCATGGGCAGCGCAACACTGCGCTTCGGTCTTTTGCCCGACGAAGGTGGCCAGTACCTTCTAGTCCGTACCCTAGGCTTACCCAAAGCACTAGACTTTCTGATGCGTAAAAAAATTGTTACCGCAGACGAAGCCTTAGCACTAGATCTGGTACATGAAGTAGTAGCAGACGAAGCGTTACCCACAACAGCCATGGTCATGGCGGAAGAATTTGCACAGGGGCCACAGGTGGCCATGCGCCTATTAAAGCGCTCGCTCTATAATGCAGCGGAACAAGATTGGACACACGCGCTAGATGAAATTGCATCTAAGACCGCAATCACTGACCATCACCCGGATGCTCAGGAAGGTATAAAAGCTTTTATTGAGAAACGCGACCCACAATTTAACGCTTGGCTAGAGGAGCAATAATGAACGAACTTGTTACCTACACATCCGCCGCAAACGTGGCCACCATAACCATCAATCGCCCCGACCGAATTAACGCGTTAAATGAAACCGTTATTCTCGGCTTGCAAGAAGCTTGGCGCAGATTTGATGAAAGCGAAGACCGAGTGGCTGTTTTGCACGCCGCAGGGGACCGCGCTTTTTCAGTAGGCGCGGACGTTAAGGACGCGCCCAAAGAAATGTGGCAGGGCGTGCCCAGTATTGGTGTTAGCACACGCAAACCCATTATCGCCGCAGTACATGGCTGGTGTATTGGCGGCGCTTACGTCATTGTGCAAATGTGCGACTTAGTGGTGGCATCAGAGAATACTGTATTCAAATACCCAGAAGCACAACTTGGTTTCACCGGCGGATTGATCAGCAGTGCCGTTGCACGCATACCGCATAAAGTAGCAATGGAATTCATGCTACTGGGCGAGGACTTTGACGCGCAAAGAGCATTAAGCACGGGCATGGTGAACAAGGTAGTTGCCAAAGGCGAAGAACTTGAAGCGGCGCAAAAATGGGCAACCATATTGGCCAACTCAGCGCCATTAGTTGTAGAGACTTTAAAGGAATTCAGCTTGGCCACGATGAATCAAAGCCCAGCCGAAATAGGCGCTATTGCCAGAGATACGTTGCTAACCATTCGCACCAGTGAGGATGGTGCGGAAGGACGCAAGGCCTTTGGAGAAAAGCGCACGCCTGAATTTAAGGGCCAATAGCGCGCTCTTAGCAAAGAAACTGGCTATCGTGAGTTACGAAACCACCTAAGTGTCTTTCTAGCGACCTTTTTTGTAACTTTTCCATAAACCTCTTCAAGCCGGCTGTGCCGACTTAACACACAAGCCGTTAAACCAGCGCTTTTTTCACTGCCTCAGGCGTAATCGGCAGATGTCTTACCCGGGCACCAGAAGCTGCAAAGATAGCGTTACCGATGGCTGGCCCAACTACGGTAGTCGCTGGCTCACCCAAACCCACTGACTGCAACTCGCTGTCAACAAATTCAATATCAAGCTCAGGCACATCTGACATGCGCAAGGGTCGATAGCTGTTTAAGTTCACATCCTTAACTTGGCCGTTAACAAACTCCGTCCCTTCATGCAGCGCCATACTTGCGCCCCACAATGCGGCCCCTTCGGTTTGCGCCAGCGCGCCGTCTGGATGAACAATTGTTCCTGCATCAATAACAACTGTGAGCTTCTGCAAAGTCACTTGGCCTGACTCTTTATCCACAGCAACTTGCGCAACACATGCAGACCAGGTTGGCATATCACGCTCTTGCCCAAAGGTTGTCGCAATACCCATACCTACGCCTTCGGGCAAATATTTACCCCAACCGGATTTATCAGCTGCACGCTGTAAAACATGAGCCATCCGCGAGGCACCGCCCACGGAGTTAGGTGCATGGCCTGCGTTCTTACCAAGACCTGTGAGCAATTGCGTGCGTAGGGCAACTGGGTCGACGCCCTTGTTGTGCGCCACCTCATCAACAAAACTCTCAAGCGCCCAGTTGGTCCAACCCGGACCCACAGAGCGCAGCCAACCCGGTCTAAACGTTTTATTGGCCAAATCATTCTTGACCGCACGCACACGGTGGGCACCCACGTCATACCAATGTTGCGCGCCATTAATAGAGAACGGATCAAACTTTTCGCCGTTAGTACCCGTACCCAAAAAGCCTGGCACCATGGCTGAAGTAGGCCAACCTGCGGTCGCGTGATGTTGCATACCAATAATTTTCTCACTCTCGTCAAAGGCCATACTGACTTGTTGTACGGAAGCGGAACGAGGCGAGTCAAAGCGCGAATCATCCTCTCTGGAAAACACAACTTTCACTGGCTTGCCTAAAGCTTTAGCGGCCAGCAACGCCGGAACACCGTAGTCACCATTCAAGCGACGACCAAAGCCACCGCCTAACAAATAGGTGCGCATAACAACTTGTTCTACCGGCACGCCCAAAGATTGAGCCAAGGTTGGCAAAATCAGTGACTGCCATTGGTTACCTGTGTGCAGTTCCCAAATACCGTCTTTCTGCAAACCGATAGCGTTCACTGGCTCTAACTGAAAATGCAATACAGTGCTGGTGGTATAAGACCGAGTAAACACCGAATTAGCTGAAGCGAATGTTGCATCTACCTCGCCATCTTCCACCACTAACGAACCGCTCGAACCCTCGATCAGCTCGGCGCCTCGATTGAGAATATCTTGCTCAGACACGTTAGCCGTTGGGCCTGCATTCCACTCAACCTTAATCAACCGCTCTGCACGCTGGGCCGCATGAAAGGAATCTGCAATCACTAGCGCCCAACCAGGCACAGTGTCAGACGGATCATCTAAGACTAATGTCCGCTGGTAGCCCTTGACGTTCTTCGCTTGGCTGTCATCCACAGATTTGACCGAAGCACCGTATCGAGTAGGCGGCACAATGGGCTTGGCGTAAACCATGCCCTCATAGGTGGCATCAATACCGTAGATAGCCGCGCCATTTGTCTTATTTGGAATATCCAAGGCCTGAGTTTCACTGCCAATCAATTTACGATCTTTGGCCGCCTTGATCGACAAATTCGCTAATTGGGCATCCGTATAAGTGCGCCTGAGATTGCCCTTACTCACAATGTCCCCGTAACTAATGCTTTTGCCGCGACAAATCACTTGGCTGTTGGCGGCGCGACAATCAGTAGCTGCAACCCCCAACAAACGCGCGCCCTCTTCAATGAGCGCGCTGCGACCCGCTGCACCAGCTCGGCTCATAAGGTCGAAGTTTTGCCAAACAGACCAGCTGCCGCCAGTAACAAAAGCACCATACTTAGCTTCAGTATCCACATGATTGACCTGCACATCTGCCCAATCAGCTTCTAACTCTTCGGCAACAATGCGCGCAAAAGCGGTGCCAATATGTTGGCCCATTTCGGCCTTCGTCACATTCACAGTGATTTGCCCAGAAGGCGCAATTGAGTACCAAATAGTCGGCTCAAATTTATTCGCAGACAACGCTTGGGCGGGATCGCTGGCCAATAATGCGGCTGGGACAAAAGCCAAAGTTACACCCACACTGGTTGCACCAATGATAAATCCGCGACGAGAAAGCTTTGTTGATGTGGGCTGAGTTGGAGATTGAATCTTATGCATTTTGCGTCTCCTGCTGAGCAGCGACATTGGTTACCGCCAACTTAATGGCTTTCTTAATGCGCAAGTAAGCCATGCAACGGCATAGGTTGCCGTTCATAGCTGTTTCGATTTCAGCGTCACTGGGATCGGCGTTATAAGCCAAAAGGCTGGCGGCCTGCATAATTTGACCGGACTGGCAGTAACCACATTGTGGGGTTTGCGCCTCAACCCAAGCTTGTTGCAATGGGTGGTCGCCGTTTTCGGACAACCCTTCAATGGTCGTGATATTGCTGCCGGCAACATTGGCAAGCGGGGTAATGCACGAGCGCTGGGCAACGCCATCTACATGCACGGTACAAGCCCCACACAGACCAATACCGCAACCAAACTTGGTGCCCTTAAGATTTAACTCGTCGCGTACGGCCCATAAAAGCGGCGTATCATCCTGCACATTCAGCTCTACACTGGTGCCATTAATCTCGAACTTAATTGGCATTTTTTGGCCCTCCTATTGAACCCTCACCATAGCGAAAGATAGGAATATCAAGCAAGCCCGGGAGTGAACGAAAGACAAATAACTTAAGAAATAGAGCTTATAAACTCATAGGACCAAAGCACTTGCGCACCTCACCAATATAAAGTTCAGGCTGCTCAAAGGCCGCAAAATGCCCGCCCTTGTCTAACTCATTCCAATACACGATGTTGGTATAAAGCTTCTCTGCCCAACTGCGCGGAGCAGGCACAATTTCTTTCGGGAAAATACTGCAGCCGGTAGGCACCTCAACGGTAGTGCCAGCGCCAGAAAACGCCGTGCCAAAACTCTCCCAATATAGACGTGCGGAAGATGCCCCGTTACCACCCAGCCAATAAAACATAACGTTGTCTATTAACTCTTGGCGCGTTAACACATTTTCCGGATCACCCTGGCAGTCGGTCCACTCGTAAAACTTTTCAATCACCCAGGCAGCTTGACCCATGGGCGAGTCCACCAACCCGTAGCCCAAAGTTTGTGGGCGCGTAGCCTGCTGCTTGGAATACCCCGCACCCCACTGGGCATAGTAGCCCGCGGCCTTAAGTGCAATGGCGTCCTTTTCAGTGGGGTTTTTCAGCGCATCGCTCGTCGCGCCCACCGTGGGCATGTTGACGTGAATACCCGCGCAATGGCCAATATTCTGGCGACCAATACCCGTAGTCACCGCAGAACCCCAATCCCCCCCTTGAGCAAAGTAGCGCTTGTAGCCCAAACGACACATCAACGCGTCCCACGCCGAACAAATTTTTTCCACGCCCCAACCAGTGGCCGTGGGTTTAGCTGAAAACCCATACCCCGGCAGCGAAGGACACACAACATGGAACGCATCTTCCGCGCGACCACCATGAGCAACCGGATCGGTCAGCGGGCCGATCACCTTATGAAACTCCACCACCGAACCCGGCCAACCATGAGTGATTAGTAAGGGCCGTGCGCCTGGAACCTTGCTGGGTTGATGAATAAAGTGAATGTCTAGACCGTCGATTTCAGTTAGGTATTGATCGAACTCATTGAAGTAAGCCTCGCGCTCACGCCAGTCGTAGTCATTGAGCCAATAGTCACGCAGAGACTTGGCATATGCCAAAGGCAAACCCTGACTCCAATCATCCGGCGTTTCCGCATCCGCCCAACGGGTATTGGCAAGACGATGTTTAAGATCGCTGATGTCATCATCACTGATGCTGATTTTAAAAGGACGGACCAACTCTGTGTCATTAGATGACATCTACACTCTCCTAAATACAAAAAGACAACGACCACCTTTTTACTACAAATGGGATTTGAAGGGTAAGACTAATGCGTAAAGCCAAGGGTGGCTCTGCCGCAAGAGAGAAGTATCGGTAAGGATTTAGGAGAAAAGTTGAAGCGCTGCTGCTGAACAGTGAGCTGCAAAGAAGGGCTTTCATTGCGAAAGCCCTTTTCTGTGAGCTACTGGCCAACGCCAGCACCGACTCTATGGCAGTAAGTGTGCTACCGCGTCACGCTCTTCGGTCAACTCTTGTTCAGTGGCGTCCATTTTGCCTTTGCTGAATTCACTGATTTCTATGCCCTGAACAATTTCCCAATCTCCGCCCTTGCAACGTACTGGGAAAGAGTAGATCAAACCTTCAGCTACACCGTAGCTGCCGTCTGAATAAACACCCATGCTCAAAATCGCATCGCTACCTAATGCCCAATCACGCATGTGGTCGATGGCTGCGTTTGCTGCTGATGCCGCGCTAGATGCGCCTCTTGCTTCAATAATGGCTGCGCCGCGCTGCTGCACTTGTGGGATGAAGTCGCCTGTGTACCAGTCCATGTCTACTAACGACATAGCGTCTGCGCCTGCAACAGATGCTCTGTGAATATCTGGGTACTGTGTGGCTGAGTGGTTACCCCAAATGCATAGGCCTTCTACGTCTGACACATGCTTGCCTGCTTTTTGCGACAACTGCGCCATTGCACGATTGTGGTCTAGGCGGGTCATTGCAGTGAAGTTACGTGGGTCTAAGTCTGGCGCGTTACGCTGGGCGATTAGGCTGTTGGTGTTTGCAGGGTTGCCTACAACCAGCACTTTTACGTTTCTGGAAGCATTGTCATTCAACGCTTTGCCTTGTGCTGAGAAGATTGCAGCGTTGGCTTCTAAGAGATCTTTGCGCTCCATGCCAGGTCCACGAGGTCTTGAACCTACCAGCAGTGCGTAGTCAGCATCTTTAAACGCTATATTTGCGTCGTCTGTGTAAACGATGTCTTGTACAAGCGGAAATGCGCAGTCGTCTAATTCCATCACAACACCTTTGACTGCGCCCAGCGCCGGTGTGATTTCTAATAGTTGTAAAATTACGGGTTGGTCGTTGCCCAACATCGCGCCGGAAGCTACACGAAAAACTAATGCATAGCCTATTTGGCCTGCGGCTCCGGTAATGGTAACGCGAACTGGATCTTTCATGGTTTCTCTCTTGAAGTGTTATCTATTTGGAATTTGTTGCCAAGCATTCTAATTTGTCTCAAAAAAAAATACCGCAAAGAAATGCCTGTTATCACCAGATTTGATCAAAGTTACGCCCTAATCAACACCTTTGCCCGGCTGCAAGCGCCACTTGGGCTCGCCAGTAGTGCTAAAAGCACGTTTACCGCTTTTTGCTGACCTGTTTTGCACGCCCCAATTCTGGGTTCGTTGATGTTACAAAGTTGCATGCAGTGCCAAAACTGAGGCCAAAACTAACTAAAGGTAAAAGACGTTTGAGAGTTGAATCTGGGGGTTAGAGTAATGGTTACAGTGGTCACTAGATTACTGGTTAAATTGATCGGCTCGAGCTGGCTTTAGGCATGAAAATTTAGGGCTTTAAATAGGTAACTTCCACCTCGGTTACACGACCCGCTTGTTCGATTTCTGCGATTTTAAGATTAGCAACGATTCGGAAGACAGCTCGTCTTTAACGATCCACTAGGAGACTCCATTAATCAGACATAACTGAGACCGCAGTCCTGTCCACCAGACGAATACCAACGTAAAGATTACTGCTACAAACGTACCCAGTAAAAAGAGGCAAAAACTTACCTAAATAGGGGTAAATCATCGCAATAAAAACCGCGACTGCGGGCAAGTAGGAATCTTGACGTCTACTTAAGCAGCTCAAAAACTCTGGTACAGCGAGTGTTGAGGAGCAAAAGTACCACCAAGGCAAAAATTGCTTGGGCTTTAGCTGCATGCCATGAGTGCAAAGATTATTATCTTATAACGCTCCCTTTTGATGGATTTATGCCGGCATTAACCTGCACAAAAACAGGCAATATGCCCCAAATTTGGGTCATTATCATAAGCCAATTAATCCGCCGGAGGCTTGCTTCAGAGCGCTATTTTTGAGATCTTCCGTAACTGGTTTGGTCGGTACGCCGCAGTGCCCAAAAACAAACCTCACAAGGCTAACAATAAGGCCGAATGTAGCCGCTTTAAGGGACCTTGATCGAACCTTTCGCGGAGCTACTCACTAGCACACTAATTCAAGAATTCTTGTCGACTCACTATTCGAGTAGACGGAGTTCCTTGCCCTCGACAAAAGCAAATTTGAGTCGGCAAACAAATGGTAAGGACCATCGCGCTTACGACGGCGCGAATTAAATGAGAGAGAATATGACGGTAACATTTGACGGCAACTTCCCCGCCAAACACGGGCTTTATGACCCAGCCAATGAAAAAGATGGATGCGGTGTGGGCTTTGTATGTGACATTAAGGGACGCCCCAGTCACCAAATAGTTACTGATGCTAGCCTCATGAACTGCTGCATGGAACACAGAGGCGGCGTGGGATACGAGAAAAATTCTGGCGACGGCGCCGGCATTTTAACTGGCCTGCCACACAAACTGCTTGAACAGATCGCCACACGACAGTTTGGCGCCAGCCTGCCTGAAAACGGTCAATATGGCGTGGGTAACGTTTTTCTACCTACTGACCCCGAACAACGCGCCCACTGCATAGCAGTGATAGCAGAAGAAGTTGCAGCAAACGGCCAAAACCTTATTGGTTGGAGAGACCTTCCTACAGATCCTGATGCAGCAGACCTAGGCAACGCCTCACGAGCCGCCATGCCCTACTTTGCACAACTATTTATCGGTTCTAGCGACAACGCACAAAGTACTGAAGAGTTTGAGCGCAAGCTTTATCTTATTCGTAAGCACAGTGCTCACCGCCTTCGCGGTGATGCCGCGCTGAGCCAAAACTATCTATTTTACGTTTGCTCGCTGTCTACTAGCGTCATCGTCTATAAAGGTATGCTCACGCCAGCTCAGCTGTTTCCGTTTTATCCAGATTTGCTCAACGTAGACTATGAAA
>CAUZON010000021.1:0-52997 GCA_963581445.1 Gammaproteobacteria bacterium | reverse complement strand
CCAAATTATTTGCTGTTCGCATAGAAACTGGTTTCCAAGAAGGCCAGGTGGTATCGCAATATTATGACCCCATGTTGGCCAAGATTATTGCCAAGGGCACTACCCGTGAGCAGGCCATTGGCCGGTTGTTGATTGCCCTGAAGTCATTTCAAGTGCAAGGGGTGCGCACCAATGCATCGCTGCTGATTCAAGTGCTCCAAGACCCAGCTTTTTTGCGCGGCGAGGTAGACACCAATATTATTCAGCGCATTCAAAAGGCAAAGAAGGGCGAGAAATAGCCAACTCCACAGCCACAATGAGCTCGGCGGGCGCAACTAAAATCGCCGGCAATATTGCGTTATATTGGAGCCTATTGAGCGCTACAGGAAAGAAAGAGATTTAGGTGAGTGCTATTAAACGGATTAAAATTAGAGGGGAGAGAAATGGCTAAACATGATGTTGAAAGCGAAGTGACAGGCAATGTTTGGAAGGTATTGTTAGAAGCAGGCACCACCGTCGAAGTCGGTGATGTAATTATTATTTTAGAATCTATGAAGATGGAAATACCGGTTGAAGCAACTGTTGCCGGCACTTTGGTAAACGTTTTGGTGGCACCAGAAGAGCAGGTGAAAGAAGACCAAATACTTGCAGTGATTGAAAACTAAAACTAAAACTACAATCAAGAACACAACTAAGAAAAAATCAAATTAGAACAAGCAAATGAAAAGAGGTGCAGCATGGAACAAGATTTAGTCACCATAGACATTAAAGACGGCGTAGCTGACGTACGCTTAAATCGCACAGAAAAATATAACGCGCTAAGCCCAGCTATGTTTCAAGCCATTATTGATGCTGGCGAATCTTTAGCTCAATCTAAAGAAGTCCGCGCAGTAGTGTTGTCAGGTAATGGCCGAGGTTTTTGTGCTGGTCTAGACATGGGCGGCTTCACCGCCATGGGCGATGGGTCGCGGAAAAAGGGCAGTACTGAAAACACTTTGCTGCAAAAAGACGACAGAGTGGAAAATTTCGCGCAACGCCCAGCACTCGTTTGGAAGCGCATGCCGGTGCCAGTCATTGCTGCTCTGCATGGCGTGGTTTTTGGTGGTGGTGCTCAAGTCGCTTTAGGTGCAGATATTCGTATTGCTGCCCCTGATATGAAGATGTCTATTATGGAAATTAAGTGGGGTTTGATCCCAGACATGAGCCTTACGCAAACGCTGCGTGATCTTATGCCTATAGATTTAGCTAAAGAGCTGACCTTTACCGGGCGCATTTTGAATGGCGAACAGGCTTTAGAAGCCGGTCTTGTGACCCATGTCAGCGATGATCCTCACGCACATGCCATGGAATTGGCCTGCGAGATTGCGGCCAAGTCACCCGACGCAGTGCGTTCTGCCAAAGAGTTGTTCGAGGCCGCATGGCATGCCGATGAGCGTACTGGTTTGGAGTTAGAAGCATCACTGCAAGGTGCGTTAATTGGCACACCTAATCAGGTAGAAGCCATTAAAGCGAATTTTGAAAAGCGCGCACCTGCATTTAGCAATCCAAAGTAAGCAGCCAGAGTAAGCAGCGAAAGTAAGAACCCAGAGTAAAGATAATGAGTTGGGAATCAGAAGTTAAAGAAATAGAACGCCGGCGCTACCTAGCCAAGCAGCAGGGTGGCGAAGCAGGCATTGCCAAACAGCATGCCCGCGGTCGTATGACCATTCGTGAGCGCATTGATGTGCTCTTGGATGACGGCAGTTTTAGAGAGCACGGCCAGGCAACAGCCAGCCCTGTTTATGACGACAATGAGCAACTCATTGAATACGTACCAGCAAACTATATTGTCGGTTTTGGCAAAGTGGATGCCCGCAGAATAGTGGTCGCTGGTGAAGACTTTACTCTCAAGGGCGGTTCCCCAAACGCAGCAGGTCTGCGCAAAAGCGTTTACGCAGAACATCTGGCGGTACAGTACAAAACACCCCTTGTACGCATGTTGGAAGGGGGCGGTGGCAGTGTTAAAGGTGGCGCAAAGAAAGGTGGCACGGTTGGTGATCCTGTTTTTACTGAACCAAGATTTAAAATTATCGCTGACGCAATGACCGTTGTGCCGGTGGCTTCAGCGGCATTAGGTGCAGTGGCTGGTTTCCCAGCAGGCCGTTTGGTGGCATCGCATTTTTCAGTGATGACACGGCATACCGCTCAAGTACTCATAGGTGGCCCGGCATTGGTTGAGCGCGCGCTAGGTGTGAAGATGACCAAGGAAGAGCTGGGCGGCGCTGAAGTGCATGTGCGCAGTGGTATTGTAGACAACATGGCCGAAGACGAGCACGACGCTTTGGCGCAGATCCAGCGGTTCTTAAGCTATCTGCCAAGCAATGTTTGGCAGCGCACCCCCAGAAGAGAAAATACCGACCCCATTGAACGTATGGATCAAAGCTTGCTTACCGCAGTGCCCCGCGAAAGCAATACCGGTTTTGATATGCGCGCCATTGTGAATAAAATTGTCGACGCCGACAGCTTCTTTGAAATTTCACCTTATTACGGACCTAGCCAGATATGTGGCTTGGCTACATTAGACGGTCAGCCGGTGGGCGTTCTCGCTAACGATTGCATGCACTACGCAGGCGCCATGACCGCCGAGGCCGCGCAAAAGTATCGCCGTTTTGTTGAAATGTGCGACACCTTTCACGTGCCCATTGTTAATTTTATTGATCAACCCGGTTTCATGATTGGACCAGAATCTGAAGCCGCAGGGACCATTCGTTATGGCATGGCGGCGGTTGCAGCGGCTGCCCAATCAACGGTGCCTTGGGCAGTGATTCAAGTGCACAAAGGCTTTGGTGTAGCTACTGCCGCCCACTATGCGCCCGGTGCTTACATATTGGCTTGGCCTTCCGTAGAATCCGGACCCTTGCCTATTGAAGGTGGTGTTGCGGTGGCGTTCCATCGTGAAATTGCCGCGGCAGAAAACCCAGAAGCCAAACGTCGAGAGCTAGAAGACAAACTGCGCGAAGCGCGTTCACCTTTCCCTCGAGCAGAATCTTTTGCAGTACACGAATTAATTGATCCCAGAGAAACACGGCCAGTGCTGTGCGAATGGATAGATTGGATTCAGCCTCAACTTGAAACCCTTGTAGGGCCAGTGAGTTTTGGTATTCGGCCTTAATAGCTAAATAGTAAGTTAAATAAGACGCCAAATACCAGTTTAGTTAATTAACCCAATTTTTGGAGAGAACATATGTCGATTTCATTTGCAGATCAGGTAGCCATCGTAACCGGTGCTGGTGGTGGTTTAGGTCGTTGTCACGCCCTAGAGTTAGCGCGTCGTGGTGCCAAAGTTGTGATCAATGATTTAGGTGGTTCCATGGACGGCAGCGGCGGATCTTCAGAAGCTGCTGAAGCGGTTGTTGCGGAGATTAAGGCTATGGGCGGCGAAGCCATTGCCAATGGTGGATCTGTTTCCGACAGAGCTGGTGCACAGAGCATGGTAGACGATGCAATGAACGCATGGGGCCGAGTAGACGTACTCATTAACAACGCAGGAATTTTGCGTGATAAGTCATTCTCAAAAATGACTTTGGACGATTTCGATATGGTCGTTAACGTTCACCTTATGGGTGCGGCATATTGTGCCCACGCGGTATGGCCCATCATGAAAGCGCAAAACTATGGTCGTATCCTAATGACCACTTCGCCAACAGGCTTGTATGGTAACTTCGGTCAAACCAACTACGGCGCGGCTAAATTAGGCCAAGTAGGTTTAATGCACAGCTTAAAGATTGAAGGTGCGAAAAATAACATTCATACCAACACCATCGCGCCAGTTGCTGCAACACGCATGACCGAAGACCTTATGCCAGAAGCGGTATTAGAAAAGTTGGGACCAGAATTGGTAACCCCAGCAGCTATTTTCTTGGTCAGTGAAGACGCGCCAAACGGCGTAATTCTGCAAGCCCAGGGTGGCAAGTTCTCAATCGCCTGTATCGTTGAAAACGAAGGCGTGCAGATTGGTGTGGACGCAACGGTAGAAGATATAGCGTCTAACTACGAGTCTATTGTGAACCTAGATGGCGCTAAGCCACGCGGGATGTTGCAACTCAACGCAATGTAGCGTGGCCTACTCACTCTTACGATCTGGGTGTCGTCTTATAGACGGCACTTAGTTTTCGCGGATGACTGCGTTAATGATTGGTCCAATAAGAGCTATGTCCAAAGGGTAGAAGTGTTATAAGACTCTCCCTCTTGTAAAAAATAATCGGTCTTGGTAGCTATGGCAGCGTTAATTTTAATTTTCATCAGTGCCTTTGTTTTGGCAGGATTCTCGTGGCTATTATTGGGCTCACGATTCAGCCTCCGCGCTGAAGGCTCAGACAACGATATGGCTAATTTAATGGCCTATTTTGCTGCATTTATTCCCATTACATTTGTCATCGTCTTCTTTGGTATTGGCGGTTAAGCGACGCGTTTTTACCCGACTATCTATCTGACAACGATCCGATAACTATCTGACTATCTAAGTTGGGCATTAATGAAATTACCTCTCGACCCAGAATCTATTAAAGGCTTTCTTCATCCTGAAGAAGGTGCCTGCCTTTATCGTTACGCATTAGCAGCATCCACACTAGGTCCGTGTCTTGAAGTGGGCAGCTATTGTGGTAAGTCGACTTTGTATATGGGTACGGGCGTGCGTGATGGCGGTGGTCAGCTCTTTGCTCTAGATCATCATCGAGGTTCTGAGGAACATCAGTTGGGCGAGGAATACCACGACGCTGACTTATATGACAGCGAGCTGGGTGCTATGGATTCATTGCCCGCGTTTCGACGTACGTTAGCCCGAGCCGAGCTAGAGCAGTGTGTTATTCCATTAGTTGCAGCCAGCGCCCAGGCAGGGCGGTTTTGGCAAACACCATTGGCCATGGTTTTTATCGACGGCGGTCACAGTCATGCCGCTGCACAAACAGATTACCGAATTTGGGCGCCGCACATAAAAGTAGGCGGCATTTTGGCCATTCATGACTTATTCCCCAGTCCTGAGGACGGCGGACAAGCACCGTATGAGATTTATCAACTGGCACTAGCTTCAGGTTTGTTTGAAGCCCATGAGACGTGTCATACCTTAGGCATACTCAAGCGCATTTAGTTGTCTTTTAATATTTTTTTAACGGCCTTTTGGCTTTTATAAAGAGAGCCAGAGCTGCTTAAGGTGTCTTGCTGTTTAGTGAGAAAAAATTCGCGCCTGGGCTAATATCCGTTAATGCATCAGCCGCTAGCAATACGGCTGCAGCTGTCCAAGTCGGTTTTTCATCAGGCCAATGTACTTGGTCAGTAAATACATAGCCTGTCCACCAACTGCCATCATCTAACTGAAAATGTTGTATGTCGGCAAACAATTCTTGTGCTTTTCCGCGCTCGCCAGCGGCCACGCAAGCCACGATTAACTCGCAGGTTTCTGCAATAGTCACCCAAGGCTGATCTGAAACACAGCGGCAACCCAACTTGGGTTCAACAAAAATGTCCCACTTATCGGCAAGCCGCCGTCTTGCTGCGCCCCCAGTAATCAATCCGCAAAGAATAGGATAAAACCAATCCATGGAATAACGGGCTTTAGATTCCCACGTGCGATCAAACCGCTCGGGCCGATGCAAAAGCGCATTGCCCAAAAGCGCTTTGGACTGGATCCAGTCATCGCGCACATAACCCAGTTCTTTGGCGTTGCTAACTGCACAGGTTAAAGATTTGAAGATAGAACTACAGCCTGTGACCAACGCATCTTCAGAGGGACCCTTTGCAGTATCTACTGCCCAGTAAATCTCGCCAGTAGGTTGTTGTTGGGCCAAAACGAAATTAATAGCGGCATCTACCATTGGCCAGTATTTTACCAAGGTCTGCTTATCATTGGTGATTTGATAATAGTGCCAAAGGCCAGTGGCCACATAAGCAACAAAATTTGTTTCAGCGCGGGTGCCGTCCACTACCTCTTTGTCATCGTAAGCTGCAAACCAGGCACCATCTGCACGCTGTCTATCGGCCAACCACTGCAAACCTTTACGGGCAGCGGCAAAGCGCCCGGCAACACTCAACCCCATAATAGCTTCAGTATGGTCCCATGGATCAGTTATGCCGCCCGCAAACCAGGGTAAAGCGCCACTGGGTAACTGCAATTGCTCAATGTAGTTCGCGGTATTAACCAACGAAGGCGTTAGTGGTGGTTGTATATCTGGGATCATAGGGGTGGCTAAACAAACCTAATTATTACGAAAATACATAACAACACTCTTACCCAGTAGAGGGTTCAGTAGGTTGTCTAGTATCTGCGTGAGTTTAGGCCTTTGCATTAAATCCCAAACCAAAAAACGGTGATATTGGCGCACTAGCCAATGGGCTTCTTCGGCCGGTTTATTTTCGTCCCGAGACCAAAATAAGCAGCGCAACCACCAGTAGGGCACGTGCAAACTGTGGGCCCAGTGACGCTCAATAAAGTGCATGTTCGTCTCAGTAATCTGGCGCTTCAATGTGCTGATATTAAAAATGCGCACGTGACCACCTTCGACTTCGTGGTAGGCATCGCTCAACTGCCAGCACACCCACTCAGTAAAGTAACGAGGCACACTCACCGCAAATACGCCGCCCGGCTTAAGCACACGCTTAATCTCGCTAAGCACTTTTTCGTATTCAATAATGTGTTCAAGCACCTCGGAGCAAATGACCTGATCAAAAGTATGGTCGGCAAAGGGCAGTGTAAAACCGCTGCCTTGAATGAATAAGCAGTGATCAATTTTGTCCGCAGCAATATTAAAATCTGCAAGCCTGCCTTTAGCCGTGGCTAGATCTTTCGCACTGAGGTCCAAACCCACTACGTTGATATCACCCTGCACGAAAGCGCTGATACTATGGCGGCCTTCACCGCAGCCAAGGTCAAGTAAGTTGTCACCAGGTCGCAGCCCAAGCCGGTCTATATTGATGGTTTCCAAACTCATGAGCGAATAGCCTTTGCGTAGAAAGAGGTCATTTGTATTGCAACAGTAGACCAATTGAAGTGCGCAAGTATACGCGCTCTACCGGCAACGCTTAAGCTTTCGCATCGTGGTTGATCTAAAAACAGTTCGCGAATACCAGCGGCTAACGCATCGGGATTTTTGCTTGGCACAATAACACCTGCGTCGCCCACCACTTCAGGTAGCGCACCACCATCGCTAGAGACCACAGGTACGCCACAAGCCATGGCCTCGCCAGCAGGAAAACCAAAGCCTTCGTATTCCGATGGCACTACCGCAATGGAAGCGCTGGCATACAGTTCAACAATCCGCTGTGTAGAAATGCCATGAAGAAATTCAATGCGATCCTCCAGGTCGTAAGCCTTAATGCTGCGCTGTGTGACGCCGCCGGGCTTAGGGCTACCAATAAAGGTCAGGCGAAGATTTGGGAACTCATCAACCAATTGAGCAATAGCAGGAATCAAGTGTTGGGTGCCTTTAAGTGGTTGGTCTGCGCTGGCGGTGGTAATGAGGTGAAAGGGAATACGAGCAATTTCTGGCAACGGCCTAAAGGTCTCAAAATCAATGCCGTTGTAAACCACGGTAAGTTGATCTGTGTTCACACCGAAATCTGCGGCAATATCAATTTTCGAATTTTCACTCACGGTAACAATATGTTTGAGTTTGCGTGCGACGTTAATCTGCATATTCAAAAAGTTGTACCAACGCCGCACCAATAAGCGCATGCCCCAGTCAGGCGTGTTAGCTAATGCGATGTCGCGGTCGAAAGTAATGGGGTGATGAATAGTGGTGACAACGATGTAACCAAGCTTGGCGCTTTTGAGCAAGCCTGAACACAAACTTTGGTTGTCGTGAATGATATCGTAGTTAGGGCGCTCAGATTTAAGGTAGTTAACCAGACGGCGACCAAAAGCGTAAGGCTCAGGAAAACCCCCAGACAAAAACGAAAGCCACTCAAACACGTCAGCAGGTTTAAAGAACTGCCTAAAGCTCAACGCCTTAGACGGTTGTTTGTGTTCATAAAGGTTAAGTCCGGGCAATTTGATTAGCCGTACCTCAGGGCTTAGGTCAGGATAGGGTTCACCAGAAATGACATCCACCTGATGGCCCAAACCAATAAGGGCCTCTGACAAATACTTAAGATAGACACCCTGGCCGCCGCTGAACGGATTGCTGCGATAACCCAGCAGCGCAATGCGCAGGGGTTTAACAGCACTTTTTGGCGAAAGAGCCGTGGCACTTGCGGTGGACCGAGCCTGAGTTTCCAAATTGTGATTCCAGAGCGATTCAGTGGAGAGTTTAAAGCAGAGGGGAGAGTTGGGGTAGAGGTGGGAAGAGTCGTGAAGTTTCTACTCGAATGTCTGCATTACGTATTGGGTTAAAACACTTGTCCAAGCGGAGAGGGAGGCGCTGGATATCGATTGCTTGGCCCTCGACCATATTCATTTCTAGCATTGACTTGAAATTCTTATCCAGACCATGTTATCCGGATTGGGATTGCTGCGGGTGTCATCGAGCTAATATTGGTGGAATCGGCGGCCAGGATTAGTTCGGCTTCACTTAAGAGCAAACAGTGATAACCAATTTCTTCTTCACTATAGCCTTTCAGCATTATAGGCAGCGTAAATCCATCCTTACTGGCCCCCATCGCCAAGGGAATTTCTCTTATTAAATCCATCGAACGATGCATGGTCTTTTGATCCTAATTATATAGCTTGAGGTAAAACAGCTACACAATAGCAACCCGTTATTAGCTTGGCGTTACCGCTTATCTCACGCTTATGGTGTTTGATCGATATGTAGTAATGGAACTTAAAGCAGTCGATCCACACGAAATTTGTAAGGCTCTCGTTTTAGGCTGCGCCGATCAACCCGGTTAGATGGCCCGTGACTTAACCTTTCAACGTGAATATAATGCGTGTTTGGAGTATTAATAGTGAGCAATATTCATGTCTCAAGTTGAAATGCGCCATCTGCGCACTTTAGTGGCTTTGCGTGACACCGGCAGTTTGGTTGAGGCGGCGGAGCGAGTTTATTTAACGCCGTCGGCTTTGTCCCACCAAATTAAAGAGCTAGAAACGCGGATTGGTTGTGCGTTGTTTGTGCGCAAGACGCGGCCTGTGCGTTTTGCTAGCGCTGGTAATCGGTTGCTTAAGCTTGCAGACGAGGTTTTGCCTCGCGTGCACAGTGCCGAGTTAGACTTGCAGCGGTTGGCTGGCGGTGAGTCTGGGCGTATTTTTATGGCTATTGAGTGTCATAGTTGTTTTGAGTGGCTGTTGCCTGCCATCGATTCGTATCGTGATGATTGGTCCGATGTGGAGTTAGATATTGCCAGTGGTTTTCATTTTGCGCCGCTGCCTGCGCTGGCTCGGGGTGACTTAGATTTGGTCATTACTGCTAATCCCGTTAACGAGCCCGGAATTCACTATTTTCCTTTGTTCAGTTATGAGGCGCAGCTGGCTGTGGCCAAGGGTTATCCGCTTGGTCAAAAGCCTTGGGTTGAGCCCAGTGATCTTGCTGAAGAGGTGGTTATTTCTTATCCGGTTGATCGTGATCGGCTGGATTTGTTTACCAGTTTTTTGGATTTGGCGGGTGTTGAGCCTCAGCGTGTTCGGCATGCTGAGTTAACCACAATGATCATTCAGTTGGTGGCTAGCGGTCGTGGTGTGGCGTGTTTGCCTAATTGGGCGTTGCACGAATATTTAGAGAATGACTATATTGAAGTGCGCTCGCTAGGCGAGGAGGGTGTTTGGCCGACGCTTTATGGTGCGGTGCGTGCCGACCAAGCAGATGCTCCGTTTATCTCGGGATTTGTTGATGTCGCTAAAACGACTTGTTTTAGCAACCTTAGAGGCATTGTTACTGCAGAGCTAGATGATTTGAAGTTCTAGCGTTGTTTTATGCCGGCGCCGGCACTTGTAATGGTTTGGACTTGGCTGGCAGCTAGGGCTCTCTAGGGTATCAGTGTTTGTTTTTGCCACTTGCCCTGGTGCAATGTGTATGAAGTACGGTCATGTACCCCATTACTCTGGGTCAAATCTAACCGTTCTATTTCCGTTACTTGAATAAGTAATCCTTTCGCCGCCTCTGGTGCTACTAGTGGCTCTGGGGTCTCTAACTGATCTAACTGTTTAAGTAACTGCTCTCTGTCAGCAACCGCTGTGCTCTGGGCGCGTTGTTGATATAGCCAATCCATCTTCTTTGGCACGTCTGGTCTGAACTGCCAGCTCTCCGCTAACACTTTGGGATCTAACGCCTCAACTTGTACCTGCATACGGTATTGCAATTCTACGCTTGGCCAATACACCTGAACGCACGCGCTGGCGTTATTGGCTAGCTCCGCCCACTTGGGGCTATTGGCATTTATAAACAGCGCCAGTCGCGGCGAACCGTTGTGACCGACATTCCTTAGCACTAATGTGCGAGCCTGCGGGCGACCTTGCTTATCTACTGTTGCCAGCACGCATACGTGTGCCATTGGATCGCCGGCGTCTCGCGCTGTTTGGCGCTCTGTGTGGAACTGCACTAACGGATCTTGCATATTCTTTTTCTTATCTATCTTATCTATCGAGCTATTTTCTTACTTATCGGACGGCACTGTTTTCTAAGTCGCTTTTAATAATGCTGATCCAACGCGATGTATTGATAAAGCCTTTGCTCCAGTTTGCGTAGTCGCTGAGCTTTGCTTCTATTTTGCTGTGAGACAACCCGGCGCTTACGCCTTGCTGAATGATTTTTTGCGTTGCTTTAATTGTGGCTAGGCTTTCGCTGAGGTCTGCAAGGTTGGCCATGGGGCCGTGGCCGGGAATAATTTTGATGTCTGCCGGCACCGTTTGTATCACCTGCTCAAGGTTGCGAATGACGCCACTCACACTGCCGCCGCTGCCTATGTCTATGTAAGGGAATGCGCCGTTAAAGAAATGGTCTCCCATGTGAATGACGTTTGCTTGCTTGAACCACACCACACTATCGCCGTCGGTATGGCCGTTGGGCAGGTGAATTAGCGCCAGTTCGTCGCCGTTGAAATGCACGGTGAGCTGCTGGGCAAAGGTGACTACGGGTAAACCGCTGGGTGCAAATCCGTCCTGGGTTGCTAGTCGCACGCGTACGTTGTCATGGGCAATGATGGCGCCGCTGCTGCCGAAGCTTGGATTGCTGCCGGTGTGGTCGCCGTGGAAGTGGGTATTTAAAATCAGTCGGGGGCGGTCACCGCCCAATTTGGTTAATGCGTTTTGTATTTTTTCTGCCAGTGGTGCGAATTGGTCGTCAATAATGAGCGTGCCGTCGGAGCCAATGGATACGCCGATGTTGCCGCCTGAACCGGTAAGCATATGTACGCTTCCGCTGACTGTCTGGGTTTTTACCTCAACGCCAGCAAAGCGGTCTGCTGCCCAGAGGTTGCTGATGCTTAAAGCGGTAGTGGATAAGAGAATCAGTAAGGTCGTAATAGAGGTGTGCATGGTAAACGTCCTAAATGTTGATCTGAATTCCTGTTTTGTGGTGATCGGACCATTCTTCTGGCGCATTGGCTTGATAGCTTTTCATGCGCACATAGAGTAACCCATTGGCGCTGGAGGTTAGTGCATCTTCTAGCATACCTTGGGGGTCTACTTCTTTTACGTTTTTCATCAGCCGTTCAAAGGCGAAGAGGAAGTGATTGCTGTGCCTGGCGCGAATGGCGGTGCCATAAAATAGTGCGAATCGCTCGCTGTCGTCTGCTTCTAGGATAATGGCTTGTATGAGTCGTCGTGTGAATAAGTCTAGGTCGCCATTACTCTGCTCTGAAAAGAGCTGGGTCATTTCCACCGGGCTTATGGTGCCGTCTCCGGAGTCACCACCTTGGCTTGACGTATAAAGTAGGCCGGCAATGGCGCCAAGTTGAGCGCGTACTAATTGTGCTATTTGTAAGAAAGCTTCCTGTCTTGCATGCAGTTCGCTGGCAGCGAGTTTTTCTGACTGAATTATAGCTTGCTCAGCGGTGCGACCAATTTGCAATGCTTGGGCATGCAAGGCCTCGGTATTTTGCTCCAACTCTTTTTGCTGCAAAAAATAGCCGATAACCAACCAAAGAAAAGCCAGCGGTGCAAAGGCTCCCTCCAAAAAACTGCCCAGTTCCTCTGCGGGCAGTCGTGAAAATGCACCCCAACCTATCTGCGTGGTGATGTAGGAGCTTCCGAGAAATATCCATGCAGCGCTGAGCGTAAGGCCAAAGCGGACACGCCAATCTAATGGTTTTTTGCGCTGAGAGGTAGCAACGGTTGGTTTTTCAGTAGCGGACATATTCGTCTCAGTGAGTACCTATTAAGACTTATACTTAGCTGTCTGCTTCTGGCTTTTTTTTCGATGTGGGCTTTTTCGTTGCTAGCGCATTATCGGATGAGGCCGCTGCACTGCGTCTATTCAGCTCTGCAATGTCTTTTTGTATTTCGCCTAATCTATATAAAACGTCGGGTAGCTGATCGCTGACGCGCCATAATAAGTAAGCAATGACCAGTAGTACTAGAAGTGATAAAAAGCCCATGATTGTCTCCAATATAATATTTATTAGGTATCAACCTAATATTTCAAAATGCATTTGGACAGGTATACCCATAAGGTAGCCCATAGTCTAGTAAAGGTTGACCTGTATAGATCCTTATGAGCCTGAAGGTTGTTTTTTGTGCTTAAGCGAGTGATCCGGTAATAGATTTTCTTTGGCTGAGTTCTATCCAGTTGCCGTCTGGGTCGCGCACAAAACTGATAAAAGCAACTTCACCCAGCCGCACTGGTGCCATGCCTTCGCTGCCTCCGTGGCTTATTACATAGGCATGTTCTGCCACTACATCAAAAATTTGAAAGGTCATGTAGCGCAGTCCCAATGCTTTTTGTGGCACTTCGCCTAACTTGCCCCCTTGGGTGAGTAGTATCTGAGAGGCGCCAGCGCGGAAGCCACCTTCATCGTCTTGGGGTAGTCCCAAGGTTTGGGCGTAAAATTCTTGGCTGCGGGCCAAGTCGGTCACCGCTAGCGTGAGTGTTAAATTTGGGCTTTGGGCGGTTATTGGGCAGAGGTCTATGTCGTTGCCGTTTGGGTCCAAAAGCTGGGCGGGTTCTTCAACCGATGCGCTGTAAATGCTTAGTTTGCTTAGCCCACTATCGCCAACCTCTAGTTCATGCCGGCTATGATTAACCTTCAGTACGCTGTCGCCAATGGCGTGTCGGTGTTGGCGCGCGCCGCCGCCTAAGGGCAACATTTCGCTGTAGGTAAGGCCAACTTGGTCTTGCCAAAATGCCAGACTGGGGTCCAGCTGGTTGGTATAAAGCCCAACGTCTAAAGCGGGTTTTGCGAGTTTCAAGAACGCGACTCCTGTGAATAAAGATACGAAGTGGTGTTTGTACACCTTATACTTTGCGCAATAATACCGCCGCACAAAGTGTGGGTGGTATGCATTTTTGGCTGTTTTTCCATTTAAATAGTATAAGCGAAGGCAATTGAGAGATTTTACGTCGTGGCGAAAGAAAATAAATTTTTAGTGCTCCCTGCTAACCCAGAGTTGGTTGTGCAATTGCCGGATGACTTTCAGTGTGCTGAAGATTTTTGTCAGCGTCTTGAGGCGGTTTTTGGACTTGCGCAAGCCGGTAGAATTATTACTGAATTGGGGCAAAAGACAGTTTCAAGTTATTGGTTGAATGACCTACAGATAGAGTCTGAGATAGACAAAGATCAACTTGTTGAGTCATTAAAAGAACACTTGGGCGGCTCTTTGGGAGAGCCAGTGCCTATGGTTTCTGGTTTGTATTCAGTGGCTCGAGATGCGGGTATTTCTCAGCATGCGAGCGCTGAAAGCGGCCAAATTTATATTCAAAATCCGGCCAGCTATTTTGCTGTTTCAATACTCGCCCCTCAACCAGACGAAGAGATACTGGATTTAGCAGCGGCCCCTGGAGGCAAAACTTTAGCTATTGCAGCGCGTATGCATAACACTGGCCGGCTTGCCGCGGTTGAACCTATACGCGGTAGGTTCTTTCGTATGCAGGCTAACTTGCAGCGTTGTGGAGTGACCAATGTTGAATTTTATCAGCGCGATGGGCGCAGCGTGGGGCGGGCTGTGCCAGAGCGATTTGATCGAGTGTTGTTAGATGCCCCTTGTTCGTCTGAGTCACGGATGAATTGGCAGGATGCGAGCACTTATCAGCATTGGAGCCCGCGCAAAGTTAAAGAAACCCAGCGTAAACAAAAAAGCCTTATTCGTTCTGCCTACGCCGCGCTAAAACCTGGCGGTACTTTGCTTTATTGCACCTGCAGTTTTGCGCCGGATGAAAACGAGTTGGTAGTGGCATCATTGTTGAAAAAAACCGACGCGCAGATTATGCCAATTGCAGAGTATCCGTCTAACTCAATGCCTGGACTTACCCAATGGTTGGGTAAGGAATTGAATGAGAATTTGGCTCTGACTTTGCGTGTGTTGCCTGCTGGGCCCTGGGATGGCTTTTATGTGGCAAAGATTTTTAAACCCGCTGCATAGGCCCTAAGCGACCAACTTAACTAAACGAGTTCCACTGTTTTTTTGCTCACCGGCTCACCGGCTCACCCAGTTATTTTGTCTGGATTGTCGGTGTCTTGTAGTCATAGGTGGCTTGGAACTGGCATTGGCCAAAGTTCAAATCCTGCCACTGCCCGGTAAACTTCAGCTCCACTATACCTAGAGTGTCTAGCTCAATCGTTTGCGCTGGGTTGTTGAGCAGTCCAGCCAACATACTAATGCCCGGATTGTGCCCCACCAGTATGACGTTACGAAAATCCTCTGGGGTACTTTGCAGCACGCTGAGTATCGATTCTGGACCAGCTAAATATAGATCTTCCTCCAATTGCATGGAGCAACTGCAAGTAGATGAGATGGCTTGGGCGGTGGTTAATGTTCTAGCGGCTGAACTGGCCCACAACCAATCTGCGTTGTTTTCTTTGCGTGTAAGTAGCTGGTGGGTAGTGTTGCGCAAATCATCAAGGCCTCGTTGATTTAGTGGCCTTGCATGATCTGTTTGTCTAAACCGACTCGGCTCGGCACAGCCGTGCCTAATGAGTCGGATTTGACGTGGTGGGTGCAAGTGCTGGGTACTAATCCCAGAGGGCGAAGAATTCTTCCAACGCCTTAATCTGACCACCCGATGCCGATGACGGCACGATGATCGGTGTCTTAATGCCCGCGTCGAACCAGGCTTCTACGCCTTCGCGTACTTCTGTTGCGCTGCCGAAGAGTGTGGTGTCCGCAAGCCAGCGATCAGACAGGCATTCAGGTACGCGGTCGTAGTCTTTTTCTGCAATGGCGGCTTCAACACCATTCATCTCTTCTTCAAAACCTGCGGCCTTCCAGTAGTTTCTATAGTTAGGAAGAAACGCGTAGCTGGTCAAAGTTTTGCGGCAAACGGCTGCTGCTGCTGCTTTGTCGTCGCTGACACATGTAGGAATCATGTTGCCAATAAAGAAGTCATCGTTGCTGCGTGTTTCGGCAGATAGATTGCCTAATGAGTGACTCATGTAAGAACGTGCGCCGTTAGCAAATACCATGCCGCCACCGATCTCTTGGGCCAACTGAATCATCTTGTCGCGCAGGGTCGCCAAAACGATAGGCGGCATATCGCCCACTCGTGGCACCGCATGCATATCTTCAACAAACTTACGCATATCACCCAATGGCTTACCTGCGGTAATACCCATTCTGTTTAATGCGGGCGCGTGGCTGACGCCGACACCAAAACGAAAGCGGCCATTGGATACTTCGTGTAAGAAACCTGCGGTTTGCGCGAAGTCGGTAACGTTGCGCGTATAAATAGGAGTAATACTGGTGCCGATCATGACATCAGTTGTCGCCAGCGCGATGGCGTTACAAAGAGAAAGGCTGTCACCTAGGCTGGGTCCGAAGATGCCGGGGAAACCTTTCTTTTCAATTTCTTTGGCGATCTCAATGGTTTGTAATCTGCGGCCGGGTACGGCGGCAAGGCTCACTGCGGGTAGTTGAGTCATATCCCCTCCTCATAATTATTCTGTAAATCAATTCGTAAATTATTGTGTCTAATAATGTACCGAGCAACCGGTGCATTGCGAACGGGTAAAGGGTACGCGACCTTATCGCATTCGCCAATGGCTCGGGCTCGGCTAGCGGCCTTTAACCTCAGTAATGTCTTCCCAATCGGAGTAGGCGCGCTTGCCATGTGAGCGGGTCATGCTGCGTTTTATTTCTGGGTAATGGACAACGTCTACAGGCCAGCCCTCGCCGCCCATGAGATAAACCAGATCTTCGGCGTTTGGGTTGTGCAAGCTGTGGGCGTCCGACGGTGCTGGAAAACCCATAAAGTCTCCAGGGCCCACTTCGAATGATTCCTCACCAATACGTGCAATGCCATTGCCAGAAACAATGTAAATAAATTCTTCGTCGGCATCATGGTAGTGGTGGGTAGTGGAGTCGTTACCTTGGCTAATGGTGACGAGATGTATGCCTAAGCGCTGCATGCCCGTGGAGGAACTCAGGATTTTTGTTGAGCGAATAGCATTGTCGTTAAATTGGTGCTGTACCAGAGTGGTGGGCAGCGCTGCAATCTTTTCTTCATTGAGTAGGTGTTTGCTCATTGGAACCCTTTCATTTTGTCTTGGCAGTCAGCTAAATTCGCTTAGCGAGTGATCAGCTGGCGTATGGTGTTGATCAACTTTTCGTTTTGTTTCGCAGAGCCCACTGTGATGCGTAGTTTGTCTTTCAGTCTGGGTGTTTGGAAATAACGCACCAAAATGCTTTTGGCTTTGAGTGCTTCGTACAAACCTTCTGCGTCAATATCCTCTGGCATTGTGGCGAGTAAAAAATTGGCTTCACTTGATGGGCAGTTAAAGCCTAGTGCACGTAAGGCCTCATGCAACACCTGCCGTTGTTCGCGCACCTGACGCCATGTCTCTTGGGCGTAGGCTTGATCTTCTATTGCCGCTAAACCTAGAGTTTGGCTGATGGCGTCTACATTGTAGCTGTCACGAGTTTTTTCCAGCATGGGTTTGATCAGCTCTGGGTCGCCGAGCAGGTAACCTAGACGTAACCCAGCCAAACTGTAGCCTTTGCTGAAGGTGCGTAGTACTAGCACATTGTCTCGAGCGTTAATCAGATCTTTGGTGGAATAGGCAATGCTCGGATCGACAAAGTCGATATAAGCTTCGTCTACTAACAAAACGCCGCTGATATTTTGCGCAATGGCCTCAATAGTCGCCAGCGGCGTAAGGTGTCCGCTAGGCGCATGGGGGTTCACCAAACAAGTTAGCTGGGCGTTATGTTGTGTCATAACTTGTGCGAATTCATCAGGAATAGACCAGTCATCTTTCAATGCCAGTGTGCGCATTGTGGCATCCTGAATTTTACTCAGTACGGGGTATAAGGAATAACTTGGATCTGCGGTGCCCAGTGTGCCGCCAGGTTCTACAAAAGTAGTAATGGCCAGTCGCAGTGCTTCATCACCGGCATGCGTCACCATAATGTGATCTCGCGTAACGCCATGATGAGCGGCAATGGCATCACGCAATTTATCGGCGGTGGGTTGTGGGTAAATCCTAAGGTCTGCTGTTGCGAAATCCATTAATGCCGCCTGTACTTTTGCGCTGACAGGAAAAGGGTTTTCGTTGGTATTGAGTTTAAGCGTTTGTTTTTCTGAGAGTTGCTCGCCGGAGCTATAGCCTTGCATTGCCGCAATATTTGGCCGTTCAAATTGACTCATTAGTTATTGGACTCTTGTTGAGGCGGACTCTGGATTAGAGGCTGACTCTGGGTTTGAATTTGGGTGTTGCTAGGTGGTGTGCCTTGATCAATTGTCGCGGCTGGAGACTGCTCGCTGTCTTCACCTTGTCCGAGCAGCCGTGCTAACCACAATGTTTTTGGGTTGGCTTCCAAGGCGATCTTGCCGGTCATGGTCAAGGGTACGGAGAGAAACATCCCCACTGTACCTAATATCCAGCCCCAAAAGATCAAAGATAAAAATACTACCAAGGTGGATAGGTCCAAGCCCTTGCCCATGTAACGAGGTTCTAAAACGTTGCCAACGCCCATGTTGATGAGGAAAAAAACCAATGCCACCGCGCCAGCGGCGCTTGGGCTATGCTGAATGAGCGCTAATAGTAATGGCGGTATGGCTGCGAAAATTGAGCCGATGGTTGGGATGAAATTAAGCAGAAACGCGAGTAGGCCCCAAAGTACTGGAAAGTCGATGTCTAACAGCCATAGAGCGACTGTTACTAACGCTCCGGTGAGTAAGCTCATGGAGGTTTTGAGGGCAACGTAGCGGTTCATGTTGTTGGCGAACCGTGTGAAATACACTAAGTCCCGCTCTGGGTTGCTCAGCACTGAATTTAGCTTTGGGTAAAAGCTGGTGGCTTCGGCAAGAATAAAAATAACCGTGAGAATGATTAAAAAGCCATTGCTTAACAAATTACCAAGGCTCGCCAGTGTAGAGCCAGCAAATTTAAGCGCCGAGCTCAGTGAAAATCCCTCTAGCACAGTGGATAAATCTATAGGAATGCCAAAGCCCTCTAGCGCCTGGACTACTTCTATTTGAATACTAATGAGTCTTTCTTGGTAAAAAGGTAGCTTGGCAATAAACGCCGCAGTGGACTGTGTGGCTACTGCGCCTATGAGCAGCAGCGCGGTAAATATGCCGACTACGACTAACGCTAATGCAACGCCTGCGGGTACACCTTTGGCGCGAATCCAAAACATGGGTGTTGCGGCGATGGTTGCGATAAAGGTGGCCAACAAAAATGGCACCATTATTTCTTGGGCTGACTTAAGCCCGGCGGCGACGATAATCAGCGCCGCTAGTAAGAAAACAACTTGGCTGCCGCCGCGGGAGTTTTGTTGTTCGAGTTGATTGCTCATGGGTCAGCTTATGGGTCTTTGATTGGCAAGGCTGGGTACTTCGCGTCTAATTCTGTGTACTTCTTCGCTGTCTACGCTGGCGATAACGTAGCCGTCGCCCTCGGGTAGTTCCGCAATGACTCTGCCCCATGGATTAACAATGAGTGAGTGTCCGTAGGAGGCGCGGTTGGCGCTGTGGGCACCATGTTGCGCGGGCGCAATGACATAGCTCTGGGTTTCAATAGCGCGTGCGCGGAGCAATGTGTGCCAGTGGGCAGCGCCCGTAGTAGCGGTAAATGCCGAGGGCACTGTCATGGCAACGGCACCCATGCCAGCTAAGCGTTGGTATAACGCTGGGAAGCGCACGTCGTAGCAAATGGTTAAGCCCAGACTACCCATTGGCGCGTCTACGCAAACGGCTTTTTCGCCTGCTGCTGTCTGCTTAGATTCCATGAGTTGTGGGCCGTTAGGAATGCTTACGTCGAATAGGTGTATCTTTCTATAGCTTGCACGAACACTGCCTGTTGCGTCTAAATATACACTGGTGTTGTAGCAGCGGTCCGCGTCTCCAGGCACTGCTTCGTGGAAGCCACCTAGTAGTAGATGACAGTTGAGATTGCGCGCCAACGCTTGGCAACGCTCAAGGATTGGTCCGCCTTCGCTGAGCGATTCTAAAATCTCTTTTTTGCCATTGTGCCGGCCTAGGTATGCGAATGCTTCAGGCCAAGTGATGAGCTGGGCACCCTCGCTGGCAGCTTGGGTGGAGAGTAATTCTAACTTGCTTAAGTTAGCTTCCACATCTACCCCAGCATTGTGCTGAACCACCGCCACTTGAGTGACGGTAGACGTGCTTTGGGTTGCAGTATTGTCCGAGTATTGTTCAGTCATAAGTCTTTTTCAACCCGCGGCTTAGGTAGCTGATATTAACTGTCCGGTAGCAAATCAGGCTGGATGCATTTGATCTGACTGCCCAGATATTGCTCCAGCGCAGGGAGGTTAAAAGCGTCATCTTCAGAAACGAAACTAATAGATACGCCTGACGCCCCGGCACGGCCTGTACGACCAATACGGTGTACGTAATCTTCCGAATCGTCCGGTAACTCGTAGTTTACAACGTGAGATACGCCGTCGACATGAATGCCGCGGCCAGCAACATCAGTTGCAATTAAGTAGCGTAACTTGCCTTCCTTGAAGCGGGCTAAGGTTGCCATGCGCTTGCGTTGTGGTACGTCACCGGCCAGCGCTTCGCAATGGATGTCTTTTTTCCGTAGGAATTCAACTATGCGGTGCGTTTGGTCCCGCCTGTTGGCAAAAATAATTGCTCGTTCAGGTTGCGCGTGGGACAAGAATTGAAACAGTACCTTTTGTCTTTCGCGTGCACCGACTAACCAGAACTTTTGCTCAACGGTGTCTGTAGCTACGCTCTCAGGTTCGACAATAATGTGCTCTGCGTCGATGGTCCAAGATTGCGCTAAGCGCATAACAGCATCGTTAAAGGTTGCGGAGAAGAACAATGTTTGGCGCTTACGTTTGTGCGGTGTTTGCAAAACAATGCGGCGAACATCTGGAATAAAGCCCATGTCTAACATGCGGTCTGCTTCATCAATAACCAGTACTTCTACTTCACGCAGATTGATTTCTCGTCGCTCGACAAAATCTATAAGCCTGCCTGGGGTGGCAACCAATACATCTACCGGGCCTTCTTCAAGCTCTTCGCGCTGCTTGCCGTAGTCCATGCCGCCGACTACGCAAACTGTGCGCATGCCCATATGCTTACTGAGGCTTTGTGCGTCGCCCTCAATTTGCATAGCCAGTTCCCGTGTCGGGGCCAGTACTAATGCGCGAGGCGTGCCTGAGGCTTGTTCTGTTTGTAAAGGGTTTTCCCAGAAGCGGGTGAACAACGTAATCAGAAATGCGGCTGTTTTGCCGGTGCCCGTTTGCGCCTGTCCGGTAACGTCATAGTCGGATAAACTGAACGGTAATGATCTGCCTTGGATAGGCGTGCAAAATTCGAACCCTAACTCGTCTACTGCTGCAACCAATGGGGCTGGTAGAGCCAGTTCTTGGAAACGTACGGTTTCAAATACTTCCGCTGCTGTGGCTGCTTCTGCTACGGGAGCTTCTTCAACGACAACTGCTGCGCTGACGGTTTCTTCAACAGTTTCTTCAACTGCCTGTCCAATCGTCGCGTCAGCGCTCTGTTCAGCACCCTCTGCTGCAACTGTATCTGCAACAGCCTCATTGCTGGTTTCGCTGTCTTGTTCGGAATCAGCTTCAACTGGTGCGGTTGTTTCTTCCACAGTAGCTTCAACTAGATCGCTTGCACCTGTATCAATGGACACGCTTGCATCAGCGGTTTCGCTCATTTTTTCTGCCGGTGTGGCCGGTGTGGCCGGTGTGGCCGGAGCGTCGGGTGTAGAATCTTCAGCGTAAGTTTCTGCTGCAGCTTCTTTTTCGGCCTTGTCTAAATTTTGAATTTCGCCATTTTCTTCTAACATGTAATACCTAATTAAGTTTGGTCGCTAACTAGCTTGCGTACGCTAGCCAACTTTATACACAGCGTCAGGATATCCATTGCTGCGTTAATTTCATCTAAGGACCCAAAGGTAGGCGCTATTCGCATATTTCGGTCTTCGGGGTCGTGGTCGCCAGGAAATGTCGCACCTGCGGGCGTCAGGGTAAGACCTACTGCTTTTGCCATTGCTACCACTTCTTTGGCTAGGCCGGGCTTAAGGTCTAAGGAAACAAAGTAGCCACCCTTGGGTTTAGTCCAAGTGGCTACGTCTAAGCTTCCCAATTCTTGCTCGAAACTTTTCAACACTAGGTCGAATTTTGGTCGGATGATTGCAGCGTGTGCAGCCATATGCTCTTTTAACCGACCCTTTAAAAATCGCGCATGGCGCAATTGATTCACTTTGTCTGGACCAATGGTAAAAACCGCCATGTGTTTTTCTAAGTTGGTCAGCGCGCTGTCTGTCCCTGCAATAAAGGCAACGCCTGAACCTGCATGGGTAATTTTGGAAGTGGATGCAAACTGCACAATATGTTCTTGGGTATTTTGTGATATTGCGGCGTCGCGAATAGATTTTAAGTGCTCGCCGTGCTCATCTAGATCGTGGACGGCATAAGCGTTGTCCCACATTACGACAAAGTCATCCGCTTTAGCTTGTTTGGGCAGGGCGGCAATTGCATCGACCACTGCATCGCTATAAGTGCAGCCTGTGGGGTTGGCGTATTTGGGTACACACCAAATGCCTTTGATGCTGTCATCGTTTGCCACTAGCTCCGAGGCTAACTGCATGTCTGGGCCATTGTCGTCCATGGGCACATTGACCATTTCTAAGCCGAAATGCTCCGCTAATGCAAAATGTCTGTCATAGCCAGGTACTGGGGTCAAAATTTTCGCTGTTGGGCAATTGCTCCAACGACGCCCATCGCCCCAAAGGCCGAGCTCCATGGCTGTTCTAAGCACTAAGTGCATCATGGTCAGGCTAGAGTTGCCGCCGGCAATGATTTCGTTGGCCGGAACGCTCATAAGTTCAGCGCCTAGCGCTCGTGCTTCGCTGACACCGCGGATGCCGCCGTAGTTGCGTGCGTCCGATCCGTCTGAACTAAAGAAGTCACCGCCAAGGGCTTCTTCTAAACCGTTACTCAAATCTAGTTGCTCTGCGCCGGGCTTGCCGCGACTTAAGTCTAGCTTCAGCTGATTGCTACCCTGGGCCGCAGTAAGGCTCTGATAAGTTGCGCTTAGTTCTTGTTGTAATTTTTTTAGCTCTGCATTCGAGCGTTGCGCCAACAGTGTGCTCATAGTCCTGACGACTCCTTTATACCAAGCATAATATTTAAGTTTTGCACGGCAGCACCAGCAGCGCCTTTGCCGAGATTGTCATAGCGTGCGCAGAGGATTATGCGTTGAGCATCGCCCATCACAACGAGATCCATGCGGTTGCTGTCATTGCAGTCTGTTGGGTTGAGGAAGCCACCATCCATTAGCTCTTCAGCCCCAAGGGACGCAACATTGATGAATGGCTCGTCGGCATAGCGCTGTTGCAGAACCTCGAGCACTTGCTCTGGCGAACTGTTATTTAGTTCGCTTGCAAATAACGGCACTTCTACCAACATGCCTCTATAATAGTTAGCAACGCTAGGGGTAAAGATGGGCTGCACTGCTGTGCCACTGTAGCTGAGCATTTCAGGTAGGTGCTTATGTTGCTGTCCGTGCGCATAACTTTGCACGCCTAAGGTGTCTGCTTGAACAGGAGAAAAGTCGCGAAACTTTTCAATCATTTGTCGGCCGCCGCCGGAGTATCCGGATAAAGCGTGGCAGCGTAGTGGTGTGCTGGCAGACAGCAGACCTGCTTGAATTAGGGGTCTTGTCAGTAATACAAAACCTTGGGGGTAGCAGCCAGGGTTGGAGACAAATTGCGCATTGGCAATTTCTGCTCGCGCTGTTGGGCTGAGTTCGGCCAGCCCATAAACCCATTCGGGATTGGTGCGGTGCGCAGTGCTGGCATCGAGTATTCTGGTTTCACCATCTGCTAACGCAACAGATTCGACAGCGGCGTCATCGGGCAGACACAGAATAGCAACGTCTGCTTGCTGAAGCAGGCGCGTGCGTGCCGACGGGCTTTTGCGCTCGTCATTGGCCAAACTAATTAGTTCGATATCTGACCGACTACTGAGTCGTTCGCTGATTTCGATACCAGTTGTGCCTACTTGTCCGTCAATAAAAACTGTGGCCATCGGGTGATTCTTACCTGATAGAAAATGGAAAAAGTGTGAGTATTTAAGGCTCTTACTATTTTTAACTCAAAAGGTTGTTATGCCTTGAGGCGCAGGCATTCTACGGGGATTGTTGGCCACTGTTAACTGCTAATTATGCCGCTGATTTAAACCCCGCCAGTGGATTTTGATGGTAACCAAAGAGGATAGTCAAAGAGATTAGCCGAGAAGGGTAGCTAAAGATCACAGCTAAAATAGCTGTACCCGGGGTTGGTGCGGCGCACTGCGAGCTAGTCTAGTAGCCGTAATTCTTGCGCCTCACCCAAAAGTGTCTCTAGCAGTGATTTATCTGGGTGAAAGCGACGCGCAAGGTGGATAAAGCGCAGGGTTTTGAGCCCGTCGAACCATTCGTTAGCGACTCTTTGGCGCTGGTTTGGCGAGGTACTTGTGTCTGTAAGCCGGGGTAAAACTCGCTGTAAACCTAGTTCAGTGAGTATTTCGTCTACCTTTAATGAGAATTCGACCTTGTCTCCGTGGACATTTTTGCAGGCGGCGTTTAACTCTGCCAAGCCTTGGGCTAATAGCTTGAAGCTCGCATAGTTATAGCTCAGATAGCCGCTGCCGTCTGGCTGCTGGCGCAGATTTTCGATGATTCGGCTCAATGCTGGACCGGTGCCAAAAGGTACTCTGGCCGAGGTTCTGGCTTGTACGTCAATGCTTGGGCCGGGCAAAAGGGTTAGTGGCGTGATCTTGCTTAATTTGTTGAGGATATGAAAATCCTCTCCAGCGCTGCGCTTTGGGTAGCCTCTGACACTGGCGTAGTCTTTGGCGTGGATGCTCAAAGTGCTGCCTAGGCTTGAGTGGGCATAAGCGCTGCCATGTTTTTTCAGTGCGGCCACGAAGTAGCTCATGTGCAAATCATAGAGTCGCACAGCCGCATTTACTTCACTGTCTGTGCTTACATGTCTGTAGGGAAATATAACGCATCCGCGTTGTGGCATAGGTGCTGTGAAGTAGTTTTGGGGAAGGCATGCATCGGCATCGGTTTGATAAATCCATGGCGAAGTGACTGTACCTTGGTGGTGTAGTGCCAGAGCTACATCGCTGGCAATTTTACGTGCCAGTCCTACGCCTTGTTTGTGCGGTATTTCCAGGCCCTGGCTGACTCGGTCAATGACTATTAGGCTGCAAGTGGTAGCGCGTTTTTTGCTTAGGTGTTGGTTTTGTAGTGCTTGCATAAGCTTCTGGCTGCGTTGGGTGGGTGCAGGGTCATAGCCTGCTTGCCCCTCGTCCTTTGGCCCATTGACCACAATGATGACGAGTAGATTTTTGCAGTCAGCAATGTTGCTCAGTAGGTGGGTTAGAAAATCTTCGGCTTCATCAAAAGCGGGTACAACCAAGCATTGGGCGTAGATATTTTGCTGTGCAAATATTGACGCTTGTATGTATTTTGGGTCGGCTGCTTCGGGTTCTGCGTAACGGTCTAAATATTGTTCTATTGGGTCCTTCATATTTTTACCCATTCGCCATAATCAGTGCAGGGTTGCTGCTACAGGCAAGCTGCTGACCAGCTCATTTTCGTAGTCAGCCAGTTGGTTAAAGCGCTGTTCAATTTCATCAACTGCACAGTGAGCCCGTGCCAGCTCTACAAAAAGCTGCCAGTGGCGCTCTTCGCTGGCAGTAATGGCCGCATAGAACTTTTTCATTGCAGGATCAGTAATATGCTCAGCGATTAGGCTAAAACGTTCAGCACCTCTGCGCTCAACTACTGCTGCGACCAGCAGTCTGTCGAGTAAAAAATACTCGGCATCTTTGCGCACCTGCTTATTCAGTTGGGTGACGTAGGCGTCTTTGCGATCTGCGCGTGGGGCAATTTTTCGGCCCAATAGTATGCGCATCACCTCGCGGTAATGATTCAGTTCTTCCACTGCTAAATCGACCATGGCACTGACTAGGTCCAGCCGATCTGGATAATGGGACGCCATGCTTAACGCCATACCAGATGCTTTTTTTTCCGCAGACGCGTGATCTTGAAGAAAAGTCTCGAAGTCTTGTAACACCGTGTCTACCCAAGCCTCAGGGCTGGGTAACAGGGGCACTAGTTTTGATAAATCTGATTTAGCCATTGGCCTATATGCGTAATTTCTTGAGGGCAAACCTGGTGACCCATAGCGTACTCTTGCCATTCAACGGGGTAAGCCAAGTCCAATAATGTTTGTCGTGAAGTAATGGCGCGGGTGATTGGAATGACCGGATCATTGATGCCATGCGCCATAAATATAGGGGTATCAATATTGGCAAACCCTACCCGGTCAGTAAGGCGCTGGTGATCGTGCACGTAAGTAGATAAAGCCATAATACCGGCCATTTTGCGGTCACTTGACAGGCCAAGCTCCAGAGCAATTACACCGCCCTGTGAAAAACCTGCCAATATGATTTGGTTAGACTTAAAGCCATTGGCCATTTCATTTTCTACTAAAGCCTTAATGGCTTCCGCTGACTCAATAATGTCATCGCCACCGACCACGGATGAACTTGGGTCTATGTCGTACCAACCACGCATCTCCGCGCCGCCATTCACCGTGATTGGGCGTACTGGCGCGTTGGGGAAGACAAAGCGCAGGGGCTGATTTAGTGGCAGCATCGGTACGATGGGTTCAAAGTCGCTGGCATCAGCGCCGAGGCCGTGCATCCATATGACGCAGCCAACGGGATTTTCGCTTGTTTCTGTTTCTAAATACTCAAGTTCGGTCATGTCAGTCATTTCGGTCCTCGTCGCACCCTGAGCAACGATTGATCAGGGCGATTTTAATCCATTGGTATTCCCTCGGCCTTCCTTCGGCCTTCCATAGGTCTGGTGGCCAGCACCTTGACGAGATAGCCCCCACAACCTCAATTAAAAATTGAAAAATTTTTGCGTTGTCTAACCTTAAGTGAGGGGTTTTATTGCCTCTTGGTAGCAAACTCAAATAGGGGTTTGTGATGGCCAAAAGCATCAATAACGGTTTGACGACTATGCAATATTTTTGATCTCAATGTCAGGCTTTGATGCTAACCAATCATTAATTTCTGCCTCTAACCCGCGGTCTGCTGGGGTCTCTGAACCAGACCGAAATCGGCGTTTGGGCCTTAGGATTTTGGTGAATATTTTGACTTTCATTATTGGCTTAGCCTCCATAGAGATCTACTGCTAGTTAGTCAGCGAAGTTTTTCGCTCCTTCATTCCCTTCTTGTTTATTTACTTCATTTTCTCTCATTGCCAGAAACAGCGGTAGTCCAAGTGAGTTGCTAATCAGACATGTTCCAGCAATGGGTAACCAAATATTTGCAACTGACACTCTTCTACCTTCTACACCTATGAAATGAATTAAAACACCGGTTGAAATTAGCACGTCTGCTCAGGCAAACGACGATAGCCGTGAACCTGCGATTTCGCGAATCATTAGGCCCGGATCTATAATATGCTAATTTCCACGCCCCACAGAAGAAGAAAGTAATGCGGAATCACCTTGCCAAGAACACACATTAGCTAATAAAAGTTGCCATTAGGGCTTCCTGCCGGATTCATTTCGTTTGCGTATCGAGTAACTGCTGACAGTATCTACTTCTTCGTAATGTAACAACCTCCATATAAAACTTGGTTGTCCTGGCAAAACGCAGTTTTGCGCCAATACGAGTAAGCAATGGTTAGTTACTTTTGCGGTTATTGATATTTGTCTGAATCGCGCTACAACGTATTTTGCCATTTGGAACAGTTGCGTAGTTAAAAAATTATTGCGGCATGCTCATTGTTTCAGCGCTGGGGTTTTTTGGAATAAGTTTAGGGATTACAGAAAATGCCTGTAAATATGATTGGCCTTTTGATTCTAGTAGCAGGTGTTTTCAACAGTCCGCATGATCCGGCGAGCGTAAAAAACTTAGACCTGTCAAAGGGCCATGCTGTGTTTTTGTTTGAGCAACAAGCATCAAAGATTAACATAGATCGTGAACCTTTCGTGCTGACGTTTTTTCAACGTCCCTACAACAATGGATCAGATGATAATTATTACGCTGTGCAGATAGCGGTTGTACTCGATTGCCAACTTTTTGACTCGATGCAAGTGGGTGGCGTTTTAGATGAAATCCTTATGTTCCAACGAGGCGCGGATTTAGCCGCAGGGCCTGGCGGGTAAAGTAGCCTGCATATATCTGAAGCAGGCCATCACTATGTTTATTATCAAAATGCCGCAAAACATCGAGCGCAATTGGTGGAGCATCTCAACAACGGATACCTGAAACTAACTTCCCAGTAAGCGAAATAACACTAGACGGTGAAACCTATACGTTAGCGGACGCACCAACAGTAGGTATGCTGTTTATTATCGTAATTGATAGAAATTCAGACAATGTAATTCTGGAGGGCGAGTTGACCAAAATAGAAGTCGTTTTTTAGCTGCGCTCAATTTGAGATTATATTCACTATTTTTTTCGTTTGGGTACCGTTGATGTGAGCGAGCATAAATTCAAAGGTAAAGTCGATTTCCTCCGCAGGCACTTCTGGATGTAGGCCGGGATTAGCGTGCAGGCGTTTGTCTTTTGAGGCGAAGGCGTCGAATACATCAAGGCACCCTTGGCGGTTGAATAACTCGTCCTCTAACTGCATCAGAAACAGTATTGGGCATTTAATCTGCGCGGCATTTTCGAGCAAGGTTTCGCCATGGGGAAAGTCTGGTTGCACGCCCATTAGACCAATGGCTGCCACCGTAACATCCGTTCTGCTTGCGATGAATGGAATGCCGAATAAAGAACCCATAGAGAGGCCGAAATAGGCGAGGTTGCCGGCGCCCGTTGCAGCCTTGATCTGTTCAACTGCAAAGGCCCACTCATTAGTCATATCAGCCAAACTATTGTCTCGCTGATACTCTGGGAAAAAGGCCTCCCGCCCGCCGTCGCCAACTTTGCGTAAGCCGTGCACTGGTCCGTCTAGGGATAAGACCGGAAATCCTGCATCAACAAAGCGCTCTGCGAGGTGACTTATAGGTGCCTGATAACGATCGCCGGATGCCCCATGGCCGCAGCAGATCAGCGTTTTACCCTCAACGGAAGACTGGGGTAGCCATAAAGCGCCTGTGATATCGCGACTATCAGCGCGTTGGATACGGAACTCTCGAGTAACTTTGTTGTGGCTGTCCTCGGCATCGGTCCATTGTATGTTCGTTTGCATAACTGCTCGGCTTATTTGGGCTTGGGAGTCAGTGTGCCTTGCTCCTGCTCCCCTCGGCAAGCGCAAAGCTAGGCTCGTGGGCTTGTCTTGAGCGAAGTTATGGGGTTGAAATAATTTAGCCATCAGATTGCTTGGCAATTCCTCTAATAGGGCGGTTTTGGCCGTGATTTTTTGCAAGCTCTGCAACTAGCTTTACAAGCAGGTCTACAAGTTAGTTCACAAATATTCCAGCTTAAGAGTGCAACTTGGAGGTCGCATGGACATAATGCCGCGATGAATGAAGAAGAACGTGAAAGCTCGAAGAATTTGCGCCGTCTAGGCCCCGCATTTGCCTTTTTAAAACCCTATAAATGGCAGGTGATTATCGCCAGCGTGGCGTTAATTGTTACTGCCAGTGCCACTTTATCTCTGGGCCAAGGCATTCGCATGGTCATAGATAGTGGTTTTGCGAGCGGCGAAATTGCCATGTTGACCCAGTCGCTGATGCTGTTTGTGACCTTTATTGGCATTTTGACCGTAGGTACCTTTGTCCGCTTCTATTTTGTCTCCTGGGTAGGTGAGCGGGTTAGCGCAGATATTCGGCTGGCGGTGTTTGATCATTTGATTCATATGCACCCAGGCTACTTTGAAGACAACGCGCCCAGCGAAATTCAGTCTAGAATCACGACGGATACAACGCTGCTGCAAACGGTTATTGGCTCCTCTGTATCTATAGCACTGCGTAATATACTGATGTTCTTTGGCGGCATGGTGTTGTTGTTTTTGACTAATGCAAAGCTGTCGTTAATCGTGTTGGGTAGCGTGCCTTTTGTTGTACTTCCGGTGATCTTTTTTGGTCGGCGGGTGCGGATTTTGTCGCGTTCTAGCCAGGATCGGTTGGCTGATGTGGGTAGTCACGCCGGTGAAAGTTTTCGCCATATAAAGGTGGTACAGGCTTTTAATCATCAAGACGCTGATACGCGGAGCTTTGCTTCTAGAGTTGAGGAAGCTTTGCGAGTCTCTCTACAGCGAGTTTGGCTGCGCTCGGTGCTTATTGCAGTGGTTATGTTGTTGGTTTTTGGCGCTATTGCCATGCTGCTTTGGGTCGGCGGCCAAGACGTTCTAGCGGGTAATACTTCCCCTGGAGACCTTGCTGCTTTCATATTTTACGCCTTTATCGTTGCAGGTTCGGTGGGCGCAATATCTGAAGTCTGGAGTGATTTGCAGCGTGCTGCCGGGGCAACAGAGCGCTTGATTGAGATTTTAGAATCTCCTTGGGCCATTGTAGATGGCCCTGGTGCTGGACACTCGAACTCAGAGCAGTCACTCGGATTAAGCCTAAGTGGGATTAATTTCACCTACCCTAGTCGGCCAGAGCAGGCGGTGCTGAAAGATGTCAGTTTTGCTATTTCGCCTGGCGAAATGGTGGCATTGGTAGGTCCGTCTGGGGCCGGTAAGAGTACCTTGTTTGATCTATTGCAGAGATTTTACGACCCAGATTCAGGCATTATTGCTTTGGGCGATGAGGATATTCGTTCGCTCAAGTTGCACAAATTGCGGGGTACTTTTGGCTTTGTTCCGCAAGATCCGGTGTTGTTTGCTGGCTCGCTTAGAGAAAACCTAACTTACGCAAAAGAAAATGCGTCAGACGAAGAAATTGCCACGGCGCTAAAGGGTGCCAGTGCAGGAGACTTTATTGCCGCGTTGCCTAAGGGTTTAGAAACAAAAGTAGGAGAAGGCGGTATTGGTCTTTCTGGCGGTCAGCGCCAGCGTTTAGCCATTGCCAGAGCTTTGTTGTTAAAACCTTCTTTTTTGTTGCTAGACGAGGCGACCAGTGCTCTAGATGCAGAGAGTGAGCAATATATTCGTCAGTCTGTTGAAGCCCTCAAGGGCGATATGACTATTTTAGTCATTGCTCATAGGTTATCTACGGTAAGGCAGGCTGATAGGATTTTAGTTTTGCAGGAAGGTGCACTGATTGCCAGCGGCAGTCATGATGAGTTGGTTGCTAGTAATCCGCTATACGCACGCTTTGCGAACATTCAATTTTCTACGTAACCGCAGCGGCTAAATGGCTATAATGAACGCGGTCGCTGATTTTTCAGTTGCTGTTCAGCTTCGCTCTTAGCTTTAGGTAGTTAGCAGCAGACAGAAAACAGCAGATAGATAGACTTAGAGGGCTCCTTGCCGAAGCCCGCCGTAGTTTTAGGGCCGAGGCTTGGCACTTTAATATCTAGCCATGAAGGCAAAGCTGGCCTCAAATGAAGGCCCAGTGCTAGCTGTTAGGTGCTTTAGCTATTAGCGTCGCTAAGTGCTCTTTGATCCACACACTTGCGCCTTCTTTGCCCGCGACAATCTTGATGTCGCTCGCAGCAGGCAACCGTAGCCATGACTGGGTTGAAAATTCTTCGTCACCTTCACTGAATGTTCCTGCAATGACTAATATCTCCATGCCATAGCGGCAGCTAAGGGTGATTTCAGCATTTGCGTCCCAATCTTCCAAAGACACTTTTTCGCGGGCGTCTGTAAATAGTTCCTTTACGCCAACGTCGGGTCTATGTGCAATTGGGCTGTAGAGCATTTCAGCAGTATCAATGCGTACATCGTTGCGGTCCGTCAGATCAAATTGCCAAAGTTTGACAAAAATTACGCAGCCTTTTTCGGAGCCGGGCGTATGGGATGACTCTGGTGGGTTGCGGATATAGCTACCGGCGGGAAAGTCGCCGTGTTCGTCTTGAAAAACGCCTTCCAATACAAGGAATTCTTCGCCGCCAGTGTGTACGTGGGGAGAAAACTGGCTGTTGGGTGCATAGCGCACAATGCTTGTTGCACGCGCTAGTTCGCCGCCAACGCGATCAAGCATGCGCCGATCCACTCCAGCAATAGGTGATGCTAGCCAGGCTTGGCTTGCCGAATGAACGGCTACTCGTTGATTAAAATTGTTATTTAATTCCATGAGACCTCCGGGGGCGGTTGCGCTAATTATTCGAATAAATTTGACTGAAGTGGGCTGTCCTCTTCCTTAAGTTGAACACCAATACCTAATAACCTAACGGGTTTTTGTTGCCTTAACCATGCTTGCTTAAGCATATCTCTATAAACCTTTGGGCTAATTTCCTGGCCTGCTACTGAAACTGTTGTAGTGTCGAAGCCGCTAAATCTAATTTTCATGGTCCGCGCTTTAACCAAATTTGCGCACTGGGCCCTTTCTATGCGCATTTCGAGGTCTGCAAAGAGCGCTTGTAGCGGGCTGTTGCAAGCTCCTTCGTCTGGGAGGTCGCGGATAAATGTACGTTCTGCGCTAACAGATTTACGTATTCTGTTGTTATTTACTGGCCTCTCGTCTTGGCCGCGACATAAGTTGTATAAGCGGCTGCCGAATTTGCCGAATAGTTTGCTCAGTTCTGGCAAGGGTAGAGTTTGTAGGTCTTTGCATGTGTGAAGGCCGCGGTAGCGCATTTTTTTTGCGGTAACGGAACCTACACCGAAAATCTTCTTTACCGGCAGTTCCAGCATAAATGCGTCTATTTCCTCCGGAACTAGAGTGAATTGTCCATCGGGTTTGTTCCAGTCTGAGGCTATTTTTGCGAGAAATTTGTTGGGCGCTATGCCTGCAGAAATAGTAATGCCGACCTCGTCTCTAACACGTTGTCTAATTTTTTTTGCAATCAGTGTGGCGCTACCCCGCTCAATAACACTGTTGCTAACGTCTAGAAAAGCCTCATCTAATGATAACGGCTCTACTAGATCGGTGAATTCGAGAAAGATTTTTTGAATTCTTTGTGATTCGTATTTATATTTTGCCATGTTTGGCCGAATGATTACTAAGTCTGGGCAAGTCCTGAGCGCCTGCGACATTGGCATAGCTGAATGCAAGCCAAATTCTCGGGCTCTGTAGTTACACGTCGCGATAACGCCTCGTTGGTCGGGACTGCCGCCCACCGCGAGGGCTTTTTGCAGTAAAGAAGGATCGTCACGCATTTCCACAGAGGCGTAGAAGCTATCGCAATCACAGTGAATGATCTTTCTTAGCGGCGTTAATGACGATTTTGTGGGGCTTTTTTGGATCATTTTTGCGTTATTTACCGCGAAATATGGCGTTATGTTTAGCTACTCTAATGAAATTTGTTAAATTTGTTAACGATAACTGGCAGAATTTACGGCTCTGCTGTTCACTCGACGTTTAGGGACACCTATAAGGTGGTGTTGGTAACTAGCGCGTTTTTAAGTGTGTGTTTAAGTAACGAGCTAGGTGGTTTTCTTATTTTAGGCGTAAATAAGTCGTTTTTCGCCAGTTTGGTCCAGTTTTGGTTGGCACATTGATTAATCGTATGTGTAATATGTCAACCGAAGATATACGATTTGTTGTGCCTGCGCTTTATAGCAGATTAAGTTCGCTAAATATTAATTTGACCATGGAAGAACAAAGTTATGGGGCCATTGTCTGGATTTAAAATTATTGAGTTGGCGGGTATAGGCCCCGGTCCTTTTTGCGGCATGATGCTGGCGGATATGGGAGCAGAAGTTATCCGTGTAGAGCGACTAACAAACTCAATTAAGTCCCCGACTTCAGCTCCAAAAGATGTGCTTGCAAGAAATCGCCGGTCAATTGCCGTAGATTTGAAAAGCCCTCAAGGCGTTGAAACCGTGCTGCGCTTGGTCGAAGGCGCTGACGCACTATTTGAAGGTTTTAGGCCGGGAGTCACCGAACGATTGGGCCTAGGTCCTGAGCAATGCCACAGTCGTAATGAGTGTTTGGTATACGGGCGCATGACAGGTTGGGGGCAAAAAGGGCCTATGGCTCAAGCCGCTGGCCACGATATTAACTACATTGGTTTAGCTGGCGCATTACATGCAATGGGTCGCGCTGGTGAGAAGCCAGTTCCGCCTCTGAATCTTGTTGGAGATTTTGGCGGGGGCGGCATGTTGTTAGCTTTTGGTCTGGTTTGCGCTTTACTTGAGGCTTCTAAGTCAAGAAAGGGACAGGTGGTAGATGCAGCTATGATAGATGGTACATCCGCTTTGATGGCGATGTTTTATTCTATGTCTGCAAATGGTACATTCCAACTGAAGCGCGGAACCAACTTGTTAGACGGCGGAGCTCACTTTTACGATACTTATCGTACCAAGGATGGTGAGCACGTTAGTATAGGTTCGATTGAGCCACAGTTTTATGCTTTATTGATTGAAAAGGCGGGCCTAGATGCAGAAAGGTTTGCGCCGCAAATGGACCCAAGTCAGTGGCCAGCGTTAAAGGCAGAGCTGACACAGGTGTTTTTAACTAAAACTCGCGCTGAGTGGTGTGAGTTGATGGAAGGCACCGATGTATGTTTCGCGCCGGTACTGAATTTGAAAGAGGCTGCTGAGCATCCTCACAGCAAAGCGCGCAACAGTTATTTAAAGGTGGATGGAGTACTACAACACTCTCCAGCGCCAAGATTCTCTAGGTCTAAAGCTGGGGAAGTGAAAGGTGCGCGAGTTCCTGGTGAGGATTCTCGCGCAGTTTTAAAAGAGTTTGGATTTAGTGATGACGAGATCGGCCAGTTAGAAGACGGCCAGGTAATTGCTAAGGTCTAAACTTCACAGCAATGTGAAGTACGTAAGTCAGGTTGTGACCCTGACTTTTCATAGGCTCAAGTCTTTAAGACTTGTAGTTAAAACAGTGATGATCATTTGAAATAGAGAGCAGGAAGCATCCGATGAGTGTAGAACTATTAGATAACCCGAGATTTTTTGGTTTTCGCGTACGCAGACAAATCGAGGGTAAGACCTATCAGGAATATTTTTCGTTAAAGGAAAATAGCAAAAGAATGCGCGGTGCTAAGCGTGCCGAAGTTAAGGCAATTGCTGACGCAAGAGATGTAGTATTGAAAGATCTACAGCAGAAGAATCGCGATAAGAACGATCGTGAAATTCAGCTAGATCCAAGCGGTCAGATTCGTGGAATTTTGTGCCGTATGAAGAAAGAAAAGAGTGGGACATTGACACCAGTTTTTCAGGTAGGTGTTATGTCACGAATTCGAAGCAAGATTGTGAATACCACTGTTTCTATTACCAAGCACGGTCGTGTTGAAGCGTGGCAGCGAGCAGTAGACTTTTACTGTGAGCACAAGCGTATTGGTAATCGCACAAAGACTTATAAAGAGCTTGTGGCGCGCTGTCCTAAGCCTGCTCAGATCAAAAAGTTCACCCAACAGTAAGATCTCTATTACTGTTTTTAGCATCGCAATTTGGTATCTGCCATTCGCGGTGCTGATTTTTCCGCACTAAGCTAAGTCGAGCTGGCAGTGCAATGCCATATTTTTATCCTATTTAGCAAGTCCGGATTAAGCAATCCTTTGGGGGAATCTTTGGGAACTACTACGACTAATGCCACGAATTACGCTCAGGTATATCAGCGTTCGCTGACGGAACCCGAAGCCTTTTGGGCTGAACAGGCGACTGAGATTCCATGGATTAAGGCACCGACTAAGATCCTTGATAAGGACCATAATGATGTTTGGCGCTGGTTTGCTGACGGCGAGTTAAATTCTTGTTATGTGGCGCTAGATCAGCACGTTGAACAGGGCCGCGGCGAGCAAAGGGCATTGATTTATGACTCTCCTGTAACCAACACAGTAGAGCATTATACCTACGGCGAGATGCGTGATTGGACTGCTCGAGTTGCTGGTGGTCTGCAGGACTTGGGCGTCACTAAGGGCGATGTGGTCATTATTTATATGCCCATGGTGCCGGAAACCGCTGTTGCCATGCTGGCGTGCGCGCGTATTGGTGCTATTCACTCAGTGGTATTTGGTGGCTTTGCGCCCCGTGAGTTAGCCATGCGTATTGATGACTCCTCACCTAAAGTAATTATGGCCGCGTCCTGCGGAATAGAAGTGGATAAAGTCATTGCCTATCAACCATTGTTAAACGAAGCCATTGAGATTGCCGAGCACACGCCAAAGCATGTGGTCATGCTGCAGCGACCTCAAGCACTGGCAACGTTGCAACCTGGTCGAGATTTAGATTGGAATACTTGGCAGCAACAGTCCCAGCCTGTGGATTGTGTCCCTGTAGCCGCAACCGATCCGCTCTATATTTTGTATACCTCGGGAACCACAGGTAAACCTAAAGGCATTGTTAGAGACAACGGCGGCCACGCAGTCGCTTTGCGTTATAGCATGGGGGCTATATATAACGTTGGTGTAGGCGATGTTTATTGGGCAGCGTCGGATGTGGGCTGGGTTGTCGGCCACTCTTATATTGTTTACGGGCCATTATTTGCCGGCTGCACGACTATTCTTTTTGAAGGTAAACCTGTGCGTACACCAGATGCTGGCGCTTTTTGGCGAGTGTTGGCCGAACATAAAGTGAAGAGCTTTTTTGTTGCGCCCACCGCATTTCGTGCAATGAAGAAAGAAGACCCTGATTGTAAATTGCTTGCCCAATACGATATTTCTAATCTTGAATATCAGTTTGTGGCAGGAGAGCGTCTAGATCCGCCTACCTACCATTGGTTACAAGCCCACCTTGAAGTGCCGATCATAGACCATTGGTGGCAGACGGAAACTGGTTGGTCTATCTGCGCAAATATGGCTGGTATAGAACTGCTTGAATGCAAAGCTGGATCTTGTACTTTACCTGCCCCCGGTTGGGATTTGCGTATTTTAGATGAGGCGGGGTATGAGCTAGGCCCTAACCAAGAGGGCGCGATCGTCATAAAGGAGCCCATGCCGCCAAGTTCCTTTCCTACGGTTTGGGGCGATCATGACCGCTATGAAGAAAGCTATTGGAGCCAATACCCTGGATTTTATCTGACCGGCGATGGCGGCTATCGTGATGAAGAAGGCTATGTCTTTGTTATGGGGCGCACGGACGATGTGATGAATGTTGCCGGGCATAGATTGTCTACCGGGCAAATTGAAGAAGTTGTGGCTGATCATCCTGCGGTAGCTGAGTGCGCTGTGATTGGTATTGCCGATCAGGAAAAGGGTCAAGTACCAATGGGGCTTTTGTTGCTGAAAGATGGCGTTAATATTGATGCAGCTACCTTACAGGCAGAACTGGTTCAGTTGGTGCGTAAGGCCGTTGGGCCTATCGCCAATTTTAAAATGGCAATTGTTGTAAAACGATTGCCAAAAACCCGCTCTGGCAAAATTTTACGCCAGGTGATCAGAAAGATAATTGATCAGCAGCCGTATACGGTCCCCTCTACAATTGACGATCCGTTGATTATAGACGAGCTTAAAGAAACCCTAGTTGAGCATGGTTTGCTCTAAGAGGTAGCGATACATTTAGTTTTGAGTATGGGTTTATTTACGAAACAAACCCTGCAGATTTTGGAGTAAAAGGAAGTCGTGATTATTGTTCAAGGAAGCATTCCGGTCCGCCCTGAGTGTCGTGATCAAGCCTTATCCATGGCAAAGAATATGGTTGAAGCCTCAAGGTTAGAGTTAGGTTGTGTCAGCTATGATTTTTATGTGGGTTTGGCGGATCCAAATACGCTGATGTTGTTCCAAGAATGGGAAAGTTTAGACGCATTGCAGTCGCATTTTGAAACCAAACATATGGATGATTTTTTGCAGCAGTTACCGGATATCCTCTCAGGCGAAGTAGTGACGAAGCGCTATGCGGTGCAAAGTATTGAAGAAGAGGAAGCGGTGTTGATAGAGGCTGAGGAACCGATAATCCATTGATTAGAAGTATCCTACCGCCTAGCAGTAGTGCAGGTATAAATGCCTGCAACAGCGCTAGCGTGAGGTTGAATTCGGTGCGTAACGAGTTGTACGGCAAACCAAGCTAAACCCGAGCTAAATACACGTTGGCACAAATTCCAGCCCTCGCTGAGATAAGCAGATTTCTAACAAGCCACTTAATGGGGTATCTATGTCTGAACTGTCGCACATCACTAATTTTGTTCAACTCACTCCGACAGTAGGCACTGCCGGACAACCACGCGCTGAGTACTTTGTAGATATAGCCGCAGCCGGCTATGACATAGTTATCAATTTAGCTATGGCAGACTCCGATCATGCGCTACCTAACGAAGGTAGTTTGGTGCCCAGCCTTGGCATGACCTATATTCACTTGCCCGTTAACTTCCAAACGCCTAGGCCGGCGGATGTTGCTCGGTTCATCGGTTTAATGCGTAGCCTTGATGAGCAAAAAAGCGGCCACAAAATTCTGGTTCATTGTGTCCTCAACCTGCGTGTTTCGGCCTTTATGTACCACTATCTAAAATTGGCAAAAGGCTATTCGGATGACGATGCCCGGTCGCCAGTGTTTAAAAAATGGGCACCCCACATGGATGACATGTGGGCGGATCTTTTGAGTTGGACCAGTGAAGATATTTTCGGCGAGTTATTGCGCGTTCATTTTGGCGTCTATCTAAACAGAGCCTAGTTTCGTCTTAAGCCGGACAAAGGCGCTCTGTCAAAAACCTCGATAAAAGATGCTAGTTGGCATGATAGATTTATCAAGTTTGCGCGGGTGCAACCGCGTAATCTAAGTTGAGGCCGAACGTGGGTCAGGCAACGAAAAAACAGCTATGACTAAATCTGCCGCGGAAATTGAAACAATGCGCAAAGCTGTCCAAATCCTGGCGAAAACTCATGAAATAGTAGGGCAAATGGTAGTGAGTGGGGTGTCTTTGCTCGAGTTGGACGCTGTTGCGGAAGCAGTTATCCGTGCCGAGGGCGCGGTGCCCTCATTTAAGGGGTATCACGGGTTCTCTGGCACAATTTGTACTGCGCTCAATAATGAGGTGGTGCACGGCATTCCCGACCAGCGGATATCGCAAGAGGGCGATATTAGTACTATTGATTCTGGCGCGTGTTGACAGAGCTATCACTCGGACGCAGCGCGTACTTATGTGATGGCCGGTATCAATCAAGCCCATGCGGGCAATAGGTTAGGTGATATATCCGCAGCTATACAGCCGGTTATTGATGCGTCGCCCTATAGCTTAGTGCGGGAATATGGCGGTCACGGTTTGGGCAAGGGAATACATGAAGAGCCGTTTATCGCCAATTACGGTTGCGCGATTTCTGGCATTAAACTTAGGTCGGGCATGGTGCTAGCGATAGAGTCTATTGTTGCTATGGGTTTGCCAAATACCAAGGTGCAGGAAGATAACTGGACTGTAGTGACAGTAGATGGAAGCGATGCTGGCCAATGGGAGCATTTTGGTGTGGTGCGAGCGGATCATTTCCAAATTCTTTGTTAATGATTTGCGGGCTGTTCGTTAGTCTATAACGACACTCAGCGCCGGTATATTGTCTTCCTAATGCCGCATTACTCCTGTTTCCCCTCACCCATATAGCTGTCCAAAAAACATCGTTTCAATTAACCGCTGGATAAATTATGCATCGTAAAATTGTTAGATTTGTTGTGACTAGGTTAGTGTAAGGCATATAAGCGAAAGTGCTATGACATTGGCAGCAATTGAAATCGTTTTAGCCAATTTTGGAAAAGCGTTTTTATCTTCCTAATTGGCAAGCAATGGATTGGCTGGCGGTTATCGTTGCGTGAAAGTTTAAGGTGATTTGTGCCTCCCTTCTATGATGACATCAACCGCATCGTGAGCAGCCAAGTCAGTTTCCGCCTCTGTTCTGATTATTGGGTACGAGCTTTTTGGCTGAAGGAGATATTCAGCTTTTGTGCGTTCAGACGTAAATGTGGGTAAATGTCCGCCTAATTTAGCTTCCTCGTTGTGTCGATCCGGTGTTTGGCCTAAAATGCTTGCCTTTCCACCTGCTCTAAATACTTGCTCTGGTTAGAAATTTCCTATTTTTACGTTTGAGGCGACCATCAAGGACTGCCGAGAACCGTTATTTCCAATGAGAACTATATGATCGACCTCCTACCTAGCAGAAGCGCTTCTGTAAGCAATGATATTCTTTCCGGATTGACCGTTGCATTGGCCTTGGTGCCAGAAGCGGTGGCATTTGCTTTTGTCGCTGGGGTTGAGCCTTTGGTGGGGTTATATGCGGCTTTTATGGTTGGGCTAATAACCGCCTGCATTGGCGGGCGGCCCGGCATGATTTCTGGTGCCACGGGCGCACTTGCCGTAGTGATGGTGGCGTTAGTTGCCGATCATGGCGTTGAGTACTTATTCGCCACTGTTGTGCTCATGGGCATACTGCAAATATTAGCTGGGGTATTCCGCCTTGGTAAGTTTATCCGCATGGTGCCGCACCCCGTAATGTTGGGCTTTGTTAACGGCTTGGCCATTGTAATTTTCTTGGCACAACTGAGTCAGTTTGGTGTCGCCGGAGAACCCGGTTGGTTAGCCGGCACCTTTATGCAGGACAGTATTCTAGATGTCGCTTGGTTAGAGGAAAGCCAACTCTATATGCTCATTGGCCTTATACTGCTAACCATGCTGATTATCAATTTCTTACCGAAGCTGACTACGGCGGTGCCATCCTCCCTGGTGGCGATTGTTGTGGTTAGTTTGCTGGTGGTCTTTTTAGAGCTAGATACGCGTGTAGTGGGCGATATTGCTTCCATTAGCGGCGGCTTACCCACTTTTCATATTCCATCAGTCCCACTTAATTTTGAGACGTTAACAATCATCTTTCCTTATGCAGTGATTTTGGCCGCTATTGGATTGATTGAATCTTTGCTCACCCTGCGCTTGGTAGATGAAATTACGGAATCTCGTGGTCGTGGCAACAAGGAGTGTGTTGCGCAAGGCATTGGCAATACGGTTACTGGCATGTTTGGCGGTATGGGCGGTTGTGCAATGATCGGCCAAAGTATGATTAACGTGAAATCAGGTGGACGAGGGCGCCTGTCTGGAATTTCCGCCGCTTTGTTCCTTTTACTGTTTATTTTGGTGGCGTCGCCGTTCATCGAACAAATTCCGCTTGCCGCCCTAATAGGGGTGATGTTTATAGTGGTTATTGGCACCTTTGAGTGGAGTAGTTTTCGGGTTATTCGTAAAGTACCAAAGAGTGATGCGCTGGTCTTAGTGCTTGTTTCCGCTGTAACAGTGGCCACCGACCTTGCCGTTGCCGTTATTGTGGGCGTTATTGTTTCCGCGCTAGTATTTGCTTGGGAGCACGCCAAGCAAGTGCACGTTGAGGCGAGAGAGGATCATAAAGGTTCAACAGTTTATGCAGTGCATGGGCCTCTGTTTTTTGGTTCGGTAACTTCGTTCTTAGATCTTTTTGATCCGACTCTGGCCAATGATGACGTAATAGTGGATTTTGCTGGGTCTCGCGTGTGTGACCACTCTGGGTTAGAGGCAATAGATACCCTTGCTGAGCGTTATCTGAATTGCGGTAAAACTCTGCACTTGGTGCATTTGAGCGCTGAATGTAAGCGCCTGCTTAGAAAAGCCGGCAGTTTAGTTGAAGTGAATGTCATTGAAGATCCGCGCTATTTTGTAGCGGAAGACTCTTTAGGCTAGCTCTCCCACGCCCTTTCCCAAAGGGCGGCTCTAAGTGCTGGCTTTGAGGCGCAGCGGTTGTAAGGCGGTTTATGCCCGTATCCCACAGTAAGCTGATTTAGCCCGGCCTCATCCCGTCTCGCCTATTCGTTTCAAACATGGGTACACGCCCAGGCTCAAAAATTAAATATCTTCATCTGCGGGACGCAATTGATCTGCGCCTTGCGCTATCGCTGGTAAATACCCCTAAGAAGGTTGAGTGACTCTTTTGGTCGTCTAGGTACAACCTCCTATCCACTGTCGCCATATATAACTATTTTTATATGTATTTAGCGCAACGGGGTAGGTCGCGGCACGCGGTGTCTTTTCTTGTATTAGTAGGTATTTCATTGATAAAATGTGAACTTGCTCACACATTTGGAATTTGTTAGTAGTTTTAAAATTTTGTTTTGTTGATTATCATGCTACGGAGAATGCTTTGATGGTTTGCTAGTCGGTACTACTCGCTAGCAGCAGGTTTTGCTATAGCTATGTTTTACATTCCCGGTATTTCCATCAATGCGTTTTTTGACGTGCACAGTGCAAAAAATATGCGCGTCAATGAATTTGGTATTCTATTTGCCGATAATACTGATCAGATCCGCCTGGCGAATGTGGTGATAGCGAACTTCCGAAATGCCTGTTATGAGGCAGATTCAGCCGCTAATCTTAGTTTGATCAACACGTCAACGCCTGGAACTAACTATCTTGATCGTGTCCACTGTGCCAATGAAGCAGGCTCTAATGCTAACTTCGGTGTAGTGCGTGCAGGTGCGGTTGGGTTCCCCACAGGTACGGTGGCAGCCAGTAACTCTAACGGTAACGATCTTGTTTATTACAATGGCGCGGTTAATGCGTTTAATTTTACGGGCGAGGGCTCAGGGCGTGGTAACAACTTTACTGCAGGCTGGTATCTTTCAACTATTGGCACTATCGGTAATGGTTTGGTAGGCAACGTGAATTTCCTGAATGGATTTTTAGATGGTGATACCAATAAGGATGGTGTTGTTGATGCAGCCGATACTATGTCTGTGTTTGTTGTAGAGGATGATGGTGTGAGAGGCTTCAACCAAGACGTGGCCAGTGACACGGGTGGTTATGACCTAACGCATGTTGGCGCGGTCAGAGGCGGCGCGGTGACTAATGTGCAATTCGATAATTGAACTGTAGGCACGCTGCGTAGTGATAACTTTACCGTTCGTTAAAGGTCAGTTACATAGAAGATGCATGCTTGGGTGCTTGACGTGTTAAACGTCAATCATGCACCTGAGCAATTTCTTGGCAAGGCGCTTATCTGATTTTGGATAGGCTCTTACGCAAATGTGCACTTTACCTAACCCTCTATTTAAAGCTCACTCAGCTTTTCGTTCGATTGAGCATTTAATAAGATTTCTAATGACACAGTTAGCCAGATCTTGTTGCACTGAGCGTTTGGGTGCGCGGATTGGTATCTTAAATAGACTCTTCAGCCTTTCTGCTGGCGGTGCTTACTCTTCTGGCGGCCCATTAAACTCGCGCAGTTTGCGCACAAACAATGCACTGATCACACATACTGCCAACGAGAAGAATAGCTCGGCTGTACCAAACCAAAACAGCGTGGGGTCGAAAATCACCAATATGCCATGGATGAAATATAACGTGCTGACCATGCACAGTAAGAACATGCTTTTGAGTTGACCCTGTATGACTCCGGGTACGGTGAACAACAACGGCGCTATCTGTATAACAAACCATACGGCGTTAACCGAGGGCGTAGCCAGCGGTTCGATAAAAAACTGTCTGAGGCCGGTGAGTGAAACCAGTGAACCCAACATCACAAGAATAATAAATAACCAGCCTTTCAATTGGACACTCCTCTTATTTTTAACGCCAGTTCAGCTAACTGTTGACCGGCAGCTTTTGCTAAGACGGCCTCTTCTGTAGAAAGTTTAGCGCCATCATTATGATCACTGCCCTGTACATGAGTGACACCGTATGGTGTACCCCCAGACTGGGTCGCATTAAGTTCTGGGTGGCTATAGGGCAGGCCTTGAATGACCATGCCATGATGCAGCAATGGCACCATCATTGTTAATAAAGTGGATTCTTGGCCACCGTGGAGTGAGCCGCTGGAGCAAAATACGCTGGCCGGTTTACCAACCAATTGTTGGCCCGCCCAAAGGTCTGCAGTGCTGTCTAAAAAATATTTCATCGGTGCAGCCATATTGCCAAAGCGAGTTGCACTGCCCAACGCTAGGCCACTACACCCAGCCAAGTCCTCTTTGGTACAAAAAACCGCACCTTCGTCGGGTACTGATGGCGCTGTGCGCTCAGTCACGCTACTTATCGGTGGTACAGTTCTGATTCTAGGTTCTATGCCAGCTACTTTGTCGACACCGCGGCCCATGTGCAGTGCAAGGTTTTGTGTTCCTTGGGTGCGGGAATAGTAGAGAATAAGGATGTAGGGTTTGGTACTCATATTAGGCTCAATACTTGTTCGGGTGGCCTGCCAATAATTGCTTTAGTGCCGCGCACGACAATAGGTCGCTCTATCAATATTGGATGCGCGTTCATTGCCTTGATTAGCTGCTCGTTTGTCGTGGCTGGGTCACCAAGATTAAGGGCGGTAAAGGTCTCTTCGTTTGTGCGCATTAGCTCAATGGGCTGCAAGTTGAGAAGGGCCAAAATGTTTTCCAGCGCGGTAGTGCTGGGTGGGTTATCGAGGTACTCGATAATTTTGGGCGCTACTTTGTTCTCAATAAGTAGCGCGAGAGTGGCGCGAGATTTTGAACAATTTGGATTGTGATAAATAACGTAATCTGACATTGAGCTTCAGTTAAGTGAGTTGAAAGGAATCAAGGGTACAGTATAGGCATGAGTAAGAATGACGCCAGCAATAACAACAATTTGATTGGTGCAGAGCTTGGGCAGCGCTTTTTTGCTGCTGCTGTCCATCATTTGTCCTTACTTGGGCAGCAGCTTATTCGCTATGACTGTTTAACTTCTGCGGCGGCGCTTACTTACACCACGCTTTTTGCAGTGGTGCCATTGATGACGGTAACGCTACTGTTTTTTTCTTTGCTACCTGAATTTGCGGTTCTGGGTCAGGATTTCCAAAATTTCCTTTTCCAGAATTTTCTGCCTGCTGGTTCAACGCTTGTGCAGGAAAAATTGTTGGAGTTTGCTGATCGAGCAACCGGATTGACCGCAGCAGGTGTTATAGGACTTTTGGTCACTTCCTTGCTGATGTTGGTGGCGGTGGAGAAACAGTTCAATAATATCTGGCAGGTAGAAGCGCCTAAGTGGAGTTTGCACCGAGTTTTAGTTTATTGGGGCATATTGTCGTTGGGCCCCGTAGCTATTGTCAGTGGCATGTTAGTCAGCGCCTACTTGGTGAGTATTCCACTTATCTCAGATCTTGAAGCTTGGACTTTAGGTAAAAGTCTACTCACGTACCTACCTGTTTTACTCACGGCTCTCGGCTTTACGGCGCTGTATGTGTTGGTCCCCAATTGTAAGGTGTCGGTGTTGCACGGCTTTTATGGTGGTGTAGCTACGGCGGTTGTTTTTAAGATCGCATTCTTCATTTATACTGAGGCATCCAAAAACTTCTTTTATGATGCTATCTACGGTGCTTTTGCGGCGTTACCCATATTCTTGATTTGGTTATATCTGGTTTGGGTGATTGTTTTGGCTGGCGCAGTATTTGTTTGCTCCATCGCCATGGGGTCTTTGGATTTAGCCTCCTCTGAACCGACCATTGTCAAAGCAATACGTTTGCTCAATCTAGTGCGTTTAGCTCACGCCCGCGGTGAGGGGGTTGATGAAGATCGCTTGCGCGCGGCGGGGCTCTTTGCGGCGGATCAATGGAGAGACGTTGTGAGCGCATTGCAGCGGGTCAAACTTATAAAGCTCGACGAAGATCGACGTTGGCGCTTGGGTAAAGATCTAAAGACGGTTACTCTATGGCAATTGGTGCAAATTTTTCCTGAACACGTTACTAAAGAGAGCTTAGGAGCGGTTTCTGATCTCCCAGAACTGGTGCGCTCATTGTTGTCTTTGGTTGAATATGGTGAGGCGCATTTGTCTTTAAGTCTTGATGAGATAATCACGGACTAAATTTTTAATAGTGTTTTTTTAGCAATTTTTGCGCGGCTTATCGCGCAATTTTGAGAGTAGTAGATTGACTAATTCAGCTTTCCCAAATCTAGGTTTAGGCCTCAAAGCAATTTTTATTTTAGTGCTTCTAGGGTTATCCGGGTGTGCAAAAGAACCTAGCTATCGGGTAGCTGATGGCTCCCAAATGCAGTTGTCTGAATTGCGTGGTAACTGGATATTGATTAATTACTGGGCTGATTGGTGTAGACCTTGCCGGGAAGAGATTCCAGAATTGAATACTTTGCATCAGCGCGAACGCGAAGAAGGTCAGCCGATATTTGTACTAGGTGTTAATTTTGACTATCTGGGAGGACAGGAGTTAACCGATTTGATCACAGAGATGGGTATTGAATTCCCAGTTCTGGTGGACGACCCCCAGGGGATTGTTGGGTATGAGGCAGCTCAAGTGCTGCCAATGACAGTGATTATTTCACCCGCGGGTGAGGTGCATAATGTTTTGATTGGACCGCAGACTGCGGAAACCATTGAAGCCAGTTTATAAACATTTGCTGGCTTTTGGCCGCGCTCTTGCTTGTTCGGTCTGGGCGCAATTGGGCAAGTGCCCTAGCCAAAATAAATTTAATTAGTAGCGCCGCCCGCGCTGTCAAAAGCGCACGGGCATTCTGCATTTAGGTCCATCGAGGCTGCTGCAATTGTTACCCTGTCTTTATCCTGATTGCCAAGTGCCTAAATCCATTTTGCTATTTGTGCACTGACTCCTGCTACTGCCTCGTTTAATGGCAGTTCGGCAGCTTCTTTTTCATGGCGTTGCTTGTATTCAACCACACCGTTTTTGAGTCCCCTGTCACCGACCACTAAACGCTGGGGAATGCCTATTAAATCTGCATCAGCGAATTTGACCCCTGGGCGCTCGTCTCGGTCATCTAGTAAAACCTCTAAACCCAACCCTATTGCTTCGTTGTAGAGATTGTCGGCAGCTTCCCTCACGGCTTCGGATTTTTGCGAATTTAGCGCAATGATGTGCAAGTCATAAGGGGTCAGCGGCTGTGGCCACAAAATTCCGTTGTCATCATGGTTTTGCTCTATTACCGCAGCCACTAGACGTGTAACGCCCATGCCGTAGCAACCCATAATCGGGATTTGGCTGACGCCTTCTTTGTCTAACACAGATGCCTCTAGGGGTTCACTGTAGGCTTTGTCTAATTGGAAAATATGTCCAACTTCTATGCCCCTTAAAAACTCGATAGTGCCTTCGCCATCTGGCGCCAGGTCGCCTTCAACTACATTTCTAGCATCGACAATTTGTGCATCATCCAGTGGGCAGTCTCTATGCCAGTTGGCGCCTGTGAAATGCACGGCATTTTCGTTTGCACCGCAAACGAAATCAGCCAATGCTGCCGCATCACGATCTACGAGGTAAGCAATTTTGCAATTTACCGGTCCAAGAGACCCTGGGTGGGCGCCCATTGATTGAAGTATTTCGATTTCATCGGCAAATGCGAAAGGTGATGCAATGCTTGGTAACTTCGCAGCCTTTATTTCATTTAGGTCATGATCGCCGCGCAAAATTATGGCGACGTGGCCTTCCACTCCCTTAACAACCAGCGTTTTTACGGTCTGACTAGCAGGAATGTTGAGCAGTTTAGAAATGGCATCAATGGTCTTTTCGTTGGGTGTGTCGATTTTTTCAAGATTTTGGCTTGCAGTTGGTGCAGCTGGTGGCGCCATCGCGCTGGCTTTTTCTAAGTTAGCTGCGTAACTGCCAGTGGAGGAATAAGCGATGGTGTCTTCGCCAGAAGACGCCAATACGTGGAACTCGTGAGAGTTATCGCCGCCAATATTGCCCGTATCGGCTTGTACAGCTCTAAAGGTCAGCTGCATTCTATTGAGTATACGGGTGTAGCAGTCATACATTTCTTGGTAAGTCGCGTCAAAGCTCTGTTGGTCTAAGTGAAATGAATAGGCATCCTTCATGATAAATTCTCGCGCACGCATGACACCAAAGCGAGGGCGTCTTTCATCGCGGAACTTCGTTTGTATCTGATAAAAGTTAATTGGTAGCTGCTTGTAACTGTGTACTTCGCGGCGAAAAATATCAGTGATTACTTCTTCATGGGTGGGTCCGAGGCAAAAGTCCCGTTCGTGCCGGTCTTTAATGCGTAGCATTTCGTCGCCCATTTTCTGCCAGCGACCACTTTCCTGCCAAAGTTCGGCGGGCTGGACCACAGGCATCATTACCTCTTGGGCACCGCTTACATTCATTTCTTCGCGGATTATGCGCTCAACTTTACGCAGAACTCGCAATCCTAATGGCAGCCAGGTATACAATCCGCTGGCGAGTCGACGAATAAGGCCTGCGCGTAACATCAGCCTGTGGCTGACTACATCAGCGTCGGCAGGGTTTTCTTTCAACGTAGGCAAGAGAAGGGTTGATTGGCGCATATTTGAACTTTTGCTTGGTGGGTGGAATTACAGTCGCATTAGACACAATGCGCGGGTCATATAACAAGGCAAAAAAAACCGATTGATAGTCAATCGGTTCACTACTCTCGTATTACCTAACTAGATTTTCACCCTGTTTTTAGAATCAATCAAAATCTGAGCATTCATCAAAAGTCGATTAACCCGTCTCGGGTTGATCGACGAGAGGTGAAATAGCTCTCCCCTCGTCATATCTAGCATTTGGGTATTAGGCGCCTATCTTTTAGGCGATCATATCCTTAAGTTTCTTCAGAGCAGAGATGCGAACTCTAGTAGTCGCAGGCTTGGCAGCAATGACGATTTCTTCGCCAGTAGCTGGATTGCGGCCCATGCGCTTCTTAGTTGCAGGTCGCTTAGCAGCCTTAATTTTGAGCAGGCCAGGAAGAGTGAACTCACCAACCGAACGCTTGCGAATGTGGCGCTCTATTACAGACTCTAGCTCTTCCATAACAGAAGTTACTTGAGCACGAGTCAAATTAGTTGATTCAGCAATATCATTGATAATTGCTGTTTTGGTCATCTTCGCTTTAACGCCGGCTTTTGGCTTGGCTGCTACTGCTACGGCTGCTTTCTTAGCAGGCGCTTTTTTGGCAGCAACTTTCTTTCCAGGTGCTTTTTTAGCAGCTGCCTTTTTTGCTTCAGGAACTTTTTTCGCTACCGCAGCTTTCTTAACTGCAGGTGCTTTTTTTGCAGGTGCTTTTTTTGCAGGTGCTTTCTTTGCAGGTGCTTTCTTAGCCACCGGTGCTTTTTTGGCAGTTGCTTTCTTTGCAGGTGCTTTTTTCTTAGTAGCCATATGCTGGTCCTTTGGTGTCAAATTGGTCAGCTCATTCCATTCAATGTCCATATCAAAAAGTCACTAAGCACTTTGCCTAGAAAACCTATTGATGAAAATCGAAGGCGGTCGCAACCTCTGTTATAAAACTCGATCTTTAACCCGGCTTTTAACCTTAGTGTGACCAGCTACTTACAGATGCTGATCTAACAACTTAACAATCTCTAACCTCAATCTGCCATCAACGCCAATGTGCATCCTACAAGTGTAGTCAAAGTCAACGGGCATTCTAGATCTTGCAAACGCCATTTAAAGAACATTTATTAAATGGTTTTCGCGTTAAAGTTAGCGTTTGTTTTGTGGTGTATGGTTACACTAAGTTCTCCATCGTACAGACTCTAACGTCTGAGGGCGCTGTTATAGCTGATCAAATACGGTGTCGCAAGAAAAAGTAAGTAAAAGCACTGTATTTTTACGGCTTTTTTTAAGATCATGCGCCGCTCGTTGAAAGTTTTATCTAGAAGAACATTTTATGCCGATTTATGAATATCGATGTGCGGACTGTGATCACCAATTAGAAGTGGTTCAAAAACTCAGTGAAGAACCTATAGTTATTTGTCCCGAATGCAAAAAGGACAGCCTTAGAAAAATAATTTCTGCTGGTGGTTTTCGTCTTAAAGGCGATGGCTGGTACGAAACGGATTTTAAGTCAGGAAAGAAGAAAAATGTTGCTGGATCAGAATCTGGCTCCTCGGGCGATAGTTCATCCGGTGACTCATAGAGTCTACTCTCACGCTCTTAGCAAAGGCGTATAAAGGTCACGTCGATGAGGCGAAAGACATCAATTGAGACTTCTAGTCTCAGTTGTAACTAATACAAACAAAAAGGGATGGCTATGCGCAGTCACTACTGTGGCGACATTCGCTCAAGCGATGTTGGTGAGGAAGTTGAGATTTATGGTTGGGTGCATCGTCGCCGCGACCACGGCGGAGTAATCTTTTTGGATGTCCGAGATCGTACTGGGATATTGCAGGTGGTGTTTGATCCAGATACCCAAGAGAGTTTTGCTGCAGCGGATTCTGTGCGTAATGAATTTGTGCTTAAAGCAAAGGGTCGGGTAAGACCTCGCCCTGAAGGCACGGTTAATGCCGATATGCCAACAGGCGAAATAGAAGTGCTCGGTTTAGAGCTGACTGTGTTGAATGCAGCCAAAACGCCACCCTTTCAATTGGATGAACACTCCGAAGCTGGCGAAGATGTCCGACTGCGCTATCGTTATTTAGATCTGCGCCGTCCTGAAATGCAGCAACGCATGCAAACTCGGGCCAAGATCACCAGCCAAGTAAGAAGCTTTTTAGAAGAGCAAGGCTTTTGGGATATTGAAACGCCAACGCTTTCTAGAGCAACCCCGGAAGGAGCTAGAGATTATTTGGTGCCCAGCAGAACTCACCCGGGTGAATTTTTTGCGTTACCTCAATCACCCCAGGTGTATAAGCAGCTGCTGATGATGTCGGGAATGGATAAGTATTATCAAATAGCTCGGTGTTACCGCGACGAAGATTTGCGCGCTGACAGACAGCCCGAATTTACTCAAATTGATATAGAAGCTTCTTTTACTAACCAAGATCAGATCATGACAATGACTGAAGGCATGCTTAAACAAGTCTTCACAAATGTCTTAGGTGTCGAGCTTGGCGAATTCCCAGTGCTTAGCTGGGCCGAAGCGATGCGTGATTTTGGCAACGACCGCCCAGATCTGCGTAACCCAATGCGTTTGGTTGATATTGCAGATTTGATGAGCGGCGTTGAGTTTAAAGTGTTTCAAGGACCTGCCAACGATCCCAACGGGCGTGTAGTTGCCCTTAGAGCGCCTGGAGGCGCAACACTGTCGCGTAAGCTCATTGATCAATATACCGCTTTCGTTGGTCGTTATGGTGCCAAGGGCTTGGCCTATGTGAAGGTCAATGATTTAAGTGCTGGCGCGGATGGCCTGCAGTCGCCTATTTTGAAATTTATGCCCGCTGAGGTAATCCAGTCCGTGCTTGAGCGCGTCGGTGCCCAGACAGGCGACTTAGTATTCTTTGGTGCTGACCAAGCAAAAGTCGTGAATGACGCTATGGGCGCACTACGCAACGAGCTAGGCGCAGATTTAGAATTGCTAGAGGGTAAGTTTAAACCTTGCTGGGTTGTTGATTGGCCCATGTTTGCTGAAGGTCGCGACGGCACCTTTAGTGCGGAACATCACCCGTTTACACGTCCAACATGTTCGCCCCAGGAGCTGCTAGATAATCCTGCCGCTGCTCAAGCGGCTGCGTACGATGTGGTTTTGAACGGCTATGAATTGGGTGGTGGTTCGCTGCGAATTCATGATCAGAATATGCAAAAGGCCGTTTTTGATGTTTTAAAAATGGACGAAGCAGGCCAAGAGAAATTTGGCTTCTTGTTGGAAGCGCTACAGTACGGCTGTCCACCTCACGGCGGTATCGCGTTGGGTCTAGATCGTTTGGTTATGTTAATGACAGATAGCCAGTCTATCCGTGAAGTTATTGCATTCCCGAAAACCCAGACAGCTTCTTGTGCGATGATGGATGCGCCAGGTGGTGTGGAAGAGCAACAATTGCGAGATCTGCATATTCGTTTGCGCACTCCGGCTGCGGCAAATACCGAAAGTCAGTAGGAATGGTAGCTGAGCGTCTGTAGACACCTCCCTTTATGAGCGGTGTCTATAGATACATAGATACGTTTCGAGCCAGCGGACAAAAGATTGAGAATATATTTGGGAACTTTGTGTCGAGGAGGTTAGCTAATGGCAGGTCATAGTAAATGGGCGAATATCAAGCACCGCAAAGCGGCGCAAGATAAAAAACGCGGCAAGCTATATACCAAGTTGATCCGTGAAATAACGGTAGCTGCCCGGTTAGGCGGCGGTATCGTTGACGACAACCCGCGGCTGCGTGCTGCGGTAGACAAATCTTTGGGCGCTAATATGCCTAAAGATACAATCGAGCGAGCTATAGCGCGTGGCGCTGGTGGTGTTGACGGTAACGACGTAGAAGAATTGGTCTACGAAGGTTACGCCAGTGGCGGTGTTGCGGTTCTCGTTGAAGTAATGACAGACAACCGCAATAGAACTGTTGCAGAAGTGCGCCATGCTTTTAGTAAGTACGGTGGCAACCTGGGTACTGATGGATCTGTTGCCTATTTATTTACCCGCCAAGGCATTATCAATTTCGCTCCCGGCGTTGATGAGGAACAGTTGATGGGCGCGGCCCTTGAGGCTGGCGCCGATGATGTTGAGACAGATGACGACGGTGGCATCAGTGTTACTACACCTTGGGAAAATCTCAACACTGTGGTTACTGGACTAATTGAAGCTGGTTTTGAACCTGACCATTCTGACGTCACTATGGTGGCATCTACTACCAGTGACTGCGATTTAGAGATGGCGGAAAAAGTTCTGACATTAATCGACGTTCTTGAGGACCTTGATGATGTGCAGGAGGTTTATACTAATGGTGAATTTCCTGAGGAAGCTTACGGCTAAGTAATTTTCTGCCCTGATAGTTTCTCGGTTAGGTAAAATTCCATTAAGTGAGAGGCTATGGTTGAAATTCAGCATTGTATTCTTGGTATAGACCCAGGGTCGCGTCTTACAGGTTACGGGCTGATTGCCATCAGCGGGCGCAAGGCGACTTACGTTGCAAGCGGATGTATTAATACCGAAAACGGCGATTTACCCAGTCGACTTGGGATGATCTATAAGGGTGTTGCTGAAATAATTGAGCAATATTCGCCGTCGGAAATGGCCATTGAAGAAGTTTTTATGGCAAAAAATCCAGCATCGGCGCTGAAGTTAGGGCAGGCTCGTGGGGTTGCCATAGCCGCCGGTGTTATGGCGAATTTGCGAGTTTCTGAATACGCAGCCCGACGCGTAAAGCAAGCCATAGTGGGTACCGGTCGCGCCAGTAAGGAACAAGTTGCCCATATGGTAAAAATACTTTTGGCTCTGCCGGGAACGCCCCAAGCCGATGCAGCGGATGCCCTTGCGATTGCGCTGTGCCACGTCAATACTGCCACCCTTAGTGGCCAATAAGGTTTAACTCATTGATCAGTAGACTCAGAGGCGCTCTTATAGAAATTCAGGGCAACGTACTTTTACTTGATGTAGGTGGCGTAGGCTATGAGATCGAGGTCAGTGCTAATGTGCTTGGCGCGGCCCCACTTATTGGCGCAGAACTCACTTTGCATACACATTTTGTTGTGCGCGAAGATGCCCAATTGCTCTTCGGCTTTTGTGACAAAAACGAGCGAGACCTTTATCGAACTTATATACGCATAAATGGCGTTGGTCCAAAAATGGGGCTAGCGTTGATTTCCTCTATCGATCCTTCGACTTTAAGTCTCGCAGTGCAAAATAACGAAGTTGGCGTTTTGACAAAAGTGCCTGGCGTTGGCAAAAAAACTGCTGAACGTCTCATGGTGGAGTTAAAGTCGAGAATAGATACGTTGATTC
>CAUZON010000020.1:0-54126 GCA_963581445.1 Gammaproteobacteria bacterium | reverse complement strand
AAACGCCAAGGTACTCAAGGTGGCGATATAGACTTTGCACTTTTAGTAGATGGCCTGGCTGCTGAACGCGAGCAGGGCATTACCATTGACGTGGCCTACCGATTTTTTGGTACCGAGCACAGAAAGTTTATTGTTGCGGACACCCCCGGGCATGAACAATACACGCGCAATATGGTCACCGGCGCATCTACTGCAGATGTGGCGGTCATTTTGGTTGACGCCTCGCAGGGCATTTTGACGCAAACTCGGCGGCACTCTTTTTTGACATCGCTGTTGGGTATTCCTCATGTGGTGCTGGCCATCAATAAGATGGACCTTGTGGACTATGATGAAGAAACCTTTCACAAGATTACCGAGCAATACAACGAATTTGCCAAGCAGCTGACCTTTAAGAGTATTACGCCCATTGCGTTATCTGCGCTCAAAGGCGACAACGTGATTCAACGATCAACCCAGATGCCTTGGTATCAGGGGCCAACATTGCTGGGGTTTTTAGAAACTGTAGAAGTAGGTCGCTTGAATAGCGAGCATGGGTTTCGCTTTCCGGTGCAGTGGGTGAATCGTCCTAATGCAGAGTTCCGTGGGTTCTCCGGTGCAGTAGCGGCTGGCAGCATTGCCAAAGGCGACGCGGTAAAGATTATGCCCAGTGGTCAAGAAGCTGCAGTTGAAGACATTGTTTTGTTCAAAGACAGTTTGGATCATGCGCTGCCTGGTCAGAGCGTGACACTGACGTTAGACCGCGAAGTGGATGTGTCTCGCGGTGACGTCATTGTAGCTGCAGAGGATGTGTGTGATGTTTCTGACCAATTTGACACGTCGTTGGTTTGGATGGAGGCGGGAAACGGTTATGTGGGCCGGTCTTACTGGCTGATGCTGGGTGCAACGCGCATTAATGCCACCCTGACCGAAATTCGTTATAAATATAACGTTAACTCGCTAGAGCAGTTGCCTACCCGCAGTTTGGGTTTGAACGATATCGGCCGGGTGTCACTGAGCGTTGATCAACCCATTCCTTACGAATCCTATGCCCAGTGCGCAAGTATGGGCTCGTTTATTTTGATGGACCGTTACAGCCATGCAACTGTGGCCGCGGGCATGATCAATTTTGGTTTGCGCCGCGCACAAAACTTGTACCCCCAAGATCACAGCGTGAACACACAGGCGCGTTCGCAGTTGATGGGCCATAAAGGCAAGGTGTTTTGGTTAACAGGATTGAGTGGGTCAGGTAAATCTACCGTTGCCAACGCCTTTGAAAAAGCTCTGCAGGCCCAAGGCGCGCACAGCTATATCCTAGATGGCGACAATATTCGAACAGGACTCAATAAAGACCTGGGCTTCACCGAAGCCGATCGGGTAGAGAATATACGACGTACCGCAGAAGTGGCCAAACTGATGAAGGATGCTGGGTTGGTGGTGATTACCGCATTTATCTCGCCGTTTCGTTCCGAACGAGACATGGCTAGAAGCCTATTTGACGATGACGAGTTTGTTGAGGTTTTTATGGATGTCTCGCTGGAAACTGCAGAGGGCAGAGACCCTAAAGGGCTTTATCGCAAAGCGCGGCAGGGCGAGTTACCGCACTTTACAGGTATAGATTCCCCTTATGAAGCGCCTGAAACTGCAGAGCTTATTCTCGACACCGATGCTTTAAGTGTTGAGCAGTGCGTAGACAAACTTATGGCGTTGACTTAGAGCCGTGGGTGACGCCGTGAAAAACGAAGCAGCACCTGAGGGCGATTCGCATTTACGCAGTGTGGCTAAAGCTTTTTCTTGGCGCGTTATCGCCACGCTAACAACCGGCGTCATAGCGTATTTGGTGACGGGTAGGCTAGACACTGCTGCGCTCATCGGCGGCATTGAGTTCGTGTTTAAAATCGGCATATTTTATGTTCACGAGCGTGTTTGGATGTGGCAGGGCAGTCCGGGTCGTTAGTTGCGCGCTACGTTCAATTTTGTCTATGAATAAATATGTTGAATAAGGTGAGGTGAGGCTAAGGTATGAAGTTAACGTTTTTGGTTAATTACGACCTTGCCGCGCTGTTGGCTTTAAACCATCTACTGCCTTCCTGCAAACAACACGACGTGTCAGTGTTCTATACACGTAAAACCCCATCGCCGAATGAGTTTTCTTTTCAATCAGCGAAGCAGCCAACGGCCCAGCAGAAAACCCAACGCAAAACTTTTCCAATAGCGCTGCAAAACCTTGCGGTATTTGAGGCAAAAGTTTTAACCGAAGGCACTCGTCTTGCAAGTTTCAGTGATTTAGGTGCAATTGAATTAAACGACATCAACGGCGCTGACTTCCAGACCTTTACGGCATCCGCCCCAGATCTAGTGGTCAGTATCAGGCACATGTCGATACTTAAATCCCCGGTCATTGAAGTGCCTAAATCCGGTGTGATCAACTTACACTCAGGCATATTGCCTGATTACCAAGGGGTGATGTCTACTTTTAGAGCCATGATCAATGGCGACGAAAATATTGGTACAACCCTGCACTTTATTGAGGATTCGAGTATCGATAGTGGGCCGATTATTGCTCGGTCTAAAACTGTTGCACGTTACGATAAATCTTATCTTTGGAACGTGCTGAGTCTCTATAGCGGTGGTTGTGTCAACGTGCTCAGAGCAATTCAGTCAGTTGCCAAAGGCGTGATGTTGAACGCCGAGTATCAAAATGGCGACGCCAGCTATTTTAGTTATCCAAGCTCAGATGACTTTGGCGCTGCGCAATTTCCGCTGTTTGAGGACAATGAATCCTTACCGGAATACCGCTAGCACAATGCAATGTGGTGGTTGCTGGAGGATGAGCTGGCGAGTCCGTAGGGTAAATTGCAAATTCATTGTCTGCACAGCTAAAAGGCTAACGTCTTAGTTTACGGATTTGCTTCATCAAATATGAATTATTTGAAATCACGGGTTATATTGAGCGCAACGCTCATTACTACTATTCAAGGATCGCTCACCAAATGCAGGCTAAAGATCAATCGGCGAACCTTCCCTTGGACACCCAAGGCTTAGCGGCCCTAGCCAACCTCTATCACGCCTACTTCCTAGGTTTGCAATTAATGGTCTCCACCCGCCTGGGTGAGAAGGTCATGGAGCAGTGGATGTTTCGGCTTTTTCGCCGTCAGCATGAAGAAAAATTTCTCACCAGTTTTAACAAGTTAGGCTTAGACCAATTGCCTCATGCGGTTGCGTGCGCCCAATACCACACGCTGTCTAATGGCATGGGCGGTGTGCCAGTGGAGTACATGTATGAAAGCGATACAAAGGCTTGGGTGCGGTTTCGTTACCCACGCTGGATGTACGCTGGGCCTACCATTTGCGGCGTGACTGACGCAGTGAGTCGCGGCTTCTTGCAGGGCTGGTACGGACATAATGGCGTGTCGCTGAATAATCTTCGGCTGGGTTTTGTTTGTGTCTCGGAGGACATGACTGGAGAATTTGGCCTTTGTGGTTACTTTAAGGAATTCGACCGCGATCTCTTGCCCGACGAGCGCCTTACCTATGCGCGCCATGAGCGACCACCAGCCTTTAAGTCCGCGGAGCAGCCCCAAGCGCCAATAGGTCAGTGGGATGAAGCGCGTCTTTTAAAAGCACAGCGTAATTACCCGATGGAATATCTGCGCAATGGCTTGATCGAGTTGGCGGGTGTGATTGGTCCTAAAGAGGCCCAGCGTCATGGTGAGCTCGCGGCGCGGTTGATTGGTTTGCAGTACGCGCGCGAGACAGCCCAGCTTTTGCAGATGCCAGAAGAAGAGGGGGCGTCAGCGGAGGAGGATTTAGCACGGTCAGCTATGCTTTTGGCGCGGTTGTTTCGCGCCATGGATGATCAAGTAGAGGCGATGGCGGACGATCAAGGCAGCGCTGGGGTTGTTCTGCGGCACAGTGGTCTGCGCATAGTTCGTGGTCTGGAGGAGGCGGATGTGGCTTTGATACTGTCCTGTTGGGGAGAGCTTTGGAGTGGCTTTCTTAGTGCTGACCGACAGCTGAAATCTCTGGAGGTATATTTGCACGGGGAAGGATTGCGTTGGCTGGTGAACACTAACCCTGGCTAGTAGGTCCTGGAGTCTATAGCGGTTAAGGTGCGTACTGATTTTTTTGATAAAGGCTTTGCCACTCGTGGCTTTTTTTGCGAGCAGGTTTTGAGCGCAGCTTTTGTGTGCAGCCATCACTGGCATGTAGGTTCTGTTTGGGCGCTTTGGGCGAAGTGAATGTCAATTTGGGGAATTCGGTAAAAGACGAATTGGGGAATTGGATGATTTTATTAGGACGTATTTTGGCAGGCTTAATACTGATGAGCCTGGTCAATGCTGCTGTGTCAGGTGATTTTGCTGCGCCAAGTGGACCCGCTGGCAAGCCAGATCTAAATGGTGTTTGGCAGGTCTTCAATCGAGCTAACTACGATATAGAAACCCATGCGGCCCGTGCTTCTTTGGCTATGGTTGAGGGTGACTTAGGCCCCGTACCGGCACCTTCTATTGTTGCCATTGGCTCGCTGGGTTCAGTGCCGGGTGGGTTAGGTGTGGTGGTGGGAGACAAAATCCCCTACAGCAAACAAGGTCTCGCCAAAAAACTGCAAAACCAAGCTGCTTGGCTCACCAGTGATCCAGAAATTAAATGCTACTTGCCCGGTATCCCTCGGGCTAACTACATGCCTTATCCGTTTCAGATTTTGCACAGTGAGAGTGCCATATTCTTCTCTTATGAGTACGCGGGTGCTGTGCGCAATATTCACCTCACAGACCCAGTTGAGGCGCCCATTGATTCTTGGATGGGTCAGTCCTATGGCTATTGGGAGGGCGATACGCTGGTTATTGAGGTGACGGGCCAAAATAATCGAACTTGGTTCGACCGCGCCGGCAATCACCACAGTGATATGATGAAAGTCACTGAACGTTATACACCTACAAGCGATTACACCATGGATTACCAGGTGACTATTGAGGACGATAAGACCTTCACCGCGCCATGGCAGATGCAAATGACTTTATATAGGCGCATGGGGGTGGATGCGCAAATACAACAGTTTAAATGTGTAGAGTTTGTGGAAGAGCTGATGTTCGGGTCTTTACGTAAAGGCGTGCACAAGGGCGCTGACCGCGACGCTAAGTAGTTATTTTTTTCTGAATAAAGAAGTTTTATGAAACCTGCTGTTTATTTTATTTTCCTCGTGCAGTTTTTGCTCGGGGGCTGCGGCGCGAAACAAGAGACCTTGTCTATTGCCACGGGTGGTCCAGCCGGACTCTACTACCCCATTGGCGGCGGCATGGCCTCAATCTGGTCCGCTGAGCTAGATGCCGTGAATGTGAAAGCTGAAGTCACTGGCGGGTCTGTGATCAATGTCATTCAGGTGTCTCGCCGCGAAAGTGACATGGGTATTGCCATGGCGGATGTGGTGACTGATGCCTACAAGGGTCAGGGGCGCTTTCCCCAGCCGTTGCCTCTGAAGGTATTGTTTACCGCCTATCCAAATATTGTGCACATTCTCACCTTAGCGGATAACGGCATAGACAGCCTTGGAGATATGCGCGGCAAGCGTATATCTGTTGGCGCCCAAGGTTCCGGCACAGCTGTTGCGGCAGAAAATGTGCTCACTGGACTGGGCATTGGTATGGAAGAAATAGCTGTGCGATATCTGAGTTTTGGCGAATCTACTTCCGCACTAAAAGACGGCACCATCGACGCTGGCTTCGTTGTGGGTGGTTTGGGGTTGGCTGCGGTGACTGAACTTGCGGTGACCCGAGACCTGAAATTAATCAGTCTGAGTGAAGCGCAACTGCAACGACTCGGCGAGCAGTTTCCTGCATACGCTGGCTACGTTATTCCAGCCGGCACTTATACCGGTATAGATACAAACACCTCAGGGCTTGGTATTTGGAGTGTCATTGTTGTGCATGAAGATATGCCGGAGCAGTTGGGCTTTGCCCTGACCTGTAAGCTCTATCAACGCCGTGACAAATTACTCAAAGTCTCTCAGGTGGCCAAGGCCATGACGGTGGCTAATATTCATAAGCTGGCGGCGGTGCCGTTACACCCGGGTACCCAGCGCTATCTAAAAGATCCAAGCGCAGCGTGTAATGAAGCTGGCGCTGTGCTGACTAGCGAGGCGAATCAATGATGCCAGCTAAGGTAATGAGTTAGACAATGTTGGTTCAAAATAATAAAAATGATCATTGGTTGATTGCCCGTATTGCTCTGTTGGCGGCTGTAGGCCTATCCATTTTTCAGTTATGGCAGCCTTTGGCTGGCTTTTTCCCCGCAGAATTCCTACCTTTTGAATCGGTCTTAGGACTGCAACCAGCCACCTACTTTAGACCAATCCACTTATGTTGGGTTTTATCCCTAGGTTTTTTAGTTTATCCGCTTAGCGCTGAGGTTAAAGCTCTACGCTGGTTAGATTTTGTCTCTATCTTCGCGGTGCTTTGGGCCAGCGAAAGGATTTTGAGCTTTGACTATCGCTCCATAGAACACTTGCTGAATGGCCTGAGTAATGAAGATTTCGCTGCCGGCTTAATTATTATTGTTGCGACCTTAGAGATGGCCAGGCGCTCGGTGGGAGTTGTAATGACAGTGGTGGGTTTGGTCTTTTTGATCTACAGCGCATTTGGCAATGTGCTGCCTGATGTCCTGGCCAGCAAAGGGTTCAGCATTGAGCGCATTATTCGCTTTCAAGTATTCACTGGTGCCGGGCTTTATGGCGCGCCCATTGGTATTGCCGCCGGTGCGGTGTTTAGTTTTGTATTGTTTGGCGCGTTTTTACAGGTAACGGGCGCGGGACAATTTTTAATTGATTTATCTTTTGCCGCCGCGGGTAAGTACCGGGGTGGTCCGGCCAAAGCATCAGTGCTTGCATCAGCGGCCATGGGTTCAATATCTGGCAGCGCCATTGCCAATACTGTGACCACTGGATCACTAACAATTCCTATGATGAAGAAGCTCGGTTATAAGCCAGAGCAGGCAGCGGGTATAGAAGCAGCTGCGTCCACAGGTGGACAGATCATGCCGCCAATTATGGGCGCTGGCGCTTTTGTCATGGCGGAGTTCACTAAAACCCCTTATGGCGAAATTGTTTGGATAGCATTGGTACCTGCCGTTTTATACTTTAGCTCGGTACTTTTATACGTGCACCTAATGGCAGCCAAAGCCGGCTTTAAGGGCATGCAGGGGCAGCCCGGCGCTTGGGGGGTGTTTGTTAACGGTCTGCATTTTATGTTGCCCCTCGGTTTGATCACCGCATTGTTGTTGTGGAACTACTCGCCAGTGTTGGTGGGCGTAGCAGGTACTGCCGCAGTTGTGCTGGCAAGTCTGCTGCGCAAGCACACGCGTATTGGCTTAAGGCAGTTGGTGGAGGGTCTTAAGCAAGGTGCAATGCTGGCAATTTCAATTTCTATTGCCTGTGCGGTTGCTGGCATTGTTGTAGGCGTTATTGGTCAGACTGGAGTCGGACTACAGTTTACGGAGTCTGTTGTATCGCTCAGCAGTGGACAGCTCTGGTTGGCCTTGTTGCTAGTGGCTATTGCGGCGTTGGTGCTGGGTATGGGCTTGCCGGCGACGGCTGCCTATATTGTCTTGGCGGTAATGACCGGTCCGGCTTTGCAAGAATTGGGTTTGGCGTTAATCACCGCGCATATGATTATATTTTGGTTGTCGCAGAGTTCTAACGTTACCCCACCAATTGCGTTAGCGGCTTTTGCCGGAGCAGGTATTGCCGGTGCTGCGCCCATGCGTTCAGCAGTGGAAGCCTTTAAGTTAGCGAACGGCCTGTTTGTTATTCCGCTGATGATGGCTTACTCGCCGCTGTTATTAACATCAGAGTTGGGTTGGGTGCCGGTACTGGGGGCAGGGGTGGTTACAATAACTATGATTGTGGCCGTAGCGGTTTGTGTGGAAGGTTATTTATTTACTCATGTGGCTAACGTTTCGCGTTGGGCCTCGCTACTGGTGGCTGGACTGTTGGTTTATCCCAACGATGTGAGTCACTACATTGGCTTGTTCTTGGCTTTAGCCGTGTTTGCCAAGAATTATCTCGACAGTCGGCGACAAACGGGGGGCTAACTAATTCTGCCCAATCACTCTAGGTTGGATTGGCGTTATCTCGTTGGTTTAACCAGGCCTCGTGGGGGGTGAATTTATCGCCCTCCCAAAATCCCCATTCACTGTTTTTGCTGCCTGTGATGATAAAAGTCCACACCGGCTTACCGCCGAGTAGATGCACAATGTGCATGTGTTTGGCCGAGCGAAAGTGCGGACGCCAAGCTTTCACCTCAACTAAGCCATCACTTTTTGGCGTCTTCTCTAAATAGGCGCTAAAGGGCACGGTGATGAACCACCACGGATGGTCGTGAAAGGCGCGGTCGTCATCGCCCTTATGAAATTTGTGTAACCGTATGGTGAAGCCCAACCATATGATCCAGCGTTCCAAATAAGGTTGGTTGTCGTCCAAAACCAGATCATGGGTCCAGCCGAACTTGGCGGATCCAATGGTCCATATTTTTTCGAAATAGGTCATTTATGAGTCATCTTTTGGTCTTTTGGGGATCTCCTATGGGTCATACTCGGGTCAATACACAATTCAATGGTTTAGTATAAAGTGGTTTATTCATTTGGTTAAGTTGTAGAGGAAAATCTATGCAAGTAATTACGCAATCGCCGGAACTTGATAATGCGTTGGTAGACGCCTCTAACTGGGCAGACGAGCAGTGGGTCCATGACCAGTTTACTTGGCTCCGCGAGAATGCGCCGCTGCAACTGTTATCGCCCGAAGGCTTTGAGCCTTTTTGGAACGTTACTCGCTACGACGACATTAAAAAAATTGAGGGCAACAAGCAGGTCTTCATTAACGACCCGCGCCCGGTCTTAGGTCTGCAAATGGTTAATGAGGTTATGCAGCAAATATCTGGGCGCAAGCACTTGGTGAGATCCCTTGTGCAAATGGATGACCCAGATCATATGAAGTACCGCCGCCTCACCCAGGGTTGGTTTATGGGCAGTAACTTGCGCAAGTTGCAGGGCCGTGTAGATGAACTGGCCGACCAATATGTGTCGCGTATGGCGGACATGGGTGGGGAATGTGATTTTGTCAAAGATGTCGCCATGTGGTTTCCGCTTAGGGTGATTATGTCCATTCTCGGTGTGCCAGAGGAAGATGAGCCATTAATGCTCAAGTTGACTCAGGAACTGTTTGGCAGCACCGACCCTGACGTCACCCGTTCCTTCGATATGATGGAATTTATGGACGTGGTTTCGGACTTTGAAAAGTATTTTGCTAAGTTGACTCAGGCTCGGCGCGAAAACCCAACAGATGATGTGGCCTCACTCATTGCTAATGCTGAAGTGGATGGCGCGCCCATTCCTGAACATGAGGCCAACGGTTACTACATTATTATTGCCACTGCGGGTCATGACACCACTAGTTCATCTACCGCAGGCGGGCTATTGGCGCTGCTACAAAATCCTGATCAATTGGCCAAGCTGCGTGGTGATCTGGATGCGCATTTGCCTACCGCAATTGACGAGATGATTCGCTGGGTTAGCCCAGTGCGGCACTTTATGCGCACGGCCACAGAAGACTGCGTGGTTGCTGGTCAGACTATTCGCGCTGGCGAGTCGGCGCTGCTTTGGTATCCATCGGCTAATCGTGACGCCGCAATATTTCCTGAGCCTGATGAATTTCGTGTGGACCGTAAAGGCGCCAAGCAATTGGCTTTTGGTTTTGGTGCCCACGTTTGCCTTGGCCAGCACCTTGCTCGTATGGAAATGAGTGCCTTGTTCAAGGCCCTGCTCAACCGTGTTGAGCATATAGAGCTGGCGGGTGAGCCCACCTATATGCAATCTACTTTTGTCGGAGGCCTGAAGAGCCTGCCTATTCGCTATCGCATGAAGTAGTGTCGAGTTGAGTGACTCTTTCGCTAGGACGACCCAGACCCTCCAAGTAGGGGACATGTGCCTAGAGGTCGCACCGGAAAATGGCGGCAGCATTGTTAGCTTGCGTCGGGGTGAGCAAATACTTATGCAGGGCCGTCCAAGCGAGCCTCATTTGGCGTGTTTTCCCATGCTGCCCTATTGCAATCGTATTGCCTGTGGGCGCTTTGTTTTCCAAGGCCTCGATGTTGTGCTGGCACCTAATTTTTCTAGCGAAGCAAACACTATTCACGGCACTGCTTGGCAGGCATCATGGCAGGTAACCAGTAAGACCGCGGATGAACTTCACCTCAGTTATGATCACGATGCCGTCGCCAGCGCCGCCAGCGGTTGGCCTTGGACTTTGCGCGCGACGCAAACCTTTAGACTGACCGAAGATGAGTTGGTGATTCATTTGCAGGTGACCAATACCAGCGCCCAGGCTATGCCTGTGGGGTTAGGCTTGCACCCGTTTTTCCCTGCGCCGGATCAGACCTTTTTAACCAGTCAATTTAGCCACACATTGCAGGTGGATGATCATTGGATACCCACTAATCAGATCCCTATGAGGGCCGGGGGTGATCCTTTTAATACTCAGCCTGTGGGCAGCCAAGAGATTGATAATATTTTTCTTGGCAGGCGTGTGGCCCCCACATTGCAGTGGCATAACCAGCCGTGGAAATTAAGCCTTACAGCGTCAAACAGTCTTCCTCACACAGTGATATATGCGCCTCAAGCGGGTGGGTTTGTCTGCGTTGAGCCCATTAGCCATGTACCAAATATTGTCAATGCCCGAGCCACTATGGACACGCTTCACAACGCGCAAATGCGTGTGTTGGATGCCGGCGAATCTTTTGCCGGTAGTGCTGGGTTTTTGACACTGAAGAATGAGTCCCTTTGACTTAGCTAATTTTTCGTTTCCGCTTGCCCTCTTACCTGCCCTTGGCTAGACCGTGAGTCTCAGCTCTTTGGAATTTAAGTTTGGAGTTTGCCCTGTCATTTTTGCGATACCTTGATTTGGCGCTCCCAGATTGCCCATTATCATGCTAGATTCGACCGTTAATAGATCTTAATGAGTTGAGGAGTTTGGCAATGGCTGAAGCAAGAGAATTTAAGCAAATTGGTACGAGTCCTGTGCGTCCAGATGGCATTGATAAAGTCACAGGTCGCGCCCAGTTTGGTGCCGATATGATTCTGCCCAACATGATTCATGGCAAAGTTCTGCGCAGCCCTCATGCCCACGCCAAGATTAAGAGCGTTGATTTAAGTGGTGCGTTGGCTATTCCTGGTGTTTTTGCTGCAATCAGCGGTGCGGATTTTCCCGGTGGTGCTCTAGAAGGCAAGGCCAGTGGCGAAGGGGGTGGCTCGTTAACAGACATCGCCAAAAACGTCATCGCTAGAAACAAAGTGCTTTATCACGGTCATGCAGTGGCAGCCGTTGCAGCTTCATCACCGCGCTTGGCGCAGGAAGCTTTGAAAGCCATTAAGGTTGAATATGAAACACTGCCACCGGTACTAGACGTAGTTGCAGCTATGGCGGATGCCTCGCCATTGGTCGACGAAAACAACTTCACCAACCTGCCTGAGAAGCCAGAAAACCCCAGCAATGTTGCCAACATAGGACGTCTTGAGCGTGGCAATTTAGAGGAAGGTTTCGCGGCAGCGGATATTGTTATTGAGCGCGAATTTAAATGCCCAATGGCACACCAAGGCTATATTGAGCCCCATGCTTGTGTGGCCAGTATTGATGAAACCGGTCGCGGCACTGTTTGGTGCTCCACTCAAGGTCACTTTGAATTTCGTAGTGCTACAGCAAAAATTCTGAACAAAAATATTGCCGATCTTAAGTTTGTTGCTACAGAGATTGGTGGTGGTTTTGGCGGTAAAACTGTCGTTTATCTAGAGCCTTTGGCCACCATGCTGTCGGAAAAATCCGGTCGCCCAGTGAAAATGTCCATGAGCCGCGAAGAAGTTTTTCGTGCTACAGGCCCCGCATCGGGCACTGTTGCTCGGGTCAAGGTGGGTCTGAAGAATGATGGCACCATAACAGCGGCCCAGTCTTGGATAGCCTTCGAAGCGGGCGCATTTGCTGGCGCACCTTATATGCCTGGCGCCATGACCATTTACGCACCTTATAAGTTAGAGAACTTTTTGGTTGAGACCTTTGACGTGTTAGTGAACAAGCCAAAAGTTGCTGCCTATCGTGCGCCCGGCGCACCCCAAGCCATGCATGCCTTTGAGTGTGCATTGGATGAAGCTGCACAACTGTTGGATATGGATCCCATTGACTTGCGTTTACACAACGCAGTTGAGGAAGGCACCAAAGCCTCTTATGGCCCTAAGTTTCCAGTTATTGGCTTCAAGGAATGTCTTGAAGCCGCTAAGAATCACCCCAATTATGCAGCCCCCATTCCTGAAGGCGCAGGTCGCGGCGTAGCTGCAGGCTTTTGGTTTAACGTGGGCATGCAGTCTAGCGCAGAGGTTCATATCAATGACAACGGCACGGTAATGGTTGTTGAAGGTAGTCCAGATATCGGTGGCTCCAGAGCGTCCATGTGCCTTATGGCTGCGGAAACCTTGGGTATCGAATATGCCGAGGTGCGAGCGCAAGTGGGTGACACCGAAAGCACTGGTTTTTGTAATGTTACTGGAGGCAGTCGCACGACCTTTGCGACTGGCATGGCTGTGACTCAAGCCTGTGAAGATGTCATTGCCGACTGTAAGCGCCGTGCTGCCATGACTTGGGGCTTAGATGAAGATCAAGTCGAATGGGAAGACGGCCAAGCAATACCAGGTCCTGGTGTGAATGCAGACGTGAAGCCTCTGAGCCTTGCTGAGCTAGCGGGTAAAGCGGCTAAGACCGGTGGTCCTATTCAGGGTCGCGCCTCTCTTAATGCTCAGGGTGCTGGCGCAAGTTTCTCAGTGAACTTTGCTGACATCAGAGTGGATCGTGAAACGGGCAAAGTAGACGTGTTGAGCTATACCGCAATTCAAGACGCGGGCAAGGCCATACACCCGGCTTATGTAGAAGGCCAGATGCAAGGTGGCGCAGCTCAAGGTTTGGGTTGGGCATTGAACGAAGAGTACATTTTTGATGACGCAGGCATTCTGCAAAATGCTGGGTTCTTGGATTATAGAATCCCTGTGGCATCAGACTTGCCGATGATTGATACGCACATTGTAGAAGTGGCTAATCCAAGTCATCCATTTGGTGTTAGAGGTGTGGGCGAAACGCCCATTGTTGCACCATTAGCGGTGGCAACTAATGCCATCTCAAGATCGCTGCAACAAAGAGTTTGTGAGCTGCCTTTGTCGCCACCACGTCTGTTGGCAAAAATTGACGGTTAGTATTTGCGCTGCGTTTGATCCACGTCAGTGCAAATGAGAAGGGGGCTTTGCCCCCTTTTTTAGCAGTGTCTTTATTGGAGTTTTTACTCAGATTTGAAGCAGATTTTGGCCGCAGTATTGTGCCGAAGAGTTTTTGTGAAAATGCAAACTGATAAGTCGCCCTGATGACGAGGGCCTAAAGGATTAAGTGGCTATGGTGAAAGTGGTGTTGTCAGAAAATTTTTCGGTGCTGGCTGACGGATGGCGAGAGCTAGAGTTGCCGGTAGATAACTATCGCGAAGTGATTACCGAACTTGTTGCCCGTTGGCCTCAATTAGAGCCGCTGCTTGAGCGTTCTTCAGTAGCCATAGACGGCATGATTTATCAGGACGCCATGTACGAACCTTTGAAGCGCGACAGCGAGATATTTTTTATGCCGCGTATTGAGGGCGGCTAGCGCTGAGGAATAGTTTAACCCCGGCGCATCTTTAGCCTCTTCTTGTTTTTACCTTTTGGGCTCTCGCGGCTCAGACTATTTTTTCCTAGCACCTAGCACCTAGCACCTAGCACCTAGCACCTAGCACCTAGCTTCCATTTACCACCTATGATTTAACATCGAGAGTCTACCGTTCACCAGGCGGCTTGGGCTAAAAAATTTGCGCGTCCTGCAATGTCTATTGGCCACTCACTCAAATGTCCGCTGAAACCAGCTTTGTCCTTGGCGTAGAGGCAGCGTAGTGCTTCCTCAAAGCCGGGAAGGTCACCGGCAACGGCATTACAAAATTTGTAGGTTAAATTTTGTGCTTGCTCGCGGTTATTTTGCTCACTGATTTGCGGATCTCTACGCGCTGCGTCTATTAGTTTCCTTAAGGTCACTGACGGCCCACCCTGCTGGCTCGCCAGCCATTCCCAATGCCGGGGCAGCAGCGTGACCTCTTTACCAATAACCCCAAGCTTTGGCCTTCCCGGTCCTTTCTTCGCTGGTGTATTGGCTGTCGGGTAACTGGCAGCTTTACGTTTCACTAGCTCGGCATCGCCACTTAAGTCGATGTCCATAATGGCGTAGGTTTCATCATTGAAGATCAGCACTGACTCAGAGCTCTGGCTTCTTAGGTGGTGGAATGCCGCAAGCGCAGCTTCTTCAAGGCTGCCGGTGATTAGACATTGCTTGGGCGTAAATGCAGAAAATGACACTGACATATAAAACTCCATTATTTAATAATACCTTGGTGTATACATTAATTTAAAATTACTATTAATTAAACCTTGGTAAAACTCAGAAGGATCAATGGTTGGAAAATATAGACGAAAAGTGAAAACGAACGTGAAAGGCGAGTTTGTTGCTGGGTAGCGACGGCTGCCGAGGGCGGGATGCCCCTCTGGCAAGTGAATCAAGTGAGGCAAACCCGCTAAATAGGGCGATGGCGGGGAAGTCAGCGCGCTGACTGGTCTAGTTAACGCATTGGATGGGAATTGTCGCCAAGCCTTACTGCCCGGTGAGTAATTTTTCTAGGTCTGTTTTGCGTTGGGCCATTTTTGCCTGCTGTTCGTCTTCGGACCAAACTCGATGGTTACCTTGGCTGTAGGCGATGCCGTTGTCGTAATATGCCAGTGCATTCAAGCGGTTAGCGACAAAGTTGTTGCGTTGGGCGATGACCTTTGCCGGTGTGCCAGCAACGATTGAATTGGGTGGGATCACCGCGCTTTCTCGGACCAAACTGTTGCCTGCGACTATGCAGTTTTCGCCAATGACCGCGCCATCCATAATGGTGGCGTTGATGCCAATTAGACAGTTGTCGCCGATAGTTGCGCCGTGAATGGTGCAGTGGTGGGTGATTGAACAATATTCGCCAATGATGGTTGGGCCATCTGCAATATGAATCATGGTGAAATCTTGGATGTTAGTGAACGCACCAATTTCTATATGCGAGGACTCGGCTCTCATCACCACGTTAGACCAGATGGATACGCCCTCAGCGATTTCAATTTTTCCGTAAAGTTCGGCGCTGGCGGCTTGCCAAATGGGTTGCTGCATGGTTATGTTCCTTATTATTTTTTCAAATTATTGGATCGAACCGGCGCAGCGAATTGGCTCCGCCGAGTTGACTAAAAAGTTGAGTTGCGTTCTTAGCGTTGGCTGTTCAACACAATGGTTGGGTTTTGCCCGGGCGCGGTCAGTGCGTTCTCTACAACAAATGGCAGGTCTAATGTATCAACCACTTTCCCGGGTTTTACGTGAATCTCAAAGTCGCCATGCGCGGGTATGGTTATACGATCCGGGCCGAGTAGCAGGCTGTGCGGGCCGCTATACCTAAGCTGCATATGCATATCTGAGCTATTGCTGAGGGTGACGATCGCCACACTGGTGTCTGGGCGGTAGGTCAGATTGGAAGAACTCAGGCTTGCTTGAAGGATGGGAATCAGTTCAGGCGCGCGACCCATGAGGGTATTACGTGTCCAAACTACCGTGCGTTTAGCAAAAAGGCCTTCTTTGAGAGAGGCGATAGATTTGTCTTTAGCCAGAACTAAGGTTACGGGTCGGTGGCCGCCTTCATGTGGCTTGTAGTCCCAGTCAATCAGGTCGTGGACATCGGACACGCCAATGATTGCCAGGTCGTGTTCCAGCGCAATGGTAAATGCCTCTTCGGAATAGTAGTTGCCGTTAGCAATTTCAATGCCGTTAAGAATGCCGTTTTTGGCGTTTTGCGCGTGGAAGTCATTGATTCGAGCAATGCCGTCTGGTGCTTGTCTGGTCCAGTCAGGATGATTCCAAAAAATGAATGCGCCCTGTTTATGGGCAGCCTCTACCGCATTTTGCGAGGGCCACTGGTTGGCGGCGGTGTAGTAACCCAGCACATCAGATTTATCTTCAGGTGGATTTTCGACCTTAAGTAACTTGTTGGCATCTTCAATAAAAATGGCATTAATGTGGCCAGCCGGTGCCTCACGAGTAATTTCGCTGCCGCGGATGACCATTAACGTAGACCCCTCTGCGGCGCTGGCCGCCTCAATGTAGGCTTTGTTTCTGTCGGGGTTGAGGAGGTCGGCTCTATGGGGTTGGTACTCTAAATGCTCTGTAATGGCTAAACCGTCTAGGCCATCTCTCAGTGCTTCATCTACACGAATTTTTGGCCATACGTGACCGTCGGAAAATACGCTGTGAGTGTGTAGGTCGACAACCAATGTTTGGTATTCCTTGGTGTCGGGGAAGACAATTGTGCGGTCATCGAAAGCGGCTGGTGTCTTCGCAGTGCCGTGGGCAAGTGCAATACTTGGTGCGAGCACTGCTGTCAAAATCAGCAATAGATTTTTGCAGCATTGGTGTGAGTGGTTGATTAGGTTTCTAGTAAAAGCTGTCTCTGCATTGATCATGAGGGGTCCTCAAAATAGTGGCACTTATAGAAAATTCACCCACAGAGTGTACGCTTTGAAATTGACTTTGCCTGCTATTTTGGTTTTGACGTTTTTAGAGTTCTTTTTTGAGTTGGGGTTTTTTCTTCGGCGTCTTACTTAAAACAAATGCAAATAGCGGTAGATAAACGGCGAAAGTAAACCAGTAGGGCAGATCTGGTTGGATCTGATAAAAGAAGCCACCCAGTAACGGGCCAATGGTGAAGCCTAATGGACCACAAGATCCAGCCACCCCAGCCACTGCGCCTTGTTCGTGAGCTTCAACCGCCATAGATGCGCCAGACATAAATGCGGGACCGGCTAAGCCCATGCCTGCGCCTTGCAGGACCATTGCGATAAGCAAGAGGTAATGATTATCTGCCAGGGCTAGGCAAGCGAAAGCAAGAATTAGAATTGGCATAGCAATGCGTAGCCAATGGAATGGCGACAAATCAAAACGCTGCATTAACCCGATTTGGCTGGCTAGAGAAGCCGCTGCGGAAAAACCCATGGCCATGCCGAAGGTCTGGGCGGTCTCTACAGCGGTGAGTCCAAGCACATCTTGAAAACGAAAGGCCAGGGTCTGTTGGACTAAGGCCATACCCATAAACATTAGCGCGCCAACAATGATGAAAGGCAAAATTCTAGGGTCAAAGTAGCTTAGATTTTTGCTCTGAGTCTCTGGAACTTTGTTCGCCGTTGGGCTGTCTGGCAGAAAGAAAATCACAAACAATGCGGTTATTAAGGCTAACCCTGATGCCACCCATAAAGGCGTGAGCAACGTGATACCTGCCAATAGACCCCCAATCGCTGGCCCCAAAATACCACCTAAGTTATTTGCGGCGCCTACTGCGCCCATGCCTTTCGTGCGATTACTAAGGTCAGTGATGTCAGCCATGTAAGCACTGCTGGCGGGCATAATTGCTGACATTACTGACGCGTGCATAACCCGGGTGAGCATGAGTAACAGATAACCCGTTAGAGGTATCAGTATGCCCACCAAAGTTGCATGAAAGACGATGGCAAATAGGAGGTTCCCGCAGCTGTAACCTATGAGGCCGAAAATCATAATTTTCTTTCGCCCCACTCGGTCACTGAGCCGACCCCAACGAGGGCTGGCAAGGAAAACCACCAGTGAAGATGCGGCAATGATTGAGCTGATCTGCAATTCGCTGAAACCAACTTCCCTACCTAGGGGCCCAAGAATGGCGAACAGGACAGTGAATCCGAAGCCCACGGATACTAGCGCTAAAAGTAATATAACTCGGGCATAGCGATATTCGCTGGTCGATTTGGGCAGGTTGGCTTTAATCAATTCTTCTGTCGGTAGATTTTGCAGTTGCGCAGTTTACCTGAAATTGACACCTTCTATTGGTCTAAGTTTAATTCTTTGCTTGCGCAACCGTTTGGGCAAAGGTGTAGAAGTGCAGTAGACTGCTGCTGCGGGAAGACATCCTACAATTAATTCCTGAGTGAATATGAGTACCGAATCAGCAGATAAAAAGGCTCGCGCGGTTAGAGCGCGAAGAGAGCGCACCCACGCCAGTGAACGCACTAGTGGGCAAAAAGGCTCTGCGGCCAAATTAGCGAGGACAATTATCCTTGGCATTATGGCGCTATCAGGCGCCATAGTTTGGATAGGCGATCAATACGGTATTGAGCCGGAGGAAACTTTGCAGTTTCTCGGCTACAGCGCAATTTTTGTTGTGGCTTTGGTCTTTGCCGGTTTGGTTGGAGCGCTGATGTTGTCTTTGCTCAAGCTATTGATTAAGCGTTTGCGGGGTGGGTCAGATTAGTCGCTAATTGCCCTCACTAATTCTAGCTACTACTTTAGATCGGCTAAGAATCGGTCTCCTCTGGGCAGGTAGTAATCATCGTAGTTTAGTGAAAATGCCACTGTCTGCGCGCGCCCAATAATGGCTGATCTGGGCACTAGTCCAATAGCTCGGTAGTCGCCGCTATTGTCTCTATTGTCTCCCAACATTAAGTAATGTCCTTGGGGCACAGTAATAGCCTGAAAAGACGCTGCTGTGGATTTTGATGGATTACGGAAGAGCATGATTTGGCGTTCTTCCCCCAGTAGCTTTTCCAAAAATATGTCGGTGTGGCTAAAGGGCATTTGTAAATCTGCGTGTATAGCCTGCACAGGCAGTTTTTCATATTCCCCGGCAATTCCATTAACACTCAGTCGATTATCTTTTAGGCTGACAATGTCGCCGGGGATACCAATCACTCTTTTGATCAGAAGTAGACCGTTTTTTGGCGACTCGAAGGTGACGATGTCCGATCTTTGTGGATTTTTCCATTGGGCAACTCGGGTCAGTGTCAGGGGTAGGCGCAAGTCGTAGGCGAGTTTATCTACAATGACACGATCGCCGATAAGAATAGACGGCAGCATTGACCCAGAGGGGACTTGATTCCAATCAGCCACAGCCGAGCGGAATATCACCATAATAAAGATGAACACAATGAAGCCTTTCCAGTCGCGCCAAATGTTCTGCACTGGCGTGGCATTGGCTTGCTGCTGGTGGTCACCGGTTTGTGTCAATGTTTATCCCTTGGGCTGTTGTTGGCTGAGCACTCAGATAAGAATCAACCGTAACCCTAGTTAGGTAGTTAGCACTAGTTAGCCTGCGCCTTCATGGCAGCAAGCTGCTCAGCAGTGGCTGCCAGTTGATGATTGTTCTTCCACTCCTCGTAAGTCATGCCATACACCCGTTCTCTGGCTGTATCGTAATCTACATCTTGACTCAGCTCATCTGCCGCCGCCTTGTACCATTTGGACAAACAGTTGCGGCAAAATCCCGCCAGGATCATAAGATCTATATTTTGCACATCCTTACGCTCGTCTAGGTGGGCCAGCAAGCGCCTAAACGTCGCGGCTTCTAATTCTATTTGAGCCTGTTGTAGTGGGTCGTTCATAATATTGCTCTCTTAAGTCAGGTTGCGGGTAAAAATCCATTCGTCATCGCTGGAGAGGTCTTGGTTAAAGCCATAACCTTCCCAGTCAAAATCTTTGAGCTTATTCGGCGTGGTTATGCGTTGGTCGATCATGTACCTCGACATAAGCCCACGTGCTTTTTTCGCCGAAAACGAAACAAAACGATAGGCCTCTCTGCGCCATTCCTTAAAGTTAATGGTGACTATGCGGCCATCAATTTTGTCGGGATTGATGGATTTGTAGTATTCGTTAGATGCGAGGTTAATCAGCACCTTATGCTGTTGCTCGGCTAAACCCTGGTTTACTGCGTCAGTGACTTTGTTGTCCCAAAACTCATAAAGGTTTGCGCCCTTCGATGTGGACAGGCGCGTGCCCATTTCTAGACGGTAGGGCTGAATACGATCTAGCGGCTTGAGTAACCCGTGCAGACCAGACAATACTCGCAGGTGTATTTGCGCCCACGTGAAATCCCGAGCCTGCATAGACGGGGCATCTAGACCCATATAAACATCGCCCTTAAATGCCAAAATAGCCGGTCGGGCGGTATCCGCATCGGCGCCAATATGCCACTGCTGATAACGTTCGTGATTGAGTGCGGCCAATTTATCGCTAATACCCATTAGGTTGGATATTGCAGCTGGGTCATAGTTGCGCAGGGTTTTAATGAGCTCCTGAGATTCTTTTGCAAAATCAGGTAGCGTAAATTTATCCGTCACTAGTGGAGACTCAAAATCTAGAGTTTTAGCGGGAGAAATGATGGCCAGCATTTTTGTCCTTTATCACAAGTTTGATGAAGTGTTTTAATTTTACCCAAGTGCAATATCCTACCCCACTTTTTTTTTAAAAGCCGGGGTAAAAAGCGAGGTAAAAAGGTCTGTCTAAAAAGCCGATGTAAAAGGCTGTTGAAGAAAGGCGAGGAAAGGCGAAGAAAGTTTAAGAAAAACCCCAAAAGGAAAAAAAGAAAACGTAAGAAAAGTTAAGAAAGACAGCGGATAAATGTACCAAAAGGTTTGAGGTGATCGACACAGCAACGCAAGATTGTGTCAACGTTGGCACAATGTTGGCGGGAGGATGCCAAATGGCGGTAAGATCAAACGCTAGCCCTCTGTAAAAATATGTTGGCAAGACTTGAGAGCAAATTGATGAAAATGACCTCCCGTACCCATCGAGGCTTAGTGCGAATTCGCAATGAAGACGCCGTCTGGTTCGATATTGCATTGGGTGTTGCTGTGTTGGCGGATGGCATGGGCGGCCTGATGGGCGGGCAAATGGCCAGTAACGTCGCTATAGATAGTTTCAAGGCCCATTTTTCCAGCACAGCAGAGTACTCCGATCGCTCAATTACTCACGCTATTGAAGCCGCTGATGAGGCCGTGCGCCGGCAGTCTGAATTGATGGAAATGAATGCGCAGATGGGTACCACGGTAGTGCTTTGGTGTCGTCATGACACAGACTGGCTGGTGGCGCATGTTGGCGACTCACGGCTATACCATTTTACTGATGATGCGCTAACGCAAATTACCCAAGACCACAGTTTAGCCCGGCGCATGTTGGATTCTGGCGAAGTGGAAGAGGGCGTAGATGTGCACAAACATTATGGACACGTGCTGACTCAGGGCTTGGGCTTGCGTACACCGCTGGCGCCGAGTATTCATCGCAGCAGCCAGCTCAGCGGCCGCTTTCTGTTGTGCAGCGACGGTTTGTCCGATCAGTTGACGCATGAGCATATGCAGCGACTTATTACTGAAGCGGATCTAGAGGTCTGCGCAGACGAACTGTTGCAGTGTTCACTAGAAGCTGGCGGCACGGATAATGTCAGTTTGATTTTGATCGAAGTATAAGTGACCCCTATACTCCACGTCTTTGAGACACAGGCAAAGGCTTTATGATGAAGCGAGTAGAGCGCATTGAAGCGGCGTTAGGTCAGGCATTAGATCTGGCCCACTTGGAAGTGCAGGATGAAAGCAGCGGCCACAACGTGCCAGAAGGCGCAGAGAGCCATTTTAAGGTCGTTGCAGTAGGTGAGGTCTTTATTGGTCAGTCGCGGATTAATCGACACCGATTGTTGAATGAAATTTTACAATCCGAGTTTGACGGCGGCATGCACGCCTTGGCTCTGCATATTTATGATCCCAAGCAATGGCTAGACAAATTTGGCCAAGCCCCCATGTCGCCACCCTGCGCTGGAGGGGAAAAAAGCGCTGTCGGCGACGAAAGCGCTGATTGAGAATGGCACGGGCAAAGTTTGGCTGATTTTGACCTAGCGGGCTGAGATTTGCTTTCATGCAAGGCTCGTTAACAAACCGCGCTACAACAATACGTATTGAAGATAGGAGAACTCGATGCACCCTAGTGCTCGTCGTGTGCTGACATTTTACAAATTCATACAATTGTCTTCGCCGGACCAAGACCGCGATGAGGTTGAGGCCTTCGGTGAAGAGATTGCGCTTAAAGGCACCATTTTACTGGCGCTGGAAGGCATTAACGGTACGGTCATCGCCTCACAAGGTGGTCTAGAAAAGCTCGTCACCTTTCTGCAGCATCGTTACGGTGAAATGACCTTTAAGTGGTCGGCAGTGAACGAGGAGAATCGTGGTTTTTTGCGTTTTAAGGTCAAAGTTAAGCCTGAGATTGTCAGTTTTGGTGTAACTGACCTGGATATGTCACTCACTGGCGAGCATGTGAACGCACAGCGCTGGAATGAATTAGTAGACGACCCCAGCGTGCTGGTGATTGATACGCGCAACCATTACGAAATTGATATTGGTACGTTTGATCAGTCCGTTTCTCCTGAAACCGAGAGTTTTAGAGAGTTCCCAAAGTGGGTAGAGGAAAATTTGCAGCCGGGCAAACACCAAAAAGTGGCTATGTTCTGCACAGGCGGCATTCGCTGCGAAAAGGCTTCCGCTTATGTGAAGGCGCAAGGTATTGAAGAAGTTTTTCAGTTAGATGGTGGCATATTGCAGTATCTAGAAGATACTGAAAATGCTGACTCACGTTGGCAAGGCGAGTGCTTTGTCTTCGATCAGCGGGTTTCTGTAGATGAAAATTTGGTTCAGGGTCAATATCAGCAATGCTATGCCTGTCGTCATCCGCTCACCGAACAAGAGCTGGCGAGTCCTGAATTTGAGCGTGGTGTGAGTTGTGTCTATTGCCTAGATTTAACCAGTGAAGATCGCCGGGTGCAGTTTAGAGAACGCCAGCGCCAGGTGCGTCTAGCCGCCGAGCAAGGCCGCGAGCACATTGGTTACAAAACAGAGAAAAAAACTCCATAGACCCGCCGAGAAAATTCTGCGGCCTGTCCGCCATAAAGGGCCTCTAGCAACAGACCCTAATGATTAAAGCAGAGGTTCAATAAAGGGTAGGAAAGTGTCCACCAATAGGGGCTGCGCTTTGGCAGTTGGGTGAATGCCATCTTTTTGAATCAGCCCCGGTGTTACCGCAACTTCCTGTAATGAAAAAGGCACTAGAATGGCACCCTTGGCCTGTGTCACATCGGTAAAGGCTTTTTCAAAAGCGTCAGTGTATCTGGGCCCGTAGTTAGGCGGAATGCGCATAGCAACCACAACCGGTTGAGCGTCGGCCGCTACTACGAGATCTATCATTTTATTCAAATTGCTTTTCATCTTGCTGATTGGATAGCCGCGCAGGCCGTCGTTGCCGCCCAGTTCAATAACCACAATTTGTGGCGAGGTAGCTGCTAACACACCGGGTAATCTGGCTAATCCGCCGCCAGTGGTTTCGCCTGACACGCTGGCATTGACCACCTGCCAATTTTTTTCCTGTTGGGTTAGAGTGACGGCCATTAAGTTGACCCAACCTTCCTCTATGCGCATTCCGTAGCCAGCACTAATGCTGTCGCCGAAGACAACGAGGGTCTTAGCGGGTGGTTGTCCGCTAGACGGGTTTGTGGAGACAGTATTAGCGGCGTCAGCCGTACTACTCAAACCAACCAGAAAGAGGCTGGCAAAGCACAGTATTTTGACATTCAGTGAGATACGTTGTGCGCTAGATAGGGTCCCAGTGGTGAACATGGAATTCAGCAAATCTTTGCGTATAGATTGAAACATAGAGAAAAACCGTATGAGTCGAACTGTAGTAAGTGTCGAAGCCGTTGAAAAAGTTGTCTCAACTGCCGCTGGAAGTCTGGTTATCTTGGATGGCATTGATTTAGAAATCAAACAAGGTGAAACAGTAGCCATTGTAGGGGCCTCCGGATCAGGCAAAACAACCTTATTGGGCATACTGGCTGGTTTGGATGAAGCATCTGCCGGCCGAGTAATGTTGGTTGACGAAGAAATTTCGAGCTTGGACGAAGAAGCGCGGGCAAAGGTGCGTGGTTTGCACGTTGGCTTTGTTTTTCAATCCTTTCAGTTGCTCGGTTCTCTCACTGCGTTAGAAAATGTCATGCTGCCGGTAGAGTTGCGCGGCGACACGCTGGCTGAGTCCCAAGCAACGCAGTTGTTGGCAAAGGTTGGCTTGGCTGATCGGATTGATCATTATCCCCGGCAACTGTCGGGTGGTGAGCAGCAGCGTGTGGCAATAGCCCGGGCTTTCGCTTCAGCGCCAACAGTTTTATTTGCCGATGAGCCTACGGGAAATCTAGACACTCAGACGGGCGGGCTCATTTGCGATTTGCTCTTTGATCTTAACCGTGAATTTGGCACAACGCTGATTATGGTGACTCACGATGTGGGCTTAGCGGAACGTTGTGCCCGGACCATTGCCATTGCTGCCGGGAAGATCCAAACATGAGCCTGTCACTGATTCTCAGATTAGCGTGGCGAGACATTCGCTCCGGAGAAATGGGCCTGATGCTGGTGGCGTTGTTAGTGGCCGTGGGTACCGTGACATCTATTAGCTTATTCGTAGATAGATTGCAGACCGCCTTAGTTCAAGAGTCCTCTAACTTTTTAGCTGCAGACCGACAAATATCCAGCGGCGAAGCAATTCCTCAAGCGTTCACGCTAGCTGCGCAAGAGCGTGGTTTGGAGGTGGCGCAAACCCTAGTTTTTCCATCCATGGTTTTCGCTGGTGACACCAACCAATTGGTCAGTGTGAAAGCAGTAGACCAAGGCTATCCCTTGCGCGGCAAATTGATTGTGGGAGACGAACCCTTCGGCAAAGGCGCGCCGACTAATGAAGTGCCGAAGCCCGGCACGGTATGGCTAGACTCCAGGCTGTTCCCTGCAATGAACGTTAAACCCGGTGATGTTATTGAAGTGGGTTTAGCAGAATTGGAAGTCGCTCGGGTGCTGGTGGCAGAGCCTGACCGAGGTGGCTCGTTCTTTGATCTAGGTCCACGCCTCTTAATGAATTTGGTCGACGTGCCGTCGACGGAAGTAGTGCAGCCTGGCAGCCGGTTGTCTTATCGGTTACTGCTTGCTGGCGCAGAAGACAATTTGGAAGGTCTTAAGGAACAATTGAACCTAACGCCTAATTTCAATTGGGTGAGTATTCGCGAGAGCAGTCCGCGTATTGGTCGCGCTTTGGATCGAGCGGAAAGCTTTTTACTGTTGGGCGGATTACTTGGAGTGTTGCTGGCCGGTGTGGCTGTAGGTCTCAGTGCCCATCGTTACGCGCAACGACACTTCGATCATGTGGGTGTGCTGAAAACCTTGGGTGCTACGCCTCACCAAATTCTTTATGGCTTTTTATCGCTTTTGTTATTGGTGGGCAGTGTTGCCATTGTCTTGGGACTCGCCGCTGGCGGTTTTTTGCACATTATTATTATTGAGCTGTTGGCCAATTTAATTTCCGTGGAGTTACCTAGCCCCACAGCAAGGCCGTTTTTACTCGGCGCGACTACGGGCCTAATTTGCGCCACTGCCTTCGCTATGCCGGCATTTATTCACCTGAAAGATATTGCGCCCATGCGAGTCATTCGCCGTGATCTTGGTCAATCACCGGCCAGTCGTTGGGTCTCTTATGGCGCCGGCATAGTCGGCAGCTTAGTTTTATTAGTTTGGTATACCAACGATCTACTGCTTACTTTTTGGACGTTGGCTGGAATTGCTGGCGTGTCACTCATTTTCGGCGTGCTGGCCAACCTGCTGCTACGCAGTGGGCGAGTTGTTGGCATGCAGGCCAAGAGCGGCTGGCGCTTGGCCTTGGCTGGACTGCAGCGCAGACGCAGTGAAAATACCGCGCAGATTCTTATTTTTGGCCTAGCCATTATGTTGTTGTTGGTGTTGGTGCTTATTCGCACCGCATTGATTACTGAGTGGCGCTCTCAGATTCCTGAAAATGCAGCCAACCATTTCGTTATGAATATTGCCGCGGATGAGGTGGACGGTGTGCGTGACTTGGTAGAGCAACGTGCCACCCAAGGTGACTTTTTGTATCCCATGATTCGCGGACGCGTCACGAGTGTCAACGACATTGCTGCTAAGCAGTGGCAGGACAGTTTACAGCGTGAGCGCGGTGGCTCGCGGCTGACCTCAGAGCGTAACCTAACTTGGATTGTTGATCCGCCTGACAGCAATGCCATTGTTGAAGGGCAGTGGTGGGCGGCGGATGCAACAGCACCCGAAGTGTCGCTGGAAGCAGACTATGCCAAAAGCTGGGGAATCTCTTTGGGCGATGACTTGCAGTTCGATATTGGCGGTCAACAGATCACGGCCAAAGTGACCAGTATCAGAACATTAGAGTGGGAAAGTATGAGTCCTAACTTTTTCATCATCTTCTCTCCCGGTGCTTTGCAAGATTTTCCGGCAACTTATATGACTAGCTTCTTTTTGCAGCGTTCAGATAAACGCTTTCTGAACGAGTTGTTGACGGCTTATCCAACCATTACGGTGATTGAAATTGATGCGTTGATCGCTCAAATTCAAGAGATCGTCGCTCAGGTTAGTCAAGCGGTGGAACTAGTTTTAGGCTTGGTATTGATTAGCGGGTGTTTGGTCCTGGTTGCCAGCATTCAAGCAAGTCGAGACTCTCGGATGTCCGAACACGCGCTCATTCGCGCGTTGGGTGGTAGCCGTAGATTAATCGGCAGTTCCTTGGCAGCAGAGTTTCTGCTTTTAGGTACCTTTGCAGGCATCGTTGCGGTATTTGGTGCTGAGCTCACGGTAGGTATCTTGCAGAGTCAGGTATTCAACCTCAGCGCGTCACTGCACCCTTGGATTTGGTTCTTAGGCCCGGTGGCCGGCGCGCTGATTATTGCCACTGTCGGTTTATTGGGTAGTAGAAGTTTAGTAGATACGCCACCCATGATGGTGCTTCGCGGGTTAAACTAAGCCCGCGGCCAGTCACTTGTGTGCAAGGCCGCTGTAATAGGCGGTTTAATTTAAGGTTGAAAAATGGGTTTACACAGTTCGAGTATTTCCGATCCACGCAAAGGTCAGTACGAAAAAAACAAGTGCCACAAAAAGTTGCGGCGGCTAGTTGGAGAGGCGTTAACCGATTACGCCATGCTCGAAAAGGGCGACAAGGTTATGGTCTGCCTCTCTGGCGGCAAAGACTCTTATACCTTATTAGATTTGATGCTCAGCTTTCAGAAGCACGCGCCGATTAATTTTGAGGTCGTGGCGGTTAACTTGGACCAAAAGCAGCCAGGGTTTCCTGAGGAAATTCTGCCCGAGTATTTGGACAAAATGGGTGTGGCTCACGACATCATCGAACAAGACACCTACAGTATTGTTAAGCGTCTGACTCCAGAGGGGAAAACCACTTGTCCAGTATGCTCGCGACTCCGCCGAGGTATTTTATACAACCATGCGCAGAAAATTGGCGCCACCAAAATAGCCTTGGGCCACCACGCTGACGATGTCGTAGAAACTTTATTGTTGAATATGTTTTATGGCGCTAAACTTAAGGCGATGCCAGCAAAGTTGCGCAGTGACGATGGCCGCAATATTTTGATTCGCCCCCTCTATTACTGTCGTGAGTCATTGATCAGCCAGTGGTCGGATCACGCTCAATACCCCATTATTCCGTGCAATTTATGTGGTTCACAAGACAACCTTCAGCGCCAGGTGATTAAGGAAATGTTGGTTGGCTGGGATGAGAGTAATCCGGGTCGGGTAGAGAATATTGCGCGTAGCGTTAATAGCGTTACGTTGTCTCATTTAGGCGACAGACGACACTATGACTTTGAAGGTTTAGTCGCCGAAAATCGAGGCGTTGAAGCGATAGAAGTAGAGAAACGACGTATTGATATCACTGAGGTTCGATAATCGTGGGTACGCGGTGTGGGCAATGAAAATATGATCACCGTGCCTATAGATCAGCTGTCAGAGTCTGCTCTTTTGGGCGTAGTAGATGCGTTTATTCTGCGCGAAGGGACCGACTATGGGCATCAAGACTACACATTGGATGAAAAACGCCAGCGAGTGATGGCAATGTTGCTTAAAGGTGACGCAGAGATTTGTTTTCACCCTGAGATCGAGCACATAGACATAGTGTTAGCGTCAGGCTAGTTCCAGTTTACGTTGCACGTTGCAGCGGTGGTCGGGGCTAGATATTAGGATTAAGCGTTAATAGCAGAGGTTGGGTGAAGTTGCTTAAAGCTTCTTTAGTAAACAGTGTTGGAATTGTTGTCAGTCTTTGGGCTTGTAGTGTTAGTGCCCAGGTCGCAGTTACAACCACGGTGCACAAGCAACAAACGATAGTGGCTGCACCTGTGAATTACGCTCAGTTGATTAACAGTAGTTCGCCAGTTGTTGTGAAGGAGTCTCGCTATCAATGGGTAGAAGCGAGTACTGCGGCGCTGGGCGACAAACTGCTTTACACGCTGAAGGTGGAAAATATCGGCCGCTACACCGTGCCTAAGGGTAATTTGCGCATAGAAGATAAGGTGCCCGAGGGCAGTAGGTTGGCTGCTGAGACTTTTCAGTAGGCAGATGTAATGAATAGTTTTTCAGTGTCTGCTGATGGCCTTCGGTTTGTAGCCGCAGCTTCGGCTGTGGGTCCACCAGAGGGCTGGCGATGGTTGCGCTGGGAATATCTCAAATCCCTAAAGCCGGGGCAGAGCTTTAACCTGTCGTTCCATACGACTCTACAGGCTGAAGTTGACCCGCAGAATGATGCACAGCGTTCTGCATCCTCAGCTTTTAAGGATTTTTAGTTTTCACTGATTTTTGATGGCCGTTTTTTGGACATTTTGCTTTTTCCGACTGTGCTAATTGCAAGGTGCGCTAATGCTCGGTAAGGTGCCCCGCGAATATTAATCTCTCCCTAGGAAACACGCGTATGACCGGCCTCAGTAAAAGATTTTTTAAACTCCCTGCATTCACCTTATTCAACGCGGTAGCGCTTATCTCGTTGGGGGTTAATGCTGATGTAACTGTTGCTGAAGCAGACACCGCTGCGATAGAAGAGGTAGTTGTTACCAGCAGTGGCTCTATCCAATCTCTTCTAGGCACGAGTGGCAGTCTCAGCGTTATAGGTGGTGATGAAATCGCTAAAGTTGCGGCCACTCACCCCAGCGACATATTGAATAGAGTTGCTGGTGTATGGGTCAACAAGGGATCTGGTCAAGAGCACCTGACAGCCATTCGTTCTGCCATTTATACCGGTTCCGGCGCCTGTGGAGAGTTCGCGTTTTTAGAAGACGGCATTCCACTGCGCCCCCACGGTTTCTGCAACATTAATAACTTGTTTGAGTTGAATACCGAGCAAGCAGCAGCCATTGAAGTATGGCGCGGACCAGCCAGTGCCGTTTTGGGTGGCAATGCTCTGCACGGCGCTGTGAACGTTATTACTCCAGTACCTAGCGAAAATGTGATTGGCGTTGAAGTAGGGCCTTATGATTTTCATCGAGTGAACTTGCAAGCGGGCACTCAAGTAGGCAAGCACCAGTTTGGTATTGCTTTGGTTTCCGCTAATTCTGGCGGTTATCGCGCAGATTCTGGCTATGGCCAGCAAAAATTGCACCTGAGCCATTCAACAGATTGGTCTGGTTGGTCGGTGAAGAACCAAGCCACCTTAACATTGTTGAATCAGGAAACTGGCGGCTATGTGGGCGGTTTCGAGGCATATGATGACGCGTTACTGCGTAGATCAAACCCCAATCCTGAAGCCTTTAGAGATGCATGGTCTGGGCGAATTAACTCAGAGCTGCAAAAGGACGCGTGGACACTAAAGCCTTATTTGCGGCGTTCAAAAATGCAGTTTTTGCAGCACTTTTTGCCAGGCCAGCCGCTGGAAGATAATGATCAAACCAGTGGCGGTTTGATTATCGATTATGATCTCAGCCAGTCTAATACTCAGCTTCATTTGGGTGGTCAGATCGAATTTATGTCAGGTGGGCTAAGAGAATTCCAAGCGTCGCCAACTACCGGCAGCGCATTCTTGGTGGCTACTCGTCCAGCGGGTTTGCATTACAACTATGACGTGGACAGCCAGTTACTCGCTGGATTTTATGACGTAGTACACAGCCTTTCTGATGATTTGCGACTCATTAATAGTTTGCGCCTTGAGTACTTAAATTACGATTACACCAACAACCACATTACAGGCAACACCCGCGATGACGGCACAACGTGTAGTCGTGGTGGATGCTTGTACACACGTCCCGCAAGCCGTGAAGACGACTTCAGTGATGTTGGCGCACGTCTCGGTGTAGAGCGTGATCTAGACGACGCAGCATTGGTTTACGCAACAATTAGTACTGGCTTCCGCCCCCCTCAGGTGACAGAGCTTTATAGACTGCGAGGTGGACAAACTATTGCTGACTTAAACAGCGAGCGTCTAAATGCTCTGGAAGTTGGCTATAAGAATGAAAATTTGACTGTTGCCGCATTTGCGGAAAAAACGCGTAACTTTATTTTGCGCGACTCAGACGCGTTCAATGTCAGTGACGGTCGTACCCGCTCAGTAGGTGTTGAGTTCTCCGGTAACGTAAATTTTGGCGCGCACAGATTCGACCTAGTAACCAGTTACGGTGAACACAAGTACGACTTTGACCGTGCAGCCGATGGGCGTGAACAGATCTCCGATGGCAATTTTCTTGATTCTGCCCCGCGTTGGTTAGGCCAGTTGCGTTGGAGCTCTAAGCTGGGCGAGCGTGCTGAGCAAGAGCTGGAGCTAAGTGGTGTGGGTTCGCATTATGTTAACGCTGCAAATACCGCTAAGTACGATGGACATTTTGTCTTGAACTGGCGCGTGCAGTGGCAGGCCACAGAAAAAGCAGAAATATCCTTGCGAGTGATGAATGTACTGGATGAACGTTACGCGGATCGGGCAGACTTTGCCTTTGGTAACTACCGATACTTCCCTGCGTTGCCACGTCAATTTTACCTCGGTGCCCGATATACTCTGGACTAGTTCTAATACCACAGCATCATCGGAGCAGAGCCAGTTTAGCGCCTGCTCTCCGATGATATGGGGTAGAATGCGTCCTGCCCCAAAACGCCTATGCAGACTCATACTGTGAACGACTCGCTTAAACTGCAATTTGACTCTCTAGCCTGTCAGCGTGACGGCCGGGTGCTCTTTGCAGAGCTGAATTTGGCTTTAGAGGCTGGCACATGTTTGGAGCTTCTGGGGCCTAATGGTGCGGGTAAATCTACTCTTTTGAGAACTTTAGCTGGCCTGCACAGCCAGTATCAGGGCAGTTTTTACAGCCCGCCAGCAGTCTACCAAGGTCACCGTCTTGGACTTGATGAATTATTGACGCCCATTGAAAATCTCGCTTGGTTTGCCGAGCTTGAGAGTTGTTCATTTGACCAGCCGCGGGCCTTAACGCTTGCAGCGAGGCTGGGTATTTTAGCGCTTGCTCATACACCGTGTGGCAAGCTTTCCGCTGGGCAACAACGTCGTGTAGCTATGATTCGCTGGGTTCTGAGCCCGCGCAAGGTTTGGTTATTGGATGAACCCCTTACGGCCCTAGATACAAATGCCCAGGGCTGGTTGAATGAAATTATTGCTGAACATTGCCTGGCGGGGGGGCTCGTTGTGTGTGCTACGCACACAGATTTGAGCGTGCCGCATAAGACAATTTTAAACTTAAGGCCACTGGAGCAGGTCGCATGGTAGGCGCATTGCTCTTACGGGAATGGAAAATACTGCTACGGGCGCGCGCCAGCATCGTCAACCCACTGGCATTTTTGTTGCTCAGCACACTGCTGTTTGCAATTGCAGCGCCGCAGCTGGTGGCGGAGTCGTCCCAGCGAGCATCTGGCATTCTCTGGGTATTGGTATTGTTCACCCAGTTACTGTCGTTAGACGCTATGTTCCGCAGGGATTATGACAGCGGCACCTTAGAGCAGTCGCTTATTATGGCGGACGTGCCCTTTGTGGCAGTGTTAATCAGAATTTTTGTGCAATGGCTAGGCACTGGCTTGGTTATTGTTATTGCCACACCAGTTATTGGGCCGTTATTAGGGCTGTCGTGGTCGGCGGTACCCGGCACAATGCTGGCGTTGTTATTAGGTACGCCGGCCCTAAGTTTGCTTGGCAGCATTGGAGCGGGCATTACCGTTGGCTTTAGTCGCGGTGGGATAATATTGGCCTTGTTGGTATTGCCGCTGTTTTTACCTGTACTTATTTTTGGTACAGATATAGTCAACGCAGCCGGTGCCGGATTAAACTACTCCGCTCAGGCCTATTGGCTGGCGCTAATAACCCTTGCTGCGCTTATAGTATCGCCATTCGCAGCGTTAGCTGGTTTAAGAATCAGTGTTGAGATGCAGTAGTTGCCTGCACTCAAAACTCTCAAAATCATATTTTTAATCGCTTTTAATCAGAGGCAGCGTTAGCGTGAAGCTAAACCAGAAGCTCAAAGAGTATTGGCACAAACTAGGTTCTCCTCGGTGGTTTTATCAGATCACGACAAATTGGGTGACCTTTTTTGGCATTAGCGCACTGTTGTTGCTGGTCCTAGGTCTTACGTGGGCGCTGGCTTTTGCTCCGGCTGACTATCAACAGGGCAATAGTTTCAGAATTATGTATGTTCATGTGCCCGCCGCTATGGTGGCGCAAAGCTTATACATTGGTATGGGTGTGGCGGGCTTTATTGGCCTAGTTTGGCGCATGAAATTAACCGATGTCGCCATTGGAGCTTGCCTGCCACTGGGCATGGTTTTAACTGCATTAGCGCTTTTCACCGGTGGTGTTTGGGGCAAGCCTACATGGGGCAGTTGGTGGGAATGGGACGGGCGCACAGTCTCTACACTGGTGCTGCTATTTCTCTACATTGGTATTTATGCTTTGCGCGAAGCCATTCCCGACTTAGATTTACGTGCTCGGGCTAGCGCTCTGGTTAGCTTGGTCGGCACGGTGAATATTCCCATCATCAAATACTCTGTTGAATGGTGGAATACGTTGCACCAATCAGCGTCTTTCTCATTAACGGAAAAACCTGCCATGCCGGTTGAAATGTGGCTGCCACTACTCATTATGGTGTTGGGTTTTTATTGTTTTGCTGGGCACCAGGTATTGTCGCGTATGCGCTTGGAAGTGTTGACCAGAGAGGCGACTAGTCGTTGGGTAGCCGAGCTAATGCAAGGCAAAGGCGTGTTAGCCAACCCTATTAAACCCTCCTCAACCGATCATGGAAAAGGCTGAAAATGTATTTCGATTCGTTTGCTGAATTTCTTCGCATGGGCGACCACGGGCTTTATGTATGGGTGGCTTATGGTTCGACCTTGCTGGTACTGCTGAGTGCGTTTTTTATTACCCGTAGTATGTCGCGTAGTGTTGAAGAAAATATTCGCTGGGCAATTTTGAGTCGGCAGGCTGCGCAGGATGCCGACATGGCTTTAACGCAGGAGGGCAGCAATGAATCCTAAACGTAAACAGCGCTTATATATAACTGTCTTTCTTCTAGTGGTTTGTGCCGGTGTTACCGGGCTATTGATTTTAGTCTCTGGCGAAAACATGAATATGTTTTACCCACCTGCAGATGTTGTGGCCGGTAAAATCCCTGAGGATCAAAAGGTCAGGGCAGGGGGCATGGTGCTGGAGGGTAGTGTGAAGCGCAGTGACAGCTCCCTAGCGGTAGATTTTCAATTAACCGATCATCAGGGAGCGATTTTTGCTGTAGCTTATTCCGGTATCCTGCCCGACTTGTTTCGTGAGGGTCAAGGTATTTTGGTTGAAGGCAAAATGGATGCCCAAGGGGTTTTTCAAGCCGAAGAAGTGTTGGCAAAACATGATGAAAATTATATGCCGCCGGAGCTTTTAGATATGGATATGCAGGCACAGCCTCAGTCCTATAAAGCCGCGCCATCAATAGATCCCAGAGCAGCAAAAGGTAATTCACTTTGATTCCAGAGTTAGGGCTTTTTAGCCTAGTATTAGCCGGTTCACTAAGCCTTTTTGCAGCCGTAATAGGCCTCTCTGGCACTCGTAACGTCCTACTGCAACGTAGTGTTGTGTCTATGACCATGGGCCAATTTGCATTGGCGCTGCTGTCCTTCAGTGCACTGGTTTGGTCATTTGCCACGGACGACTTTTCCGTAGCCTATGTCGCCAATAATTCGAACTCGTTAATGCCTTGGTATTACAAAGTCAGCGCTACCTGGGGCGGTCATGAGGGTTCATTCTTGCTTTGGATTCTGATCATGAGCGGTTGGATGTTGACGCTTACCCTGCGCGGGCACCAATACCCAACTAGTTTCTTCACCAAAGTGCTGGGCATTATGGCGCTGCTCAATTTGGGTTTTATTTGTTTCTCGCTGTTTACCAGTAACCCCTTTATTCGTTTAATTCCTATGACGCCACTAGATGGCGCTGATCTAAATCCGCTGCTGCAAGATTTTGGTCTGATTGTTCACCCGCCACTTTTGTATATGGGCTATGTGGGCTTAGCTGTGCCTTTTGCTTTTGCCGTTGCCGGGTTGCTTGAGGGACAAGTAGACTCTGCATGGGCGCGCTGGTCGCGCACTTGGACCAATATGGCGTGGGCCTTTTTGACTGCTGGCATTACTTTGGGCAGCTGGTGGGCATACTACGAATTAGGCTGGGGTGGCTGGTGGTTTTGGGATCCGGTTGAAAACGCTTCTTTTATGCCTTGGTTAGCTGCAACTGCGTTGGTGCACTCCCTTTCAGTGACAGAAAAACGTGGCACTTTTAAGAGTTGGACTTTGCTCTTAGCGATTACTGGATTTTCGTTTTCTTTGCTCGGTGCATTTATTGTTCGCTCTGGGGTTTTAACCTCAGTGCATTCCTTCGCGGTTGACCCTGAACGCGGTATGTATATTTTGATATTTTTGGCCTTGGTGGTGGGTGGCTCGTTGACTTTGTATGCACTGCGGGCAGGTCAAAATTCCCGGCAAGTGGCCTATAATTTTTTGAGCAGAGAATTTTTTATGCTCATTAATAATTTGATCTTGATTGTGAGCTTAGCAGTTGTTCTTTGGGGCACCATGGCGCCGATTGGTTATGAAGCCATTACCGGTGGGCGTATTTCGATTGGTACGCCTTTCTTTAATAAATTCTTTGTCCCCCTGGGTTTGTTGTTGGCCATTGCGCTGGCTATTTTGCCGCTGCTTAACTGGAAGCGGACTAAAGTTGAAGCGTTGCGTCCAGCCGCAATTAGTTTGCTCATAGCTGCGGTTTTTGCAGTGTTCATTTGGTTTGTATTAGACCCAACATCAGTGGTTGTCGCCTCCGCCGTTGGATTAGGTGCTTGGGTTGTACTCAGTCACAGCGTGGATCTTTTTAAGCGTTTGCGTAAGGGCACGACTCTGCCAATGGCATACATAGGTATGACGTTAGCCCATCTTGGTTTTTCTGTGTGCATAATTGGTATTGCCATTACCGCGACGCAGTCGGAAGAATCAGATGTGCGCATGGCACCACAAGATTCAGTTATGTTGGCTAAGCAACGAGTGACATTTTTAGGCGTAGTAGACGCTCAAGGGCCAAATTACTCGGCACAACAAGGTGTCTTTTTGGTGGAGCCTGAATCTGCTGGAAGCTATGAGCTACGGGCGGAAAAGCGCCGCTACTTTGCGGGCAACAATGTCATGACTGAAGCAGGCATTCAGGCTGGCCTACTCGCAGATACCTACGTCTCGCTTGGCGAGCCGCTAACAGACGGGGCTTGGGCTATACGCCTGCACTATAAACCCCTAGTACGCTGGGTTTGGTTAGGCGCATTGCTCATGGCGTTGGGCGGCTTTGTGGCAATTTTTGATCGCCGTTATAGTAGTTTGCGGGTACGCCAGAGCAAAACGACTGCTAAAGCCCAAACTAAAGTTCATGGCGAGAGCCAAGGTGAAACCCAACGCGCAACGACACCGGTGCCGGCACAAACATGAGTCGCGCCAGCTTTTTTGTGCCCTTGGGTATATTTCTTTCTATTCTAGCGTTGGGCTATGTTGGCTTCAGTTTAGATGCGCGAAACCAGCTGCCTTCGGCCCTGTTGAATAAACCTTTTCCTGAATTTTCTGCGACATCACTGCTGCAGCCAGACGTTAAAATTACCAAAGCTGAGTTGCTCGGGCGACCTGCGCTGGTCAACGTTTGGGCGACTTGGTGCCCTACCTGTAAAAGTGAACATGAACAACTGATGCGCATTGCCGCGGAAACCGATGTGCTTATGGTAGGTGTTGACTATAAAGACATCCCCGAGCGCGCGGTCCAGTGGTTGGAGCAATACGGTAACCCTTACGATTATGTCTTGGACGATCGCGATGGCTCATTGGGTATTGAGCTAGGCGTGTACGGTGCGCCAGAGACTTTTTTGCTTAATGCCGCTGGGGAAGTGGTATATAAAAGAGTGGGTGATATTAACGTGCGCATTTGGGAAAGTGAGCTTTTGCCTAGATTTCAGGCTTTAGAGATTGAGATGCGTGGGCAATCAGGTCCGGGCCGCTGATGGGTAGCGCCGGCCGCAAATTCTATTCCATATCCGTTGCTGTATTTTTTGCCGGTTGCTTGAGCTTGCTCATGCTGGGTAATGGTGTCGCCTCTGCTGAGTCGCAAATTGATATCTATCCATTTGCAGATGAAGCTGAAGAACGGCGCTATAAGAGTCTGACAGAAGAATTTCGCTGTCCCAAATGTCTGAATACCAATCTGGCTGGTAGCGATGCGCCTATTGCCAAAGATCTACGCCGAACGGTTTATCGATTGCAGGTAGACGAAGGGTATTCCGATCAGCAAATTCGTGATTATTTACGCGAGCGCTATGGCGACTTCGTACTCTACGACCCGCCATTTTCGACGCAAACCTGGTACATCTGGCTAACCCCAATAGGTCTCGGGATATTGGCACTCGCCATTCTTGGAAGATTGCTTGGACGTGCTCGCAAGCAGGCGCCAGTGGCACTTTCTGACGATGATCTCGGACGTATAGCAACCCTACTCGAGGAGAAGTAATGTTGGGTTTTGTGTTGCTGGCCGTGCTCGGCCTTGCATTTTTAGTGTTACCTATCTTTTTGCGTGAGGCTGGACAAGGTGTAGAGACTCGTGGCGATTCCACCAGTCGTTGGTACCGAAGCCGTCTAGCAGAGTTGGAGGATGATGCGGCGGACCAAGAAGTGCGCGACGAGATTAAAGCCGAGTTGGGCGCAGTGCTATTGGCTGAAACGCCTGCAAAAGACGAGACGTCTGAGAAGAAAAGGCGCGCAGTCGCTACGGACAGATCGATAGGTGCCCAGGCCCTTGGGCGTAAGTTTTTGGCCCTGGCTGGGCTGGTTTTGGTGGCATTATCGATCATCGTTTATAGCAATCTTGGCGACTATAGCCTGCCGGAAATTCGCGGTGCCGAAGCTGTTCTGGAACTCTCCATGGAAGCCAATGAGGCTGACATTTTGAGCTGGCAGGGCAGACTGCAACGGTGGTTGGTTGACAACGCCGATGACGCCAAGAGCTGGTATTTGCTCGGTCATAGCCAACTTAAGCTCGGCAATTTTGCTCAAGCGGCAGAATCTTTCGCCAATACCAATGCATTGGTTGAAAACGATATTAGCGTGAAGTTTTATTGGCTACAGTCGCGCTACTTGGCAAATAAGGGTGTGCTAGATGTTACTAGCAAACGCCTTGCCGAAGAAATTCTTAAGGTAGACCCGACTAATGACAGCGTCTTAGAAATTTTGGCCATTGCTGCGATAAGTGAAGGCGAGTCTGCTACTGCCATTAAATTATTGAACCAGTCCTTATCTGGGCTGCGTGATGCTCGCCGCCAAGTTGCTACCATTCAGGCTATCGGCAAACTTAGGGAAACTTTGTCGCCTCAGCCTCAGGGGATCAGTGTTGAAGTGTCTGCGTTAGCCGCACTTGCAGCGGAAGTTGATAAAGCCGCCACTGTATTTATTGTCGCGCGTCCCATTGGTGGCGGTATGCCTTATGCGGCGGTGCGCAGACCTGCAGCGTTGCTGCCTTTTTCTGTGCGTATTGACGATTTGGTCAGTATGAGTGATACACGCAAACTCTCCAGCGCTGAAAATTTTGAGATTATGGTCAGACTCAGTTCTAGCGGCATTGCACAAGCCCAGGAAGGCGATTGGGTTTGGCGCTCGCAGCCGCTTAATGGCGCCGACCTAGCCACAAACACTGTGCAAGCAGTACTGACCCCTGCTTTGGGCTCTGACTGAGTAGTCGGCCTAAACGACGCAATTTTCGCTCTATTTTACATTAATAGATGGTCGGCAGAGGGTACAAGAGTGGCACAAAAGTATTACGAAAAGCGGGCAGATCCATTAAGCTTGCAGGCAGTCTGCGTGCTCGAGCGGATTTAGTTCTACAGGCGCCAAACAGGTTTTTTATTCACGCAGTCCGAGAGCAATTTTGGCTCTGTCCACGTAGCTAAGGTTAAAGATTTAAATATGCGACTCAAGCAGATCAAACTGGCTGGTTTCAAGTCTTTTGTCGATGTGACAACAGTGGTGCTTCCTGGCAATCGCTGCGCGGTAGTCGGCCCCAATGGCTGTGGTAAATCTAATATCATCGACGCAGTGCGCTGGGTTATGGGTGAAAGCTCTGCTAAGCAGCTACGTGGCGAAAGTATTACCGATGTGATCTTCAGCGGCTCTAGCACCCGCAAGCCAAACTCCGCTGCTAGCATTGAATTACTTTTTGATAACTCAGACGGGCGTATTGGTGGCGAATATGCCGCATATGCCGATATAGCAATTCGTCGTGAGGTGAGTCGTGACGGCCAATCTAATTATCGTCTTAATGGCACCAAATGCCGTCGTCGTGATATTCAAGACGTGTTCTTAGGCACCGGTTTTGGTCCGCGCAGCTATTCAATTATTGAACAAGGCATGATTTCTCAATTGGTGGAGGCGAAGCCAGAGGAATTGCGGGTATATTTGGAAGAAGCTGCGGGGATTTCTAAATACAAAGAACGTCGTAAAGAAACGGAAACGCGTATTCGCCATACCCGCGAAAATCTAGAACGAATCAATGATATTCGTGAAGAACTTGGTCGGCAGTTAGATCGACTTCAGCGCCAGGCCCAGGCAGCAGAGCGCTACCGTAAATTAAAAACTGAAGAATCCCTGCTCAATGCTCAGCTATATGCATTGCGCCACACTGCGCTGAAAGAGAGTTTGAGTGCGCGCGAGAAACACATTGTAGAGTTAGAAATTGAGCTGGAAAAAGCCATTGCAGCGCAGCGCAAGGTTGAAGCTGAGATTGAGTTGAAGCGGCAGAACTTTTCTAATCAAACGGACAAGTTCAACGGTATTCAAGAACGCTTTTACCAGCTTGGTGAAGAAATTGCGCGAATTGAAGAGGCGCTGCAATTTAATCAGCAAAGGGTGAAACAACTAGAGCTAGATTTAGTCACCGTTAAGCAGCGTCAGGTTGAGGCTAATCAACAAGTTGCAACGGATCAAGGACAGATTCAGTCCATGCAAAGTAGGGTTGCTGAGCTGCAACCTAAAGTTGCCGGGTTGTCAGCGGCAGATGTTTCTGTACAGCAAGCGCTGAAAGAAGTGGAAGATAAAAACAGCCATTGGCAGCAGCGCTGGGATACGTTTAACGCTGAAGCGGGCATTAACGATCGCGAAGCCGAGGTGCAAAAATCTCGCGTAGAGTATCTTGAGCAACTTATTCAGCGCCTGGATGCTCGCGCCCAAGAGTTGAGTAAGTTGTCTGCGGACCAGCCGCAAGAACAGGGCGGTCAGCTAGTTGAGCAAATGGCCCTAGAAATCAATGATTTGGAAGGTGAGAGTAAGAGCTTAGACCAAAGAATTTCTGAGTGCCTACAGGGTTTGACGAGTAACCGTGAAGAACTGAATGGGCGTGAAAGGCTACTTGAAACGGCACGCAACGAGGTCCAACAATTAGGCTCACAGTTGGCCAGCTTACAGGCCGTACAGGAGGCCGCCTTGGGACAAAACGTTTATGAAGCGGAGGCTTGGATTGATGAAAATGGCTTAACGAATGCTAGTCGTTTAGGTGAAAATTTGGCCGTAGTGCCCGGCTGGGAACGCGCGATAGAGGCGGTATTAGGGCGCTTTATGCAGGCTTTACGGGTAGACAGTTTGGACGACTACGCAGCGTCCCTGGCGCATCTTCAAGAAGGCGACCTGGCTCTGGTTGAAGGTCGAACCTATCACGCTACTGATGCGCGTAACGAGAACCTAGGGTTGCCTACCGTCAGTTCTTTGCTGCGTTCAGAATCTCTTGCAGCCGGTTCTCTACTGCATGGCGTATTTGCGGCGGAGTCAGCTGAGGTTGCTTTAGCTGGTCGCGCAAATTTACGTGAAGGTCAGAGTATTATTACTCGCGAAGGTTTTTGGGTAGGCAGCGATTGGACGCGTATTTTGCACGATCAAGACCAAACTGCGGGTATTATCGAGCGCGGTCAGGCTTTAGAAACATTGGCCATGCAGGTTGAAGAGGCCGAGAAAACCCTCGCCCAACAACAGCAAGGCGTGCACAACATTCGCGGCCAATTGGAGAGCTTAGAGGCTCAGCGCGAAGAGTTGCAGAGGGAGTCTAATAACCTCAATCAGAGCCTAAGCGTTCGCCGCACAGACCATGGTGTTACCCGAGCGAAACTTGAAGAAGCCAAAGTACGCCACCAACAATTGATTAAAGAGGGCGAAGAAGTTGCCCTGCAACTGGCCCAAGAGCGGCGTCGTTTAGAAGCATCACGTCAAGGTTTGGCCGAGGCTCAAGCTTTGGGCGAAATTCAAGCAGGAGAGAAAAAGTTACTTTCCGATGAGCGTGAATCCTTGATGCGCTCACTTCAGTCTAGTCGAGATTTAGCGCGCTCTAGTCGTGAAAAGTTCCATGAGTTCAACGTGCAATTAGAATCTTTGCAATCGCAGCTCACGGTAAGTATCACTGGCAGAGACAGAATGTTGAGCCAGCAAAGCGAATTGCTTGAGCGGGTACAGGGTATCAGCGCTGGCATTGAAACTTCTCGCCAACCCATTCCCGAGTTGGAACAAGATCTTAAGACTCGTTTAGAAAATCGAGCAAACGTTGAAGCAGAGTTGGCTGCCACCCGCGCCGCATTAGATGCCATTGACGAAGAAATTAAGCAAAGTGATATGCAACGCGGCCAATGGGAAGAACGTGTTGGCCAGCTTAGGAGCAGTTTAGAAGGTCAACGTGTCGAGCGGCAGGGTATGGCTGTGCAGGAGGCCAATATTCTTGAGCAGCTAGACACTACAGGCCATCAATTGGACGAAGTGAAAGAACAGATGCCGGAAGAGGCAAGTGAGCCAGCCTGGGTTGAAGAACTAGATCGCATGTCCAGGCGTATTCAAAGGTTGGGTGCAATCAACCTCGCCGCTATCGAAGAGTTCGATCAAGAGTCTGAGCGCAAAAATTATTTGGACGCTCAAGCCGAAGATTTGGAACAAGCACTGGATACGCTGCTTGAAGTTATGCAAAAGATTGATCGAGAAACGCGTACACGTTTTAAGGACACTTTCGAAGCTGTGAATACACGCTTTGGTGAGCTGTTTCCTAAAGTCTTTGGCGGCGGTCACGCTTACCTAGAATTGACCGGTGACGACATGCTGGACACAGGTGTGGCCTTAATGGCACGACCACCTGGAAAACGTAACGCCAGTATTCAGCTTCTGTCAGGTGGTGAAAAAGCCATGACCGCGGTGGCACTAATTTTTGCGATCTTCCATTTGAATCCAAGCCCAGTGTGTTTGCTGGATGAGGTTGATGCGCCGCTAGACGACATGAACGTCACCCGTTTTGCTGCGCTCATTAAAGAAATGTCAGAAAGCGTACAGTTTTTGGTCATCACGCATAACAAGATCACCATGGAAATGGCCGACTACTTGATAGGCGTGACCATGCAGGAACCGGGTGTATCGCGCTTAGTCTCTGTAGATGTAGAGGCAGCTGCGGCGTTGGCTATTGCCTAGAGGCCGGGTGTTGGTAGAGGTCGTTTAACCAGCGATCTTGCGGCTTATAGCTATCACTTTTAGCGTGGCGATAATTTAATTGCCATGAAATTTAGTCAGTTTCTTCGCAACTCATATGTTGTCGAAACTGTCCAATGAGTATTGAAGAGGTCTAATGTGGATATAAAAGACTTAATTCTTTTGGTTGGTGGAATTTTCTTTGTTGTTGTGGTCAGCCACGGGCTTTGGGTGGCATGGAAAGCTAAACAAAATGACATTTCTATGGATGTTTCACCGAGCACTATAATAGATAGAGTACCAGTGTCAAACAACCTATCCAAGAGTGAATTCCCCAGTGGAGGTGCTCGAATTGCAAAGCCAAATTCGGAAATTGAACCAGTGATGGATGACAATCCTCAACCATCCCAGGTCAGCCTACCGTTAGGTGATTTGGCGCAAACCCCCATTGTCGAAGCATCTGAAAGTTCCAGAGGTAAAGCGCAGGCTCGGCAGAACGATGCTGTGAAGCAAGAGTCTTTGAGAACAGAGCGCAAATCAGAAGACAAAGCAGATGCGGCGCAAAAATCAATAAGCGATGATGCTGAGAAAAGAAGAGCGCCCACTTCGCCTGACGAATTAATTATACTGGGTGTTTTGGCGAAAGCGGGCAATGTGTTTAAAGGGCCAGAACTGGTCGAAGCCCTGCGCGGTCAGGGTTTGAAGTTTGGCAATATGAGTATTTTTCACCGAATCGATTCATCTTCCGGTGAATACTTGTTTAGTGTCGCTAATGCTGTTGAGCCGGGGACATTTGATCTTGCCGATATGGAAGCGCTAGAAACCCAGGGGATTACTTTTTTCCTCCAATTGCCTGTTCCTGGAGACGCATTTGAATCTCTAGAAGATATGTTGTTGTCGGCTAGAACAGTTGCGGCGGCCTTAGGCGGAGAAGTTAAGGACGATCAAATGAATACGCTCACAGGTCAAACTGTAGAGCATATGCGACAGAGGTTGTCTGATTATGCGCGCCGGCGCCTTACTCAGCACCCGGAGCAATAGAAGAACGGTGAGCGTGAGTCAGGAAATTTTATTGCAGGTAGAATCGCTACGTAGCCAGCTTAACCATCATCTGCATCGCTACCATGTGCTTGATGACCCGGAAATTGCTGACGTTGAATACGATTCACTTTTTGATCAGCTGCAAGCGCTAGAGCGAGCTCATCCAGAACTACAAAGCGATGACTCGCCCACTCAGCGGGTAGGAGCTACCGCTTTGTCCGAATTTGCCAAAGTAACCCATGTGCTACCGATGTTGTCGTTGGACAAATCTACATCTGCACAAGACATAGACGACTGGGTTAAACGTTGTCTTGGTCGGTTGCCGGGCCAAGCGAACATCACCTATACCTGTGAGCCAAAAATCGATGGCGTCGCTGTTGCATTGATCTACGAGAATGGCGTCCTTGTGCAGGCTGCCACGAGAGGTGATGGACAGATAGGGGAAAATATTCTTGCCAATGTGCGCACTATTGGTGCGATACCCCTAACTTTAATTGGTGAAGGTTTCCCGCAGAGATTTGAAGTGCGCGGAGAGATCTACATCGCACTGGATGACTTCGAAGCGTTCAATAAGCTCGCGGTTGAGAAGGGCGGTAAGCCGTTGATTAACCCTCGTAATGGTGCTGCAGGTAGTTTACGCCAGCTAGATTCAAAGATAACAGCAAGCAGGCCTCTGACCATGTTCTGCTATAGCCTGGGTTGGTCAGAAGGCGACTGGGAACCAGCGAGCCAAATGCAAGTGTTGGATTTATTAAAAGGGTGGGGGTTTAGGGTTAATCCCTTAGTTAAGGTTGTCGCGGACAGTCGCGGTTGCATGGACTATATTCACAATATCTTGGAACAGCGCAGCAGCCTAGGTTACGAGATTGATGGTGTTGTGGTTAAGGTTAACTCACTGCAACAACAAAACCTTTTGGGCGCAGTAACGCGTAAACCGCGCTGGGCGATTGCATATAAATACCCGGCTGAAGAAGCCACTAGTCAACTGCTAAACGTGGAATTTCAGGTTGGCAGAACGGGTGCAATTACACCAGTAGCTAGGCTGGCGCCAGTGTTTGTAGGCGGTGTTACTGTCACTAATGCGACGCTGCATAACATGGACGAGATTGCGCGACTGGGTCTACATGTAGGAGACCGCGTGATGATACGCCGGGCAGGGGACGTTATCCCTCAGGTCGCTAGCGTGATTTTAAGTCAAAGACCTAGTCATGCTCAGGTCATAGAATTACCTACCCAATGTCCCTCGTGTGAAAGTGCAATTGTCCGGCTAGAGGACGAAGTTGTGGCGCGCTGTAGTGCCAATAGAAACTATTGCCCAGCTCAGCGTAAGGAGTGCTTACGGCATTTTGCTTCTAGGTTGGCCTTTGATGTAGATGGCCTAGGCGACAAAATTATTGAGCAGTTGGTGACCGAAGACTTGGCTAAAAACTCTGCAGACTTATTTAAGTTAGATGCCGTTCAAATAAGTAGTTTAGAACGTATGGGCGAGAAGTCTGCTGAGAATTTGCTTCAGGCATTGGAAAAAGCCAAGCAGACGACTTTCCCAAGATTTATTTACTCGCTGGGTATTCGTGAGGTCGGTGAAGCCACAGCACTGTCATTGGCCCAGCACTTTCGCACGTTAGAAGGGTTGCGAGTAGCAACCCGTGAAGCGTTAGAAGTAGTGGATGATGTTGGCCCGGTCGTCGCTGATTCTTTGGTACATTACTTTCAAGATGAAGAAAATCTGTTGGTATTAGAGCAACTTGTTGAACTGGGTGTGCGGTGGCCGGAGATGCCAGGAATTGACCAACAATCGCTGCCGTTAGCTGGGGAAGTTTGGGTGTTGACCGGAACCTTAGAAACCTTGGCGCGCAGTGCAGCTAAAGCTTTTTTACTTTCCTTGGGCGCGAAGGTTGCAGGTTCAGTGTCGGCTAAAACTACTAAGGTAGTAGCGGGGACAGGAGCTGGCAGCAAGCTTGAAAAAGCCCAGCAACTTGGACTGACAGTGCTTGAAGAAAAACATTTGATAAACTTACTAAAGGAGCATGGTATTGATGTACCTGACTAGAGTCTTAGCCCCGGTAATATTTGCCGCAGTGTTACTCGCGGGTTGCGCTGCTGGCCAGCCTAAGGATCCTAACAATATTTGTTATATTCTTAAGGAGCATAAAGGTTGGTACAAGGACGCCAAGAAAGCGCGTAAGCGTTGGGGTTTGCCCATGCATGTTGGCTTTGCTTTTATACATAGAGAATCTACTTTTGTTGCTGACGCTAAACCGCCGCGCAAACGCTTTTTGGGTGTGCCTTTAGGAAGAAGTTCTTCGGCTTATGGTTATGCTCAGGCAACAGATGAGGCATGGAAAGACTATAAGAAAGATACTGGTCGCAGATTTGTTAAACGCAGCAATTTTGGCGACGCGCTAGATTTTGTTGGCTGGTATAACGACCGCAGTAATAAGCGACTGCGGCTGCGTAAAAATGACACCTATAATCTCTATCTGGCTTACTACAATGGTCATAGCGGTTATGCCAAAGGCGCTTGGAAAAAGTCGGCTACGATAAAGGGTTATGCCAAGAAAGCCTCTAGGCAGGCAGCGATATATGCAAAGCAGCTTAGGCGTTGCTCTTAGTCTTAGGAGCTGGTCTTAGGAGTTTGGCTGAGGTCATAGCTTGAAGTTATAACCTAAAGCGACAACCTAAAGCGTAACACTAAGGCATAGTTTGAGCAGAGCGTTTCAGCGTTTCACTTAGGAGTGCTAGAGGGCGCTAGCGAGGGGGTTTGGTTGCCGCATCGCCAGCTTCGAGCATTGCTAGAGTTGAAACAAACGTCCTGGAGGTTGCGGCAAAGATTCCGCTTTGAGTATCAATCTGGTCAGCCACTTTATATAGGGTTGAGCATGCTTGAGCAGAGTTGCGACACTAGTGTCGTTCTCATCCTCTCTAAACGCCCTTCTAAACACTGGTGAGTAGTAGAGGGGTTTGCCAAAGTATACCGACATTCCTGATAAGGATGCTCGTAGCTCGTTAAACTCATTCCTACTATCAATCATGTTAGGCAGTATTACTATTGGCGGGGGCGGGCCTTCCATGTTGCCTTTCTGTCGCGAAAATAGCTGCTGCAAAGCAACGAGGTATTTTTGCGTCGCAAATACATCTGCGTCGCCAACAGAGGTAGGAACGAAGACGATGTCGCAATGCGTTAGAAATGTACTGCGTGATGGCTCATTGCCTGCTGGGCTATCAAACACGATAAATTTTTGATCTTGGGTATTAGGGAAATCGGTACCCATGTGATTAATCAGGTTGCCATTATTGGGGCTACCCGAATTGAGAAAAAAGTCATCGTTTTCGATAACTTGGAACCTATGATTGGTGAAACGTTTTAGCGATTCACTACTGGTCCTTTGAACATCGAGGTCGATTAATTCAACTCTGGTGCTGGGGTGCTGCGTAGCCAACCCTAGCCCTGCCATAAGGGCTAAAGTACTTTTACCAACTCCACCCTTGGAGTTGGCAAATATAACGGAACGAGGCCTGTTTAGCGTGTGTTGACGCTCCACAGGCATTTCTGGTTGATTGTACAAACTAGTGCTCTGTCCGGAATGGTTATCTTTATGCAAGACCCGAGTCTGGCTCAGGCTCAGCCAGTGATGCTGTGAACGCTTCTAGGCGATCTGACACCTGAGGAGTAGCGGTGTCATCAGAATCCCAGTCGGTGGAGATTTCACCAACCAGCTTAGCGCCTTCCATGGTTTCAATTGAACCATATTTGATGTTGCCGCGGATTTTGCCAGATGCACAAACAGTCAACTTGCCAGAGAGCTGTAAGCTGTCTTCAACGATACCTTCAATCTTTGCAGTTTCTCCTGAAATATCACCTTGGACGATACCGCCTGGTCCAACGATAAGATGTTTAACTGCAACTTTTCCTACGATCTTGCCGTCGATACGTGCGGTGCCGTCTATTGCTAGCGAAGCGCCCTCAAGATGGGTTGCTGGTCCAACGTAAAATTCGTAATCAGATTCATTCTGAGCCATGTCTATACTCCAAAAGTATGTGTGCTATTTCAGTAATTTATGCAAAGTCGTTCATGTTTCTGAGCGAAAATTGCACTGCGTTAGGTGGATGTTTGGTTCTCCACCACATTGTCATCAACCTGTTCATCCATTGTGATCAATTCACCTGAAATTGTAGCGCCGGGGCTAACTGCCAATTTTAGGAAGCGGATCACGCCGCTCACCTTAGCTGTAGGTCCAATAGAGACGCTAGCAGTGCCCGTAATATTTGCTTCAACTTGCCCCGAAATTTCTATTTTTGGGGCAAGGATCTCTCCAGTGAATTTCCCGCCTTCGAGAATTTTCACGATACTGTCATTGTTGCCAGTACTGGTTACCGATCCATTTACCGTTCCGGCGATGACTAATTCGTTGGAAAACGTGATGTCACCACTCAAAAAAGTACCTGCAGCGACTAAACTTGTAGCGGCGTCTCGGTTTTTTTTAGAAGTCATTTGAATGGACCTGAATGAACGTTCTCTATTACTATCGGTTAAGTCTACTATAAGTTGACTGAAAAAGACCGATACAGTCACTCATCTTTTGATTTGTTAGTAACTAACGCCCATTCCGGCTCTGGCATCGTTGTTGACGCCATAATTTGCTATGGGATAGCGCAATCCATTCTTTGCCAACGCCTCTAGGCCTTGGACTACTTTGGGTAAAAAATGCGGCGGGATTGCCATGAGCAACTCATCCTCCATAACACCGCCATAGCGACGTTCTGCAAAGCACGGCAGGGAGAGGCTAGGTTCTCCAGTAGATAAAGCACGTCCCCAAGAGTCAGCACAGGCTGACTCGCCTACGCACGAAAACTCCAGTTTTTTATAGCCGGTCCATTGCAAGCCGTTGATAAATATAATCATTTGTGCAGGTGTTGCATAAATGAGGCAAATATCTGGTGGGTTTAGTCGACCACTAGCTAGTGGGCTTACTGCCATGGCCTCAAAGTCGCCAAAGGGAACTACATCCATTGCATTTTGGTGGGCTGCAGCGTCCTCTGAGGAGCCATACCAAACACCATTCATGCGGTCTCCAGACAGCCATTCTTCGCTACGCGGGTGCAGTCCGATAACGGTACTGCATTGGGCGCCCACCAAATCTTCTGCGGTTATGCCCACCGTCCAACCGTTGCGTGAGGCCTGGCCGACAATCTGGTCCGTGGTGTGAATATCTTTGGGTCTGCGTATTCTGGGGATTGCGGCCATTTCTTCTTTGCTGGCAAAGAGTTTCATGCCAATGGGGGTGGTTCTTAGTCGCAGTAGTCTATTCAAGTCATCTACAACCTTAGCCCCGTCGAAATCTAGGTCGCTGGCAATAATTGCACTCACTATGTTTCTCCCTTTTAACGATTACGTCTTTATATAAGTCTTTGTGCGTTTTTTTGAATATTTCGCAACTTTGCCTTTTTACGCTATCTTTTGGCGCCGATGTCTTTGCAAAGTGGTTTATTTTAGCTCCCGGTGGCAAAAAGATTACCGAGGGGTTATTAAGAGGTTCGCTAGGTTGAATACGAAACTCTTACAAATTTGTGTCAGTTTCTCGGGCTCGTCGTAATGTGCCATGTGGCCACTGCGCTCAAGCCAGTGATGTTCATGTGTGGCGAATGCGCAGGCTCTTTTTTCTAACTCGTTGTCTGCAAAATGCCCGTCGAAATCCTCGCTGCCCATTTCTTTTTGCCAATACTCATAAGACAGCCGCCCGCTGATTACACAAACTGGTGCTTTGATTTGACGCCAAAAATTAGTGTTGGTTTGCAGGTTTACTCCAACGAAAACGCTATTGGCCCTGCTGTCGAAAACCCAATGAAATTCGCGGCTTACCTCTTTAACTAAGTGCGCTGCTATACGTGTCGCTTCTTGGGTCTGCATTCGAGGATTGTTGTGCAGCAATTTTGCCGCGGCTTCTTCTCTGCTTTTAAGTGGGCGAGAGGGCCGGTCTTTCTTCTTTAGACGGTTAAGCAGCATAAATCTCAGTGATTGCATTTGTTGCTCAATATCACCTTCACTAGGGTGCTTTGGTGGCCCAAGTCCTTCTACTAAAATGATGGCTTTGGTGAATTCTGGGAACAAGGCGGCGAACTTGCTGACGATATGTCCGCCTAGACTGTGCCCAAAAATTATCACGGGGCCTTGGCTCATGGTGGTAATGACTTCGTGTAAATCAAGAATATAGTCGTTGATGCTATACGCTTCGCTATGGCTACTTTTGCCGTGGCCACGTAGCTCCGGAAGCACTACTCGAATGTGGCGCTGACTAAGTGCTTTGGCAATTGGCATAAGCGACCAAGCAGAGTCTCTTAACCCATGTAGCATGACCAAAGTAGTTGGGGGGGTGGGGGATTCTTTTGCTTTTGGCGAAGCTTGTGCTTTTACTTCCAGCACGTTGAGTCTCACACCATTACTTACAACCTCGTGCTGCGTCACGAGGTTTGTCTCAGATTGCATGTTCAGAATGTTAGCCCTGCACGCGAGAGAATTTTGGTGGTCTTTTCTCAATAAACGAGCGCACCCCTTCACGGAAGTCGTCCTTCTCTAGCGAGACAGCCATTAAATCGTTAGTCTCCAACATGGCTTCGCCCAATGGCATATTCAGGTGTCTGTAAACTTGGGCTTTGATCACCTGCATAGAAACCGGCGCTGAATTAGCCGCCAGCCCGCGTATGTATTCTTCGGCGGCCGTTCTCGATTCACCGTCTTCAACCAAGCGTTCTGCAAGTCCCAGTTCTTTAGCCTCTTCGCCATTGAATTTGCGTGCGCTCCAAAGTAGGTCTAGCGCATTGCCGGAGCCAATCAACCGAGGCAATGTCCAGCTGACGCCGTGCTCTGCGACAAGCCCGCGCTGGGAAAAAGCAGTGCTGAATTTGGCATTGCGCTCAACAATGCGCATGTCAGTCATGGTGGCTACGGCAAAAGCTAAACCAGCGCAGGCACCGTTAATGGCCGCGATGATCGGTTTGCGCACTGACATAAGGTAGGTGTAGGTGACGCGGAAGTTTTCACCAAGGGATTCATCTCCCGGTGAGGCTTTTAGTGAGGATAAATCGTCGCTTTGACCTTTACCACCGCTGCTCATTGAATCTAGGGCGTTCATATCCATGCCAGGGCAGAAGCCTCTGCCAGCGCCGGTTAAAACTATGCCAACAACCCGGTCATCTTGTTCTGCAGCTGCAAAAGCGTGGCGTATTTCAGCCAACATTCTAGATGTAAATGCGTTTAGTGCCTCTGGGCGGTTCATAGTGATAACGGCCACTGGGTCGTTTACTTCATAAATGATTTCTTGGTATTCGTGTGCGCTCATGAGTCTCTCCCTGTTTCTATTTCTCTAAGAGACTACCGCGTACGACCGCGCTGCGCCATATCTGCGCTGGTGGTTGTTGGGTTGCTAAATAACTTTGTACTAGCCCGCCAGTAACGTTTGAGGTTTGCCGGTGACGAAAAAGCGTACGGTTTTGAATTCATCAAATTCGCCCAAGTTGGGCAAGGTGAGGGCCTCAGCTTGGTGAAATAGTGTGAAGTCAGGATCATCTATATTGGCTATCCGCGAGTCTGCAATAAGTAAGGTGTCGTTAGGGGTTGTGATCTTTTCTACCAAGGCAAAGTTACTGCGGTCGTATAAAAAATCTGCCATTAACAGAAGGTCCAAGTCTTGGGGCAGGTCATTTATACCTGCGCACAACTCAATATCTACCTGATTTAGCTCTGCGTTAGTTTTTGTCGCCAAGAGCGCCTGCTTGCTTTGCGGCAATTGCCACCACGCCGGAACCAGCTCCGATGTCTGCAACACGTTTATTTTTAACCACGTTGGGGTTTTCGGTCAGCCATGCTGCTAACGCCAAGCCGCTGCCCCAACAAAACGCCCAGTAGGCGGGTTTTGTAATGACGTTGTGCATTACCTCTTGCGGTAATGGACCGGCGGGGAAATTACTATTGACCAGGGCCAAGTGGATATTAGGTACGTCATTGAGGCTAGAGATTTTTAGCTCAGCCGAGGGTAGTGTGAGTCTTAGCGCTTTGAGCAGTTCATTTAGGTTTGTTTGCATTGTTGTGGTCTTTGCACTTTTCTGATTATGGAAATAGGGAGTAAAAGGTGGTTGTTGGTTCGTGATATTGCGGCAGTTGGATTATGGGCGCTAGCCTTCACCTAATATTATCCGTAATCTTTCCGCCTGAAAAAAACTATAAGTAACTACACGTAACTACACGTAACTACACGTAACTACACGTAGCTATACTTAAATACGCGCACAGGGTGGGGAGCCGAAATATGAGTGACGAGCAGAATCAAGTTCAGGGTAAAGATAAAAGTGGGGCCGAAAGCCTAGTTGAGACTTTAGTGGATGCGGGGGTAGAAGTTTGCTTCGCTAATCCAGGCACTTCGGAAATGCACTTTGTTGCTGCCCTTGATAATAATCCTCAGATGCGTTGTGTGCTGGGTTTGTTCGAAGGCGTAGTCACTGGAGCAGCCGACGGCTACGGTCGTATGAAAGGCTCTCCTGCCGCAACCTTGACCCATTTGGGGCCGGGTTTAGGTAACGGTTTGGCCAACTTACATAATGCTAAGAAAGCGCGCACACCCGTGGTCAACGTTATTGGCGACCATGCCACCTTTCACCGCAAGTACGATGCCCCGTTAACTTCGGATGTTGAAGGCATTGCCAAGCCGATAAGTGGTTGGGTAAAGGTTTCTCAATCCGCAGACGATGTGGCTCAAGACGGTGCCGAGGCCGTGCAAGCGTCTATGGCGCCCCCTGGCCAAGTAGCCAGTTTGATCTTGCCAGCAGATACCGCGTGGAATAGAACCACTGCCGTAGCGAAACCGCTGCCGGTAAAATTGCCGGAGCCAGTGAATGCAGATAATGTTAATGAAACTGCTCGAGCATTGAAGTCTGGAGAACCCTGCGTGATGCTAATTAATGGCATCCTCACCGCAGATCGCTTGGCGATGGCGGATCGTGTTGCCCAAGCCACAGGCGCTAGGGTGGTCACAGATACTTTTGTTTCGCGGTCGCAACGGGGCGCTGGTCGTGCAGAAGCGTTGCGCTTGCCTTATTTTGGCGAACAGGCAGCGGAAGTTTTAAAAGGCACTAAACACCTTATTTTGATCAGCACTCAGCCGCCGATTACGTTTTTTGCGTACCCAGACAAGCCAAATTGGCTGACCCCGGAAGGCTGTGAGCTACATACGTTAGTGGAGCGAGATGGAGACATTGACGGTGCACTTGAAGCACTAATTGACGCTGTAGGTGCTCAGGCAGTTCAGCCTAAATTGGTAGAGTTAGCACGCCCGGAAATGCCTAAGGGTGAGCTCAATCCGCAAAGCATAGGGCAGTCTTTAGCCCACTTATTCCCGGAAAATGCCATTGTTGTAGATGAAGGCGGAACATGTGGTGGCGGGTGCACAGCAGCAACTAGAACTTCAGCTCCTCATGATTGGCTGATGTTGACCGGTGGCTCAATTGGCTATGGTCTGCCAGCAGCAACTGGCGCAGCAATCGCCTGTCCAGACCGCCAGGTGATTAGTCTAAATGGGGATGGCAGTGCTATGTACACATTGCAGGCACTTTGGACTCAGGTGCGTGAAAACCTGAATATTACTACGGTCATATTTGCCAATAGAAAATATGCCATTTTGCAGGTCGAGTTTGGCCGTGTGGGTGCCCACAACCCTGGCCCTAAAGCCATGAGTATGTTGGATTTGACTAAGCCAGAATTGAATTGGGCTTCATTAGCTGAAGGCATGGGTATGCCAGCGTGGAGAACTGCTTCTCTAGAACAGTTCAATAAGGCCTTGAAGGCATCTCTTGAAACCCAGGGACCTTCACTTATTGAAGCGATGGTTTAGACAGAATAAGAAATACAATTGAGCGGTTGCTGATGGCGCAACAGCCTTAGCCGCAAAGCAGTGATTAAATTGTTGCGGGACTAATTTATGCTACCGCGCAGAGAGTGAGTTTGATGGACGACATGAAAATATGTGGCGCATCCGCGTCTATAGGTTTGGCGGGGCGTGTTTTGTCGCGCTCGTTAATGTTTCTAGTCTTGACGGTAGTATTCGGTACTCCCGTGGTAACAGGGGAAGAAGCGCCCAAGCAGAGCCTCGAGTTTCGTTGGAAGTTCATTAAAGTGGGCGCAATGGACTTCGAAATTGGGCCTGCCTTCTTTGCCGAGGCCGCCGTCAACGCGGGAGAATTTGGCCAACCTTTGTTTGCGCGAACTGTAAAATCTCTAAGTCCAAACGAGGGGGTGGGTGTGCCAGTCCATTTAGCCGTTACAGGCATAACCGATGGCCCATTGAAGTGGTTTAAAAACTATCAAGCTCGAGCTGAGTTAACGGTGCAAGGTCGGTTGCGAACTTTTGTGCTAGCTGGCGAAGATAGTGGGGTTTATGAGCAAAGAGCACTAGTTTTCGAAGCGGGGTTTCCACCAGTGGTTGAATCTTTCAACGACTCTACCGCTTTAGTCCCCCTCGAAGTTCAACGTGCTTGGAAACTTGATACGGTGGATCCATTGACTGTGTTTGAATGGATGATCTTTTCGGTAATACAAGGCCAGTCTTGTGCGCACGACTTTTGGATTTACGACGGTAAGCGTAGATATTTTGCCCGAACGAAGGACTTAGCTGGACAGCCTGCGGGCAAAACATTTGAAGAAAATCCTGCCGGCCGCTGTCGGTTGACGCTGGTTGGTAGCAAGGCAAATAAAGCTGACCTCAAAGAAAGCGGTGAAGACGCGGATATGCTTGTTCAAGGCCTCGACTTTGAGATAACCGAGATTGTTGATATCGTTGGGGGTGCTGACACCAATTTAAGAAGCCAAGGTGCGGCAGCAGAGAAAGACGGGTGGGGGTCATTCTGGCCATTTGGCAAAGGTGACAGGCATATAGACTTTGAATTTAGGGTCTGCTCAACGGAGCGCGTTATCGTTGAAAGAGTAGAAATGGGTGCGCCACTAGGCAAGGTTGTGGGGACCTCTAAGGATCAGTGCTAGCTTCTTGGGCAGTTTGGCAGTTTGGCAGTTTGGCATCGTGGCAGGGTTTGCGTTTATAGAAAATTCGGAGTTTTAAGCAAAAGCGTAAACTTTCAGCTTACTGCAGGAAATGGCTTGTTTTTTTTGTAACGTTCCGTATTATGCGAAGTCTGTAGCGGTGCTTCTTCGGCTATCGCCCACCATTATCTGAAAGGTTTTTGGTTATTGTGAAGAGAAATAAAAAAATATCTCGTGGCGGTCTACTGCCAACGGGACG
>CAUZON010000019.1:0-55749 GCA_963581445.1 Gammaproteobacteria bacterium | reverse complement strand
TGGACGACTTAGGCGACCACAGGCCTGGGCTTATTGCAGCGGACGATCACCATGTTAAATCGCCCTTGGTAGAAGCAGGCTTTCATAAAGCAGACATCCGCGCCCTCGCCCATGAACTGGGACTGGAGAATGCAGACAAGCCACAGGCCGCCTGCTTGTCGAGTAGATTTCCTTACGGCACTGCCATTAATCAAAGCCTTTTAGCGCAAGTGGAAGCCGCGGAAGATGTGTTGGCGGACTTAGGCTTCAGTCAGTACCGGGTGCGTCATCACGGCGAGGTTGCTCGGCTAGAAATATTATCTGAGGAGTTTTCGGTGGCAGTTACCCACCACGCAGACATACAAAAGCGCATTCAAGCACTGGGATATCGTTTTGTTGCAATGGACATGGGGGGATTTCGCTCCGGCTCTCTCAACGAGGGATTAAAGCCAGAGCAAATTCAGGTGGTCAATATTCACAGCCCTAGCTAACGCGGGACAATACCTAAACCGCTTCGAGCTTGGCTCTTTTCGCCTTCATATAAGAATTAAGCTGCCGATCTAGGCGGGTAGTAGCGGACGCCCTACCATCGCGAACCCAAGGTTCCCATTGTGGCGCCGCTGCGGCCTTGACCTCATCGCCCATTACGGTGACACGCTGAATAATACGTTCACCTTCAAAATCATTAAGCACAAAATGCTGCGTGCAGCGGTTGTCCCAAAACGCAATAGTGCCCGGCGTCCACTTGTAACGCACGGTAAAACGCGGGTTCTTTACCCATTCGGTCAAGTAGTCCAAAATTAAGCGACTCTCCGTGGCATTCATTTCTACAATGCGGCGAGTAAAGTGTTCGTTCACGTACAATGCTTTGGCACCGGTCTCAGGGTGCACGCGCACTACCGGATGTACGGCCATATCTTGAGGGCGGTTATGCGGGTGCGCGTCATGCAATGCGCTTAAACCTTCACACAAGCTTTGCATCGGCTCAGACAATTCGTCATAAGCCTGGCTCAGGCTTGTCCACATAGTGTCGCCGCCCACTTCCGGGCATTTGACCATATGCAAGATAGACATCATGGAAGGTGATTCTTGGAAAGTGATATCGGTATGCCACTCGTCTGCAACGCCACCGTGGGTTGCCGCAAGTTCAAACACTTCCGAGTGCTGAGTAAACGGGTTCTTTAAGTTTGGATGAGATTCGATCTGTCCAAACTGACGACCCAAGGCAACATGCTCTTCAATATCAATAGACTGACCAGGAAAAAAGATCACCTTGTGCTCAAGCAACAGCGCCTTGACCTTATCGATATCTTGTCCGCTTGCGCCAGCTAAATTGAAACCAGTAATTTCAGCCCCTAACGCCCCAGCTAAACGGGTTACTTTCCAATCATTCATGCTCACTCTCCCCTACTTGCATGCCCGCTGACATGCTTACTTAACTTTAGAACAACTCCTTCGATCCAATCCGCTTAAGATTTAATCACCACATCATCCGATACATCACGGACAAACAGCGGCTCAATACCTAAATTTTGCGCATCCGCCGCTAAAGCTTCAACATCCACTGCCTGAACCGGCGCTGCCATACACTCTAATACAATGTCCATTAATGTGGCATCGCTACTGGTGTTCACAAACAACCCGTCACGGACCAGTACAAAGTCGATGGCGCGTTTCATAGCTTGAGCGTCGGTTATTGGGCGATACCAACTAAATTTCTTTTCCGTATCTTCGTCTTTCCAACGGCGCGCTGCAATGGCCTTAATCGTTTGCATTGCCACACCGCGTGCCTGGCACATCTGATACAGACTTTCAAAATCATCCGCATATTGCGGCACGCACATCATTGCGTAACTGTAAGGCACCAAAATGGAATCAAAGGCGTAAGTTTCTAGGCTGCGCATGTGCATTGCCGGCGCATAGGTACCGTGCCCGGTGACCCCAATGTTACGCACCAATCCTTCATTGCGCGCTTCAATCAACGCTTCCAACGCGCCACCAGGTCCCATAGCCACTTCCCAGTCATTCTCATGGGTTAGGTTATGCAATTGGATTAAATCCACCTGATCTACGCCCATGCGCTCGAGGGAGGCGTGTAATTCTTCACGGGCTTTGGTATAGGTGCGGTGGCCCGTTTTGGTGGCCAAAAATATGCTTTGGCGATTGTCTTTAAGCCAAGGGGCTAAGCGCAGCTCGGCATCGCCATAACTGGCCGCCACATCAAAATGATTCAAGCCAGCTTCCACAGCCTTGGCAATGGTCTTGTCTGCACGGGCTTGGTTCATTGCGCCTAGTGCTGCGGCGCCAAAAATAGCCCGGCTGCTGGTATGATCAGTGGACCCAAAAGGAATACGTTCAATCATGGTTTCTCCATCCCCAAATTCGCCTCCCATACAGCTAACTTTGTTAACCCAGAGGACATCGCTATAGCATCTGTTTGACGGACTTAATTTAAAGCACTAGGTAGATAACGCAAGACTTGACGCAGTTGCACTGCGTACTGCAAAGCAGTCCGAACAGAAATCTCATCTGTGATTTACCCTTACAAATGCTGATGTACGCCAGCAAGGTTGCTAGTATCTATTCATGCAAAAAACATATGAAAACTTCACCCACACATTTGCCGGTAACCCACTGGATCGCAGTCAACATTTACGTCGCGACGAGCAAACTATAACCGCCTTAGCCGCTTCAGGCGCAGCCAAGTATTTACCCTTCAACAAGCTCAAAGTAGCAACTTTGGATACGGGTGCATTGCACTGGTGCGCGTTAGCTCACCTGCCAGAGCAGGCCGCTGACCCAGTATTTTTGGGCACACTAGACGATGCCTCGCACTTTGCAGTGAACCTATCCTTGGAGGAGACTGACAGCACTAGCAATGATTTCACCTTCATCGATTGCAGAGTAGCCGCCAGCACGCTGAGCGTCGCTGAGGCTGGCATTGTCAGCCAAGCCCGAGCGCTTTTGGACTGGCATAAACGCAACCCCTATTGCGCGCAATGCGCCCAACCCACCCGCATGGGCCGCGGTGGGCTGGTACGCCACTGTGACCGATGTGCACGACATATTTTTCCGCGCACAGACCCAGTAGCCATTATGTTGATCCAAGATGCGCTGGACGGCGACAGATGTCTGCTGGGCAAATCACAGGGGCGCATGGCCACCAGTAATTTTTATTCGGCACTGGCCGGCTTTGTCGATCAGGGCGAATCGCTAGAAGAAGCGGTAAGGCGCGAGGTGTTTGAAGAGGCAGGCATTCGCGTGGGCAATGTTACTTATCATTCATCACAACCTTGGCCTTTCCCTTCATCGCTCATGATCGGCTGCCAAGGCATCGCCTTAGACCACGACATCGTCATAGACCCTACCGAGATGGCAGATGTGGCATGGTTTAGCCGAGCGGAAACACGCGCAGGCCTTGAAGGCACTAACCCCGATTTACGCGTACCTGGCCCCCAAGCCATCGCCCACCACTTGATCAAAACTTGGGCTTACGCAAAGTAAGGCTTCGGCTAATTGGCTAGCAGCAAAACTATATGAAAAAAGGCGCTGACAACACCTGACTGAACTCGCTTGTTGGAATTGCGGAGAAAATCTTGCAGCCCTGCCCCAGCCAATTTCTGGGCATAACCAATGTCCCAAGTGCTTTGAAGAGTTACATTGTTGTGGGCTGTGCATTCAATTCGACCCATAAAATGCCTCGCGCTGCTTTGAAGACAGGGCCGAGCCGCCCATGCAAAAAGAGAACGCAAACTTCTACGAGTACCGGCATGGGAATAACAATGCATTTAGACCTACCCACAAGACGTCAGGCAGTGAGGCCAAAGCTAAACTCAATCCACTCCTTGGAAATAGCGACGACAACGCCGCAGGTGACTCAGAGCATGGTGCTGATCCAGAAAAAACTACCCAGCAGGTGAATGCAGAACCGCGGTTAAGCGCAGAAGAAAAAGCCAAAGCTGGGTTGCGAGCCTTGTTTGGCGCACCGGGCAAACGCCCGTAACAGAGAGCCTAAAAAGCGTTAATAAGGACTTTAAAAAAGACATTAGAATCCAGCCCACCTAAATGACCATTAACTCATCGCTAACCAAACACCTACGCACACCATCAACGACCCCGCCACACGATTAAGCAACAGCACATTATCGCTGTTGAGCAACAGCTTACCCAACACCTGTCCGCCTGCGGCGTAAAGCATCAGTGAGGTAAATTCGATGATCAGAATAATACTCACCAAGGCCATCATTTGCGGACCTAGAGCAATATCGTAATTAATAAACCCAGGTGTCATGGCGAGAAAAAACGCCCAGCCCTTGGGGTTGGCTACCGCAGTTATGAAGCCTTGGCCGGCTAAGCTAAAAAAATCTAAATCGAAAGAAGCCGTGCCATCCGGCTTTACCGCCATGGCGCTTTGCGAGCAGATCATTCGCAGCCCAACATAAATTAGGTAGAGGCCGCCAACATACTTAAAAACCGCCAGTAGCGGCGGATTAGCGGCGATAATGCCGCCACCGCCCACCACCACAACCGTGGCCACAAGCAACACGCCGGTGAGTTCGCCCACCATCATTTTCATGGTATTACCTAGGCCAATACTCATGCCCATGGTCAATGCCAATGTCATACACAGCCCGGGGGTAATAGAGACCACAAAAAACACAGGAATAAAAAAATACAGTAGCGAAAAATCCATGGGTAACAACAACTCTCTGACCCAAGGTGAATTAGCTTGGGCAACAAATGATCTTTAGGAAGCAAACGGCTAAGCGAAGGTTTGCCGCCAATGGCGGCGTCCTAGCATTGTAAAAAGCTAAAAAGCGACTAAGAGACAAATTTGACTAAAAACGCTAGATTTAATAGTCACCAATCCAAGTTGCAAGGGTTTCCATAAAACCACCCGCACGCCATTCCTCTTCCGCCAGTCTGGCGCCAGCCAAAATGCCCCGCATTGCGTAGTTGCCCTTATGGCAAGCGTACTCATAGATGGTATCCGTGCTTTTGCGCATGGGCATCTCAGCGCGCCAAACTTCGGAATATACCGCGGGGTCGTCCATGGAGAATTCGTACTTAATGCCTTGGTCAGAAACCCGGGTAATACGCTCGGTTACCTTTAACGCATCGCTGCTGATCAACTGATTGCGAATACCCGCTCGCACACTTTGACCCGGATGAAAGTTGGTAGTTTCAACCACCAGGGTATCACCCTCCCACCAACCGATAGAATCGCCCAGCCATTTCTTTACATGCACGGGCGGGTGCTGACTGTTCATGCGTACTATGCGCGCGTCGTGATTCATCTCAACCAAAATCATCACCGTGTCTTTATTTTGCACAATCTGATAATTGTTGTTGTACAGCACCGGCAGCATTGGCGGACCACCCGTAGAACCAAAGCCAACAATACACCACTCGCCTAACGGGCGTACTTCTGGACCGTCATAGCGAAACATCATTTGGCTGAACTTTTTCGCCATGGACCAATAGGCAGAGGTGCGGTAAGGAATTTTGCCGTTTTCTGGATACACAATTAGGGACGAGCGAATTTCACCATCCACTCTGGCCATGCGGTCGCCTTCGTCAAACCAAAAAGTATTGTAGCCACCTACATCCCCACCGCTGTCCAGTTTCCCGCCAGGCTTGTTTGGGTTATCTATGTCTTCATAAAGGTCTTCGCGAGTCTGAGTGACTTCGCGTTCGCGCTCTACGGACACAGCTAAGCTGTCGAATTCGTCGGGTCTTTGCAGCGCGGTCAATGTGGCATTAGTCCAGGTACCTTGAAGGTCTGGATCACCAAAAAAATTTCTCGGCGCTTGGTATTCAGCATTGCAAGATAGGGGCGTGAGCCACAGCAACGCCCAGAGCAGCGGATAAAAAATTGCGTCTCTTATCGGTTTACCGTTGCTGATCATTACTTTTCTAATCCTACTTTATGGCCAAGCCGATTTTGACAGTCTTTTTTAATTTATTTGGGTACAACGCGCATTGTCAGAACCCTATCAACCCACATCAGCCAACATCAGCCGATGCAGCGCGCCCACCGCTGTTAAACAGGTTACATGATCTAGCGCGGCACCTCACCTGGGTTATTAACGCAAACGCAGCCGTTAAACTTACGCGCCAACAGCTCAATATTTAGACCTGTATCAAAAGCAGCATAAGACAAACGCTACAAAAATCCGCATAAGTGGTGGTATCTTAATACGGTGCTCCCCGCGTAGTTTCAGTTATACTGGCGACCGAATTTAGCTATTGAGAACTTGTTGATGAGCATCGTTAAACTATCTGGCGTAAAGAAACTATTCGGTGGCAAAGCGCTCACCAAACCTGAGCAAAAAATCCTCGCTCAAGAGGTTATGTTGATGACCCTTGCTCGGGCAACGGCATCTGACACCAATATCAAAGATGTTGAAGTCGACAAGGTTAAAGAGGTATTACTTGAATACACCGGCAAAAAATTCACCAACGCCAATGTTCGTGTAGCGGCAAATTCAAAACTTTATGAAGCTGCCCCGTTGGAGCGTTACCTAAATAAGTGCTCACGCAAACTCACTACTACTGCGCGCCTTGAGACAATACGCGCATTGGAAACGGTTATTCACGCAGATGGCAGAGTCAGCGAACATGAAGTTGCGTTCTTCAACCGTGTGGCCAGTGCACTGGAGCTTACGGCTTCCCAACTTGTAGGCTTAAGTGCTAACTAAGATTTTGGGCCAGTCTCAATATTGAAGCTGGCCTAAAAGTTCTCTAAACCAGGCACTGACCCGGTTTTTGCGGCCTGAATTAATAACTCAGCTCCCTGCCTATCTGGTTTAAGCAATCCCATTTAAGCCGACTGTTTAAAAGCGCTAACCAACGTTTGCGCTCATTTATACTCAGATAAACGGCAATAATTCTTTAGCGCTGGTTAAGATCTCGTGTCCCAGGGCGCGCGTTGCTGCACTTGGCGGCAGCTCATCGGGTATCTGAAAAACCCTTAATCCTGCGCGCACGGCGGCCAGCGTGCCTACATCCGAATCTTCCACGCCCCAGGATTTCTTCGGGTCGGCATTCAATAGCGCGACGGCGGCAAGGTACGGGTCCGCGGCAGGCTTTGAGTTGGCTGTCTCACCCCCACAAACATAATGCTGAAAATAGACTGCTATACCCGCCTTAGCTAAAGCGTCCACACAGACTGGACGCTTATTCGAGGTGGCCACAGCCATGGGTACACCCTTAGCATGTAGAGCTTGCAGCACTTGTAATATACCAGGCTTGATTTTTATCGGGTGCTTTTGGGCCTGCTCAACGAAGTGCTTAGTCCAATGAACATGCAACGCATCAATATCGAACTCAGATCCATAGGCCGCCTCAAGAACAGCTTGTGTGGCGTTATGGGTGGTACCTAGGCATCGATCATAAATGCTCGCATCATAGTAAAAACCAGAGGCCACAATCGCTTTCGAAAAAGCCAAACGAGCCGGCACTTCAGTGTCTAACAGAGTGCCGTCCATATCAAAAATAACACTCTGCGGCAGTTCAACTTTGGTGGTTTGAGACATAAGCAATGATCCAACTGTAGGGGTAACAAATCCCAAAATACGTAAAGCGCCACAGCCCTGCAAACCTTACAAGAGGCTAGCAAATACAGGTGGGTGGGGTCAGGACAAAATTATCGGGGACAAACTTGCGAAGGGTAAAGTAGCCGCGAGCGACGTGAGCAAGGAGCCACCACACTGAATGAAAAATCAAACAGTGCAGTAACAAATCTCACGTATTGCAAAGGGTCTTAGGACACTTCAACAATTTGCTGCGCCGCAATTAACTTGCCTTGTTCTGCAGCATTGTGGAACGACTCAATCTGGTCGAAGTTCATATATCTATAAACCTCCGCAGACATAGAATCGATCTTTGTCGCGTACTCCATATACTCAGCAGGTGTTGGCAGGCGACCTAAAATACCGCCGACGGATGCTAATTCAGCAGATGCCAAATAAACATTCGCACCATCACCTAGGCGATTTGGGAAGTTTCGAGTGGAGGTGGAGATCACCGTTGCACCAGCTAACACTCGTGCTTGGTTACCCATGCATAGTGAACAACCGGGCATTTCCGTTCGCGCACCCACTCGACCGTAAATGTTGTAGTAGCCTTCTTCCATTAACGTATGCGCATCCATACGCGTAGGCGGACAAATCCAAAAGCGTGCATTAACCGCCTCAGCTTCATCAAGCAGCTTACCTGCTGCGCGGAAGTGACCGATATTAGTCATGCAAGAACCGATAAAGATCTCATCGACTGGATCGCCGGCAACGTCTGATAATAAACGCGCATCATCAGGGTCGTTTGGACAGCAAACGATGGGTTCTTTGATATCGGCTAGGTCGATTTCAATGACTGCAGCGTATTCCGCATCAGCATCGGCGCTCATCAATGTGGGGTTGGCGAGCCACTCTTCCATTTTTAGCACACGTCGCTCAAGTGTACGCACATCGCCGTAGCCTTCTGCAATCATCCAGCGCAACAAAGTTGCGTTAGAGCGCAAGTACTCGGCAACAGAGTCCTCGCCAAGCTTAATGGTACAACCTGCAGCTGAACGCTCGGCGGACGCATCCGAAAGCTCGAAGGCTTGCTCAACGGTAAGAGAATCGATGCCTTCAATTTCCAGAATGCGCCCAGAAAAGAAGTTTTTCTTGTTTTTCTTCTCAACCGTTAACAAACCTTCCTTGATGCCGCAGTACGGAATGGCATGCACGAGGTCACGTAGCGTGATACCTGGCTGCATTTCACCTTTAAAACGTACCAATACAGATTCTGGCATATCCAAGGGCATAACCCCTGTAGCTGCTGCAAATGCCACCAGGCCTGAACCACCGGGGAAAGAAATGCCCATTGGGAAGCGTGTGTGGGAATCACCACCGGTACCTACGGTATCAGGCAGCAACATGCGGTTTAACCAGCTGTGAATAATGCCGTCACCAGGACGCAGCGATACGCCACCACGATTCATAATAAAATCTGGCAGGCTGTGCTGAGTATCAATATCTACTGGCTTGGGATAAGCCGCTGTGTGACAAAAAGACTGCATGACTAGGTCTGTTGAGAAACCTAGGCAAGCCAAATCTTTCAGTTCATCGCGAGTCATAGGACCGGTTGTGTCTTGAGAGCCCACAGTGGTCATCTTTGGTTCGCAATAGGTGCCGGCGCGCACACCGTCCACACCACAAGCTTTACCGACCATCTTCTGAGCTAACGTGTAGCCTTTGGTTGAAGCAGCAACATCTTCTGGACGACGGAAAACATCCGAAGGCGCCAGACCCATATGCTCACGGGTACGCTGGGTTAAGCCGCGACCAATAATTAGGTTAATACGGCCATCAGCACGCACTTCATCAAGAATCACTTCTGACTTGTGAGCAAACTCAGATAAAACTTCGCCAGATTCGCTTAAGATTTTGCCGTCGTAAGGGCGAATTTCAATGATGTCACCAAAGCCAAGCTTATCCACTGGAGCTTCAAAAACTAACGCACCAGCATCTTCCATGGTGTTGAAAAAAATCGGCGCCACATTGCCACCGATGCAAATACCGCCGGAGCGCTTGTTTGGAACACCGGGCATGTCTTCGCCAAAGTACCAAAGCACAGAGTTGGTCGCAGACTTTCTAGATGAACCAGTACCCATTACGTCGCCAACAAAGGCAACGGGGAGTTCATGATTGCTCATCTCTTCGATTTGCTGCATCGGACCAATATTGCCGTGGTCTTCAGGAGTTAAACCATCTCGTGTCATTTTGTACATTGCACGGGCATGTAATGGAATGTCAGGGCGTGACCAGGCATCTTGAGCTGGTGACAAATCATCGGTATTTGTTTCACCGGTGACTTTAAAAACTATCGCCTTTATACTTTCAGGCACTGCATCATTAGTGGTGAACCACTCGGCATCTGCCCAACTTTGCATCACACCTTTAGCGTCAGAATTACCGGCGTCGGCCTTAGCAGCAACATCGTGAAAGGCATCAAAAACTAAAATGGTTGTCTTCAACTGCTCTGCAGCCTGAGCGGAAAGAGCTGGATTATCCAACAAGCCGACCAATGTGGCGACGTTATACCCGCCATGCATGTTGCCCAACAGCGCAACCGCAGATTCAGCATTAATGATTGGAGAAGAGGCTTCACCCAAGACAATAGCGCTGAGAAATCCAGCTTTTACATAAGCTGCTTCATCAACACCAGGTGGTATCCGATTTGCGATCAAATCGAGAAGGAATTCTTCCTCACCAGCTGGGGGAGACTTAAGCAATTCAACCAAATCCGCGGTCATTACTGGGTCTAAGGGTTTGGGTGGGACACCCTGTTCGGCTCGCTCACTGACGTGGGCACGATAGGCTTCAAGCACAGTATGTTTACTCCTCTATTGCACAAAATCTTGAATAAGATGCTGAAAAAAATTGTGGACTCTAAGACAGTCCGAAGCGGCGAATATTATACGTGAATTTAAGCTTTTTTATAGACCTATGTCTGGGTTCAGTAGCTGTGAGAGAAATCAGGCAGCTTTGATGGTCAGTTGATAATAGGTCATAGGTGTTTCCAAGCCTATCCCGGCATTCGGTCGATAATGGTTGTAGCAATACTGATAGTTATGAAGTTTTTGCTTGATTGCAGCTAAGGTTAACGACTCTCGTACAATAGATAGTACTGATAACGCGTTGAGCCAATGGCACGTTCCACAGCCCAAAGTGGCAGGCCCACAGTTACAGTGGACGCACCTACCCCAACTATCCAGGTATGCACCCGCAATTTCATTACAGTGGGTACTTTTACTACGATGTAGAAACGCCCTTCACGAGAGAAAGCTGGCGTGGGGGCATCAATGAATGAGACTGAGATAGCTGCATTCGATGCCGCACATGCAAAAATGTTAGCGGCACTCACCGACGATGATTTCACCGTAACCCTCTGAATTGATGCGTATTTTTTTCAGCTGGTTCAGTTGAAAACTAGGCCTGAGCGCGGCTCAGTAAGGCAAAAAGCATAGGAAGAAAAAGGGAGAGAAAAGATTAGTCTATGCTGGTCATTGGGTCACCTTCATCCACTGCTGATTTACGTCGATAAAGGTGCGCACCGCAACGCCAGCAATAGCTGGCTTCTCGAGAATGACCCTCCGCGGAACAATCAGCGCAGGTTTTAGTATTCGCCTGACGTCTATTGGCCTCATTAAGTTCCAAAGTAACAATGCCCGTAGGCACTGCAATAATCCCGTAGCCTATGATCATAATGAAACTGGCCACAGCCTGACCAAGCCCAGTCACCGGCACAATATCGCCATAACCTACAGTGGTCATAGTGGCTACCGCCCAATAAATACTGTGCGGAATACTTGCAAACCCAGGGTTGATTTGCCCTTCTACCAAATACATAAAGGAGCCAAAGACCACCATCAAAGCCAAGGCACTGCCTATGAAAACAGTAATTTTACGCCGACTTGCCGTTAACGCCTGAGCGATCAATTCAGCCTCGCCTACATAGCGCGCCATTTTTAAAACACGGAACACCCGGAGCACTCGCAGTACGCGAACCACCAAGAAATATTGCGCACCAACAAGCCACAAGCTTAATACCGTTGGCAAAATACCGAACAAATCGACAATGCCATAAAAGCTTCGAACATAAGCCCAAGGTTTTTCTATGCACCAAAGGCGCAAGCCATATTCAATAATAAAAACAATGGTGAAAAACCATTCAAGGGCATACAGAATTTCGCCGTAACGGCTATTCAGATTCGCCATAGAATCTAACATGACGACTAGGACGCTGAGCAAAATAATCACAATCAGGGCGACATCGAAAAACCTACCCGCTGGGGTATCTGCCTCAAATATGATTGTCCGCGCTGTATCTCGAATGGAACTCATCTAAATCTCTATTCAGTTTACGGTTGAACTACTTTGTAGCAGCCACAGGTTTTACAGAGTTAGACGAGCCCACTGCTGTGCCTGCATTACGCGGGTCGGCCATGCCTTCAATGCCCTTATTGCTCCGCATCACAGAGTTACCATCACCAATTTGGTAAGTACCTGGGAGCGGCACCAACTCGTTATGGCCCCTGCGCTGTAGCGCTCTGCGCGTGTCAGCAGAAAACGCTTGAGATTCATAGATAACCCGGGAAGGTAACCACTGATGATGAAAGCGTGGGCTGGACACGGCGTCTGACAACAACATTTTGTGCTCCAGCACATTCAAAATAATCTGCATAGTGGTGGTAATAATTGTACTGCCGCCTGGCGAACCGGTGACCAGTAGCGGTTTACCCTTTTTAACCACAATAGTCGGTGTCATGGAACTGAGCATCCGTTTGCCTGGCTCAATGGCGTTAGCTTGGCGACCAATCAAACCATAAAAGTTAGGCTCGTTTTCCTTGGCAGAAAAATCATCCATCTCATTATTCAGAAGCATGCCCGTACCGGCAGCGACAATTTTTGTACCGTAAGATAAATTTAACGTGGTGGTATAAGACACCGCATTGCCCATGGCATCCATAACCGATGCATGGGTAGTTTCTAAACTTTCATAAGGCACCTTACCTGACTCAATGTTTTCACTGAGACTGGCTTTAGACGGATCAAAGTCAGCAAACCTTTCTTTGGCATAGGCTTTAGTGGTCAGTTCCGCAACAGGCACCGGGTAAAAGTCGGAATCGCCTAAGTGCTCGGCGCGATCTGCATAAGCGCGGCGCTCAGCCTCAATCATAAGGTGGATAGCCTCAGAACTGCCGTAACCCATGGCCCCCAAATCATAGTCCTCCAACATATTCAGCATTTGCACTAGCAATATGCCGCCTGAGGATGGCGGTGGCATAGAAATAATTTCGTAGCCTTTATAGGTGCCGCGAATCGCTTCACGCCAACGAGGTTGGTAATCCTCAAGATCCTTGTGGCTAATTAGACCGTTGCCAGACTTCATCTCGGCAACCAGCAGGTCAGCTGTGCGGCCTCTATAAAATCCGTCCCTGCCCCTATCTCTGATGCGAATCAGAGTTTGCGCAAGATCGCTTTGAACCCAACGATCACCAATTTCATAAAGTTCTCCGTCATTAGAAAATACCGCTCGGCTAGCGGCATAAGGCGCAAAGTCCGGCTGCCTGCGAGCAAACGCTTCAGCCAAATCACGATCTAGTAAAATACCGTTGGCGGCCAGATCAATGGCCGGCTGAATGACTTGAGCCCGATCCATAGTGCCGTATTTTTCCAGCACACTGAGTAACCCAGCCACACTGCCAGGAACACCAACAGCAAGGTGGGATTTAGTCGACAGCCCTTTTACTACCTTACCTTCTGAATCTAAAAACATGTCTTTGGTGGAGGCTGCGGGCGCTTTCTCACGATGGTCATTTGTGATCACGGTACCATCGTTAAGATGAATGACCATAAAGCCGCCACCCGCTAAGTTACCGGCGGAGGGATAAGTCACAGCCAAGGCAAAACCAACAGCAACCGCGGCGTCAACGGCGTTACCCCCTTGATCTAATATCTGCGCGCCCACTTGAGAGGCCCACGAAGATCGTGAAGCCACCATGCCGCCATCGGCAATCACCGCTTTGGGCGCCACGGCTTGAGCAATAGGGGAAAAAATGATGGCAATAAAACTTAGCGCACCAAGCAAGCGTGTGAAAGATGATGTCATCTTGTAACCCTCTAAAATGAATAGAACTAGATAGGATTGATTAGAATTCGTACAACCTTGATTGTGACTAAACCCCGCGCCTGCGGCAAGATAACCGTCTACTAATCCGCAGGCTAAAACCCCAAACAGTGCGGGCTCGCAGCCACCACTACCTTTAATCGGGTAAAAAGGCCGTACAGCTGTCTTTGACAATTTCGTTGGATGAAGTCCATAACTGTTGTATCAACTCAGGGCTCCTTAAAGACGGCTAACAATATGATCAAAATACAAGGCTCCACTGATATTAATAAAGTGCGCCGCTTGGTACTCGACGCTCAAGGCCTTGGCCGCAACCAACCTTTCGGCAAGTCTCACAAAGGTGCGCTGGCCGCCATAGAACACTTGGGTCACATACAGTTAGACAGCATCAGTGTCATTGAGCGCGCCCATAACCACACTTGGTCATCGCGGGTACCTGGCTTCACCCCGGACATGAGCAATGAACTACTAGAGGACGGCAAAATTTATGAGTACTGGGCCCACGCGGCCTCTTACTTGCCCATGAAAAATTTTCGCTATTCCCTACCTGACAAAAAGTCCGTGCGTGACGGCGTGTTGCATAAAAGGCGGAGCAAAGACAGAAAGCTCATGGCTAACATCCTTGAGCGCATTGAAGCAGAAGGCCCCCTTGGCTCTAAAGATTTTGAGGACACCCGTGAGAATAAGACCGGCTGGTGGGATTGGAAGCCCGCGAAAAAGGCCATTGAGGTATTGTATTTGGAAGGCGACTTAATGATCTCTTCGCGCAAAAACTTCCAAAAAACCTATGACCTAACTGAGCGTGTTTTACCCAAAAATTTCGATCTAACAGAGCCCACTGCCGAGGAGTGGGCCAAGCACTTAGTCAATGAACAGTTCGCCTGCCATGGCATTGCGCACTTTAAGAGCATTGCCTATGGCCGACGAGGCGTGCAGTTACGGGCGGAAATTAAAAAGCGGATTGAAGCCCAGCTTGCCAGCAATGATCTTGTGGAACTGACCCTGCCCAACGATGAAATATACCTGGCCCCTAGGGATTTTATGGACAGGCCTCTGCCCGCTGCTGACCCAAACTTAAAAATACTTTCACCCTTCGACAACTTGGTCATTCAGCGCAAACGGCTCACTGATATTTTCGCTTTTGACTACCTCATAGAATGCTATGTACCGGCTGCAAAACGTCGTTATGGGTATTTCTCGCTGCCCCTGTTATTCAAAGATCAAATGGTTGGGCGGATCGACTGCAAAGCCCTGCGCGCGGAGAAAACCCTGCGGGTGAATGCAGCATTCATTGAAGTTGATGAGAAAATGCAGCCTCAAGTGTGCCGTGCATTAGCCAAAGCCTTAGATACATTTTCGGCCTTTCAAGGCTGCGACAAAGTAGTGATTGAAAACGTAGTGCCCCAAAGCTGCGCCTCATTATTGCAAAGAGCACTAGGCATAGGGCACTAGATAAAGGGCGCACTACTCTAACCATGACGGCGGATTAGGAGACTGATGGCAACCTAACGCTGACAAGCCCAAACGTCAAAGCAGATAAAACTTGCCTTCAGCGCAAGTTTTTACAGTTATCCAGAGGTTGCACGGATATACTCGCGCGCTGTTAATTCGGCTCCTACCAAAAAGCCAAAAAAAGCCAAAAAAAATGACCCAACAAATATGACTCTACTTCGCTGCGACAACCTAAATATCCACTTTGGTGACTACCCATTATTGACCGATGCCAATTTTTCTATTGAGCCTGGTGAGCGTGTCTGCCTCATCGGTCGCAATGGTGCGGGTAAATCAACCTTGTTGAAAATCATCTTGGGCGAAGTACCCCCGGACACCGGTGTTATGCACCGTAGAGATAATTTGACCGTGAGCGTACTAGAGCAGCAGCTGCCCGCAGCGGAAAACCTAACCGTTCTAGAGGTGGTTCAACAAGGACTAGGTGGGCTCATTGAGCTGATAGAACGCTTCAGCGAAATAAGTGCCACTGCGGAGACTACTAAAGACCTTGAAGAAATGGAGGTGATGCAGTCGCGGATTGACACGTTGGGTGGCTGGCAGCCTGAGCAGCAGGTAGATGCAATTATCACTCAACTCGGTTTACCGCGAGATTCCTACATGTCGGAGTTATCCGGCGGCTGGCGGCGTAGAGTGGCACTGGCACGCGCATTGGTATGTAAACCCGACCTATTGCTGTTAGACGAGCCGACCAACCACTTGGATATATCTACCATTGAGTGGCTGGAACACGAAGTTCGAGGCTATCAGGGCAGCGTTATTTTCATAACTCACGACCGCGCATTCTTACAGCGCCTGGCCACCAGAATTGTAGAAATTGATCGTGGTCAGATCATTTCTTGGCCCGGCGACTACGCCAACTACCTGCAGCTCAAGGAACAAGCCAACGAAGAGGAAGAAACCCGCAACGCATTGTTCGACAAGCGCCTGGCCCAAGAAGAAACTTGGATTAGGCAAGGTATCAAGGCGCGTAGAACCCGCAACGAAGGCAGAGTACGCGCACTAGAGTCCATGCGCCGGGAACGTGGACAGCGCCTCAATCAACAGGGCAAAGCCAAAATAGAAATTTCCAGCGCCGACGGCTCTGGCAAAAAAGTCATTGAAGCAAAAAATGTCACCCACGGTTATGGCGGAAATGAACTGCTGCAAGATTTCAACTTACGCGTTATGCGCGGCGACCGTATTGGCATCATTGGCAACAACGGTGTGGGTAAATCAACGCTACTTAAAATACTCCTAGGTCAGCTCACCCCGGACACCGGCAGCTCAAAAGTGGGTACCAACCTGACCATTGGCTACTTCGACCAGGTCAGGCAAGAGCTGGAATGGGACAAGAGCGTTGCTTGGAATGTGGGCGAAGGAAAAGACAACATCACTATTAATGGAGTTGACAGACATGTTGTTGGCTACCTGAAAAATTTCCTCTTCACCGCAACTCGCGCCATGACCCCGGTTAGTCGCTTATCCGGTGGCGAGTGCAACAGAGTACTGTTGGCGAAGCTGTTTACACAATCGAATAACTTTTTGGTCCTAGATGAACCTACCAACGACCTCGACATAGAAATGTTGGAAGTGTTGGAAGAAAAATTGGTTGAGTACGATGGCACGCTAATTATTGTCAGCCACGACCGTGATTTCATGGACAATGTGGTAACCAGTACCTTGGTCTTTGAGGGTGACGGCAATGTGGTGGAATATCAGGGCGGCTACAGTGATTGGGCTGCGCGCGGCAAATCACTGAACATCAACGACACACCGGATTTACCCGACTTGCCAGCAGATGCAGTAGCTACCACTAACGCCTCAAGCACCCCAACCGGTGAGCCCAAAAGCAAAGTAAAACTCAGCTACAAATTGCAGCGCGAATTAGACCAGCTACCCAAGAAAATTGAAGAGTTGGAGCAAAAACTCGAAGCGCTGCAGACGACCATGGCCGACCCGAGCTTTTACGACAAACCTTTTGCTGAAACAGAGCCACTGCTGAAAGAGGTTGCCGACGTTCAAGCCAGTCTAGATGCAGCTACCGAGCGCTGGATGGAGTTAGAAGAAATGACCGGCTAAATGCCGGTCGAGAAGGCTATTTACCTGAGACATGCTCGCCTCAATGGTTTTTCCTGAAACACCTCTTAACGCAACAGCATTTGTTCCGTCACTTCCACACGGCTGCCGTAATGACTTTGCAGCATCAGGGCGCCGCCTTGGCGATAAAGTAATAGACCGTCCAAAAAATCCACCGGTGCGGCAGACAAAGACTCCAAACCGGCACCGTGGCGTACCGTATAAACAGTCATATCATGGGTCACACATAAATCTAGCTGTTTTGTGCCAGCCTCAACTGGCGCAATAGACTGCGCGTCTAACTTGCCCAGCATCACTTCCAACACCATCGCCACGGCTTGCTGCGGACGCATCATGACATCTGGCGCAATCTCGCCGTCAAACCAAGTTTGAATATAATTGGCCAAGCCCCCTGCGGACCTCAAGCCCTTCCACATGCGAATTTGATCCAATGCATAAAACACACCCAGCGCTTCTAACGGCCGGGCCTTATCACCTTGCAACAAATCTAAACCGGACCGTTGTCTACGGGCGTTTACGCCCGCCAAAACAAACTCACCGGTCTCAACGCAACGGTGGGGTGGACTGGCGTAGGCTCGGCAATAAATACCTGCGGAGAAATTTTCACCTAACTTTTTTGCCAAGCCACGCCCATGATCTGTGAGGGGATTTTGCAGGTCATGTATGTCCCGGCGGAATTCTCTGGCCGAATGACGCATAAGCAATACCCCGCACTCTACGTCTTGGGCAAATGTTTCGTTCACCATGGCAGCAGTGGCAATGCCATATTGATCATGATGGGTACTTAAATCGTGCTGATTATCGGACATGTGTGATTTGTTCTTACTTCAAAGCGTGTATTACTATCCTAGGTGGAATAGGAACTCAATTGTTATGCTCACATCGAGGGGCTAACGCACATCGAGAAAGGCCAGAGTAGGCTAAGGATAAGAGCATGAGTCGATTAGAAGGAAAAGTTGCCGTAGTCACAGGCGCAGGTAGAGGCATTGGCCGCGAAATAGCATTACTTATGGCCTCACAAGGCGCAAAGATTGTAGTCAACGATTTAGGCGGCAATACCGACGGCACAGGCGCCGCCATGATCGCCGACGATGTGGTGGCAGAAATCCGCGCTGCAGGGGGCGAAGCAGCCTCAAATACTGATTCAGTAGCCGACGTTGCCGGCGGCGAGGCCTTAACTCAATGCGCCTTGGACAACTTTGGCGGCATGGATATATTAGTCAACAACGCCGGCATTCTGCGCGACAGAACCATATTTAAAATGAGTGAAGCCGATTGGGACGCAGTCATTGCGGTGCATCTAAAAGGCCACTATTGCTGCACACGCCCTTTTGCTAATTACATCCGAGCAGAAAACCGAACCGGCTGCAGAATTATCAATTTTTCCAGCGTCTCTGGACTCTTTGGCAACTTCGGCCAAGCAAATTACGCTGCAGCAAAAGCAGGCATCGCTGGGTTTTCCAGAGTCATGGCACTGGAACTTGCTAAGTACGGCTGCACCAGCAACACCATTTCACCCGGGGCGTTAACCCGTATGACCATTCCTCTGCGCGAGAACCGCGGCGAGAAAGTCGAAGAAGATGATATGGCTTCAGGTGGCCCACAACATATTGCACCTATCTGTGCATGGATCGCGGGCGAAGAAGCCGCTAGCATTACGGGGGAAATATTCCACACTGGCCGAGGCGGCGTATCTATTATGCAGCAACCAAAAATCATCAAACAATTCCAAAAGAAAACCGGCGTTTGGAGCATGGACGAATTAGACCAAATTGTGCCGGAGTTAGTTGCGGCGAAAAAAGCCAACGCAATTGCAGCAAATATAAGCGCAGAACCCATTGACGTCTGAGGTAACCATAGCCGGCGCTTTGGTCCGCCTTTAAAACAGCGTATGAAAAAGTTTATGCAAATGAGAAAACAGGCACTCTACATTGGAGACTAAGCCCATCCTTATTGCCGGCGGTGGCGTTGGCGGTATGACAACTGCCCTTGCCCTGGCGCAACGGCAAATTCCCGTAGTCTTATTTGAGCAAGCCGCCGACTTTTCTGACGTTGGCGCAGGCATTCAACTGAGCCCAAATTGTTCTCGGGTACTGCGCACCCTGGGCCTAACCAAAGAACTAGATGAGCAAGGCTTTCTTCCTCAGCACACCCAGTTTAGACATTGGCAGAGCGGCAAAATAATTTCCGAAACAAGCTTAGGCAAATCTGCTGAGCAAACCTATGGCGCCCCCTACTACCACTTCCATAGAAGTGACCTGCTGAATCTCCTGCTACAGGCGGCTAAGACTCAACCGCTGATCCAACTGAAATTAAACAGCCGCATAGAATCTATCGAGCAAATCGATGACAGCGTGAGGGTTTTGGTCAATGGAGAAACCCATACTGGCAGCGCGCTTATCGGCGCTGACGGCATTCATTCAAAAGTTAGAGAAAGCCTTTTTGGTGCAGAATCACCCACATTCACCGGCAATGTGGCCTGGCGCGCATTAGTGCCGACAAGTAGCCTGCCCGCAAACCTTATTCAACCCGCCGCTACAGCATGGTGGGGCCCGGGAAAACACTTCGTTCACTACTATGTACGCGGCGGCACCATGGTCAACTGCGTTTGCGTGGTTGAATCTAAGGAATGGCAAGATGAGTCGTGGAACATCAACGGTCACTTCCCAGATTTGGCCGCAGAATTTGCCGACTGGCATCCGACCATAAATACCCTGTTAGCAAACGCAAACAAGAAGAACCTTTATAAATGGGGGTTGTTTGACCGCCCACCTATGGTCCAATGGAGCATTGGCAGAATCACACTGCTGGGCGATGCCTGCCACCCCACCCTGCCCTTTATGGCCCAAGGCGCTGCTATGGCCATTGAAGATGCTGCGGTCATAGCCGGTTGTTTAAATCAGACCCAAGATCCAACCAGCGCATTTTTACGCTACGAAAAGTTACGTAAAAAACGCACCGCCATGATTCAGCAATTGTCTCGACGTAATGCTAAGGTTTTTCACCTGAAAGGTATTGCTGCGTGGGCACGTAACAGAGCCGCAAAACGCGCAGGCGGAAGTACAATGAAAAAATTATACGGCTTTGACGCCCTCAGCGTTTTTAGCGACTAGTGCTACCGAGAGTCACAACAAATTAGACGCCGAAAAATAGATTTTAAAGCAAAATTCTCACGAAAACTCATAGGGGAAAATTAATGGACGAGCAAACCAACCCAAATAAGGTGGAAGGCCTCCACCACTTGGCTATTTGCACTTCGAATATGAAAGACCAAATTGAATTCTTCACTGACAAAATGGGTATGCAGTTACAGGCGCTGTATTGGATGCACGGTGTGGAAAATACCTGGCATGGCTTTTTGCGATTGAACGATGAGAGTTCCCTCGCCTTTGTCTCAAATCCAGACATACCGAATATTCCAACACAGTTGGGTACAACTCATGCAGGCAACCCAGGCGCAAATTCTGCGGCGGGTACTATGCAGCATTTAGCCTTTAAGGTAAAAGACCACACTGAGTTGATGGCAATGCGCGACCGTCTGCGCTCGAAAGGTGTGCCCGTACTTGGACCTTTAGACCACGGTATGTGCATGAGCATGTATTTTGCCGGGCTAGAAAATTTGTCTTTAGAATTATCTTATTCGGCCGAACCGATTAATAACGAGTTATGGATTGATCCAGAGGTTGTAGAGCTTGCGGGTATTTCGGCGGAAGAGCTGGCGGGTTACAAAAACCCCAGCACATTTGCTGACAGCCAGGGCAGCATTGGCCAACCTGCAATAACCGATTCTACTGGCCCGCATATGACCAATTACCCACCCGGAGTGTATGAGAAGTCGATGCAAATACCGGATAAAATCGCGTTAAACATGGTGGAAAGCAAGCCCCCGGTTAGCCCCTAACATACCCTCCCGGGAACAAAATAAGATACTGGTTAAAGATCGTATTATTCAAGCAGCCCAATCTTTATTGGATGATCCAAAAAGTATTGGCCTTAGTGTGATCACCAGCCGCAAAATTGCCGTCGCAGCGAGCATCAGCTACCAGACGCTCTACAACCATTACTATTCCCAAGCGCAGATTTACGCTGCATTGCTCAGAGAAAAATCTACGCCATAACAAGATTTAGCGGTAACTTTTGCTGCCATCGACGCGCAGCGCTTGGCGCATATCACCACGGCAGATAAACCCATATGGCAGTTCATCTCCAATAATATGCATACCAATGTGGAAAGTACCGCGCATGGTGAAGACACTGAAGAAACTTCAGTGATCAGAATGTTGGACCCGCAAGTATATGATCGAACGCACCGCCTCCTGCATATGGCTCAAGGCATGAGACCTTTACGCGCGCAAATAGATATGCAGTTACTCACCTATACGCTCTTTTTCCTAACGACTATTCCCTGACGCGCTATCTTAGGGTCTCAAATGCCAATAAAGCATCTATTCTGCAAACCACTAAAGCGCAATATGCATTAATACTTTCCTACATGGGCAGTGCCTGAGATTGATGCGCGCCCTAGCGCAATTTGAGGCTCGCGCTTTCCTAGAGGCTAGGCATAACCCAAGGCTAACGCATTGATCTAGTCCAAGGCTAACGCCCTTTTTAGGGGCTAACGCCTGGGTCTAAAAGAAACGATATTTTCACCGGTAATCACTTCTTGCTTGGGCTGAATCAGCACTTCCCAGGTAATTGTGTTGTCGTTTTCGCGGAAGAAACCACGACACGCAATGCCAGTATCCACAAGAAACAACGCCATGGTGCCTGACTGGGTTTGCGCCTCATTCCACACCAAAGCCAAATTCGGCTCACTCTCAAGCTTAGCTATACCATCTAATGCTGCGGTTAAAATGCGCGCATCAATAACATACGTACCCACATCGTTAGGTGCAATGCGAATTGAGATAGGCCCTTGACCCGCACCGGACAAATCGCCTGTAAGGGTAAAGCCATCGTCGTCTTCGACAATTTTAAGCGCTAGCTCTAGACCCACGCCCAAAGTTGCACCGTCAACCAAAACACTGCCTTTACCTATCCAATCGCCTCGTTTAAGAATCAATACTTTCTCCATTCATAAATTTTTCAATCATTTGTGTTTTTACTTTCAAGGGTGCGCGACCATCAACTGCTACTGCCGTGTCTGAATTGCCAGCGCAGGGCCAATTACCTGATGACATCGAGAATCTTTATTCCGCGCACTGTTCACCCAAGTAGACACCGGGCTGCCATGCAACGGCACCGGTAATTTGGACGCGAACAACGGTTCCAATTCCTGGGTGGGTATCGCCATATCCAGCCAAGACTTAGCCTGCTCTTGAGTCAAAAATATTGGCTGCCGATGATGTATCGGCAGCATTTGTTCATGGGCCGCAGTGGTTAACAGGGTAAAACTATACAGGCTCGCTGCCCCTCCAGCAGAGCCTCGGGGTGACCAGCAATCCCAAAGGCCAGCCAGCAAAAGCGTTTGCTCACTTTGGCCATCAATAAGATACGGAACTTTTTGACCTTGCTCGCGGCACCACTCATAAAAACCGCTTACGGGCACCACGCAGCGCTGCGTTGCATAAGGCCCGCGAAAAGCAGGACTGGTAGCTGCCGTTTCCGACTTAGCATTAAACATACTGTACTGGGTACTGGGTTCTCTGGCCCATGACGGCGTTAACCACCAACGCATACTGGTCAGTTCAACACGCCCCCGCTCGTTCATACGCAACACAGGAATATTCTCAGTAGGCGCAGCGTTAAAATTGTCCTCCCCTGAGTAAGCTTCACCTAAGAACTCTAACAACATCTGAGTTAGGTCACTGGCACGAATATTAAGACGTCCGCACATAGTTAGCTTTGGTGCTTACCCAGCTCCCAGCCCGCCTCTTGTAGCTGACTCTCCCCAAAGGAGGTCGGCACCTGCTCTAACGCCGTGGCCACGGTGTCATTCCAACGATTAAGAAAACCAAAGCTAGAAATCACAGCCACTATTTGCGTGATTTGGCGCTGGCTAAAGTGCGGCTGAAGCGCGTCAAAATGACTTTTTCCAGCGCCATTCGGCACTTGCCCAGCAGCCAGCGCTAGACCCACCGCCGCACGCTCGGCCTCACTGAAACAATCCGCTTCCGCATAATTAAGCACCTGCAAAAGTTTCTCGCCTTGAGCGTCAGGTTCGTCGCTCATACGTTTGCTGTTGTGTCCCGTATGCGCCTGACAATAACGACAGCCTGCGCTGACACTCACCGAGAAGGCAATTAGTTGCAGCAATGCCGGTGGCAGATTTTCTTCCGGCGCATTTTGCTCTGGCACAATCTTCAGCATATTTTCTAGCAGCGCCTTGGTGTCGGCACCCATCACGGTGCCGAATAGTATGGAGAACGCCACCGGCAACTGGCGCATATGAGCCATCGTTCGAACACTATTCGGTACAAAGCCCATGGTTGCTTCGGACATAGCTAAAACTGGTTTCAGTTCGTCTAGCTGATCTATATCTAAGGGTGGAATATGTGCCACGGTAGGACTCCCAATTTTTAATAAAAGTGCTTTGCAAAAGATCCTTAACAAAGGTGCTCTGCAACGGGTGCTCTATAACGAATGCACAGCAATTTGTTCTGCTTCACCATTGATTTTGCAAAGCGCCGCATTCAGAAGGGTTCATCTTGGCGTTAAACCCTGAGCATCACAACTCCCAGAGCAACGATTAAAACGTGTTTGTCCCCTCATTTGCTTTAGCAACTTTTGCCACGCCGACAACCTGCCTTATAAAGAATGATTTGCACAGCGGTTTCACGCCGTTTACCGTACTATCCGACCGGTATGGTCAGCACTGGTATCGCCAAGCGACCAAGCCGACAACTCTATAGCGAATTTTGGTAGTTACATTATGACCATTACCCCAGCCTATCCGGGACCAGCGAATGCGCCCCTCAATCCACCGAAGGCACAACGCCGACCACATAGCTTTACCCACCATAATCAGCTTGTAGAAGACCCTTATGCATGGCTTAAAGACGCGGACTATCCCAATGTCAGTGACAGCGAAATTTTGCAATATTTGAATGAGGAAAATACTTACTTTGAGGCGTTTTTTGCCCCTCACAGCGAACTTGTGAATACCCTTTTCGAAGAGCTAAAAGCGCGCAAACCAGAGCAAGAGGAAAGCGTACCCTTTGTTGAAAACGATTTTCACTACCAATGGCGTTTTGCCAAAGGTACCCAGTACCGTAGTTGGTATCGCAGCGCATCGACAACTACCGCAACAGATTTGGACCCGCAGTGGGAGACACTGTTAGACGAAAACATTTTGGCCCAAGGCCACGAATACTTTCGTTTGGGCGCGCTTACCGTAAGCCCTGACGGGAAAAAACTCGCTTACAGCGTGGATACCAATGGCAGCGAGCGTTATCAGTTGCATACCATTGATTTAGCTACCCGGCAGGCATTAACGCCAAGTATCGAAAACTGTGCCGGTGAACCCGTGTGGAACAGTGCCAGCGACGGCTTTATTTATTTAACCGTTAACGAGCAATGGCGGCCCAACAAGGCATCCTTTCGAAATCTCAATGCAACTGCCACTGAACCTGAAGATACTGTCATCATGGAGGAAGCTGATGAGTCCTTCTTTCTCAGCGCAGATCTCAGCCAAAGCCAGCAATTGGTGTTTTTACATTCCGGCGACCACGTCACCACAGAAGTACATTACCTACCCACGGCAAACCTGCTTGCTGCACCTAAACTTATTAGCAAACGCACATCAGGCCATGAATATTATGTAGACCACCAAGGTGACGATGCTCAGTCGGGGCGGCTGCTGATCAGAAGCAACCTACGTCAGGCTAACTTTGACCTATATGAGGTTGCTTTACCCCGCTCAGCCACAAACTCATCAATGCAACTAGGCCAAGCAAATTGGCAAAGTATTGTTACTGGAGACGAGCGCACTTACGTAACCAATCATATGGTCTTTAAGGCGCATCTATTTATTGAAGTGCGCATAGACGGCTTAGATCAAATGATGGTTTTAGAGCAAAATGGCGATAGTCATTTTATTCAAATGCCAGAAGAATCTTATTCACTGGGTTTTGGCACCAATGCGGACTACAGATCAAATTTCTTGCGCCTAGGCTACACCTCAATGGTGACGCCAAATACTGTTTACGACTACGCCTTGGACACCAGAGTTTTACAGCAACGCAAAGTACAGCAAGTACCCGGCGGCTATGACGCGAAAAACTTTGTTACTCGGCGACTCATGGCCACTGCTCGGGATGGGGCCCAAGTGCCGATAAGTTTGGTGCAGCGCCACGACACGCCTGTGGACGGCAGTGCGCCCCTTTACCTTTATGGCTACGGAGCCTATGGCCATGCCATTCCGCCCGCATTCTCCAGCAACATTATTTCCTTGCTCGACAGAGGCTTTACCTTCGCCATTGCGCACATTCGCGGCGGCGATGATTTGGGCTACCACTGGTATAGCCAAGGTAAATTACAACAACGCACTAACACATTTAATGACTTTGTCGATTGCGCTAAACACCTAGTAAAAACCCAGTATGTTACGGCGGGACGCATTGCTATTGGCGGCGGCAGTGCCGGCGGTGAACTGATGGGCGCGGTTGTTAATCAAGCGCCGGAACTCTTCGGCAGCGTGGCCGCCCACGTGCCGTTTGTGGACGTACTCAATACTATGCTTGATGCGGATCTACCTTTGACGCCAATGGAATGGCCAGAATGGGGCAACCCAATTGAAGATGCTGAGGCGTTCTCGTTCATTCAGTCCTATTCGCCCTACGATCAAGTCAGCGCCCAAGGCTACCCGCCGATAATGGTCACAGCCGGATTAAACGACCCACGCGTAACCTATTGGGAACCGGCAAAATGGGTGGCGAAGTTGCGTCATGTCAAAACTGACAACAATGTTCTGATATTGAAGACCAACATGGGTGCCGGACACGGCGGTCAATCAGGACGCTTTACCGCCCTAAAAGAATTGGCTGAAGAATATGCCTTCTTTTTGCTGACCTTAAATATAAAGTAGGCATCAAGTGAGCATTTAGTAAGCAATAAAAAGACATTATTTAACGATCGAACTAAGTCGTAAGAAATAGAATTTCGTCAGCACGGCTAGAAGAGTTGGTCTCTTAGCCCTTGGCGAAATTCCGGTGAGGCAATTTCGATCAGCGCCTCAAATCGCGCTCGGTTGGACAAGTGCTTAAGATGCGCCACACCAAACTCGGTGACCACTATATCTACATCAGTGCGCAGCGCTGTGACAATTTCAACCTTCGGCACTATCCGCGACACAGTGCCACCTCTTGCGGTGGCATTCATGGCAACAATAGAGCGCCCGCCTTTAGATGCTTTGGCTGCACGCATAAAATCAACGGAACCACCGGTGCCCGAAATCTGTCGGCCGTTAGCAACCTCGGCGTTAACTTGGCCAAACAGATCCACTTCCACCGCCGAATTGATAGAAACAAAATTCTCAAGCTGACGAATAGCCTGCACCTCATGCGTATGGTCCGCGCCACGGAAACTCACATCACTGCGCTGGCTAAGCCATGTCATCAGCTCAATACTGCCTAACGCCATACCCGTAACATGCTGGCCTCTATCAATGGCCTTAGCCGCTCCAGTGATGTTGCCTGCTTGAATAAGTGCCATGCCACCATCGTCGATTAAACCGCCATGTAAACCTAGGTCATTCTTGTTGCCAAGTTGGGATAAAATGGCTGCCGGAATGGCGCCAATGCCGGTTTGCAGGCAGTCACCATCGCCAACCAAATCCGCCACCAGTGCACCAATCTGTAAAGCCGCCTCATCTATTTTTGGCACCGGCATCTCAGTTAAGGGTCGATTCGTTTCAAAAAGGTGGTCAATCTGCGCAATATTAATTCGCGCACTGCTTGCGGGTGCAATAAAGCCGGTGTTTAGCTCCGCAATAATCACTTTGGCGGATTGCATCACCCCTTCATGAAAATCTACATTCGGCCCTAAACGTAAAATACCCTCGGCGTCTTTGGCCACCTGAACGAGATACACATCTACATTATGCGCAAGGTAATCGAATACAGCGCGCATCTGCATGGGCAGATAATTGACCCGTTCAAGATCCGCCTTAGCAAGCGTCGCGGTCATAAAAAATGTGGTTAAGGTAGCGGTGGCATTCCATGAGGTGAAATCTGTGCCATTGAGACCAGGCAAGGGAAATTGAATAAATTCCAAATTTGCTGGCAAATCTACTTCAGCCATGGCGTTCAACAAACCCGTAGGCTCATTACTGCTGCCTGCAACATAAGTACGCTGGCCGGGTTGAATAAGCTGGGACAGTTTTTGTTCTAGGTTAGACATAATTTCTTAATACTATTTTGCAAATGAGTAGTCACTTGGACTGATGAAGAAAAAGTAGATAACCGTAGGCGCCGACATAATAGGCTGGGGGAAACCACATGGGCCAAAGGGTAACAAACGTATCCGGCCCCATTGGCAGGCCCAGATAACCATGACGGATCAACAAAAAGCCGAAGGCCATCAGCAATCCAGCAACAAAGGCCAAAGACAAACCTTGCTGAGGAGAAAAAAGCACGCACACAAACCCACCACACATGCCGCCCAACCACACAGGCCCGAGTAGCGCGAGCAGGGTAGGCAGAGCTAGAAAAAGGTCGGTACTGACAGTCCAAACAAACAGACCCAGAGACAGCGCTACGCCCGTCCGTAAAAATAACAACAATGTCAGCACGCTGAGTCCAGTAAAATGAGCAGGGTTTATAATAAACGCATTTAGCGCGGTTCTATAGCAAAGCTGTTACGGCTCGCCAGCTTTAGCGGCTGTTTCATTCGCACCAAAGCGCAATACAACGCTACAATGTGGGAAATAAAAACCAGAATCTTCCCTCAACATCAGTCCAACTGGCAGTAGGGTTTGCGGTTAAGGACAATACATTGCTGATTTATAGTCACCCTGAATACCAGAACCACCAAGTTGCTGATGGTCATGCAGAATGCCCAGAACGCCTCAGCCATCTACTAGCTCACTGGGACAAAATTTCCCTCAGCCAAGACCTTAATTTTATCCAGCCCCAAGCCGTTTCCACCGATAGGCTATTAGCCGCGCACCCCAAAGCCCACTTGGACTTTATCGAACAAATGTCACCTTTGGATACCGAAGCAATTGTGCCCCTGGACCCAGATACTTGGCTGGGACCACACAGCCGCAACGCAGCTCTTTTGGCTGCAGGCGCATTATGCAGTGGGGTGGATGCTGTATTAGCCAATGAGGATACCCGAGTATTCTGCGCGGTTAGGCCTCCGGGACACCATGCGGAAATAGACAGCGCCATGGGCTTTTGTATCTTTAACAGTGTTGCCGTTGGTGCAATGGCAGCGCTTGAACACGTTGATATAAACCGGGTGGCCATCCTCGACTTCGACGTTCACCATGGCAATGGCAGCGTAGACATTTTTAAAGATCGTCCAGAGGTATTGGTCTGTTCAAGCTTCCAACACCCCTACTACCCAAACCGCCACGCGGACACCCAGCGGACAAATATAGTCAATACGCCTCTAGAGGAGAACAGCAACGGCAACGACTTTAGACGTGCCATTGAGAGGAGCTGGCTCCCTGCCATTGAACAACATAAACCGGATTTAATTTTTGTTTCGGCAGGCTTCGACGCACACCAACTAGACCCACTGGCATCGCTAAATTTACTGGAAGAGGATTTTATTTGGGTCACCAACCTCATCACCAGTGCCGCCAACCAATATTCCAAGGGGCGAATTATTTCTACGCTTGAAGGCGGCTATCACTTAGATGCGTTGGCACGCTCTGCAACGGCGCACATTCTGGCGCTGGCCAATTAGCAAAAGAAGCCACTTCTGGGTCAATACAGCCAAGCTCTAAAGGGATTTTTCTACCGCTGATCGTGCGACGTTAGCGAGCTGACACCCGATATTCTTAATCTAGGTTTCTCAAATTTAAAAAAAGAGACCTTTCATGAACAAATCTATTTCAGCAGCATTCATCACAGCCGCTGTACTTTTCGTCTTTGGATTTCTCTATTGAGCAGTAAACCCCCTGCCTTATTCAGCCCTTAATCAGGTCAAAAGTGCGGGCATCAGCCAACTGACTATGGCAAAGCTGTTTCCGAAAAGTGGCGCATATCTTATATCCGGCCCCGGGCCCAAGTCCCAGGAGCAGCTAAAAAAAGGGCCGGCAATCTTGCTCAGCATTGATCATACGCCTAGCGCAGAAGGCGCACCATTAGATCTATTTATAGGTTTTTTGCACAACCTAGCCATCGCTTTTTTACTGGCACATATCCTTAGCAAGGTTAAAGATAACAAGAAGCGGATGAAGGTTGTTATAATCAGTGGCGTGTTCGTAACCGTACTCATTAACGGCGGTGAAGTGATCTCGTAGTTTCAACCCTTGAACTGGGTGGCGTACCACGCGCTCCACTACATACGCTACTTCAGTATCGCTGGCGCATTGTTGTATCGTCTGCTGCCTAATAAGGACGAGACTACTAACGAATAACAGGACGGAGGCTGACTAACAAATGGTCTGATGAGACGCCATAATCTCATCAGAACTGCCTTAGTTATACATTGAGTTAGACATTGATATTGGGCGCTATACGCGACCCAAACTTTGTCCACCGCCATCGCAGTAGAGGCGCTCGCCTGTTAAGTAAGAGTTTTGCTCACCCACTAAAAAGCGCACCACATTAGCCACGTCTTCCGGCTGACAAACACGACCAAACGGCATGCTCTCATCTAGTGAGCGAATGTCTTCTACACCCTGAACCGCATGAATCAAACGTTTACCCATATCTGTGTCCACTAGACCAGGTGCGACTATGTTGACGCGAATGCCGTGAGGTCGCTCTTCCTTAGCCAAGGTATAAGCCAAGGCTTCCATTGCGGTTTTGCCCATATTGTAGGGCGCACCGTGACTGCCTAACGAACGGGTAGCCACACTGGAGATCATAATGATGTCGCCACGCGCTTCACCGCGCATTTTTGGTATAACCAGCCCTGCCAGATAATGGGGTCCGAATGCGTGCGTGGCTATAACCCGGCGCATTTCGGCAGGCTCAGTGTCTACTACCGCTTGGCCGCGGCTAGCAATGCCCGCATTGTTAATTAAGATGCTGATGGCACCAAAATCCGCCTCAATAGCCGCAACCATTTCTGCATCTTGGTCGTAGTCATCTATTGATGCGGCATAGGCCTTAGCCTTGCCACCCTCGGCAACTATCTGATCAACCACTTCTTGAGCAGATTCCGCGTCCCGACGATAATTTACCGCGACGGTTGCACCGTCTGCGGCTAATGCCAACGCTATACCGCGGCCAACACCACGACCACCACCTGTGACCAAGGCCACTCTTCCTGATAACGACATTTCCTCTCCCTGTATATTTTTACGCAGGCCAAATTTCTTTAGCCATAAACTTGGTTACTGGCCTTTAAATTCCGCATCACGCTTTTGCAAGAATGCCGAAACACCTTCACGAAAATCTTCTGAGCGGCCCGCTTCGTTTTGCAATTGCGCTTCTAGCTCTAATTGTTGCTCATAAGAATTGGACCAAGTCTGCCAATAGGCTTTGCGGATAAGTGTTAACGAGCGAGGTCCGTTAGCTAGGCGCTGAGCTACTTCTAAAGCACCTTTCTCAAGGCTTTCACCGTCTTCAAATAGTCGATTTACCAAACCCCATTCTCGGGCTTGCTCTGCGCCCAGGCGCTCGGCCAACATGGACAATTCCATAGCGCGACCCCAACCAATCATACGCGGCAGCAGGAATGTAGCGCCGCCATCTGGAATTAGCCCAATGCGTGCAAAGGCCTGCAAAAAGAAGGCATTTTTAGAGGCACAAACAATGTCTCCCATCATGGCAAAGCTCATGCCTACGCCTGCGGCTGCGCCGTTGATGGCGGTGACCATTGGCATTTCTAAACCACGAAGCTCGAACATCAACGGGTGATAACTATTACGCAGACTAGACCCTGCCTCACCGGACTTACGATCTGCATCGTCATCTTGAAGGTTTGCGCCAGCACAAAACGCCCGCCCATTGCCGCTCAATAAAAGACAACGCACATCGCTACCTTTGGCTTTAATCTGGGCCACTGCATCGGCAAAATCTCTCAACATCTGACCACCCATAGCGTTCATAACTTCAGGGTGGTTAAACTTCAAAACCGCGACACGACCGACAAACTCTAAATGCATTCTTTCCATAGCAAATCTCCCTTATTACTTTTTTTTACTAATGCTCAAAAGACTACCTCAAAGGCCAGCAATGATCACGCGAATGGACTAAACATACCCAGTAGCTCTATTGTGCGTAGCAACCCCAGCACAACTGAGGTTACGTAGCATGTAGCCCTTTGCTATGCTCTCTTTATGCACAGTCCTAACAAAAAAAGTCCTAATAAAAACAACGAGTCCAGCCACGGACATGTCCATGTCCACAGTCACGGCCACTCCCATCACCTTCACGGTGGAGACAAAAAGGCGCTGCAAAAAGCGTTTATCCTTATCTCTACTTTTATGCTCGTAGAATTAGGTGTAGGCATCTGGACCAATGCATTGGTCTTATTGGCCGACGCGGGGCACATGTTTTTGGACGCCACCGCGCTGGGCCTATCTTGGTGGGCGGCACATATTTCCGAGCGTGGTTATGATCAAAAGCTCTCTTACGGCTATCACCGCTTTCAAGTGTTGGCGGCTTTTGTAAATGGCCTAACTTTGGTTGTGCTTATCGTTTGGATCAGTGTGGAAGCAACTATGCGGTTGTTCGCTCCTGAAGCCATACTGCCGCTTCCCGCGCTGCTCGTTGCAATTGCCGGGTTTGTGGTAAATCTAATCGCCTTCCGCTGGCTCCATGACACCAGTAGCAATACCAATATTCGAAGCGCTGCATTGCATGTTCTAGGCGACCTACTGGGGTCTACGGCGGCCATTCTCGCGTCATTAGCGGTACTTATATTCGGCTGGCTCTACGCAGACCCGGTACTGACGCTGCTCATTGTCGTCATTCTTTCAAGAGGGGCGTACTACATTGTCAAAGAGTCAGCTCACATTCTTCTGGAGGGTGTGCCGGAAGGTGTAAATCTTGGGGATATAAAAACAACGCTGACCAATGAAGTGTCTGACGTTATTCAAATACACCACGTCCATGCCTGGGGACTCACCGCCGAAAAGCCGCTACTCACGCTGCACGCGTTGGTGAATGAGGGCGCGAAAGTTCAAGTGGTAGTAGAAGACATTAAGCGGGTACTGCGCAACATTTATAATATTGAGCATTCAACTATTCAGGTTGAAATTGGACCTTGCCCGGATGATCACGGTGAGCACGATCAACATAGTCACTAGCCGTTTGTTCCTCGCGCGCCGAGACGCGGCGCAACCAAGGCCCAACGCCACTGCGCTAACCGGCGGCTAATAAATCTAACGCTCTGTCTATTAACGGCTTCATCGAGAGCGCTGTAGTTTCCCACACTTCGTCTTCGCGTTTGCCACGTCTGTGCAAGCTCAAGTTTAGACCACTTATAATGGCGAATTTGTAGGCCGCCAGCGCTCGGTACCAATTGATGTTTTGCACCTCTTGGCCATAAGCATTTTGATACAGATCAATCAGTGTATCTGGTGTTAAGAACATGGTCCGGTCAGTATTTTCTACCCAAGCTTGCTCATCACTGAAAGTACAAATCCATCCCACATCGTTCAAAGTTGCGCCAACACCCGTTAATTCCCAGTCTATTAGCGCAAGCAATTGAGCATCTTTAGAGGCAAATAAGTTAGCGGTTTGGAAGTCGCCATGAAAAATGCCAACAGGCGCATTTTGCGGTACGGTGTCGAGCAATCGTTGACGCACTGTGGGTACATCTTTCAAACGCTCTGGTTCAGCAGCCTTGGCATAAAACCTGTCCCAACGAGTTACATCATCAGCGAAGGGTACGGGATCACCTAGGTAAGGGACCTCGCTTACATCAACCTTGTGTACTGCAGCCAGCGATGACATCGCTTGGCGACCGAACTCATGTACTTGTTCTGCGCTCAGGCTAGAACCCCAATCCTCCGCGCCCAAGCGCATAACATCGCCTTCTAACCAAGGCACAACAAAATAGGGACTACCGAACCACTGCTCGTCATCGCCTGACCATTTCACTGAGCAATGGGGCACATCGGTGCCGTCCAAGGCATTTAGCACGGCGACTTGTCGCAGCACATCGGCTGTACCCACCCAGTTCACTCCAGGCGGAGGCAGACGAATAAACCATGAATCAACTTGACTTGCGCAAGCCACACGAAAGCCATAAGCAAATCCCGCATGGCCAGGCATGGTAATGACTTCCCGTATTTCTACAGGCGACGGATAACGCGCCTCGCAAAAAGGTTTTAAGCGCGCTCTGAGCTCTTCTAACTCCATCTCCTACTCCCCAAGAGTTTTCAACTGATCTAGATCGTTCACAATCTATTCCCTGCATTCTTTACCCGCAGGGCGAGCAATGCAGGGTTTAGTCTTCCGCGTTCTTATCAAATTGATCACGCAATACGCGCTTAAGGATTTTACCGCTTGGATTGCGAGGAATCGCGCTGACAAATTCAACAGCCTTGGGTTGTTTGAAGCGTGCCAGTTTGCCCTGACAAAACTCCATCACGTCTGCCTGCGTAATGTTTTCGTCGGTGGCTACAACTATAGCCAATGGCGACTCGCCCCAACGCTCGCTCTGCTGCCCAATTACCGCGGCTTCGCTGATACCCGGATGCTCAGATAGAACGCCCTCTATCTCAGCAGGATAAACATTTTCACCACCGCTGATAATCATGTCTTTGATTCGATCTTGAATAGAAACAAAGCCTTCTTCATCCATAATCGCTATATCACCAGTGTGCAGCCACCCATCTACAATAGTCTCGGCAGTGGCTTCTGGGCGATTCCAATATTCGACCATGACATGTTCGCCACGCACCAGAACCTCACCGGCCACGCCTGGAGGACAGTCATTACCTTTCTCGTCAGCAATTCGCACTTCGGTATGGAAAAAAGCCTTGCCCGTAGACTCTGGCTTTGCCAGCGCATTCTCTGCATCCATCAGACAAGTAGGTCCGCAAGTCTCTGTGAGCCCATAAACCTGCTGAATACCGATGTTCATGTCATGAAAAATCTTGGTCAACGCGGGTGGTACAGGCGCGGCACCCGTCATAATCCAGCGTAAGCTAGAATAATCAAAACGCTCAAAATTTGGCACTTGCAACATGAAACTCAACATCGCCGGTACTGCTAAACCACTGGTGATTTTCTCACGCTCAATGGCCTCCCAAGCGCTAACCGGATCGAAGGAGCGCATAACTACCGAAGTTACCCCTCGGTACACATTCACCGCTAACGGCGTTAACGCACCCACATGAAACATTGGCAGGCAGGCAAGGTAACGCTCTGGATCATGATAAATTGCAGTGGCCGAAATACTCAACAAACCCCAAATTGAAGTGTGGTGCGTGTGGACAACACCTTTGGGCAATCCGGTAGTGCCAGAGGTATACATGATGTAAAGCATGTCGTGGTCAGCAGCTGACACTTCAGGCTCATCTGTTGAGGCCGCGCCGCGAAACCCACGATAGCTCAGGGCAAAATAGGCCACGTCACCATTAGTCACCTGCAGCCATTGCTGAATATCTGTTTTATCACGGCGGCTATGTAGCTCCGCCACGGTATCGACAAACTCATTATCAAATATCAATCGGCTGGTGCCACTGTCTTTGAGAATAAACTCTAGCTCGTCAGCTACCAAACGCCAGTTCAGGGGCACAACTACCGCGCCAATTTTCGCAAGGGCATAATACGACTCCATGAACTCACTGGAATTCATCAGCAACAAACCCACGCGCTCGCCCTTAACAACACCCGCTTCAACAAACGCATTAGCCAGTTGATTACAACGTAAGTTCAGCTCTTTAAAGGTGAGCCTTAAACTGCCGTCGCTCTCAACATAGGCTTCTCTTTCAGGCGACAGAAAAGCGCGTTTGCTCAGAAATAACCCCAAATTATTTTTCATTATTCTCTCGTGCACAGATTTATGTAGATAGCCTATTGTTGACCAAACTTTTGCTCAATAACAGGGGCTGAGTGCAGTAACTCAAGTCAATGATCTAGCCCGCTAAAAAAACCGCTGAGCGAGCGAGAGCAATGCCAAGAGCAAAATATCTCAGCCCAAAGCGGCGATTGGTCTGACTAAGGGTAGCCCGCATTGTGCCAAACCTCAGGCATAGTGAGGGTACCCACCCAATAGGAGCCTCAACTATGCAACCTAGAATCAGCATGATCTCTCTTGGCGTCCTCGACCTGCATGCGTCCATCGAGTTTTACGCCCAAGGTTTAGAGTTACGCCGCATGACACCATTCAACGATGAAATAGCGTTCTTTAACTTGAACGGCACGTGGCTGTCTCTCTATCCGTGGGGAAATTGGCAGACGACGCCCAAGTACCTGCAAAGGGCACTGGGTTTCGCGGTATGGCCCTAGCCCACAATGTCAGTAGCAAGGAGCGAGTAGACGCGCTTATAGAGCAGGCAGTCAGTGCCGGGGCAAAACTGATCAAACAACCGGAAATGGTTTTTTGGGGCGGTTACTCGGGTTACTTCGCTGATCTAGCTGATCACCTTTGGGAAATAGCTTGGAATCCACATGCGTGGATTGGGCCGGAAAACCTCAATAAAGGGTGCAGATCAATCCGACCAAAATCACCCAAATGCTTACAATGCCGCTGAGGCGCAAGGGGTAGACACGGCAAAAATTTCGTGCAACCCTTGTCCACCCTTTGTACCTGTACAATTATCACAATGACACTTTCAGGCAATACAAACGACTACTACCGCATTGGTAGTGTCGCATCCTTAACGGGCATAGCCGTTGAGCGCCTGCGTGCATGGGAAAGACGTTATCAATTTAGCCCAGCCTACAAAGACGGCAAAACGCGCTTTTACAGCAAAGATCAGCTTGAAATACTTAAGAAAATCAAGAGCTTAATCGATCAGGGGCAAACCATATCCAGTGTTATTAACTTAACCGAAGAACAACTTGATGCTCGCTCTGGCAGCGCTCAAAGCGCGCCTCAAGCGCAGAGTTTGGTCGGCCAGTCACCCAGAATTGGCTTGATTGGCGCCAATTTATTGCAATTAGAACAGAGAGTTAGCGACAACCAGCGACTAGACATCGTTTCGCGCTGGGCCAACTTAGATGCGTTTCTTGGCGATCAAATCAGCCCATCAAGCGAAACCTACGCACCACAGGTATTGGTGTTACAACTTCCAGTGCTGACCGCACATGCTATTAAGCAAGCCCAACAGGCCCTGCCTAACACTAAAATCGTCACTCTTTATCAATTTGCTACGGCTAATCAAATCAGCCGTTGCCAAGAACAACATGTTTCGACCCTGAAGTGGCCCCTGTCTTGGGCAGAAATAGAATATACCTGCATCAACGAGTTTGGCCTGCCTAGGTTATATGGCGTCAGCGCACCTCGTCGCTTTAGCGATGAGGAGCTGATTGCCATTGCGGCTGAAGATCAAGATCCAAATCAATGCGCACAGCACTTGGTTGAGCAGATACACCAACTCAATGCTTTAATCGACTACCTACAAACCTGCGCAGGTGAAGAGGAAGTTAAAAAAGGTGGCGGTAAGCGCGAGGCACTAAAGGCCTTGGCGCAAACGCGAACGGAAACGGCTCAAGCGAGGGCCCAACTGGAAACCGCACTAGACACCCTATTAACCGCAGCCTACAAACAGCTGGCAGCAGCGCCAGCTCAGTCTCAGAGCATTCGCCCGGACGATTTTTCGACTCACTAACCTAGTAATCCAACCGTTTTCTCGTAAATACGAAAAATGCTTACAAAAAACCGTACATAACCTGTACAAAAATTCAAATACCTATTGATTTAACAAATTTGTACTGTACACTTCTTTGCATATTCCAGTTTTAGGCGCGCTCTCAACTCAAAACACCTTTCCTTACAGTGTCCTTCCCCCCGAAGTCGAGTTGCTTTCAGACAATTGAGTCTGACGCGCCTTTTTTATTCAAGTCCTCCAAGCTACCCCAAACCAAGTTCGGGGCTCGCTTGGAGCGATTCTTTTCCTAATAGCTCAAAAATTCTAACGCCGCTTCGGCTCGCAAGGTAATACCCTCTTTCTGAGCATTCAAATCTACATCGCGATCTTCACCCATAGCACCCACGAGGTAGCGCTTGTAGACGCCCTGGCCAATTGCCGCCAAACGCCAATGCGAAAACGCGCGATAGTAGTTAATGTCAGACAAATCTCGCCCTGATGCTTTGGCATATAAATCAGACAATGTTTTGCGGCTACAAAATCCACCAACGGCGGTAGGTACCACATCTTCCTCGCCCTCTCCGGGCTGCACCCAAGAGTTAAGCAAATAACCTACATCGGCTAGAGGGTCACCCAGAGTACAAAGCTCCCAGTCTAAAACCGCAGCAATTTTGCCATGACCCACAATCATGTTACCCAAGCGGTAATCCCCATGAACAATGGTAGCACCCACTTGCTCGGGCATACGCTCTGCAAGTAATCGTGTACTTTCGTCCATGGCTGGCACTTCATGAGTCTTGGTGGCTGCCCATTGCTTAGTCCACCGGTTCATTTGACGCTGCAGGTATGCTTCTTTACGACCTAAATCGCCCAAACCCACTTGGTCTGGATCCATATCATGCAGAGCCGCAAGCACTTCAATGACACTGGCACCCAGCGTTGCACGCTCGCTCATTGGCACAGGTTGAGTGACTTCTGCGTCGTGTAAAACCGGTCCACTGACATAGTCCATGACATAAAAAGGCGCATCGTTCACAGACACGTCCGTACACAAACCGAAGCTCTGGGCTACTGGCACCGAGGAGTTATTCAGCGCCGAAATAATTTTATGTTCGCGCCCCATGTCATGTGCACTTTCAAGTACATGGCCCAACGGCGGGCGGCGCAGTACGTAGATACGACCTTTGGCATCTTTCACACTATAGGTCAGGTTAGAGTGCCCACCGGCAATAAGGTCAAATTCTAAAGGCAGAGCCAAATCTTCAATATGTGATTGCATCCAAGCCGAAACCGAGGCCACGTTAATACCCTGAATATCCCCTATGCTTGCTAAAGCCATGCCGCTCTCCCGAAATCATTTTGTTTTGTTAGATGCGAGCTTTCAGCGCGCAAGCATATAAGTGCTTCTGCCATTTAGTCCCGCATAGATGCTTAGATAGCAAAATACTTCCATCTCTGGATAGGAATAATACCCATATCTGAGGCATTTGTAGGCTTTTGTCGCTATTTATAAAGGCCTGATCGAGGCATTTTCAAAAAAGTTCGCGCAAACAACAACACCATTCCCTTCATTCAGTTTCGACAAAAGTGTAAGGTGTGAAGGTGAATTTTTTCGTTGGCGTAAAATTTTTCTTTCAAGGCTTTGCACTGGCGAATAACCCTGGCTTGCGTCACTATTTTTGGCTGCCAGTGGGCATTGGACTCTCGCTTACCCTGGCAACTTTATATTTTTTTGGTAGCAGTATTATTGCCGCAGCCACACCTGATCTACCGGATTGGTTAAATTGGTTGGAATGGATCGTAGTACCCGTGCTGTTTATTTTGCTGGCACTGATTTCCGCTTGGTCAGTGAGTTTTATCACTATCATCATTGCATCGCCGCTGTTCAGTGGCCTGGCGATGGCGGTAGAACAGGAAGTACACACACTAGATCCTCCCGCAGGCTCAGCGCTGGATGGCCGACTGTCTGAGGACAAAAGTTTCCAGTCACTGCTCAAAGGTGTCTTTAAGGATTTCGCCCGAGAACTGCGCAAGCTGCGATATCACATCCCCCGCCTCATTGGCTTAATCATTCTTAGCCTCATTCCGGTTGTGAATCTTGTTGCCCCCCTAGTCGGCGGGCTCTATGGGGCGTGGATCATGTCGGTACAGTTTTCCGACTACGCGGCTGATAACAACAACATGTCCTTTCCAGCATCGCTTGAACAGCTGAAAAAAAATCTGCTGCCTTCTATGGGCTTTGGCGCCATGACGAGCCTAGCCATGGCAATACCACTGCTTAACTTTTTATTACTGCCCGCAGCGGTAGCCGGCGGCACCCTACTGTGGCGTCACAACCAAACCAACAAGACTGCATAGCCCCGTACAACTGCCGCTGCCATCGCCTTGACACCCAAGCCTGCCTTGAGTGCCGCCAGAATAAGCGTCAAATTTGCCAAAATTCACCCGCGCCGCCGGGTCTTGTGCAACCTTTCCAAGGGCGTATTATTCTCAGAATTGCATTTCTAAATGATTTCTATTGTTTTATCGGAGCACACACATGTATCGCAGCTTCTTTTCTACAGCCTTATCTAGTTTTTTGTCTACAGCACTGGTCATTTCCGGGTTACTGATGAGCATCAATACCCACGCAGAAAGAATTGATAATTTCGTATTGCTCGACCACAACGGCGACGCCCAAAACCTTTATTACCATCAAGACGCCAGCGCTATTGTGATCATGATTCAAGGCAATGGTTGCCCAATCGTGCGCAACGCCCTGACTGACTACAAGCAGGTGCGTGACGCGTTCGAGTCTCAAGGCGTCAAGTTCTTCATGCTCAATTCAAACCTGCAGGACACCCGCAGCGCCATTGCATTAGAGGCCAAAAAATACAGCATCGACATGCCCATCATGCATGATGAAACACAGCTTATTGGCGAAGCCCTCAACCTAGTGCGCACCGCCGAAATATTGGTGATTAATCCCAAAACATGGAACATCGAATACCGTGGCCCAATTAACGATCGCCAAGTTTACGAGCGCCAAAAGCAGGAAGCTTCCACACACTATGCCAAGGACGCAATCCGCGACGTTATTGCGGGCGACACAGTAGCAGTTGCTCAGCGCGATGCCATCGGCTGCCTAATCAACTTCGCCGAGAAAAACGGTGCTCACGAGCAAATCAGCTACACCGAAACCATCGCGCCGCTGCTGCAAGAGAAGTGCGTGGTTTGTCATACCGATGGCGGCATTGGCCCCTGGGCAATGTCTAGCTACGAATTAGTGCGCGGTTTTGCACCCATGATGCGTGAAGTGATCCGCACCAAGCGTATGCCACCTTGGCACGCTGACCCACATGTGGGCGTATGGAAGAACGACAAATCTTTAAACGTTGAGCAAACCCAGACTTTAGTGCATTGGATAGAGGCCGGTGCGCCACGCGGCGAAGGCGAAGACCCATTGAAAGGGCTTTCTATTGCACGAGTAGAATGGCCACTGGGTGAACCAGATCTGATATTGGAACTACCTGAATACACGATTCCGGCTTCTGGCGTGGTTGAGTACAAGTTCCCAAGATTAGCCAACCCCTTAGATACTGGTGTTTGGGTTAAGTCCGCAACGGTAATTGCCGGCAACAGAGAAGTGGTCCACCATATTTTGGCAGGTTCCATTGATGCGGGCGCATCAGCTGAAAAACGCGACAGCGGTGTATTTGATAACTACCTAATTGGTTACGCACCAGGCAACGAATCGAATGTTTTCCCGGCAAAAACCGGCGTATACATAGCACCCGGCGGAGAATTCACCTTCCAAATTCACTACACACCCAACGGTCTTGAAAGTGTAGACAACTCCAAAATTGGTTTGTACTTCCATGATGAGAAGCCAGAAAACTTCTATCGCCAAGACGTGGTTATTAACCCAATCATCAGCATCCCAGCTAATACCGCGCGGCACTCTGAAGTGTCTTATTTTGCCTTCGACAAGCCCGCGCTGCTGCACGACTTAGTACCCCACTCGCACTACAGGGGCGTTGCGTCTAAGTTTGAACTGATCAAGCCGGACGGCAGCAAGGAGCTCATCCTTTCCGTGCCTAACTACGACTTTAACTGGCAGCGAACTTACGAGTTGGTTGAGCCAAAGCAAATTGAGGCCGGGTCTAAGTTGGTACATACCACTTGGTACGACAACTCCACAGCAAACAAGAGCAACCCTGACCCAGACAGAAACGTCACTTGGGGCTTGCAGAGCTGGGACGAAATGCTCTACGGCGCGTTCAGTTATACCTTGGTGAATGAAACAACCGAAGCACCCATACACGACAGAGGTTTGGCCCAATTGACCCAGTACTTTGGCTTTATCGACAAAGATCTAGATGGTAAGTTAAGCTGGAAAGAACTACCAAAGCGCATGAAGAAGCAGTTGGTGCAGGGCTTTAAAGCCGTAGATACCAATGGCGACGGTGGTTTGGACATTAAGGAAATGTACAACATTGAAAAGCGTCGAGCGGCAAGGCAGCAAGAGGCTGCAGCTGATGCGCGTTAGTCCTTAGCGCCGCTGACATTGCAAGCAACTACTAGGAAAACCCCGCTTGAAGCGGGGTTTTTTATGTACAATTTTTTACGCGTGTTTTCACTATTGAGTGACAAAGAACCCGGCTAACTGCTCGCACATTAATAGCTAATTAAATTGGAAGAAAGATATGGAACGTCGTTACGACATTATTATTTGGGGAGCTAGCGGATTCACCGGACAGCTGGTGGTGGACTATATGTCCAAAAACTACGCCAACAGCAATGTTCGCTGGGCAGTCGCGGGTAGAAACACTGAGAAGCTCACCTCCATACTTGCTGGTCGCGATGTACCCGTACTGCAAGCTGACAGTCATGACACCAACTCCTTAGACAACCTTGTGCAAAAAGGCCGAGTGATACTGAGCACTGTAGGACCCTATGCACGCTATGGTTCTGAGCTAGTTGCAGCTTGTGTACGCCACGGCACCCATTACTGCGACCTCACCGGGGAGGTTCACTGGATGCGCGAGATGATCACCAAGCACCAGGACGAAGCCGTAGCCAGCGGCGCGAGAATAGTTCATACCTGCGGTTTTGACAGCATACCTTCAGATCTGGGCGTCTATTTTCTACAACAACAAATGCAAGCCAAACATGGCGTCCCGGCCAAGCACATTAAGTATCGTCCCCGCGCCTTCAGCGGCGGATTCAGTGGCGGCACCATAGACAGCATGATGGCGATGATGGAAAGCGCGCAAAAAGACGCCTCTATCGTCAAAACCATGGCCAACCCTTACTGCCTGAATGACAAGATGAAGGGCCTAGATGGACCAGACCGCATGAGCGCCTACTTCGATGAAGACTTCGACGCATGGGTTGGACCCTTTGTTATGGCTGCCGTTAACACTCGCGTAGTACGGCGCAGCAACGAATTATTGAACGGTGCCTATGGCACAGATTTCCGCTACGACGAAGGCACCGTCATCAGTAAAGGTGCTAAAGGTTTCTTGGGCGCAAACGCGGTAGGCGCAGGCACCATGGCTTTTGCGGGCTTGGCAGCGTTGCCCATCACTCGTCCGCTACTGAAAAAATTCCTGCCCAAGCCCGGCGAGGGACCCACTCCAGAGGCCATTGAAAACGGCCACTACCACATTGAGTTGCGCGGTATACATCCTACTGATCCGAGTAAAAATATGACCGCTCACGTTAAGGGCGACAAAGATCCGGGTTATGGTTCAACGTCCAAGATGATTGTTGAGAGTGCATTAGCCTTGGCTCAAGACGACCTACCAGTTAAGGGTGGCTTCTGGACACCGGCAAGCGCAATGGGAGATGCTTTGCTTAGCCGACTACCCGCAAGTGCTGGCGTGACCTTTGAGATTGAGTAACCTGGTTACACTTTTGCCTGAACAGTAGCTCTTGTCGAAACAGGAGCTGAAATCAAAAAAGGCGGAACAAGGCTAAACAAAAAGCAAAAAAAGCCCGGCAATGCTGGGCTTTTATTCTTAGCTGAAACTAACCGAATCTAGCTAACCGATCCCATCTTGGACCAACTAACCCAACTCTTCTGTTTCCTCTATACGATGATTAAAATCGTACTGAGAAACCGGCAGCTTGCGCACTCGTGTGCCCGTAGCTTGGTAAATAGCGTTAGCCAGCGCCGGTGCTATGCCAGGCGTACCAGGTTCTCCTGCACCGCCCATAGCCTCACCACTGTTAAGGATATGCGTTTCAATCACTGGCGAGTCTTGCATACGAGTCACAGGGTAGTCATGGAACGCAGTCTGTTGAACCGCACCATTTACTACGCTGACCTCACCGTACATGGCGGCACTTAAGCCGTAGATAATGCCGGACTCCATCTGCGCAGTTAAACCGTCAGGAGAAACAGCAAAGCCTGCGTCTATTGCACAAACCACACGATCTACACCAATCTTGCCGCCTGTGAGAGTAACGTCCACCACCTGAGCGACTAAGCTACCAAAAGATTCTTGCAACGAAATACCTCGACCCTTGCCTTCAGCTATTGGCTCGCCCCAACCGGCTTTTTCCGCGGCAAGGTCAAGTACCTTCAGGTGCCTGGGCTTACCGGCAAGCAACTTACGGCGCAATTGATAAGGATCTTGGCCAGCGGCTTCGGCAACTTCGTCAAAAAACGCCTCGGTAAAGAAACCGTGCTGAGAATGGTCCACACTACGCCATGGCCCAAACGGCAAGTGCGTTGGGCTGTCAGTATGGTGAATATGCTGGGCCGCAATTGCATAAGGAATTTTTGGTGCTTCGGCTGGCTCATGCTTTTCATGATACACATTGTCCCATGCCAACACTTTGCCATCTGCGGCTACCGCTGCGCGGAACTTTGAAGTCACACCAGGGCGATAGGTATCGTGCTGCATGTCTTCAGCACGGGACCAGATCAACTTCACTGGTGTGCCAACTTCTCTAGCGATCATCGCTGCTTGTATCGCAGAATCTGCGGTAGAGCGGCGACCAAAACCACCCCCCATAAAATGTTGATGAATAGTGACATTTTCAGGATCTAGATCTAATGCTGTTGCCACTTCATAACGAAATCCCATTGGATTTTGTGCACCAACCCATACTTCGCATACATCACCATTAACACTGGCCGTTGCGTTCATGGGCTCCATGCAGGCGTGGGCCAAAAATGGCACCTCATAGGTAGCTTCCAAAACACGATCAGCACTGGCAAACGCAGCGGTAAAATCACCTAACTCTACATCCGCTTTACTGGAGCCATCGGCGGCAGCATTAGTAATGTCATTGCGAAATTGTTGGCGCATTGACTCGGTATTCACTGCGTCGTTGCTGGTCGCCGTCCACTTAACCTCAACATCTCTCAGTGCCTGCTCTGCCACCCAATAACCATTGGCAACAACAACAACTGCGTCACCCAAGTTGACCACTTGAGTAACGCCTGCGCGTTGCTCAGCTTTACTTGAATCTATGGATGCCACTGCGCTACCAAAAACTGGTGCAGCTTTGATGGCTGCGTATTGCATGCCGGGCACCTGAGCGTCTATACCAAACTCAGCAGAACCGTTGACCTTAGAAGGAATATCATGGCGCTCAACGTGCTTGCCCATAATTTTGAAATCAGAAATATCTTTCAGCTTGGGGGTTGGCGAAGGACTGAACAACGCAGCATCTGATGCCAGCTCAGCATAAGTGGCTGCGCGGCCAGAGGCGGCATGAGTGATGACGCTCTCGCTAGCGCTTAACTCACTTTCCGCAACCTGCCACTTACCTGCTGCGGCTTTGATCAACATTTCTCGAGCCGCTGCACCAGCAACACGCATACCGTGCAAACCGGTGGTACGAATACTGGCGCTGCCGCCTGTGATTTGTAGGCGCATGGCTTTTGCAACCTGATAAAACGCACCATCAACGGTTGGCACCAACGCTTCAGGCACCGCAGCGTCACCTAAAATGAAGCCCTTGCCCAATGCCCAATTTGCATAGTCGTCGGTAGCCGGCGCTTCTTCAAAGCCTACATCAGACCACTTAGCGTCCATCTCATCAGCAAGCATTTGTGCCAACGCAGTTTGCGCGCCTTGGCCCATTTCACTGTGAGGGACAATGGCAGTGATGTCGCCAGCCTCGTTAATTTTCACCCAAATATTGAGCAGCTCATCGCCGTCTGTGGTGACCGAAGAAATCACATCGCCACGGCGGTCGCCCTGACGTACAGCAACACCAATCACTAAACCACCACCAGCAACTACACCACCGGCGATAAAACCACGTCTACTCCACTTGCCTAATTTAGACATTTTATGCCTCCTGTGGCGCGTTTGCTTTTGGATCAAAAACGCCTACAACGCTCTCACCAGCAGCGCGCTTAATGGCTTTACGAATACGACCGTACATACCACAGCGGCAGATATTGCCGGACATCGCAGCGTTAATTGCTGCGTCATCGGGGTTGGAATTTTGTTCGAGTAATGCAACCGCTGACATAATTTGTCCGGACTGGCAGTAACCACACTGTGGCACTTGCTCAGCAACCCAAGCATCTTGTACTGGGTGCATTGCACCTTCAGCTGATTCTAGGCCTTCAATGGTTGTCACCGCTGAGCCCTCGGCTGCAGCTAAAGGGGTAACGCAAGAGCGAATGGCTTGGCCATTAAGGTGTACGGTACATGCTCCGCACTGAGCCACACCGCAACCAAACTTGGTGCCGGTTAACTGTAGGTTTTCTCTTATTGCCCAAAGCAATGGCGTATTTGGATCTATGTTCAACGACTGCTCTGAACCATTAAGCGTAAATGTGATCATAAAAGTTCCTTAAAATGCCCATTTATGTAAAGAAATCAGCGGGCCAATGACGCAAGATATTAACATCCCACTCGCTTAAATCCAGTGCGCACCCCTATTGGGTGAGCACACGGATGCTCGATCGGAGTGCTTGGTTGGATACATACTCAATGCCTGACCGGGTTTTTGGTCGAAGTTCTGAGTAGACGCCTAACCAAGATTCCTAATCAAAACGCCTAATCATGGGCAGTGCTAGGCGCTGTGAACCGCGCCCTTACCAAGTATCAACATTAGGTCGCTTTTTACCTTTGCGCTCTTCGATCGGCGGTACAGATTGCAGACCACGGCTGATCCAGTTGCGGGTTTCAGCGGGGTCAATAACGTCATCCAATTCGAAGTGCGAGGCCATATTCACCGCCTTACCGCGCTTATACATATCCGCCACCATGCTCTCGTACTTCTCAGCCCGCTCAACGGGGTCTTCTATGGCCTGCAATTCCTTGCGGTAGCCCAGTTTCACCGCGCCTTCCAACCCCATGCCTCCGAACTCACCCGTAGGCCAAGTGACTGTAAAGAGCGTGGCCTTAAAGCTGCCACCGGCCATTGCTTGAGCGCCTAAGCCATAGCCTTTGCGAGTGACAATAGTCATCAACGGCACATCAATGTTAGCGCTGGTGACAAACATACGGGCTGCGTGACGGACTACCGCTGTTTTTTCAATTTCTGGTCCCACCATAATGCCGGGGCAATCACATAGCGAAAGAATGGGAATGTCGAAGGCGTCGCAAAGCTGCATAAAGCGCGTGCCTTTATCGGCCCCAGGTGCATCAATGGCACCCGATAAATGCGCAGGGTTATTGGCAATAACGCCCATAGGACGGCCTTCCACACGAATAAAGGCAGTAATGATGCCAATGCCCCAGTGCTCGCGCAGCTCAAGCACCGAGTCAACATCAGCAATGCCTTTGATCACTTCGCGCATGTCGTAATAGCGCAGACGATTCTCTGGCACCATAAAGCGTAATTCCCGAGGGTCTAGCGACTCCCACTGATCTACCGGACCTTGGAAATAGGAAAGATATTTCTTCGCTGCGGCAACGGCTTCCGCTTCATTGGCAACAGGAATATCAACAACACCGTTCTCTACCTGAACGTCCATTGGACCCACTTCATCTGGGGTAAACACCCCTAAGCCGCCTCCCTCAATCATCGCTGGTCCGCCAATACCAATATTGGAACCTTCAGTGGCGATAATCACGTCACAACAGCCTAACAATACTGCGTTGCCGGCAAAGCAACGGCCTGTGGTAATACCTACAACAGGCACCAAGCCTGAGAGCCGTGCAAAATAGGTGAAGGCTAAACAATCTAATCCCGCTACGCCGGAACCGTCGGTATCACCGGGGCGACCACCGCCCCCTTCAGCAAACAATACAGTGGGCAAACGGTACTTCTCAGCCAGTTCAAAAAGCCGATCTTTTTTATTGTGGTTCTTCATGCCCTGGGTGCCCGCAAGCACCATGTAGTCATAAGACATGACCAAGGCGCGACTGCGCTTCTCGTCAAATAGTTGGCCATTGATTTGACCCAACCCCGCCACCATGCCGTCACCGGTAGTGTTTTTAATCAAGTCTTCAATAGAGCGGCGACGGCGCTGGCCGGCCAGTACTACTGAGCCATATTCAATAAATGTACCTTCGTCGCAGAGGTCTGCTACGTTTTCCCGCGCAGTTCGACGACCGGTCTTGTAACGCTTAGCCACAGCTTCGGGCCGATTTTCATCTAAGCCTGCACCCTTGCGGTCAAAGACCTCTTGCAGATCTGGCCGGATATAATCTAAATCAATCTCAACTTTTGCAGCCTCTTCAGCCACAGCCACATCTTTAGACTGCAGATAAATCAGTGGATGCCCTTGGAAAATAGTATCGCCAGCGGATACACCTAAACTTTGTACTACGCCACTGATGTCCGCGCGGACTTCGTGCTCCATCTTCATGGCTTCCATAATCAGCACTAGCTTGCCGACATAGACCTCATCACCCGGTTCAATATCAAAACTGACAACCGTACCCTGCATTGGCGCAATAATGGCCTCAGTGCCCGCAGGTAAATCTGCATTCACAAGATCCAAAATCTGCGGCCCGCCACCCATCCCTGGAAGGCCAGACTTGCCATGTTCTAGAACAGCCAGCGGATCGTTGAGATTTACCTGAGCGCCCGCTAACGTGGCGGATGACTCCGCCACAGGTTGCGTGGATGCAGCAACCAAACTCGCCATATGTTCGTCTAGATAGCGCGTGGTTACTGCGTTATTGGCAAAGTCTGTAGTTGCGATAAGGGCTGCGAGGAAATCGATATTGCAGCTCACACCTTCGACAACAAAATCTTTTAAACCACGCTGAGCACGTTTAATGGCATCGGCGTAATTTTTTGTTGGGCTATAACAAATAATCTTGGCTAGTAAGGAGTCGTAATTGGGGTTAGTGGTATAGCCCGCATAGCCATAGGTATCCGTGCGCAAACCCGGACCCGTAGGCACTTCGAATTTAAACAAGCGCCCACCCGCAGGCATAACGTCACCCTCGGCGGTCATGGTTTCCATGTTCACCCGCAGTTGAATGGCATAGCCGCGGGGGGCAGGCACGTCTGCTTGCTGCAAACCCAAATCATTCAGGCTGGCACCGCCGGCAACTTCAATCTGCGCACGCACAAGGTCAATACCCGTGACTTCTTCAGTGACCGTATGCTCTACCTGCAGGCGCGCATTAGCCTCAATAAAGAAAAACTCATTGGCATTGGTGTCCAGCAAAAACTCAATAGTGCCCAAGCCTGCATAGTTGATCTCTTGACCAAGGCGCACTGCTGCGTCGCACATGGCCCTGCGCATGGCGGGATCTAAAGTAGGACTTGGTGCTATTTCCACCAGCTTTTGATGACGGCGCTGCAGACTGCATTCACGCTCCCAGATATGGCTGACCGCGCCAGAGCCGTCACCGATAATTTGCACTTCTATGTGCCGAGGGCTGGCCACTAACTGCTCTACATACAACCCATCATTGGCAAAGGCCGCCAACGCTTCAGACTGACAGCGTGTAAATGCGCCTGCTAACTCATCAGCACTACGCACAATGCGCATGCCTCTGCCCCCACCACCGGCAATGGCTTTAAGTAAAATACCGCTGTCAGCATGGGTGGCAAAAAACGCCTGAGCTTGCTGCAAGGTAATGGCCTCAGACAAACCTGCTACAACAGGCACTGCGCAAGCTTGAGCCAGAGCACGTGCTTTGGCTTTGTCGCCAAACGCGTCAAGCGCCACAACACTGGGACCAATAAATGTCATGCCTGCTGCTTCAACCGCTGCGGCAAAATTGGCGTTTTCGCTAAGAAAACCGTAACCTGGGTGTATGCCATCACAGCCAGCGTCTTTGGCCAGTTGCACAATTCGCGCAATGTCTAAGTAGGCAGAAGCACCGCGCCCCTCCAGAAGAACAGCCTCATCAGCTAAACGCACATGCAACGAATGAGCGTCATCTTCGGGGTACATGGCGACCGCTGTGAGGCCCAATTCTTGGACAGCACGGGTGATGCGAATGGCTATTTCTCCACGATTAGCGATAAGTAATTTGTTCAAATTAGACACTGAATTCCCCAAATTTTATTGTTTTTGGGATTCGCTCGTTGGAATTTGACATTGAAATGTTGTAACTGAATCGCGTAAACATCAGGCCCAATTCATATACAAAGGTTGTCATTAGCCAAGCAATGGAATCTCCCTCTTGAGCAAGATTCTGTCTTTAAGGGGGTCGGAATACAAGCGAAGGCCTATGGCGCAGTTGTCTGGGGTTATTTCACTGTGGAGAATTTGGGAAAAGGCTAGGAGAAGGCGGTAATACCACCCGCCATAAAGGGTCAGACTTTCTTAACGAACTCAGACTTAAGCTTCATAGCACCCACACCGTCGATTCTGCAATCAATCTCATGGTCACCATCGATCAAACGAATGTTCTTCACCTTGGTGCCCACCTTTACCACTAGGGACGAGCCTTTCACTTTAAGATCCTTTGTCACGCTAATAGTATCGCCGTTCTGGAGCAAATTACCGTGAGCATCTTTTACGCCAACCTCCATATCGCTATCAGTATCAGCAGCACTCCACTCGTTCGCGCATTCAGGACAAACTAGGAAACCACCGTCGGGATAGGTAAGGGTAGAACTACATTCTGGGCAATTGGGTAACTCAGCCATAGTGGGCTCGATTAAACGTGCGTCAATCTAACACGATAGCTTCACAGCGCACCCGCAATAAATTTACCGCAAAATGCTGAACACAAAACAGCTAACGCTTAGCCTAACCGCTTATCTAACCGCTCATCTAACTACCCATCCAAAAAAGCTAGTCTAACAACTCATCTAGCTCGCGTTTAATTCTGCGCTGCTCGTGCACGTCTTCTATGGCCTGATGCGTCATTTTGGTCTTCTCAGCACAGGTGAGCCGATCATCTTTATCATCATCCCAATCGGAAGCTTCCCAATCTGTGCGCTCTTCAATCAAATTTTCATCAAGCACATCGTCTTCGACATCTTGAACATCATCACTCGGGCTCTTCATAAAGGTTCTCCCAACCCGAAACAGATAATGCCTATCTTTCGTTTGCGGTTAAGTGACTTGTCTGTAGAAAATTTTTTGGCTTACGGGCAGGCGTCTTCATTGAAAAGAACACCCTTGCCAGCAACCAAAAACAGCGTCGTTTGCGGGCCAAAACACCCTGCAAAGTATAAAGTCGTTAAACGGGATTATCTGCCGTTGAGAGCCTATGTAAATAGTTTTTTTGAGGATTTTTGCCGCGATTTTTTGCCCCAGTAAAGAGCACAAACTTTCGCTAAACAGAACCCTCTAACATGGCTTTAACTTGGGCCAAGCGTTCAATACTAGCCAAAGCCTCTGACTGATTAGATGACATATTGCGAATAATGACATCAGTGAACCCAGCCGCCTTAAAAGCCGCCAATTCACCCGCCACTTGGTTAACGCTGCCCACCAACATCGACTCCGGCGCAAACCCTCTGTAACCTTTTTCTACCGCTTTGCTTTTAAAGGCTTCCGCCTCTTGGGAAGTACCACCAACGAAAATATCTCGCCTAAGGGCTACAGCGGTGGGCTCACGATTATGCTCGGCACAGGCCTGACGATATTGGTTAAGTTGATTTGTTGCGCCCTGCAAACTCAAGCCAGGTTGGGCCAGCCAACCTTCGGCTACCCGTGCAGTTCTGTTCAGCGCCGCGGGCGCGGAGGAGCCCACCCAAACCTCTATCTTTTGCGCAGGCAACGGTGAAATTTTGGCATTCTTAATATTCCAAAACCGTTCATGGGTGACGGTTTCGCCCGCCCAAAGTCGTTGCATAATATCTAGGCTATCTTCAAACATGGGCACTCTATACTTCATATCAATGCCCATGCCCTCGCTTTGCGGCCGCTCTCCACCCAGCGCACATTGCAGAATAAACCGACCCTCCATAATGGCGGCAAGAGTCGCAATCTGCTCAGCCAACAATACGGGATGCCACAGAGGTAAAAGATACAGCGCACCCGCCGGTTTATTATTCCATTCGGCGAGTAAGCGACCCAGCATCGGCGAATTTTGGTAGTAAGACTGGGGGGTAACATGATGGTCGCCAATAAAAAGGCTGTCTAAATCCGCTTGGCGAGCCGTAGCTGCTCGTTCAATCATATATCTTGCACCCAAACTTGGGTCTTCAACTCGGTAGCTGGAACTAATAGATATGCCAATGCGCATAATCATCTTCCTTATATTCAAATTCGCTGGATAGTTCTTAGCAGCGATGGACTGCAACCAGAACCTATGCTGCAAGCTCCAAAGCCTTTTACCTATCCAATATTGAAACCGCTAGGTGTCATCTAGCACCTTATCTAACGATACCGAGAAACTTTTATCAGAATAAATACGGTGTTCTAGCAAGTGTTCGTTTTCAAACAAAAAATCCCCAACTAGCGGTTGGCGTATCTCGCCGGATGTTTGGCCATCAAGTCGACTGAACGGCTCACTCTGCCACTGACTCACATACTGCTGCAAAATGGTTGGCAACCAAAGCTGGTCGTCCGGCCACATATCAGCAAAAGGAATCTCTTCAATATCGCACCAAAAGGGTTTCGCTTCTGGGGTTTCTATTAACTGTCCACTAAATTGGCCTGCAGTAAAGGCATAACCCAACCACTGCGCGCCATCTAACTCTACAAAGCGCAGCTCTGCGCGACACTGTGGGTGCGCCACGCGCAGCCCCACTTCTTCTAACACTTCTCGCCTTGCGCAGGCGGTCAAACTTTCGCCGGAATCTAACTTACCACCGGGGCCATTAACTCGGCCCTGGCCATGCCCCGTTTTCTTGTGAATCAACAACACTTGCTGACGTGCTTCAACGGTGCGCAGTACAAACAGCAAAGTACCAATCAACTCAGGCTGCCACCGCGCTACCCATAAGGTGTCGATCTCTATCCTGGGAATTTTAGCCACCGGCATTAGGCTGTGTAACGCGCTTCCAAACCGGCGTACAACTTGTCCGGCAAACCTTCAACCACGTCGGACAACTCGTCCAACAACTCCACCAAATGCTCGTTGTCTTCCCGGCCCTGCCAAAGCTTGCGGTACTCGCCGCTCTTGTAACCATTGTTTTGGCGAAATCGGTTAAGAATATTTTTGCCAATGTACATGGCGTAAAGCTCAGGCAAATCCATAGGCAAGCTGGCCATAGCTAATTTGAAGGACGGCAAATCGAAAGATCGAGTGGCCAAACAAGCTGCCGCTAGCTGCTCAATGGCTAGGCGAAAGTGCTCTGCGCGCAAGTCCTCGGACACGCCCAGATCAGCGGTTTCTATAGCACTGAGCTGGGCGGCGATTGCTTCATCAACGGGCCCGCTGCGTAACATCTCACTGAGACCAAAATGCCAAATATCCACCAGCTCTAGCTTCACTTGATCTAAATCTGGGCTCTGTTTTTTCCACCACTTCCAACCGAAGTGGTCGAGCATTTCTGCGCACTCAACCCAGACTGCTCGGTAATATTGATGGCCTTGGTCGCGCCATTGCGGGTGTACCAAAGCATTATGCTCATCTTGCATTTGCGCCATGGTGTGCAGCATTGCTGATGCATTTTCTGTCGACATCGATGTTCTATCCTTTTACCCGTTAAGATCCGCTAGATGTAGGCTTTGCACTCAGACCTCAATAGTCTTTCACCAAGCCCTATGCGGCAACAAGTTGTGCAGCCTATCTCATGACCTGGCCGTTGTGTACTGCACTGGCACAACCGCGCCCCAGTTGCCATGGCTGTTTCGAACGAGTAGCCTCAAAAAACTAAATTTTGCGCGTCTTGAACCAAAGCCTTAAGATCTGCGGCGACGCAAAATTCTAATTATAAATCTCCGGGAGCAGTCATGGATCTATCATTAGGATCAGAGTACGACGAATTTCGTATAGAGGTAAAAGATTTCCTCGCCAACAACGCCCACAAAGCACCTAAGGGCAACGATCTGCGCGGCGACACCGCCAAGGATTGGCAAAAGTTACTCATTGAAAACGGTTATACCGCACGCACCATTCCTAAAGAATTTGGTGGCTTTGGTGCAGAACCAGACATTCTTAAATCTAGAATCATTGCTGAAGAATTCTCCAATGCCCGGGTTAATACGGGACTAGGGGGCCAAGGTATTTCCATGCTTGTGCCGACACTTTTAGAGATGGGTACTCAAGAACAGAAAAAGCAATTCATTCGCCCTACGATTCACGGTGAGATGATTTGGTGCCAAGGTTATTCTGAACCAGGCGCAGGCAGCGACCTTGCCAGCCTTACCACGTCAGCGGTTTTAGAGGGCGATGAATGGGTAGTGAACGGGCAAAAAATCTGGACCAGTACAGCACATATTGCAGACTGGATATTCTGCTTGGTGAGAACCGAACCGGATGCACCTAAGCACAAGGGTATTTCCTTTTTACTGTTCGACATGAAGACGCCAGGCATTGAAATTCGTCCGCTGGTAGATATGACTGGTGCTGCCAACTTCAATGAAACTTTCTACACGGACGTGCGCGTGCCTAAGCATCAAATTGTTGGTGAGCGTGGCCAGGGTTGGCAGGTAGCCAACGCCATTTTGGGTCACGAGCGCGAAACACTGGCCCCAGCGAATACTGCACAAACCCGCATCAACGCCCTTATTGAACTGATGAAAACCGACACCGCAGACGGCGAACGCCTGATCGACAACCCGGTTTATCGTGATCGCTTAATGAAGGTTCAAGGCCAAGTTATGGCCATGCGCTTTAACGAACTCAGAGTGCTTTCTGCGCGCCTGAACCCCGGTCAGGATGCCGGACTTTCACGCATGATCACCAAGCTGGAAGGTACCGAACTGCGCCACGAGCTTGAAGGTTTAGCCATTGATGTAATGGGCGAAATTGGCTTGGCCTATGAAGACAACCCGCACCTGCGCAACTCCGGCAGTTGGCAGCGAGAATACATGTACTTCCTTGGCCTGATCATTGGCGGCGGCACGTCGCAAATTCAGAAAAACATCATCAGTGAGCGCGGCTTAGACATGCCACGCGAACCCAAAATCGAAAAATCACGCTAGGAGAGGTTAAATGCAATTTGGATTATCAGAAGAACAAATCCTCCTACAGGATAATGTAAAACGCTTTTTGAATGACAACGCGTCACTAGACCATGTGCGTAAATACGCCGAGGGCGAAAGCGACGCCAACATTTGGGCTGGGCTCAGCGAACTGGGCGTAGCGGCGCTCCTCATTCCAGAAGAACACGGCGGCATTGGTATGACCCCACTGGACGCCGCCATAGTTGCAGAATGCTTGGGCAACAATGTTGCACCTGGACCCTTTCTAGGCAGCGCCGTGATGGCACCTACCGCGTTGATCGCCAGTAGCGGCGATCATGGCGAATTGCTGGGTGAACTGGCGGCAGGCACACACCGCGTAGGCATTGCATTTGGTGAAGCCATTAAGCGTCGTAATGATGCCGGCATCCAAGTCAGCAATGGCGTGATGAATGGCACCTCACTATTTGCCTTTGACGCAGTGGCCGACAGCTATTTGGTTGCGGACCAAAACAAGCACTTATATTTGGTCTCAGCCAGCGACACCGGGCTGACTCGCACGGTTTTAACCACCGTGGACAAGACCCGCCAAACCGTGGAGTTAACCTACAAAGACGTAGCTGCCACCTGTATCAGTACGGAGGTCAGCGTCTTTGAAACCACCTTGGATATTGGCCGAGTGATGCTGGCAGCAGACACCCTTGGGGCAGCCCAAGACATGCTTGACCAAGCAGTAGACTACGCAAAGCAGCGCGAGCAGTTCAATCGCCCTATTGCCAGCTTCCAAGCGGTGAAACATATGTGCGCGGAAATGGCAGCATCCTTAGAGCCCTGCCGCTCAATGGTTTGGTTTGCCGCCCACGCACTGGCAGATTTGCCAGACGAAGCAAGAGCCACCGCATGTCATACCAAGGCGCATTTATCTGAAGTGGGTAAAGCCATTGCCAAAACCTCAACCGAGGTACACGGCGGCATGGGGTTCACTGACCTTGTTGGGCTGCACTATTGGTTTAAGCGCATTGGCGCAAACCGGCAGTGGTTAGGCGCACCAGAGCATGTCCGCCATGAAGCTGCTGTACTGCAAGGCTTAGTTGCCTGACTAAGACTCGTCACTACGACTCGGCTCAGGGGCCTGCCTAACTAAGACTCGGTTTAGGGGCCTGCCTAACTACGACTAGGCTTGAATACCTAGACAAGCCTCGGTTTATTATAAGTTCTATTATTACGCAAGAGCGTGGATCAGCAGCAGTGCCGTCCACGCTCTCGCTCTCTCTCT
>CAUZON010000018.1:0-56680 GCA_963581445.1 Gammaproteobacteria bacterium | reverse complement strand
CACTCACCCTCTCCCTCTCACTCTCCCTGGCCCTCTCCCTCTCTCTCGCCTTCATCTTCATTGAAAAAATCCCGCATTCTGTTCTTCTCATCAGCGTCGTTAGCGTGTCAAATAGCGCAATTATTTAACGCCTCGCTACCTAACGCCTCACCAAGGACACTTGCTTGCACCACCTGGCCAACCCATCCGCCAAATTCAACAGCCTGAATAACCCTCTAGCACTGGTTATTCTCGGCGCGCTGACACTGGGTGTGTCATCGGCAATTCTGCGCGAGATTGATGTTGGCCCCATTGCCGCTGCGTTTTGGCGCGTAGCCATTGCGGTACCCATACTCGCTTCGATCATTTTTTATCAACGCGACAAAGCCACCTTTCGCGTACCACAAGGCAACATCGGCCCACTGGTCTGGGCAGGTTTCTTTTTTGCTGGCGACCTGATTTTTTGGCACCTAGCCTTAGTCAACACCAGCCTTGGTAACGCCACCTTCCTAGCCACTATGTCTAGCATCTGGGTACCCTTAATTGGCATCTGCTTCCTGGGCGTTAAACTCAGTGGTCGCTTTGTCCTAGGGTTAGTCTTAGCCATTGTTGGCGCACTGCTGCTGGCCCGCGAGCATTTGTCCTTCTCAAACGCACATTGGCTAGGCGACTTCTACGGTCTCATCACTGGGTTTTTCTTTACCGGCTATTTATTCGCCATAGCCAAGTGCCGCTCCGAGCAAAGTACCCTTACCACCATGTTTTATTCATCTGTTGGCTCAGCAGTTTTTCTCTTACCCGTAGCCCTAGTAATGGGCGAGGTCATGGGCAGCAAATTCATACCTGCCAGTGTAGAGGGTTGGCTGCAGGTTATTTTCTTGGGCCTTGTCGCCCACGTATTCGCCCAAGGGCTCATTGCCAACGGCTTAAGCAAACTCAGTACCCATGTCGCCGCTGTGGTAATTATGTTGGAAGGTGTCAGCGCAATGGTCGTAGGTGCATTATTTTACCAAGAATCGCGAAACTGGCTCGACCTGATAGCCGTGTTAGTCGTAACATTAGGAGTCTACAGCGTGCAAAGTAAATCCTCGTCCAACGACTAACCTAGCGCTACAGATCTCCCGCATATTGATCTAACACTGTTTATTTAAAATATTGGTGCAAACAGCTCAAATCTTACACATTTGCAGTGTATGACCTGAGCTTACATTGCCATTGGTCAGATCAGGACAGAGCGGCATAAATCTCGAAACTTCTGCATAACCCACGGGGTGCTCTCTAAATGGAACAGTCTAACCACGCTGCCGCTGACCAAAGCCCAGCCCACTATGACACCTTTGTGATAGGCGGCGGCATCAATGGCGCAGGCATTGCACGAGATGCAGCAGGCAGAAACCAGTCAGTGTGTTTATGCGACTCAGGAGATTTTGGCGGCGGCACCTCTTCAGCATCTACCAAACTGGTTCACGGCGGACTGCGCTACTTAGAATATTACGAATTCAGACTGGTCCGAGAAGCGTTAATAGAACGCGAAGAACTGTTGCAAATGGCACCGCATATTATTTGGCCATTGCGCTTTGTACTGCCCCACCACAGCGGTTTACGTCCCGCCTGGCTACTGCGCCTAGGTCTATTTCTTTATGATCATTTGGGGGGACGCAAATTACTGCCCGCCACTAAAACCCTAGATCTGACCACAGATCCAGCCGGGCAAATTTTAAAAAGCGATTTCAAAAAAGGCTTTGAATATTCAGACTGCTGGATAGAAGACTCGCGCATGGTCATTCTGAATTTGCAGCAAGCTGCCGAAAACGGCGCGCGAATTCTGCCGCGCACCGCCATTCAAACTGCGGTATATCAACAAAACAAATGGTTGCTGACACTCAATGACAAAGTAACCGGCGCAACCTTCCAAGTGACCGCCAACGTGGTGGTTAACAGCAGCGGCCCCTGGGCCGACGAAATACTTAAAGGCGTATTCGGTTTAAACCACGCCAATAACGTGCGCCTTGTCGGCGGCAGCCACATAGTCATTCGTCGCACCCTGCCCTTTGACCGATCTTACATATTCCAAGCCGCCGATGACCGAGTCATTTTCATCATTCCCTATGAAAAAGACTTTTTATTGGTCGGCACCACAGATACCGAAAACAACGACCTACACACCCCGCCCAAAATCACCCAAGGCGAAATAGATTATCTGTGTGAATCGGCCAGCGAGTATTTAAACGACCCCATCACCCCAGAAGATGTGGTTTGGACATTCTCCGGCGTTCGCCCCTTGTACAAAGACGGCGCAAGCCAAGCCCAAGAAGCCACCCGAGATTATGTGGTGCGAGAGAACAACGAACTCGGCGGCCCACTCATTAATGTATTTGGTGGCAAAATCACCACCTACCGAAAATTGGCGGAAGATGTTGTGGCCAGAGTATGCAACTACCTAGGCCAACCCAACCAACCCTGGACCTCTGGCACGCGTCTACCCGGCGGCCATTTCCCAGTAGAGGGTTTTGAGGATCTGGTCAGCAAAATCAAACAAGACTATGCCTTTATCAGCGAACCGCTGGCACGCAGACTCGCGCGCCTCTACGGCACCGACAGCTTTAAAATGCTGGCGCAAAGAAATAACTTAGAGGCATTAGGCCAGCATTTCGGCGGCGAACTCTATGCCGCAGAGGTAGATTACTTAGTGCAATACGAATGGGTACAACAAGCCGACGACCTGTTGTATCGCCGAACCAAATTAGGGTTGGTGTTGAGCAATGAAGAACAAGTAGCGCTGCAAATTTATCTAGAGCGACACATGCAAAAATAGTAGTTGCCGTTCGCCAGATCCGCTAAGACTCTGCCGAAACCAACAAAATCATTCAGTCAAAAATTTATAATTCAGCAGGTTGCCGGTTTTACCGCACACGTCCACCACGTCCATGTGCCTTAAACAATAGGCCATCTGTTGGGCTATTTCCTGGGGCTGATCTAGCGCTGCGCTTAGATCTTTGGTGGTAAAGGGGTCTGGCAAATCTTCCAGCAAAAAATCTAGCAGGCTATAAGGCGTGGAGATACGCGCTTGGTCTAACACCTTGACCAACTGCCGACCTTGGCCACGCCACCCACCTCGCCCCCGGCGCGCCTTTGCATCGAAACTGCGCACTTCCTCTTCTTCAATCAATACCGCTTCTACTGAAAAGTTGGGATGCTTAAGCAATGTGGGGATATAGACCAACTCGCTGACAATGTGCGCTAGCGCACCGCGCTTGGGCGAACGGCGGCGGGTGAATTCTCCGCTGTCATCTTTCTTCAGTTTAATCAGCGTTTTGCTATAGGCTATTGGGTGCACTAGGACTACTGGCTGCTGTTCTGCAAGGGCCAACATTTTGCGTCCTAGCCCACTGAAGCTGGAGGTTTGAATCTCAAATATCACGCCGTCGCGCACAACGTCTGCAACAAATTTACCGAAGGGTACTTCTAACTGGCCCTGATCACCGGCGTATAGGTGCTTGAGTGAGGCATGCAGGTGCCCTTCATTCAGCGTGCCTATAGCGCTCAAGACGTTGTCCCTGCACGGGGCGTGTTTTGCTTGGGATACTTAACGATCTGCTTGGGCATGGAATGAGCGTCTTGGATTGGCGAGGTCTGTGTAAGCAAAGTTTTTTGCCCTGCATGCAACGTTTTTGACAGGCGCTGAGTATATAGAAAAACAGGAGATCATTATGCAGAACGTGAACCAGCCATTAAGCACAGTACTCAGACAAGGATTCACCAAAGTGCTCACCCAAGTATTACTACTGAGCATTGCGGGGGCTTTAGCGCTGCCCGCCAGCGCTGAGGTTTTTGAATATCCCATAGCCAAAGATGCCGAGGAAGTTGAAATTGATGAGGGTATTGAGTTTACCCTTACCTGTATTCGAGTCCGCACAGGCGATGACGATGACAGCGGCATCATCAAAATAACGGCCAGTGACGAGGACGCATTTGACTTAGACCTAAGCGCCAGCGAAATCTCGCTGTCGAAAAACAGTTCTTTTTCATCTTGGTTTAAGGGCTCTAAATCTGTCTCTGCCGAACTGCTATTGAGTTATTCACCCCAGGCCATTGAAGTGAGGTCTGCCGCCGAGGGGCGTGTGAGTGAATGCTTTTCCGACAGCGCCCGCGTAGAACTCACCGCCAGTTCTGGATCTTCACTGCGCATTAATGGCGACAACAGCCAAATCACCTTCCTTGAGGTAGACGTTTCCTCTGGCGCAAAAATAGACATCAAAGCCCCCATGGAAGTGACCAGCGCCAAGGTTGAAGCGAGTTCCGGCGGGCAAATTGAATTTGCAGATGAGGTTGAAATTGACAGCGCATCGGTGCGCATTTCATCTGGCGGCTCCGCTGAAATGTGCGGCGCAAAAACCCTTGATGGCCGCATTTCCAGTGGCGGCAGTATTGACGCATCAGAAAACGTTAAACGCAACAACCTGAAGACCAGTTCCGGCGGCAACGTGGATTCATTTCATTGTTAGCTATAAATCGCTAACTGCTAACCGCCCCATTTAAAACATAGAAGCACAACTCTCGCAAAGGAGAAATATATGATGCACTTATTAGAAGACCTTCTGATTCCGGTGTTGGCTATTGTTATGGCCTTTGGGCTGCCGGCTTTTATTGTCCACGTTTACTTCAAGTACGAACGTAATCGCGACCGCTTGTTCCACGAGTCGCTGCAGGCGCTCATTAATAGTGGCCAGCAAATTGCGCCTGACATGCTGCGCGGCATTCCCGGCTACAGAGAAGTGTCCGCTAAAAACGACTTAAGACGGGGCATTTTAACCCTTGGTTTAGGGCTAGGCATTGCCTGTCTGGGCTATGTTGGCATTGGTCGTCATGGCGAAAATCGCTTCCCAGCGTTCTAAGCGCAAATTGCAGAAAATAATTTTCTCAATCGCCTTAGTTAATCTCTTAGTGGCTGGGGTATTTTTCATTAACCCCGGCAACCCTATAGACAACGCATTTGGCTGGGTATTCACCGTAGCGCTGCAAGCAATGTTTCAAATCGCTCAGTCTGCCCTGGCACTGAGCATAACCGTGGGCATTGGCCTATTGCTGGGCACATTGGGCTTTATCGGGGTAAAGTCGAGAGAGTAAATAGCTAAATAAATGAAGCGCAAATCTCGATAATGCCGCGCCTTCACTGAACATTCAGCGGACACCACCAAAGCAAGGTTTTATATAACCTATATGGATTTAGTGACCCGGTTAGCTAAACTCATTTTCACCGTCGCTCTCCTGAGCCAAAAACCAAATGAGCACGAGTAGCCCAAGGACCGGAATAAAAACGAGTAGCTGCCATAAACCACTACGACCAGTATCGTGAAGTCTTCTCGTTGTAGCCGCGACAAGAGGCACTAGCATGACCAATGAATATATTGAATTCACAAGCAAGATACCCAAAATACTGTCTACGATTCCTGTGGCAACGCTCAAAACCACATAGAAGAGCATGAACATCCAGTAGTCATTCCTTCCTGTTCTACTGGCAAAGTCAGAATAGCTCTTTAGCGTGTTAATAAAATTATCCATTTAGAAAAATTCCTTTTTGTTGTGCAAATAAGTTGTGCAAATGCATGGAATTAGATTCGCATCAATTCCAAAACTACAAATAAGACCAACTTTAAGGGCTATCTATTGAATATCGAACTACTGACATTTGCGGGAACAACTTGCTCCCGATAACGAATGTGTAAATCGCAAAACCCGATCACTTAACATCAAAGTGCGATGCCAACGGTTTTCAGCTCTAAACCAATGTTATTCAGTAGACTAGAACGCCTTGATGTTGGCGGCTCTCGAAGTTAGTCCATTTTCAACCGTCTAAACTCAATAACCTGCATTGAGGTTTAGACCCTTAGGCTAGCTCAAATGCCTAAATTCGATACTTAGCAGGCCGACATTACTGCCCAAAATGTGAACCAGTTGGCAAAACTTTCTTATTCGAGCACCTCAGAAAATGCCAACAAAGCCGCAAAGATTTACCAAAAAGGAAATTTTTTCATATAGTTTTGGCCCTTTAAAGGGTGTGACATACTCAGCGCTTAACTATTGGAGAATAATAATGAGCGCAGACGGCACTTGGACAACCACCATCAATACCCCTATGGGCGCACAAACCGGCACGCTGGTACTGGCCACCAACGGCGGCGAGCTCAGTGGCTCTATGCAAAGCCCGCAGGGTGAAATGGCAATTGCTGACGGCAAAGCCGACGGCGACAACTTGTCTTGGACCACCAGCATTACTTCACCTATGCCTATGAACTTGGAGTTTACAGCCATAGTTGCAGGGGATGAGATCACGGGTTCTGTAAAACTGGGCGCTTTCGGCAACGCCGACTTCAAAGGCACACGCGCCTAAAAAATTCATCTGGGGACATTAAGAGGAGAGAGATGTGAGTTGGGACAAAGAAACTGAAGAAATGCACAGCAGGGCTGAATTAGCCTACAAAATGGGCGGCGAAGAAAAAGTCGCCAGGCAACACGAGTTCAACAAACTCACCATCCGCGAGCGCATTAGCAAAATTGCTGACAGCGAAACTTTCCACGAAATAGGCACTCTAGCTGGTGTTGGCGAGTACGACAAAAACGGCAAGTTGATCGCCTTTACGCCCTCTAATTTTGTTTTTGGCACAGCGGATATTGATGATCGCCCAATCATTTTGTCTGGCGATGACTTCACTGTTAGAGGCGGCTCTGCAGATGCGTCCATTTCCGGCAAACGGACCAGAGCAGAGGGTTTAGCTGCCGAACTGCGCTTACCGCACATCCGCTTGATTGACGGCATGGGCGGCGGCGGCTCGGTGAAAACCATTGAAACCGCCGGGCGCACTTACATTCCAGAACTGCGCGGTTGGGAAACTGTGGTCTCGCACCTTTCCATAGCTCCCTCTGTCTCTCTGGCACTGGGCTCTGTTGCAGGCATGGGCGCAGCACGCGTTGCCACATCGCACTACTCAGTGATTGTTAAAGACAGCGCGCAAATGATGATCGCAGGTCCAGCACTAGTGGACTGGGCAAGCTTGGGCGATGTCAGCAAAGAGGAATTGGGATCCTACAAAATCCACACGCGCAACGGCGCCATTGACGACGTTGCCGACACTGAAGAGGAAGCCTTCGCCATGGCGCGACAGTTTTTGTCCTACCTGCCCAGCAGCGTGGATGAGTTGCCGCCTGTCATTGAATGCATAGATGACCCAAAGCGTGAAGACGAAAGCCTACTTAACCTTGTGCCTAAAGCGGCACGGCAAGTTTACAAAATGCACCAACTGCTGGAATCTGTTTGCGATGAAGGTTCGTTTTTCGAGATGGGACGCAAGTGGGGCCGCTCGCTGATCACCGGATTGGCGCGCTTTAACGGTATTCCGATGGCGGTATTCGCTGAAAACCCAAGGGTTTATGGCGGGGCCTGGACAGCGGATTCATCACGCAAATTGATCCGCTTGCTAGATTTGGCCTCCACCTTTCACCTACCGGTTATCCACTTGGAGGACTGCCCGGGATTTCTTATTGGTAAGCAATCTGAAGAAGAGGCCACCATTCGTTATGGCTCCGCTGCGTTGGCAGCCCTTGGCCAATTGACAACGCCGTTTTGCTGCGTGGTTATCCGCAAAGCCTTTGGTGTCGCTGGCGCAGGCAACCACAAACCCGGCAGCCATCATTTTCGCGCGGCCTGGCCATCTGGTGACTGGGGCTCACTGCCTATCGAAGGCGGCATAGAGGTAGCTTACAAGGCTGAAATTGCAGCAGCAGACAACCCAGACTCACACCTTGCAAAAATCAAAGAGCGTTTAAACAATTTGCGCTCGCCCTACCGCTCTGCTGAATTTTTTGAGATTGAAGAAATAATCGATCCACGCAAAACCCGAGCATATCTATGCCAATGGGCAAAACTTGCCCAGCGCGCATTACGGACAGATCCACCTAACTTTGGCTACCGCCCTTAACGAGAAGTATTTATGGCCCAGTATCGACAACACAGTTATCAGGCACCGGAAGGTGCCACGCAAATCACATTGGTTCGCCACGGTGAATCTAGAGCCGCATCGGAAGAAAACCCGTTCCCACTGGTGGGTGGCCACGGCGACCCAGAGCTACATGCGAACGGGGAGCAGCAGGCCGAAATGGTTGGCGAGCGATTAAAAGGCGAGAACATTGATGCGATTTATGTAACCAGCTTGCAAAGAACCCATCAGACCGCCGCACCATTGTGCCGCCACCTTGGGCTAACCCCTATTGTTGAGGCAGATCTCAGAGAGGTGTTTTTGGGTGACTGGGAAGGCGGCGTAATGCGCATACGCGCAGCGGCAGGCGACCCTATATTCACACAAATGCAGGAGCAACAGCGCTGGGATTTAATTCCAGGTGCCGAGAGCTGGGATACATTAAACACTCGTGTAATGGCCGGACTGAAGCGAATTCACCAAGCGCACCCAAACCAGAAAGTGGTTGCGGTAGTTCATGGCGGGGTTATTGGGCATATTATTGCTAAGGCCAGTGGCGCGCAGCCTTTCGCTTTTAATGGCGCGGATAATGGCTCGATCTCACGAATTGTTATTAACGGCGACGAGATTAAAGTTCGGGCTTTTAACGACAACGCTCATGTGAACAGTACCCTTCACGACGGCAGTGGTCAGCTGACTTAACATTAGAAGCTAGTGGGAAGTGCGGGCTTAACGAATGAAAGAATGAGTCCCTCCGAGACAGGCCCCAATGGAGGGGCCTCATTTCCTAACTCGCTGAATCTGGCACACCCCCAGAACCCAATATCTGAGCTATCACCTGATCTAGATCAGCGCCAGGCTTGTCTTTAAGATCTGCCATGCTGGCAAAAATATCTGCAGCCCCTTGATGAAAGTCTCCCGACAGCCCTTGGGCTTCAAAGGTCTCACTGATCTCAAGCATTTCACCGCCAAAGCGCCACGCTTTGGGCGACGTGACTTTGGCGGTTATATCGCTGCGTTGATTCAGCCCCGGTTGCGAAATATCCCACTCCGCCTTAAGCGCGTCACTTATTCCAATGCTAGCCGCCAGAGCATTCACTGCCAGGAGCAATGCACTAGAACCTTTTGAATGCGCCGCATAGGCCATTTTCAATGCAGACGCTGCAGCCATTGAATTAGCGTGGTCAGACTCAGGTAATGCAATTGCCTGAAGAAAACCCTGGCTAAACCAGCTCGCCACGCTGGCGGCGTGTAGTCCGGACAAATACAGCCGCGTGGTACCTGCGCTTAGCGCGGGTGGGCCGATGATTCCGCCGTCGACATAAGCACCGGCACCAAATATTTGCGCAATTTCTTTCGCGCTGTTCGGCGCTATGGCATTGGCATCCACATAGAGGCCATCAAACGCCTTAGCATAAACCGCCTGAGCTTGCGCAATGGCTGCGTCTGGGGGGCAGATACTGATTATGCCATCTGCCCATACGGCCATCTCGTCCAAGGCTGTGAATGCCTCAAACTGTTTAGCTCTATTGCGGCTGTCTACACTGCGGCCTTCACTGACCCAACCCACTTCGTGAGCGCTAGCCAATAAACTTAAACCAATAGATGCGCCCATTGCGCCCGAGTGGAGTATGCCAATACGCATTGTTAGCGCCGGTAATCTAACGGTGGCTGACGGTCGCCAAGTAGCGCCGAGTATTTGAAATCGTTGCCCTGTGCACGCTTTAACTCATCTGCAGCTACGTCAATAGTGGCGGGATTTTGCAGCAAATCCACCGCGGTTTTGGCCAACAGCTTAGTGGCCAAATGCATGCCTTTGTGGCCAATGCTGGTACCACCCGCTGCTACAGCCTGCCAACTGTGGGCGGGTGTACCCGGTACCCACGTTGCCGTTCTAAAACCTACCGTAGGCACGAGCCAACTCACATCACCCACATCAGTTGAACCCATGCCTTGGCGGAATTTATAAGGTTGAATTTGTGTTTGTGAACCCAACGCCTTTCTCGCACCGGGCAATGATTGGCGAATTTCTTCTGCAAACTTTTGCTCTTGGGGGCTGTAGTTAACACCACCTAGCTTAAGTAAATTGTCGTATACCAATCGCGACAACGTATAATTGGGTAACACCGCGTAGTTGCCGTGCATCACTTCAATATCAACCTGCGTGTCTGTACCCAAAGCGGCGGCTTTTGCGGCATTTGCTACGCGCTCAAACAACTTCATCACCTGCTCTTTTTCTGGGTGCCGGACGTAGTAATAAACTTGAGCACGTTCTGGAACAATATTTGGCGCGTCGCCGCCGTCGGTAATGACATAGTGAATGCGGCTGGTTTGCGGCACGTGTTCGCGCATCAGGTTGACCATATAGTTCATGGCTTCAACGCCATCTAACGCAGAACGTCCGCGATCAGGTGCCGAGGCTGCATGAGCTGCCCGCCCATGAAAGGTAAAGCGTCCAGACTTATTAGCCGTGCTGCTGGAAGGCGAGGCCGAATTGCTGTCACCTGGGTGCCAGTGCAGCACCACATCTACGTCGTCAAATACGCCAGCTCTGGCTAAATAGACTTTGCCAGAACCCCCCTCTTCTGCGGGTGTACCCACCAGCTTAATTGTGCCTGGCGTACCGGTCTCGTCTAGCCACTTAGCTAATGCAACCGCTGCAGTGGTTGATGCTGCACCAAACAGGTGATGACCACAGGCATGCCCTGCCGCATTTTCTTTGGTGACTTGACGAGTTGCCACAGCTCCCTGATTCAATCCGGGCAAGGCATCAAATTCGGCCAAAATTGCAATGGTTGGCCCGCCACTGCCGTAGGTCGCGAAAAAGGCGGTGGGAATATCTGCAACGTTCTGCACCACATCAAATGCGTGCTCGCCTAGGTAGTCCTGCAACGACTGACTGCTGCGGGTCTCCAAATAACCCATCTCGGCTAGTTGCCAAAGCTCATCTGCAATGACAACAGAACGCTCGCGCTGTGCCTCAACTAACTCAAATACCCTCTTTGTTTGTGCAGGAGAGTCACCACCCGGGACTGACTGTCCAATAGCCCAGCTACTGATAAGGGATAACACTAAAACTGACCATCCACGCCGAAAATTAGTCATTTCTTTTCTCCAAGAGGACGCCAATTGGCGTCTAGATCCCAAAGACACCACTAAGTGTCTAACTGGATTGAGGCACAAGTCCGGCGCGTTAGCACCGTCTGAGTCTTATGCCATGCACTCTGCGGCCAAGGTGCCTATCGCCACCCCACGACTGCCTTGACGAATACCATTGCGGTCATGGCCTGGCGTTACATAAGCTAGAGATAGGCCGGTTTCTGGATCTGCCCACGCCAACTGCCCACCAGCGCCATTGTGGCCAAAGGCGGAGGGTGAATTTGAGCGACCAAAGCCTCTAAAGCGACGACTGTCATCGCCACTTATGATAAGTCCCAATGCCCTATTAGCTGGCTTCTTAAACAACGCGTCAGTGAAGTCTCCCGAACGAATACGACGAGCATCTGTCAAAGTGGATTGCGGCCACAACATTGCTTTGTCATTGCCGCCGTGCAGGAGCGCCTGATAAAATAGCGCAAGAGCAGAAGCCGTGGCGAAGCCGCCACCACCAGGTACGCCAACGGCGCGAATATCTGGGCGATTGAAGGCCAAAATAGCGGCTTCAGTTACCTCAGTTTCAGGCGGCACAGGCATGCCCATCTTGGCGTAATCCGCAGCGCTGAGTGGGTCACCAACATAAGCGCAGGGTAACGCACGATGGTTTTCGGCTTCAGGCAATCCTACATAGATGTCTGCTAACCCTAATGCTTGAATAATCCGAGTGCGAACAAACTCCCGATAGCCCAGACCACTACGGCGCTCAATGAGTTCTGCAATGACCCACATGGAAGAAGACGCGTGATACTCAAAACGTGAACCCGGAGGCCAATTTAGACGCCACCGTGCAAAGCGCGACATACGCGCGTCCATATCATCCCATTCTAAAGGCGCAAACGGCGCAGATGGAAACCCAGCCGTGTGCGTGAACAGTTGGCCCACGGTCACTTGATCTTTTTCATTTGTGGCAAACTCAGCAATGATATCTGCCACTAACTCGTCCTCACTGAGCTTACCCTCTTGCATAAGCAGCCAGGCAGCGGCAGAGGTAATGGCCTTGGTCGCTGAAAATATGCAGGTTAGAGAGTTATCTTTGGCATCACCAAAAGAAGCAGATAACAAAATTTTATTATCTTTGGCCAACGCTATCTGCGCGGCCGGCAACAAGCCGTCATTTACTTCTTTAGCTGCCCTTCTCAGCAGATCTTGGACTTTATCTACGGCCAGGCCATTAACTTTTAGGGTGTCTATCTGAGCTTCGTTCATTTGCTTCTCCCGTTGGCGAACGTGCGCGCGTCCGAGCTTGGCCGCACACATCACACTTTGATCTAATTTTTAGGGTTCGTTAATGGGGTTTTGCGAACGCCCTTTGGTCTTGCCCTACACCGGCGCCCCCATTAAAGAGTGAATTACACCAACATTCAATTTGACATTCCGCAAACCAAAATGATTTTCAAAGCAAATCTAAGCAGGCGTCATGAATAAAAGTAGGCGCGGAAGTAAAGATCATTGACGCAAGGGCATTTGCTCAAGGGCGGGGGGCACTTTAGAATGGCCCGCTGTATTTTGAATTTTCGGAAAATTTATGCCCATCCTGAACGGACTTACCGGTTCTATTGGAAACACCCCGCTCATAAGAATAGACAGCCTGTCCGAAGAAACTGGTTGCGAGATATTGGGCAAAGCAGAATTTATGAATCCGGGCGGTTCGGTAAAAGATAGAGCCGCGCTGTGGATGATAGACGCGGCAGAGGCCAGTGGCGCACTAAAGAAGGGCGGCACAGTGGTTGAGGGCACGGCAGGCAACACAGGCATAGGCCTTGCCCACGTTTGTAACAGCCGTGGCTACAAGACGATTATTTATATGCCTGATAATCAGTCCACAGAGAAGGTCAACCTACTTAGAACGCTGGGCGCAGAAGTGCGCGTTGTGCCCACTGTGCCCTATGCCAACGAGGACAATTTTCAAAAGCAGGCTGGCAGATTTGCTGCCAGCTTAGATAACGCCATTTGGGCGAATCAGTTCGACAACACTGCCAACGCATTATCTCACTACGAATCCACTGGACCCGAAATTTGGGCTCAGACCGACGGCAAAGTGGATGTTTTCACTTGCGCGGTAGGTACCGGCGGCACTTTAGCGGGCACATCTGTTTACCTGAAAGAACAAAACCCAAATATGCAGATTATTTTGGCCGACCCCATGGGGAGCGCCCTATACAACTGGGTCAGTACTGGCGAAGCCACTATGACTCCTGGGCCTTCAATTACTGAAGGAATAGGCAACTCCAGAATCACAGAAAACCTGAAGCAGGCGGTAATAGACAGCGCAGTACAAGTAACTGACCAAGAAATGGTGGATATGGTTTATCGACTGCTGCGCGAAGACGGTTGGTTCTTCGGCTCTAGCTCGGGCATTAACCTTGGGGCGGCAGTTAAAGCGGCAAAAACTCTGGGGCCTGGTCATACTATTGTGACAATTCTTTGCGATGATGGCGGCAAGTATCAGTCTCGCCTATATAACGATAAGTTCCTTGCGGAAAAAGGCCTGATAGGCCCAAGCTAAGCTCAGTCTGTGGTGGTAAACACGCCCAAGGACAAGTATCGTTCGCTTTGTAACGCTCGATTTAAATTTTTACAGGACATCTCAGTGCCCGGATTAAACCTCAAAAAAGCAGGCCTTAAAATTACCTTACCTAGACTCAAGGTTTTAGAAGTATTGGAAGGTTCAACGCCTCATCATATGAGCGCAGAGGACGTCTATAAACAATTGCTGAGTACTGATGAAACTGTTGGCCTTGCGACCGTTTACCGCGTTCTCACCCAATTTGAGTCTGCGGGCATTATCGACAAACATAACTTTGACGACGGCCACTCGGTCTACGAGCTAGCGGCAGAAAGACACCACGATCACATGGTCGACGTGGACAATGGCCACGTCACAGAATTCGTCAATGAACGTATTGAAGCACTGCAACACGAAATCGCCGAAGAGCACGGCTACGAACTGGTACATCACGAATTAGTACTATATGTGCGTAAAAAAGAAAAATCTGAATAGCAGCACCCTGTAATGCGTGTATTAGGTTGAAGTGCGTTAGGTCAAAAGCTTAGATTTAAGAGCATAGATCTAAGGGCTTAGATATAGGGCCTTCAAATTAGGCCTTTTATACTAGTACTTTTGTCCAAGTCTTGGCAAATAGACCGGTCAAAAGCCTTGGCTGAAGGTCCGGCAAGAAACACGCCCGGAGTTAATCTTGGCCCTGCAGCAGATTTTCGTACATGCGCAAATGCCTACGCGCATTAAATTCATCCCCTTCCAACTCATGCAATCGAGACAAGTTGAAATGAGCATCAGGTATGTCCGGCGCTTTCTTGTAAAAACTCACGGCCCTAACAAGATCGTCTAACTCGTCGAACACTGTGCCCAAATTGTAGTTAGCCAACTCATGTGACGGGGTGATAGCTAGAGCCAGTTCGTAATGGCGCTTGGCCCCGCGTATGTCACCGTCTAACTGATTTAGGCGACCTAAGTTCACATGAGCATCGGCATTTTGTGCGTCCAACCGCACCGCTTCGCGGTAGGCATTAGGCGCTTGCGTCGGATCTACTTCTTCAAGATCTAAGCCTAAGTTGTACCACTCGTCTGAGTCGAGATCTTCTAACGGCTTGCCACCACCAGCACTAGCACGGGCCAAGTGAGCGACATTTTTAGCTAACGCTTGCACAGAAAAATCCATGGTCAGTTGACCGCTCTCTACTTCCCAAGCCTTGTCATCGTCACGCACAACCACCACGTGGCCGTCCGCATAAATGCGCACAGAGCTAAGGGGTTTAAACTGTGCCAATTCAGCTTTTAGTTTGGTTAATGCTTTATAACTGCGACGCACGCCCACTGAGGCATTACGCAGGGCCTTCGCCGTGCGCAGAAAAACCACATCTTGAAAAGAGAAACGGAAATGCCCGCGCGCATTGCGCATGGGCTTAAGAAGCCCCCTACGCACATAGTGGCGGATATGATCTGGGCCAATACTGAGAAGATAGGCTACCTCCTGAGTACTGTAACCACTAGTACCTGGAGATCGATGTGAAGCTGGCAAAGTTAATTTGCTCATAACTAGGCGTTGACGCCCCTACTTTTACGGCTAGGCTGGTGGCATGACTATAGCCTAGGCCCCAAATGCGCTCAACAACCGGTCATCAATCCGGTAACGACATCCCTATTCATTGATAATCATATTTAGCCATGAGTCGTGAGCTTGAGGCCCATTACATAGGACAAAAAGGGTAGATAGGCGGATGGAGATAAGTAGCAAGGTGGGTCACTAGACAGCCGGCCGGCAAAGACGAGAAATATAACTTAACGGACCTAACTAGTGCTAAGTTACGAAGAGAAGGTTCGTAACAAAATAAAAATAATATAGGAGAGCTGCCTTTGAGTAAGCCAGACAACTACGACCCAACACCACTAGAAAAAAGACCTATATTTTGGTTCTACGGCTCTGCCTCTATGGCCTATGGCATTAAAGACAATGCCTTCAGTTATCTCCTACTTATTTTCGCCAATCAAGTGCTGGGTATTCCCGGATATCTAGCAGCCATTGCCTTGGCCCTAGCCATGCTGTGGGATTCTGTATCAGACTTGCTGCTTGGGCACTGGTCTGACAAGACCAATTCTAAGTATGGTCGCAGACACCCGTTTATGTACTCTAGCCTGATCATATTTCCCTTCGCTTTTTACGCCCTGTTTAACCCGGTGATTGATATCGACACGCCTATGACTGGGTTCTGGTACATCCTTGCCATGGCTTTGCTGATACGCACCGGTACTACCTTGTTTGAAGTACCTTCGACCGCGCTACTACCTGACCTAGAACAAGATTACGACCAACGCAACCGTTGGCTCGCTTTACGCCATGGTTTTGGTTGGTACGGTGGCAACGGCATACACACGGTAAACTTTTTCTTTTGGGTAGGCGCATACGGTGTTGCATCAGCCACGGGCTACGCAATTTACGGAACGGTTGGCGCGATCATTATCGCCGGGACAATTATCATGTCTGCCTTAGGCACGCAAAAAATTGCAGCCAGCTTAGAGAGACCTAGCGATACATTTAAACTCAACGAAATCGCCAAGGAAATTAGACAAATTTTCCAAAGTGTTAAAAACCGCAACTTTGGTTCACTCTTCGGCTACGGCTTAGTAGTCGGTATTGCTGGCGGCTTGGGCACGGCCCTTTATCTATACAACACCGTCTACTTCTTCGGTTTTTCCGGCAACCAAATCGCCACTACCGGCGTCTGCGTTTTAATCTCGCCCATCATCGCTTATTGGGCAACCCCTTATTTTGCAGCCCGTTACGGTAAACCACGCACCGCAATTTGCGCTCTGCTGTTTAGACTCGCTCTTTATCCGGTTCCTTACATCCTTTTACTCAGCGGCTATTGGCCAGAAATGGGCAGTTGGGCTAGCTTAGCCTGCTACTCGGTATTTATTGTCGCTGAAGTTGTTGGTTTAGTTATTGGTAATGTGCTGCTAGATTCAATGATGGCCGATGTTGTGGAGGACAGTGAAGTGCATACCCAAAGACGTTCTGAAGGTTTGTTCTATGCGGCCCGTGGCTTTGCTTACAAAGCTGTTTCAGCAGGGGGGATTATCTCCGCGGGAACCATCGTTTCTCTGGTTGGCCTAGACGGTATTACCTCAGTGAGCCAAGTTACTTGGGAGATTCGTTACGACCTAGCAACATTCTTCCTGCCACTTTATTGCTCGCTTTGTCTATTTGCGATTTGGGTTGTCTCCCATTATAAAATAGACCGTGAAAGCCATCAGGCGAATCTGGATACCTTGGCCGAACGACAAAAAGCCGCAGGCAGCCCAAAGGCTATTGTTTAGCTTTTATTTACATTTAGAAAGCCGAGTTGAAAGACTCTCAGGAAACCGCTCAGAGGAGTGGGCGGCAACCTGCCAAGCAAAAATAGGAGAGGACAATGAGTGATATGAAATTAGGACTTATGCTGGGTTATTGGGGATCAACTCCGCCCACCCACCATATTCAAATGGCGCAACAAGCCGAGGCGTTGGGTTACGACTCAGTTTGGACCGCTGAAGCATATGGCAGCGATGCCATTACTCCTCTCGCATGGATTGGCGCGCAAACCAGCAAAATTCGTTTGGGCACAGGTATTTGCCAAATTTCTGCGCGCACCCCAACTGCCATGGCCATGGCGGCGCTGACAATGGATCACCTTTCTAATGGTCGTATGATTCTTGGTCTAGGTGTGTCTGGCCCCCAAGTGGTTGAGGGCTGGTACGGGGCGCCTTTCTCCAAACCTTTGGCTAGAACCCGCGAATACATTGACATTATTCGTCAGGTTTTAGCGCGAGAAAACCCCGTTTCAAATGACGGCGAGCACTACCCACTACCATTCACTGGCGAAGGATCTTGGGGCTTAGGCAAACCATTGAAGCCTATTGTTCACCCACTTCGAGCGGACCTACCCATTATGATGGGTGCTGAGGGACCGAAGAACGTTGCGCTGGCAGCCGAGATTGCAGACGGTTGGTTACCCTTGTACTACTCACCTTTCAGACAAGACGTTTATTCGGCCTCCCTTTCTAATGCCAAAGCAGACTTTGAGGTCACTCAAGGGCTTGTTGTAAACATTACTGACGATGAAGAAAAGGGGCTAATTCCCATTAAACACATGCTGGCACTGTACATTGGCGGCATGGGTGCTAAAGATCGCAATTTCCACAAAGAATTAATTGGGCGGATGGGTTTTGAGGCTGAAGCTGAAAAGATCCAAGATCTTTATTTAGCTGGTAAAAAGGACGAAGCCGCCATGGCAGTACCTACTGCGCTGGCTGATGAAATATCCCTTGTGGGGTCAGTAGAAAAAATTAAGGATCGTCTACAAGCATGGGATGAAACCCCAGTCACTTCGCTAAACGTTTCCGCGCGTAGTGTTGTGGAGCTTCAGCAATTAGCGGATATAGTTTTAGATCGCTAGACTATCCTCTAGCGTAGACCTGCCCCTATAACGGCAGACCTAGACCTTGCGTTTGGCCTTACGCGCCTTGTGTTCGGCCTCACGCCTAGCTTTGCGCTCCTCACGAACGCGCTGTTTATCATTCTTCAGCGTCTCTTTAAGCACCACCACCTGCTCCTCAGAAATGCTTTGAAATCCCGATATTCTACAGCGCTGACCAGCCTGTAGGCGTCCAGCAAAATTCTCTAAACCTTGAATGGAATCAAATTTACATACCTGTGAACCATTCACTTCATAACTAATAGGTTGATTGGGTTTGAGACCAAAACAGCGATGCTTAAACTGCACCAAGTAACGCTTGTCACGGCGCATATTGAAAACCACGTGGTGCTCGTCTAAAACTTTAACGTTACGAATTCGATGGGCCGATATGCAATTACGCTCTTTCACGTAGTCTTCTTTTTGCGGGTCTTGGTTAAGAATCTCTTCAAGTGTCAGCTCAGGGTCTGCCTCACTATTGCTTACAGAAGCATCATCGGTAGAAGTACGATTTTCACTTTGCGGTTGAGTATTGGCCTCTGCCATTGCTAATGGGTTGACGCAAAGACTGCTGATCAGCACTGTCATTAATATCGGCACAACTCGCATCACGAAGGTACCCGTAGATTTGCCAATTTCCCATTGAGCATTGCGGGTCCCCAGTGGTTGACTACTAAATTGTAAAAAACGAGAAAAGTTAACGGATCTCATCACTAGTCACCCTCAAAAATTTGCACAGTTATTGAGCTTCTGAATGACTGGAGCGTTTACCCAAAAGCCACCTAGACGCCGCAACTCTACTCTTTTTTTCCATTTTGCACAGATTTGGATAGACCTGAAAAGATGCACTAAACCAACTGGCTCAAAAGTTCAGAGCAATCGCCACTCACCTTCATAGCAAACAAAGCATCCGCTCGAGTAACACCGTTGTTGATGGCAACAATGGGTATGAAGTGCTCATGGGCCTTACGCACAAAGCGATAACTTGAGTAGACCATGAGTGAACTACCGACAACCAAAACCGCGCCGGCCTGATCCACCCAAGAGTACGCTTGCTCAACAACGGGCTTAGGTACCGAATCGCCAAAAAAGACAACATGAGGCTTGAGAATGCCGTCGCAGAGCGAACAGCCCGGAACCTGTATTTGGGAAAACTCCACCTCCAAATCTGCATCGCCATCTGGCGCAGGAACAAATTCTGCGGCCTGTAAACTCGGGTTGTGTGCTTCCAGCCAAAGTTGAATATCGTCACGCGCTTCCAATTGACCACACGCAGTGCATATCACCTGATCGAGACGACCGTGCAAATCAATGACAGTTTGCTGCCCGGCTTTTTGATGAAGGCGGTCCACATTCTGTGTGATCAGCGCAAACACATTGCCTTGGGCCTCTAACTGCGCCAACGCTTGGTGACCCCCATTGGGCTGTGCTTGCAGAAACGACGGGTAACCCAGCTGGCTGCGCCCCCAATACCGTTGCCGCCACTCATGACTGGCCATAAATGCTTGGTGCTTAACTGGTCGAACTCTTTTCCAGTCACCGTTCTGGTCCCGGTAGTCGCCAATTCCAGAATTGGTGCTAATACCCGCGCCAGAAATGACCAATATCCGCTCGTGCTTTCGCATCACATCTTTAAGATTTTCTATATCGGACTGCAATGGCTTTTTTCCTCGATTCTCGACGCTCCGCGCGCTTTACCTCCATCATAGGCAACTTGGATCTCGCGAGGGCAATAATTGTTCAGAAGTCTAAAAACCGGTCGCCAATGTTTAAGAAAATGTGTTGATAAACGTTCGGGGCAGCACCGTTTAAAAACTTAATCGCTAGCCGCCGAAACAGTACCGTGCAAATTCAAGACTGAGTCGGTTAAACTCGACCCACAAAATAAAACAAAATTTGAGGGAGACTTATGATCCAGTTATACGGACTACGAATGAGCAACTACTACAGTCTGGTAAAAGCTGTACTCATCGAAAAAGGCTTAGACTTTGAAGAGGTTAAAGCACCACCCACCCAAAAAGACGACAACCTAGCTAGAACCCCTATGGGCAAAATGCCTTCAATTGGCGTTAATGGTCAGTACATCTCAGAGTCTCTCGCCATTGTTGACTATCTAGAACGCCTACAGCCATCACCGTCCATGGTGCCCACTGATCCATTTGCGGCCGCCAAAGCTGTAGAACTTGCCTGCCACATCAAATTGAATGTAGAGCTAGTCGCAAGACGCTGTTTACCAGAAGCATTGTTTAATACGCCTGTGAGCGATGAAACCAAAGCCAGCACGGAAAAGGACTTGGATAGAGGCATGCAGGCTGTTGGGCAATTGATCGTTTGTAACCCATACGCCGCCGGTGACACATTCAGTATTGCTGATCTGTACACCTACTACTCGTTTGGTTTGGCCTCAACCATTGGCAAGAAGATGTTTAATAAAGACATCCTAGCCGACTACCCGCAGATCGCGGGACTGATAGAGCACCTGGCCGAGCGCCCAAGCATTAAGCGGGTAACTGAAGAAGCGAGCGCATAGCTGTCTAGACATAGTTCGTGAAAAATTCGGCATCCTTGACACAATAAGGACGCCGAATCGTCTAAGCACAATTAGTTTAGGTACAATTGCTAGCTCAGCAACGACAAAGCGCGCTGCGGGCCTTGAAAACACAAACGCCCAAACATTGGTTCTGACCAGCACCTGTTAAACTCCAGTCACCCTCACCAGTACCCTCAAGAAAGGTGTTCTCCATGCAGGACATCACCAGCCGAGTAAAACATAACGTTCCCGCATTAGTGCTGACACTTCTGGGCATGATGCAGGCATTTGCGCTGGGATTACTTTGGTCTTTTATTGTCGACACACCCTGTCTATTTGCATTAACTTGGCAGGCATTGCTGTCTTGGCTACAAGTTTTGATCACCCTAATCGGCACTATTTTAGTCTGGGCATCCTACGCGACCAACGCAACGAGATTTTTCTGGGTGCCTTAAATGCAAGAATTTGTTATGCCTTTTGCGGTTGGCTTAGTACAGTTTTCAATCATTCAAATGTTAACAGTGCAGCTCGTTGGCCCTTGGATGGTCTTGGTGGCAGTGCTGATATTGACGATAAATTGGATTGCTCATAGCACCATGCGCAAGGCCCGTCTGGACGGCGATAACGGCGATTTTTCTGCCGGCACTACAACGGCAAGCTGGCGCGACTTTCAACTGGCTATCGGCAGCATCACTATGTTGTTGGCCTATGGCGTCTACGAGTGGGTTTTTGCCCCATTTAACGCGGCCACGCTGTCTATAATGCTGATAACCCTTGGCATACTCCTAGTTCAGTTTAGGTTAATGGCAGTTTGGTGGTCGCTCTCGGTGGGCACCAAACCTTCGAAGGATTAAATTGCAAAGCCTGCGGAGTCAGTGAGATGTCATGGATTCGACAAGAAAACCTTAGAAACGAATACCCGTTAACTCTCAGGTAATAGAAATAGCTAGACCTAACTAATTAATTGGTCCAACGGCGAATCTAGCCCAACCATCTGCTCTAGGTCTACAGTATCGTCGCTCGTTAGTGCGACAACCGCGTAAACCAGCAGCGACGCTGCTAGCGCCGGGAAAACTTCGTGCAGTATGTTGCTCATGCCAGAACCTATCCACGCGAGCAATGTCATTACGCCTACCACCATAGAAGCCAACACCCCTAGCGAACTGCCTTTTTGCCAGTACAAGCCACAAACCACGGCGGGGAAAAAACAGGCTGCGTATAAACTGCCGGAAAAAATGGTAATGGCGAGAATGTCTCCTGGCGGATTCAGTGCAAACCCAGCAGATATGACCGCAAGCAATAAAACCGCGGCCCTAGTCCAAGCTAGGGGGAATATTTGTGCGCTAGCCAGCTTGAAGGGCTGAATAAGGTTCTTATAAAACGTCGACGCCGCCACTAACAGCACGCTGTCCATGGAAGACATTGCCGCTGCAATAATGGCAATAAACAAAAAATCCCCTGCCCAGATTGGGAAAACTGAAGGATCATTAACCAGTGTTGGAATAATCAAATCGGTATCAGTGACCCCAGACATCAGCAGGTGCGCGTATATACCAACCGGATATAAACAAAGCTGCACAATGGTTAGACCTATCACCGCCGCCCACATACCTTGGCGCAACGATGCCTCGTCTTTAAGCGCATAAAATCTGGAAGTTTGCCGCGGATCAACGATCAGTTTTAACGAACCTGAGAGGGCAATACCCAGCAGCACAACAAAAGGAATGCCGCCATTTAGGTCAAAGAGAAAATCTTTAGAGGGCATCTCGCTCAAATCCACTAAAGCGCCCACACCGCCCGCAGCAGAGGTAACGAAGTAGAAGATGGTGACCGCGCCCACCATCATTAACACACCTTGAATGACATCCGTGCGCACCACTGAAACAAAACCGCCGACGCTGGTATATAGCATCACAATGACAAGCGCGATACCAATGGCCACTTCATAGGGCACATCAAAAAAATGCTCAAATAGATGCCCTACGCCTTTAAAGATGGCGACCAAGTAGAGCAAGCTACAGAACACAATGATGAGACCCGAAACAATAAGCAGAGGGTGTTTTTGCGCTACTCCTTTGCCTTCAAGGGGTCTAAGAAAGCGACTAGCAAGAAAGTCAGGCAACGTCAGCGCGTCAAATCTAGCCGCCAAGCGCCTCGTCTTTGGGCCAATCCAGCGCCAAGTAATGTAGGTGAAGAGAATGAGCATAAGCGGCATAGCCATCCATGCCAGCCCATAGGTATAGCCCTTACCCGCATGTCCAATGTAGCTGTTGGTGGATGCAAAGGTGGCAAAGAAGGAGATGCCAATAGCAAGCCCACCCATTTTGCGACCGCCAACGTAGAAGTCGTCTAGCTCTACACTGGCTTTGCTGCCTATGTATGCGTTGTGTACCAACAACAGTGAGTAAGTCAGCAATAGGACCATTGCTAGCCAGTGTTCGGTCATCCATTGAGTCAAGGCTAGTTTCCAATAATTCTTCTAAACGACCCAGATGATAGACCACTGAAGGCCTAGAAGGAAAACACGAGAGGTTGGTGGCAAGGCAAAGCTGAAGATCGGGGGCAGCTAGATAGAGTTAGCAGATCTAATAGAGCGAAGGGGAGTTGATGCCGCAAGGTCGCCGTAAAAAGAGCTCCACTAATAGAGCTGATGGAATGGTTTCGCGGACTTCGTTTATCGAGCGCGCTCTCACGCCTCGACGAACTCCACGCCGGCACTCCCGCGCCGAGCTAACTCATCAATTTTAAGTAGAAAAAGTCATAGCTTGGGATCGTAAATTTTCTAGCTCTGCAAAAAACGCTTCTTTACGCATATTTACGTGAGCACGAGCTTGAGCTATTTCTTTCGCCAGCTCGTCTCTGCGCTCAGCAGCTTGCTTGAGTAATTTAGACTCCTGCTTAAGCTTTTCCCAATGGGCCAAAGCGTCTATCCAGTCGTTCTTCAACTCCAGTACACGTGTGTCGAGTTGCTTCTTCAACGCTGCCGCTTCGCGATTGAATGCGGTCATACTGCTCACTTGCGCAATTTCACGACCGGCAATAATTTCCGCTTCTTCTTTCTCAGTGGCTCTATTGAGGCCACGCACCAAATTACATGCACGCAGGGCCAAAATTCCATAACGCGTTGGGTCTAACAACCACCCAGAAACACCAAAACCGTTGCGATAGTCTTTTGGGTAGTCGTGATGATCGCCGTGGTGGTTGCCCTCACCTAGAGGACCTAACCAAACGTAATTATTAGACGCTGAGCTGTTTAGCCCATCAGTCTTACCCCACATGTGGGTGATGCTATTCACTGTCCATGTGTTGTGCTGAACAACTATGGAGCCGACCATAGAACCTGCCATGAGGCCAAAAAAGCCATACCAACCGCCCAAGGCATAACCTAGAGCCATAGGGAACAAAAACAACCAAAACGTCGTTAATAGACCATACCATTTGTCTTGCAACATAATGATCCAGTGGCGCTTTGCATTGTGTGAGCGAGTGTATTCTTCCGACTCAGGGTGGTTGCACATATGACTGAGCGTATGTGACCAAACAAAATTTCTAATGGGGCCATCGAACCAAGTAGCGCTATAAGGGTCGAGTTCCTTCTTACCGTGCCTGTCGACACCGTGATGCAATGAGTGGTTTGCCGACCAGCGGCGCACGCTGCCTTGAACGCTAAAAATTTGACCGAAAAAACAGAAAAACCAATGCACCGGGTCTGATACGTGCTTTGCGGCTTTATGGGTGATTAGGCGATGGGTGTATAAAGTAGTTGAACCTGAACCAAGGAAGAATTGAATTACAATCCAAATGGTTGCAGCCCATACCCATTCACTTGGCGCATAGGCAAAAAGCCAAGTCCCTAGCACTAGGGCAGCGATGTGGGTGCCAATCATGAATACGCAAGTCGGGGTATCAAATTCGAACCCCTTCGAAAATAGCTCACGGAATGAACCGTAAATCGGAGCGTCGCGTTCTGCAGCTGTTCTTTCATTCATAATTCTAGATACCACCCGTTCTATTTCGAATATGCCTTGGAGTATTGCCATTTTTAGGGCCTGAACTGAAACACATTTTCACTTCACACCAACCATTCGCACTGCACAATATAAGACTGTGATACATAAGATTGCATTATGAAACTGAAATCCCAGCACCCCTGTCGTCAGCGAGTATTGTGCTTGAAGTCATCGACGGATGCACTACCCCCTTTTGGACAAAAAAATGACCTTTAACGACTCAAATATTGTATCACTTAGACTCAAGATAGACTTAAACCCATCATGATGGTTATGCTCGGTTCTTGCTCCTATACGAAAAGACAGAGAAGTAAACAATGCTCATCTTTATTCGCTACATCTTGCCGCTATTTCTCATTCTTTTAGTCGTATGGGGCATTTCTTATACTCTGCGGCGTATACGTTATGGCAAGTCAACGCCGACTATCGAGCAAACTCAGGTCAGCCCTCGGCAAATCGTCTTCAGACTTTTTGCGGCGGGGATATTAATTGCCACGTTGTTGGCTACTTATTTAAAAAATAGTTAAAAACAACCAAATTATAACCAGCACTCATACGGATATCGAGAGTGGAACATTAGAAGGAAAGTTCATTGAGCAAATTAGCCGTTACCCCACATGCCAATAACTTTGGCGCACGCATTCAAGGCATACAGCTACAGTCGCCACTCTCCGAAGATTTAGTTAATGAAATCAGGGATATATGGCATCAATACCAAGTAGTCTACTTCCCCAACCAACCCCTAGATCACCCGCAGCTAGAACAATTTAGCCTATCAATTGGCAACTTCGGCGATGACCCTTATGTGGAATCCATCGAAGGCCACAACAACATTCTGGAAGTGCGGCGAGAGCCAGACGAAGGCATAGCACCCTTTGGTGGTAGCTGGCACTCAGACTGGTCCTTTCAACTGACACCACCCAGCGCGACAATTTTACATGCCAAAATAGTGCCTCCCGTTGGTGGCGACACCCACTACGCCGATAGTATTCGCGCCTATGAAGCGCTCGATGCTGCTCTGCGCGAAGAGCTGGACGCCATGACCACAACCCACAGCGCCAGAAGATCTTATAGCCACGAGGCATACAAAAAAGGTGGCGAGCGCACCGGCATGAAAATCCTACCCAGTGAAAAAGCATGGGATACACAAATACATCCGCTAGTCAGAACTCACCCTGACTCAGGGCGTAAAGGCCTTTGGATCAACCCGGTATACACCCTAAAGATCAATGAATTGGCAGAAAAAGACAGCGACGAACTACTAGAAAAACTCTTCGCTCATATTCTTAAGCCGGAGTTCATCTATGAACACACCTGGGCTGAAAACATGCTGACTATGTGGGATAACAGATCGGTTATGCATTGCGCTCAAGGTGGCTACAATGGTTATCGCCGTGTCATGCACAGAACCACAATAGCCGGCACCCAGCCGTTTTAAACAATTGAAGAAGCCAATTTATGAGTGATTTCATACTCCACAGCAAACTTGCGGCGGACACTTTTGAGGTGCTTAGCCTCAAGGTGAGCCAACTCTTGCTGATGAACGATGCGCGTTATCCATGGCTGATTTTGGTGCCCCAGGTCAGTGACATGCGAGACTTGCACAACTTGTCCGCAAAGCAATACCACGCGGTAACCCAGGAGATAGCCCAAGTTTCAAAGGTATTAGAAAGCGTGACTCAAGCACACAAGATGAATGTTGGCGCTTTGGGTAACATGGTGCCTCAGCTGCATATTCATATCGTTGCGCGGCAGGCCAATGACGCTGCCTGGCCTGCCCCCGTGTGGGGTGTAGGTGAAGCTCAGCCCTATAGCCAAGACGCCGCCAAAACCCTGGTCCAACAGATTGCCAGCAAACTGAGCTAACTCCGGCTAGTCAGCTTTGGGGATAGCATTCACAAACATCGGCACATCGTAGCCTTTTTGCACGGCGGCTCTGTCAGCTATCTGCGCATACCAGCGCTGTACATTTGGATACTCGTTTAAAGCAATTTGCTGCCACTCAAACCGCGAAATCCAAGGCCATGTGGCCATATCAGCGATAGAATATTGACCAGCCAAATATTCAACCTCGCTCAGCTGTTGGTCTAACACGCTGTATAAGCGCTGCGCCTCCTTATAAAAGCGCTCCTCGGCATATACCGACTTACCTGTATTATATTTCTTAAAATAATGCACCTGCCCCAACATGGGTCCAATGCCGCCCATCTGCAACATTAACCACTGCAAGGTTTGGTAACGGTTATCGCCCCAAAATTGGTCACATTTTTCAGCTAAATAAATCAGGATAGCCCCAGACTCCATAACTGCTTGACCGTTACTACGATCAACAATGGCCGGAATTTTATTGTTCGGCGAAATGGCTAAAAACTCTGGCGCAAACTGCTCGTCTTTTTGCAAATTCACTGCATGGGCAGCATATTCTAAACCGAACTCTTCTAAGGCTATGGAGACCTTGCGGCCATTAGGTGTGGGCCATGTATATAAATCAATCACGCTTTTACTCCTGTCATCTAATCTACAATTTAAGCACAAATTCCCAGAGCCGAATGAACGGAATGAACGGAATGAACGAAGTGAAGTGATCCTACGGTCTGCTGCATTCGGGCAAAATACCCGAGCCATTAGATAGCAAAAGCACTCTCTTTTATTTCGCCTACTTATTATTAGATACTCAAACTGATAACTTAGAAACACATTAAAAAGCGCGCCTCAACATGAAAAGATATGACCACTGAAAGAATCTTTATTACAGGCCCAGAGGGGCAATTAGAGGCAGAGCTGACTTACCCTGCACATGCCAGCAAAGTATCCGCTCTGTTGTGCCACCCGCACCCGTTATATGGCGGCACCATGCACGATGGCGTATTGCAAACCGCCGGGAACGCCTGCTTGGCACAGAATATTGCCACCCTCAAATTTAACTTTCGGGGTGTCGGCGCAAGCCAAGGCATCAGTGGTCGGGGCGAATTCAGCTCAACAATAAGTAATGAAACCAAACTAAGCCCAGAGGTAGGTGATGTTATTGCCGCCTATGAATGGCTGACGCATACAGAGCAATTCAATGAGATATGGGTTATTGGCTATTCGTTTGGCGCAAATATGCTGTGGCAAGCGTTACCTGAACTGGGCCATCTAACAAACGCCGGACAAAACACACTACCAAAGACCATACTCATTGCACCACCCAACGCTGCGATGGCATTCAACAAACAACGAGGCCTACAAGAAGGTCTAATTGAAGAAAGAATTTCTGTCATCGCAGGCGCAGAAGATAACTATGTAGACACCGCGGCCCTGACTGAGCACTACACGATGAAAACTCAGGTTATTGCTGGCGCTGACCACTTTTTCAGTAGTCAGAGTCAAGCCCTACACACGGCAGTAACTACCACGCTTAATGAACAAATTAGCGACTGAGTTAGGACAAAATAAACTCTGAGAGCGCGTCCAGGACCTGGTTCGGTTGCTCAGTAAGCATTGAGTGCCCGCAGCCGCGAAGGTTTTCAACATGGGCATTGGGCAACATCTGTGCGACTGCGATACCCGCTTTTGCCGGAGTCATTTTGTCGTCACCACCTGTGATGACCAATGCCGGGCATCCAACTGGCGGCAATTCTGCGGCGTCAAATGCATTACAAGCGGCCAAGTCAGTATATAAAACGCTCTTTCCTGCTCGCTCTAACCACCGCTCACCGGCGTGAATATTAGAAACACCCGGATTGTCGCTAGACCCCATTATACTTCTCTGGCTATGACTCCAAGTGTTGGTCATATCAATGGCAGCATGATGGTTATTTTTCGCAGCATCTAACAACAAACTTGTAACCGGCATAGGTGCAGAGGTGCCTAGCAACGCCACCTGCTCTACAACTGCCCGATGCCGCGCAGCCATATTCATAGCAATCAGCGAACCCATGCTGTGCCCGACAACTGATGCTTGAGCATTTGCATCATCAGCGACCGCGCCAATGACTTGAGCCACCCAGTCAGCCATCGCATCTATTGAGGTTAAAAGCACGCCGCTACTTTGGCCATGACCGGGTAGGTCTAAGGCAATCACATTGTATCCATGCCGCGCGAAATATCGGGCTGGCATCACCCAAATGCTGTGGTCGAAACCTGCGCCATGGACAAAAACTATGCTTTTAGCGTCTTTTTCCCAATGCCCACTGCCGGTGCCGTAATAAACCTGTTGACCATTCAACTGCAAAATCATGATGGTTTCCTCAAAGATTTTTCCACACCGCGCAAACCTTTTTTCAAGTCAGCAATTAAATCTACGGGGTCTTCTAAGCCAATACTGAGACGCACCAAACCCGGCCCAATACCTGAAGCCAGCAAACTTGCTTCGTCCATTCTGTGATGAGTAGTACTCGCTGGGTGAATAACTAAGGACTTGGCATCGCCCACATTGGCTAAGTGAGAAAATATATCTAAACTTTCAATGAACGTACGACCCGCTGCGCGACCGCCTTTTAACTCAAAACTAAACACCGCACCCGCGCCTTTGGGCAACATAGTTTGCGCTAATGCGTAGTCTGGATGACTTTCCAAACCGGGATAACTCACTGACTCCACCATGTCATGACCTTCGAGGTACTTGGCCACCTCTAATGCATTGGCCACATGCCGCTGCATACGCAGCGGCAAAGTCTCTAATCCCTGCAAGATTTGGAACGCGGTCATAGGCGCCATACATGCGCCAAAATCTCGAATGCCTTCTCTACGCGCACGAGTGATAAAGGCCAGTGGTCCAAACTCCTCAGCAAAGACTAAATCGTGAAACCCTTCATAAGGCTGACTCAGTGTCGGGAATTGATCTTTACCGCGCCAATCAAAGGTGCCGCCGTCCACCACTACGCCGCCAACAACAACACCGTGGCCGCTGAGAAACTTAGTTGCAGAATGCACAACAATATCTGCACCCAGATCAATAGGTCGACATAGATAAGGCGTTACAAAGGTGGCATCAATCATCAGGGGCAAACCATGATCATGGGCCAATTTCGAGAGCTGAGGAATATCCAAAACTTCCAAACCTGGATTACCCAACACCTCACCAAAGATCACCTTAGTGTTAGGTTGAATCGCTTGTGCGAATGCATCGAAGTCACGCGGATCAACAAAGGTTGTAGAAATACCAAACCGCGAAAGCGTGTACTGAAATAGGTTATGGGTGCCGCCGTACAAAGACCTGGAGGCAACAATGTGATCACCGGCGCTTAGTAACGTGGTAATGGCTAAGTGTATGGCTGCCTGGCCACTGGCGGTAACAATTGACCCCACGCCATGGTCTAGGGCGGCCATGCGCTCCTCTAAAACCGCGTTGGTTGGGTTAGATAAGCGGGAGTATACATGGCCCGCGCGTTCAAGATTGAACAAGCCCACTGCCACATCAGAATCTGGAAAAACAAAGGCCGCCGATTGGTAAATGGGTGTCGCTCGAGCACCGGTCGTTGGATCTGGCACTTGGCCGGCATGGAGTGACAATGTGTCAAAACCCAAGCCCTTGGGTCCGCGATGTTCGCCGTCGCTCATAGTTTGCTCTAATTAATTGGGAGTGGGCAGACTCTACGTTTTTAAAGTTATATTCAAGTATTTCACACCACAACAAACACTAAACTGCCGAATACAAATCAAAGCAACGCAACACTAAGCTCTGCCGAGCGAGCGCCGTACTACTTGGAAAGCAAGTAATAGTTGTTCATCGTATTCTCAAAAGGCAATTGTGAAAAACCAGTAAACCCGGCGGCGGCGGTCATCTCCTTAGCCAAATCATGCGTGAACCCAAGAGTACCTAGCCCTGCGCCATCTGCAGTGGACATGCCGGAATTCATGCAGACCATGACTGAGAACCCATAAAGCAGCCCTGCGATGGGATGATTACGTAGGTTTTCCTGAAAAGATTCAAAGCCTCGAATATCTTCACACAGCCAGTAACCGTCTTGCTTCAGACACTTATGAATATCTGCTATTAAAGCATCTGGATAAGGGGTGTCGTGAATAACATCAAAGGTCGTGACCAAATCAAACGTATCCGCTGATGGCATAGCTTCCTCAAGGGGATTCACGAAACGAATATTAGTCAGCCTGGCTTCAGCGACATTCGCGCGCGCACGGTCCAAGGCATTTTCGGAAGTGTCGTAGCCTATAAACTGCGAATTTGGAAAAGCTTGGGCCATGGCAATAGTTGATATTGCGCCGCCACAACCAACGTCTGCCACCATACCGCCGGCAGTTAAGCGCTCAGTCATACCCGGCACAAGAGGCAATAGTTCAGGCACCAACTGATACTGATTAGTGAAAGCCCCCATGCGCTCAATGCCGCAGGCGCAATTGGGTCCGTGGTCGTCATAGCTCATACCAATGCCAGTACGAAAAGATTGCTCTAGCTTCTCTACAGCCGGGAACACAGCAAGGGCAGAATCGTAACCCCCCATTAAAAACGCCGGGTGACTTTGATCTACCAACACCGCGTGGGCTTCAGGCGAGAGAGAGAACACACCGGCCTCATCACTGAACTCAACCTGGCCAATACAGGTTTGATGGTAAAGCCACTCCCGCACCCAGCGCTCATGCAAACTCAGTGCCTGAGCCAACTGCTCACTGGTACACGGGCCGTGCTCCCACAACCCTTTAAACAAACCTAACCGATCTCCCAGAATTGAAATGGCGCAATTAAAGCCGGCGGCCACCATGCCGCCGGTCTGCTTAACAAAGCCCTCTAGCTTCTTTTGATTAATGTCGCTCATTGTTCGCCCCTCTCTAGCAGGTTGTATTGACAAAAAAATCGGATCCTTACGGCGAGGGATCTTTCCAAGACCAAAAGACAAAAACACAAAAACCTAGAGATTGGCAAGTTCTCCAATCTAGGTAAAATGGCACACAGTTAATTCATGCAGTTTGCCCTAATGACTCAACTGCTAAATACCACTAGCCTAAATTTTTCTTTTTACTTTTATTTTTTTTGGAGAGCAGGCATGGATTTTCCACAAGCCCAAATGATTGCAGTAAACGGCGTAGAGCTGGAAGTATTCACCGCAGGCGCAGGTAAGCCTTTAGTGCTTTGTCATGGCTGGCCAGAGCACGCCTACTCTTGGCGGCACCAAATACAGCCGTTGGTAGACGCGGGATATCATGTCATCGTTCCCAACCAGCGTGGTTACGGCAAATCTACCAAGCCCAGCGAGATAGTTGACTACGACATTAATAAAATGACCGGCGACCTTGCTGCCCTGTTGGATCATTTTGGCTACAAAGACGCCTGTTTTATTGGTCATGACTGGGGCGCAATAATTGTCTGGAACATGGCCATGATTCACCGCGAAAGAGTGTCACATGTGATTAACCTTAGTGTGCCGTTTATGGAACGCGGGCCAACCGAATGGGTCAGTTTTTGGGAAGAAAAATTAGGCCCAGATTTTTACATGGTCCACTTCAACCGCCAGTACGGTGTGGCAGATGAGGTATTTGCCAACAACGCAACGCAATTTTTAAACAACGTTTACCGCACCAGCCAATGGCTTTATCCGAGGGTGGAACTGGGCCCAGGTATGAACATGATTAATTTGGCGACTGACCCCAAGCTGGCTGATGGCGCGCCAGGGGATCCGATTATGAGCGACGAGGAAATGCAGGTGTTCTTAGATGCCTTCGCGCACTCGGGATTCACTGGCGGCATAAACTGGTATCGAAACTTCACCCGCAACTGGGAAATTATAGGTGCCTTTGAGCAGCACATCCATCAACCTACCCTGATGATTTACGGCGACTATGACATGGTGCCGAAATCTCTAAACCTAGAACAACATGTTAGTAATTTAGAGGTAGCCAGCTTTCCCTGCGGGCATTGGATACAACAAGAACAACCTGAGGACACTAATCGGGCGATTCTAGAATGGCTGGGACGCCAATATTCGGCGTAAAGCGTTGGTTATTTTGTAGCGAGGCTCAACCGTCGTCAGAGAGGGACTGTTGGCAAGCAGCAATAAGAAAATGCAAACAGTAAGGCAGGTGATCTGCCTTACTGTTTTTGCCTTCTATCCGTGCGAACTGTCTGGCCGGTCTACACCAAAAACAGTAATACAACTCGCGGCAACTAGCCCAAAAAAGTCATGCAAGACAGTATAAGCGCTGCTAAAACCATACCTAGGCTTGGCACCATACTCAGCAGAAAGCCAACCGTACGGCTGGCTGGGTCTTTAACATAAGATCTGAAAAACAACATTCTACCAACCAAAAACACCACACCTGCTGCCGCTGCATATAACGGATTACCATAATACGCTGTGGCATATATGGCCGGAATAAACATGATTAATTGTTCCAACGTATTCTGCTGAACACGAAAGTAGCGTTCAAATTCTTCATTGCCAGAGGTAGCTGGCGCTGCAACGCCAAATCGACCCCGCGCACGTCCAACCTCAATGCTGAAATAAAAATATTGGACTAAGGCCAACATCACAATAGCGGTTACATACGCCATATCTAAATTCCCTTATTATTAAAAACCTCGGCGAAGCTAGCCCTAATTGAAGACTTGGGCAACCACTTAAACCAACTTCTTTATTTCAGCCGCCGATTACTCGCCACCGACTCAATGCCTTGGCTCTCTAGCTGGCGGCCATCATAAAACTTGCGGTGGTTTCAGCAACAACAAAGTCATCAGCTACACGAATCAACTTACCTTCCATTTGCGCTAACCTGCCTTTGCGTTTAATGCATGTTCCCTCAAGGCGAATGGCTGTGCCGACGGGCAACTCCGCTCTATACCGAATATCGGCTTTGGCTGTGAAGCATCTGTCACCCTGAAGCCATACCCAGTTGGCCATGACATCATCCAAGAGGCTAAAGACGATGCCCCCATGAGTGATATTATCGTAACCCATATGCTCGGGGCCTGGGGTGAACTCAGCACGGCATACATCGCCGTCCATACGAAACTGCACACCCAAGCCAATAGGGTTGGCCGGACCGCAGACAAAACATTGATTGGAACCGCTGGCTAATATCGCCTCACGCCTGCTCTGCTCCGAATTACTGCCTTTAGGTTCATCATTTACCAGATCATTCATTTGTTTATACCCATCTAAACCGAGACCACTATCAGTCCCACTATTAACCCCACTACTACCCTACTATGGGGTAATAAATGTAACGTCCTCAACGCAGGTCGCACCCTGCCCCCACAGTTATGTATGATGGCATCTTTCGGTTTGGCTATCAGGCGTGTTTAATCTTCAGAAAATCAGAAAAAACTTGGCGGCATTCGAGCCAAGTTTTGTAGAACCCCAGACAACCACTCGACAGGCCGCAGTAGCAATTATCCTGCGTCCCACCGACACCTTGTGCGATGTATTGTTCATAAAGCGCGCAGACAAAGAGGGTGACCCTTGGTCTGGGCAAATGGCATTTCCCGGCGGACATTTAGAAGATAACGACGACGGTCTAAAAGGCGCAGCTGTTCGCGAAACCGAAGAAGAAATCGGCTTAAACTTAAGTGGCGCTGAATATCTAGGCGCAATGGATCATGAACGTGCACAGCCAAGAGGCCGCGTACTCAACATGCTCATTGCACCTCACGTTTTTTTGATCAAAGGCGACCCGGTGTTTAACCCCAACTACGAAGTGGCTGAAGTAGTTTGGGCGCCAATGGACCAGCTATTAGCCAACTCATTACACGACACCCACACTTATCCCATCGCTAACAGACCCACTATCTGTAACGGCTATAGGCTGGAGCGGGGACATTTTGTTTGGGGTTTGACGTACCGAATGCTGAAGTCATTTTTCTCCACGTTAGACCCTACGTGGCAACCGCCTATTGAAGTAGAAGACGCAGCGCCGGACTAACGGTCTAAGATTTACATTCTCACGACTGCCGATAACCTCGGCCGGTGTGATCAAAGTCATATAGCTCGCGGTTCTCCACCGCGTTGAGATAATAGTTGCAGTGATAAGAGCGAATTTCGCTGATGCGCTCGCCCTCAAACACATACCACTCAGAGCCACGCAGAATTTCCGCTGCACCCGTTTGCGGGGGCACCCAACGCATACTCATTCAATCACAGCTTCAGATTCTTGCACCACGGCATGGTCCAGCTCCCAATTGGCTTGTGTTTTGGGTGCAACCTTACACCAGTAATTCGCCAAGGCTTCAGCCCCAACAACAGCGCTATGATCGACAAAGTAATGAACAATATCTGGCGCGAAAGTAGACATCATCAAGGCAAAATCTTGGCTATTGCAGCCTTGATAATAAGTCTGAATAACCTCAATAAATGGGTGACCTTCTTGGCGTAAGCGCATAATTAAATCCTGTTAACAGAAAACTGTCACGTCCCTCGCACCGCTAAGTTGGATACGAAATACCGCAGATGTTAAATCTGCGGCTTGTCTACTATGACTTAAAGTATGGCTTATGGCGTAAAACTCAGGCCCCGATAATTAGCAATGGCAAGGCCAGCTGCCACACTGGTAAATGGATCGTGATCAACCACACGCCCCGGAAAGCGATCTTCTAGCAAATTGCGCACCGCAGGAATTAAGCTGGACCCCCCCGTACGCAGCACGATGTCTACCTGATCGTTGCGCAGACCGGCTTTGGCAACGGTAACGTCCAATGCCTCGGCCACCCGCAGCAGCGGTTCACTGATCATGTCTTCAAATTCGCGGCGAGACAGTTCGATCTCCAAATCAATCTCTGGCACATCTAACCGTGCTATTTCGAAACGCGACAAATCTGCCTTGAGTGTACGAATACGGGTAAACAGCAGATAGCTTAAGTTGTGCTTAATGATGTCGCGTAGGCGTTCAAATTTAATGGTGTTGGGTCCACCAGCGGCGATACGCTCCATCACTGGCGTAGTGAATTTGTTTTGATTGAGCGTATAGGTGACTGCCCAATTAACGAGGAGGTCTTCAAACTCTTCAAAGGGAAACCGCGTCTCGATATCACGGTCGTAACCCCTGCGCTTCCACATCTCGCCTTTACCAAGGTGCGGAAAAAGTAATTGGCGGAACAAAATCTGATCCAAATGGTCGCCACCCAAACCAATACCGTGGGTAGCGATAACGTCAAAATCTTGGCCCCGGCGACGCAGCAAACAAAAATCTAATGTGCCACCACCAAAGTCTAAAGACAGTACTGTTTCGCCCTGAGCATCAGGGTTGGCATGCAAAAAGCTCACGCTTGCGGCGATTGGCTCGGGATAAAAACTACGTTGGGTAACGCCAGCATACCCGAAAGCTTCGCCAAGACGACTCATGGCCAGCTGATTAGAAAATTTATCCCTGCCTTCAAAATTCACCGGATGGCCGAGGTGCGCGTTAGCAAAACCGCCAATATCGGCCTCAATAGACTTGCGAATACGCAGCAGCAGCGGTGTGATGAGCGCTACCAACCTAAACGGATGGTCAAATACCATTAGCCGGCGGACTTCCTCATCGCCCAATAAGCGCTTCGTGCCGCGAAACAAACGACCTTGCAGACTGCTGTCAGTCACCGGCGCGCCGTAGATTTTTTGCGTAGAGGTTTGTACTTCGGAAATTTCCTCCCCGCCGCCTTCGTCGACAAACTGGCTGGTTTCGCCCACTACCTCAGGAATCAGCTCTACCGTTCTGCCCGTGTTATCGGCGATATACTGCTCCACGGCCAGCTGACCGGTTTTTGCGGTGAGCGCACGGTCGATATAGGTTGCAGAAGGCACAATTGAGTCATGGGTCTCCAGTTGCACAAGGCGCACGGTCTCACCATCAAAAATAGCCGCAGCAGAATTGCTGGTACCAAAATCTACGCCAACACCAACCCGACTCAAAACTCACCTCGTGACAAAACAACAAATAAAATTTTTCCAAACACTGCTACTGACCTTATGTAATAAATTGACGGAGCAGAAGCGCCTAACCGCCGAATTCCACATTCTTAATATAATCGGGAACCAAGATGCTTTCTTTACGGTCTTTGCTGGGCACAGGTTCGCCCGTTAAATAACCGGCGGAGATGGTACCTGCCAAAGTGTCTCGCGCCAAATCTTCTGTAGTATCACCGGGGTCGCCAACGCGCATTTTTTCCGACATTTCACCCAGAGGAATACGCACTACCGACGTGGCGGCGTTTTCGGCACTGGTGGGCGGTCAGGCATATTCGTTATGACCGGGTATTAAAGCCTCCACAAATAGATCCAAGGCTTAAGCCTTCGCCCCGCCTTCAACCGACTGCCCAGCACCGAAAAGACTCACTGAGCGGTAATTCATTGAGCAGTGGAAACCACTGCGTGCCACCACAATGCCGTCAACGAGTAAGACGGACACGGCCACTTCACCCCCATCGAGCAGGTGGTTTAACAGTGCGCTTTGGCAGTTTCCATGAAGATAAAGAAAATTATCTTTAACAAAATACAGCTGAGGAATAATTCTGGGCGCGACCTGACCAGCAACCACATAAGCCACAGTGCATAGACTATACGACTGCAGAGCTTCTAAAATGGCCTGTTGATCGTATTCCGCTCGAAGCGCATTTCTGCGCACCCGAGTTCTTTCCGACGTAGCTGACATGACGCCTCCAAATTTATCCTGACAACGGTCACCAAGATGTTCAGTGTAGCGCCCATAACCAACCCAAGAGCGCCAACATAAGGGAAAATAGACGTAAAAACGGGGGTCTCTTACAGTAAACTAGGTCAATGACCCAACCAACCGACATCAGTCAATTTCGTAAAGCCAAAGCGCAGGACAAGGCCAAGGGCAAAACACTCTGCTCCAGTGGTTTTCATAAATGGCAGAACGATGAGAAAAAGCAGTTTGATGTAAAACAAGGTCGGTTGGTGAGTACGAAAATATGCACCCGATGTGGCAAGGCCAAGACTACGGTGGGCTAACAGCCACCGCAAAATCTAACGATATAAGTAATTCGGCTTATGCACCCATCGTCGCTATCGGCGCGATGTCACAACTAACACCGGTTCCTGCTAAACCACAATATCCATTAGGCACCTTGGCTAGGTACTGCTGGTGGTAGTGCTCTGCGTAGTAAAATGCTTCAGCAGCGCTAACCTCTGTTGTGATTTCTCCATAACCCACAGATATAAGAGCCTGCTGAAAAAGCGCTTTGCTATTCAGCGCTATCTCCAATTGCTCGTCGTCATAGGTATAGATAGCGGAGCGATATTGCGTCCCTGTATCGTTACCCTGGCGCATGCCTTCGGTTGGGTTATGACTCTCCCAGAACAATTTCAACAATTGTTCAAACGCCACTTGATGTTCGTCATATACAACAAGAACCGCTTCAGTGTGGCCTGTACCGCCACTACATACTTCCTCATATGACGGATTGGGCGTATATCCACCTGAATAGCCAACCGCGGTAGTAAACACGCCTGGCATCTGCCACATGCGTCGTTCCGCTCCCCAGAAACAACCCATAGCGAATTGAACTTGTTTTAAATGGGCGGGAAATGGTCCCACTAAGGGCTGACCATGAACAAAATGCCCGTCAGGTACAGGGATGCTTAAATCTCGACCTGAAAGAGCCAAATCAGGGCTGGGGAGTTCTAATTTTGCGCCAAGTGCCATAACTGATTTCTCGCTTTTAAACTATAGAAGCCCGAGTGTAGCCTGAGAGATCCAAAACTCTCAACTCGCATCACTAACAATCATCTATTATCCTACTTATAAAGTCTTGCTCATATTCTTCCACTCATACTCTTCAACTCACACTCTTAAACTCACAATGAGTTTCGCCTGACTATACTGAGGAGCTCTCATTCTGCGCAAAGTGGTCATCAGCGATTTTGTCAGCATTTTACTTCTTCTTTGCTTCTTCTTTATTGCGTCTTATTCAGGTTTGTTTAGCCCTATTTAGTCTAGGCCCATCTTTGTTCCTTCATTGTCCCTTCTGTGTTCCTTCAGTGCCAAGACAATGTTATAACGGCGTCATGTTGAAATATTTTATACTCGCCCTCGCCCTAGTGATTATGGGCTGCCAAAACACTGCGCCTTCATCTAGCCCGACATCCGGCACGGCTAACATCAAAGCAAGCACCAAAGCAGAGATCAAAGAGGCTATAACTGAACGCAGTGACTTTCTTGCGAACGCTGATTTAGCCGAAAAACTACCTTCCGTGTTAGCTTTTGAGCGCCAAGCACTACAACTACTCAATGATCAGCCACTAAGGTTAGGAGCCATTGGCGCGGCAATTATTGAACTACGCCCAGGCAGTTTGACCGGCCACTACGTGCTAAAAAAATTCTACCAACACGTTGAAACCACTGAGGGAATAATCACTCACGGCAATAAGCTCAATCACCTATACGCGGCCCTACTGCAATCTGGTAAAGGTAGCCAAGAACGGCCCTACAGGATAACGACTAAGAACGATGCAGCCATCTTCGCAATGCTGCAAAAGCAAAAAATAGTTGGCGAAATTTACCAAACCACTCAAGCCCACCCGTTAGGCTTGCTAACCCTAACCAGAGCACACTCGAACAGCCCACTAGCAACCAGTGTGTTTGACTTATCCGATCTGCTTGAGCCATTAAGCCAACTAAACGCAGATGAAGATGCGGGCAGTCCGTGGCCTGTACTGCGCCTTTTTGCCGAGGAGGAAGACTCAGCTGCTCAGGCATCTATTGGCACGTATCTCGCTAAGCAACAACGCTATGATTCCGCAATTGGCTGGCTGGAGCTGTCAGCGCGCAATGGCAACATGCTCGCTCATACCCTGTTGGCTAGAATCTATGGATATTTGGCTGACGTTACAGACAATGAACAAAGAGGTCGGAATTTAGATGCACCATTGGACCTGCCAAAAGCAACTACAGAAGAATTCACCCTTCTCTCTTTAAAAAATCATCAACAGGCAATTGCTTTAGGTTCTGTTGAGTCCATGTATACGTTAGGCCGGCTTTATATTGAGAGCACCTCAAACCAGCCGCCTCTGCAGCGCAATATTCCAGAGGGGAGAGAGCTTATGGAGCGTGCAGGCGCCCTAGGTAGCGCTAAAGCTTACCTATTTCTTGCCTACCAAAATGCTTCTGGAAAGTTATTAGAGCGCGATGAGGCAAAAGCTAACGAATACTTTGCAGCGGCAGCCCAGTTAAAAAACCCCACAGCGGTCATAAACTACGCTCGGTTTTTAACCTCTTTCAATCAACTAGAACCCCATGAGCAGTTGGTGCCTTTACTCACTGAGCTGGCAGAGCAGGACAACGCCAAAGCAATGGTTGCTTTGGGTAACCTCAACGCCCTTGGAATTGGCTCCAAAAAGTCCGTTAGGCAGGCTGTTTCTTGGTACAAAAAAGCTGTTCGAGTTGCTCAAGCCAGCCATCACGAAGCCGCGGACGTGATTAACGAGGTGGCTTGGACATTAGCATCCACACAAGACAAACCGCTGCAACGCAGCCGCTACGCACAAAAAATTATGGATGCGCTTATGCAGAAAAACCCCCAAGCCAGCACCCACCCTGAGTACCTAGATACCTGGGCTAACACCTACGCTGCTAATGGAGATTTTTCTAAAGCGGTTTCACTACAAAAGCTGGCTATAGCCTCAGCATCTGCCCAGAATCGCGAAGACATTCTCAAAATACTCAACGATCATCTTGCTAAATTTATGGCAGGCCAAGCAATAATCGAACAAACGCCTTAAATGTCTAGAGCAGAAAACTTAGATCTGGTACGAAACCAGACACCGCTAATTGATGTTCGCGCACCCATAGAATTTAAACTGGGCCAGATACCCAACAGTATCAATCTACCCATTCTGACCGACGAAGAACGCCACAGAATAGGAATAGTCTACAAGCAACAGGGTAACGAAGCCGCGGTCCGTGTAGGACATAAACTGGTTAGCGGTGCGACCAAGAGCGAACGCATAACCAAATGGCTAGCAGCGTGCGGCGATAATCCCCATGCCCAAATCATGTGCTGGCGCGGCGGTCAGAGGTCTACGCTTGCGCAAGCTTGGCTTGAAGAAGCCGGAGCAACCCAGAAAAAGGTTGTCGGCGGATTCCAAGCACTGCGACAAGTATGTATTGACGTCTTGAACCACCCGAAAAAAAACTGGTGGTTACTAAGCGGACGGACCGGCTCCGCTAAAACGGTCATCATTAATCAGCTGGCTAATAGTATTGACCTTGAAGGGCGTGCAAACCACAGAGGTTCTGCATTCGGTCGCCGGCTGACGCCTCAACCCACGCCTGTGACCTTCGAAAATAGCTTAGCCATTGACTATCTTAACCACAAATATACTGACCTTGTGGTGGAAGATGAGAGCAGAGCCATCGGCAGTGTTGGTTTGCCCCAAGTGTGGAGCGAACACATGCAGACTGCCTCTATCGCATTGGTAGAGATCAGCCTTGATGAACGAGTGGCCCACATTAAGAAAGAGTACGTTACCGATGCATTGTTGGAGGCCGAGGCAATGGACGTACCCCCTGAGCAGATTCAGCAGAACTATCTAGCGGCTTTGCAGCGCATTAAACGCCGTCTGGGAGGACTAAGGCTGAGTGAAATGGAGACCCGTCTAAATCAGGCATTTACAGGACAAGGTAGCCATGAAAGTTGGATAAGCTACCTTCTCACTGAATACTACGACCCAATGTATGATTTTCAGCTGAGTCAAAAAGCAGAACGCGTAGCTTTTCGAGGGGGTAGAAAAGAGGTTTTAGAATATCTCCAAACTAAACAAGTGAGTGAGAGCTAAAACTCCCTTCTCACTCAACCAATAACTCGCTGGTCAAGCTGAGCGGCAAATAAGGGGCCTAGCGCCAGCATAAATCTACTCAGCGCAAAATCAGTGCAGGCTCACCCGTTAGCTAACACTGTGCCTTCAATAAACTCTTGCATCATGGTCGATACAACCACGGGTTGATCATGATAGGTCCAATGCCCGGCATCGCCGACATCAAGAAGTTGAACATTCGTAAAGTGTTCTAACGTACCATTTTGCCCTGTTCGCCATTCCAGACCTTCGGATGCATTTATTAGCAGTACCGGACAACTAATGTTTTGCCAAAGCGAAATGGTCTCATCAGTAGACAGGCCCATAGCGCTGAAATTGTAAGTATAGTTGTCGTACTTCCAACTAAATCTGCCATCTTCCTGCTGAATCGCACCGTGCAGGGTTAAGTGGAAGGCCTTCTCTTTAGACAGCTGTGGATTAGCGTGCTGCATACGCTGATACGCCTGCTCGAGGTTCTCATAACGCTTAGGCGTACGGCCAGCGAGGGCGCGCGTCGCCTCAGACCATTCTCGTATCTTTTCCACTGCAGTTTGCGGCGGCTTGCTAAGGGACCAAAGGCCAATACCTTCAATGACAATTAGCTTAGACACCATCTCCGGATAAACACCGGCAAACAGCGCCACTATTGCACCGCCAAGGCTGTGCCCCACCAATACCACTGGGCCAAAATCGTTCTGGTCTATTAGCTGATATAGATCGTAAACGTAATCAAGATACTGATAGCCAGAACCCTTTACCCATTCAGAGTCACCATGGCCGCGAAGATCTGGTGCCACAATATGATAATCCTCCGCATAATCTCTGAAGCGTTCCACCATATCGTCCCAAGTTCGACAGTGGTCATGAATGCCGTGAACCAACACTATGGTTGGGTTATCTCTAGAACCCCATTCAACATAATGCAATCTGAGGCGTTGGGAAAAAAAATTCTGGGAGGTAGCAGAGAGTGAGGCAGAATCAGAAGGCATTTAGGGTCCTAAGTTTGGTTTTTGTTTAGAAGGTTAGAGGCAGAAAATCAGCCGCACACGCACCACTTCCGCGTCACGACCACACGCATATGTTACCCCACCGCGACAGTCAGTAACGGGGCAAAATATCTGGCTTGATGTCAGTTAAAGCTGTTGTAATCTCGACTATTTTTATGTAAACAAACTTAGGGACAGAACTTCGTCAGTGACTACACGCAGGGCTAAGAATAGCTTTTTTTGGCTAATGAGGCAGGCCCTCCATTTCAATCTAGACATAGACGAGCCTCTATTTCATAACATTTTTCGGCTTAAGTTTTTCTCCAATAAACACTATGCCTATCAATTTCTACTAACGCGCCTTGAATATTATGTTGCTTGCGAAAATCGCTTATCGCAGCTTTACAGGGGGGGCAGGACTCGTAGTCATCGACTATCACAAATCCACCGGTCTAGACCTTATCGTAAAGTGGGGCAAGCTCGTCCATCGTCGACTCGTACAAATCGCCGTCCAAACGTAACATCGCAATCTTCTCAATTGGGGCTTGTCCAAGCGTGTCTTTAAACCAACCTTGCAAAAACTCAATCTGGTCATCCAATAAGCCATAGCGTTGAAACAGTTCTTTGACTTCCTCGATAGGCACGGCCAAAACAGGGAGAACTGATTTGCTTATATCAAAGTTCGCATCTTGAGCCATAGATGGCGCTGGAACACCCTCAAAAGAGTCTGCAGCCCAAGCGGTCCGATCCTGCACATCGTAAGCCTTCAAGATACCCCGCATGAATATGCATGCGCCGCCTCGCCAAATTTCGGTTTCTACAAAATCTCCGCCGATGCCCTCATCAAGTAAAGTCTCCATGGCAAAGCGAATATTATTTAGCCGTTTTTCGCCAATCATGGTGTGCGATAGCTCAGTGATATTTCGTAATCCACTCACAGGTTTAAGGTCTCCTTGCGGGGTTCGCACCTGCATACTCATGGTGTCGCTACTTTGTTTTACCCGCTGTAATGCATCTAAAATATTGCTCATGTCTTGGCTGGGGCCAAAAATTGATCAAATTTAAGTTCACTTTTTTTCAGCATCGCAAAGGAAGTAAAGAGCAACTTAGCTTCAGTTTCAACATAAGTCAGATTTATTAAGCTAGATTTCAACAAATTGATATATGTGTCAGCGAGATGGTTTTTGATCATTATGGAGAGCCTTCAATAGCAATTAACTTGGGAGGTTCTCACAGGGGAGTAAAAGTGTGCTTAAAGTTATCAACTCAAAGGCATAAATTAGCCGACCACTTAAACTGGTAAATTACTAAGATGGCGGCAAAGCGTGTTGAAGAAGTTTAGTCGTTGGTTAAATCTGCCATGCCGGAGCCTAGCAATTCATGGCTGCGTCGCGAGAACACGTCTCGCACAAACTCAATAAAAACAGTAACGCGCAGAGTGTGACGTAAATCTGGGTGCACCAACATCCACATAGGTGGCCCTAACACTGGTTGTATTGTTTCTATGCGCTGCAAGGTTTTGTCTGACTCGGCCAAAATGCAGGGAAGAAATGCCAGACCTAGGCCCTTTCGCGCTGCCTCAAGGTGTAACAACAAACTGTGGGTACTGATACTCACTGGCATATCGGGCACATGAGTTTTTAGCAGATCTCTGCAGGTTTGAGATATTTCACTGTCCCCCAGCCAGTCTACCCAAGGCAACTTGCTATGATCTAGAGCACCATTACTTTTTTCCAGCCGGGCAATTAACGACTTTGTGCCGTAAGGCGCCACAGCTGTGGGCGCCAAAACCCTACCGACTAAAGTTTCGGCGGGGCTATTGGTTACCTGCATAGTTATGTCCGCTTCGCGGCGCCCAACATCTAAGCCCTGGTGGCTAGGCAATATATGCAATTCGATATCTGGGTAACTCTTTTGAAACCGGGGTAGTTCTTGTATCAATAAACTTAATGCCAGCACTTCAGGAATGATGACTCGCACGACGCCAGATAATTTTTTATCGCGGCCAATCAAGTGGCCTTCTATATCACCAAGATCTTTGGCGACTGACTCAACACGCGCAACCACCTCAGCGCCTTCCGGGGTAATCACTAACCCCCTTGACGAGCGCGTAAATAGACTAACGCCAAGCCGGCGTTCAAATAAATCTAGCCTGCGGCTTACAGTGGACGCATTTACACCCAAAGAATCTGCGGCTGCCCGGACAGAGAGCGTGGAAGAGAGGGCCGTAAAATATTTGTAGTCATCCCAATCCAAAAGAACACCTCATTGAAAAATAATTACCCTAGCTACCGCGGGCGCGTTCTTTTCGCCTGCAAGCTCTATTTTAGGCCCAAGAGAAAATCCGAACTAGGGGCAAAAACTTAGACCCCAACCCACACTTAGACCCCTAGTGTGCTGGAGCAGCGCGCATAATGCTAGAGTGCTGCATTTACGCAACGCCGTGTTGCGTTACTTTGAGTTGCATTATTTGTTACCTCGCGTAACCTTCATCACATTCGGTGGCAATACGAACCGAATTTTAGAGAGACATCCGGAATTCCTCCCCCCTCCCCTCTTCGGATGACTCTCCCTATTCAGAGCGGAGGACTGCAAAGTCCTCCGCTTCTTTATTGGCTAGAAAAAAGTTTCGCTCTTACTACTGGCGTATGTTCGCCCACCAGCCACGACCAACCAGCGCGCAAAACACCCTTAATCCAGCGACAGCTAGCCAAACAAGCAGTCCAAATAGACAATAACGCCCTTTTCGCGGCTACATTGCGGAGGAGCGTGTGCCTCGCTCGAATGACAACCCAAAGATGTTGAGATGGCAAATCAATGATGAGTAAACGCCTATTTCATTAGCTTCCAAGAAAACTATCTCGTCGAATAATCGCAAAAATGCCACTGCATAAACACAACGAAGTGTTGCAAAACTTGTTATTGCGCAAAAACGTTACCTTAAGTAACCTTTATAACAGTTGTCAGCAGTAACTGCCAACTACTAGTAGAGACACCCGAAACTCCTCTCCCCTCCCTTCTTCGGGTGTCTCTCCCCTTCGAAAACGGAGGACTGCGAAGTCCTCCGCTTTTTTTCGGCAAAAAATTTTTTGACGAAGTTACTAACTACACACAAACTGCTTCCAGCCAAGCTCTACCGTTTACCAGCGAATGCTCTTCAACACACTTAACGATGTATACCGCTATACAAATCGCTCCATTTCAAACCCAAAATATATTCGTTACTTATGGTTGCACTTTTATGTAACCCTAGGTAACATACTAACCAGTTGGTAGTAGTATCTACCAAGCTAGTGAGGCATCCGATACTCCTCTCCCCTCCCCTCTTCGGATGCCTCCCTTTGCAAAGCGGAGGACCGCAAAGTCCTCCGCTTTTTTTATGCCTTTCTTTTGACTTCCGCTAGTATCTCCAAATGGAAAATATTCAACACAGCAACCCTGTATTTCAGCACATCACAATTTTACGAGAAGGCCTCGTAACCTGGGTGACCCTAAACAGACCGGACAAAGCTAATGCGCTTAGTCACGACCACTTGGCAGAAATAGAAACTGCGGCGCTTGGGTTTCGCGATGACGCCGAGACCAGAGTCGTGATCTTCAATGGTAACGGCAATCATTTCTCCTCCGGCGCAGACCTGACTGAACCTAAACAAGATCCGCCATTACCACTAGTACAAGCGCGCAGGCGCGCACGCATGGGTGAACGAGCCATAGAAGCCATTTTAGCGATAGACCAAATAACTATTGCAGCTTGGCATGGCGCCGCAATGGGCGGTGGCGCCTGCGTTACGACAGCATGCGATTTTAGAGTGGGTGCTAGCGACTGCTTTATGCAGTACCCGGAAATTGATCTGGGTATTAATTTGATGTGGAAGAGTTTGCCGTTGCTTCTCAACTTAGTAGGGCCGGCTAGAGCAAAAAGACTTGTCGTAGGTGCCGAACGCTTATATGCAGAGCAGTTATTAGACTGGGGCATATTGGACGAATTAGTTGAAACCAATGAACTTGTGCGTGCTGCAAAGAAAATGGCGGACTTTTATGCGGACAAGCCACCAGTTCCGGCACAAATGATTAAGCAGTCGACCAATCAGCTTGCTAACGCACTGAACCACGCGATCATGCATATGGACACTGACCAGAATTTACTCAGCGCAGCAACTGAAGACAGACAAACTGCGATCGCCGCTTACTTCAGTAAGCAGCCAGGGGACTATCAAGGCAACTGAGGCTGCTGAAGGCGCAGGATAAGAATGGAGAGATTAATAGCGGGCGGCTAGCTTTAGAACTTTTTGCTAACTCGACCTCTACATAACTGCGTAATTCACGCTGTAAACTGCCTTTGCTAGCTAAGTACCCGCCCATTTCAAGACAAGGGTGTCGTTTGCCTCATGAACCACCAACGGGGCTTCTGTGAGCCGGCACACTCCACCACTAGTGCACTCACCGGTACGCACATTAAAAGTAAAGCCGTGCCATGGGCAACGTACTTCATCCTGCACAATGGGCGAATCAATTAACGGTCCCATTTGGTGAGGACATTGAGCCGAATAGGCGATCCATTCACCCTCAATCTGATTCACAACGAAGTTACGCTGAGACAAAGTCACCACCGCCGGCAATCGCAGTTCTTTAGCGGAGCTTAAAGTTAAAGTCTCCGACCGGTCAAACCATTCAACACGACGATCTATTTGCTGCTGCCGCTCAACCATCATCGACACGTCTTCGTCGTAAAGCTGCTCATAGGCCTTGGCATAGGCTAGACCTACTTTCTCTTTCGCTTCAGGCGCAACATCTGGAACATAAAAGTCGACGACAATATCCAGAATATTTTCGCCTTCCACAAACACATGAGTCCAAATTTCTGCACCCTTGTTGGATCCTTCTAAGTTCCGAGTAATCCACCGGCGCGCCTGTCGATCTAACTTCAGTTCGATAACACTATTAGAGGAAGTATTAGAACCGACATTACCTACTTCGGCGCGCCAGCCCGATGCGCCAGAATGCAAACAGTGAATCTCAGCAAAACTACTTTCATGAAGGTGGGGTAAGTGCGCCCAGTCCAATGTGTTTTCGTACATACGTTCAATACTGACAGGAAGTCGACGGCGGTAACTGCCCACATGATTGATACAGTTGTCCGCCCGCGCTGGCTGAAAAGTATATTTCACACTACTTCCGCAGTTCTTTTATCAGTCATATTCACCCGACACTCACCCAATCCAAGATTACCCATTCAAATGGTGCTCACTTGCTTCATCTCATAACTCATTGCGGCGCCATCAATCTCGACAACGTTAGGCTGTGCCACCCAAGCCTTTTGAAAATCTAGGCACAATGTTTCGCGCATAATATAATCTTGATGCTCTTCAATGGCCTGAGCCAAATCGCCTTCAGCAAAATAGATCACCGTAATGCGATCCGTCACTGCAAAGCCGCTGTCTTTTCTGCCACGCTGAATGCGGTTAACCACTTCACGCGCATAGCCGCCACGGACCAACTGTGGGGTCAAAGAGCAATCTAAATCTACACTGATTTGACTATTTGATACGGTGTTAGTACCTGGCTTAGCTTGTTGTTGAACTTGGATTTCTTCATCGCTAAAAACTTCAGCATCGCCATTGGCCTCCAAGCTTATACTACCTTGACTTTGCAGCCTTGATATATCGTCAGGCGAGAGCGCACTAATTTGCGCAGCGAAAGTCTTCATACGCTTACCCAGGCGCTTTCCCAGCAACGGAAAGTTCGCTTTGGCCTGCAACTCAATATATTCAGACTCGTTAGCAGAGTAGTGAACTTCCTGAACGTTAAGTTCTTCGCGAACATAACTCTCAAGTAAGCGCATATCATCTAACAATGCTTTATCACGGTTAATAATAGTTAGACTTGCCAACGGCGTGCGCAGCCCAATCTTAACTTCTTCACGTTTTTGTCGACCCAGTAAAATCACCTGCTGCATGCGGTCCACTGCAACCTCAAGCGCCGGCTTAACTTTTTGCTCATCGGCCATCGGGTAGTCACACAAATGTACCGACTCAGGGCTCGGTGCACGGCCAGCCAAACGCTCGAGAGATTGGAATAAGTGTTCTGAAATAAAAGGTGTGAATGGTGCCATCACTTGAGCAAGCTCCAGCAACACTTCATAAAGCGTGCTGTAGGCGGCAATTTTGTCGCCGGTGATTTCCTCACCCCAGAAACGACCACGGTTTAAACGAATATACCAGTTGGTCAAATCTTCAATGAACGCAAACAACTGAGGCACAACGTTGTAGAGCTTATAGCCCTCCATTTCTTTGGCGACATTGCTTTTCAAAGTTTGTAGTCGCGACTGCACCCATTGATCTAAAACGTTATCGCCAAAATGTAGGCCTTTATCTGGCGACCACCCATCAATGGCAGCGTAAGTACGCAAGAAAGAAAATGCGTTATACCAGGGCAACAAAGCACGGCGCACCATGTCTCTTACACCGACATCAGCAAAACGTTGTTCTTCACCCCGCACCAGGCCAGAGTTGATACAATACAAGCGCAACGCATCTGCGCCGTACGCTTCCATCAAATCATCTGGCGGTGTGTAGTTACGCAAGCTCTTAGACATCTTTTTGCCGTCTTCAGCCATTACCATGCCGTTAACAATAACGTTTCTAAACGCTGGTTTATCATACAGCGCAGCCGCTAATACCGTTAAGGTATAGAACCATCCGCGCGTTTGATCTAGACCTTCCGCAATAAACTCCGCAGGGAAACCAGCTTCAAAGACTTCTTTATTTTCAAACGGATAGTGTAATTGTGCGTAGGGCATTGAGCCCGACTCAAACCAACAATCTAAAACTTCTTCAATACGTCGGTAAGTGCCTTGCTCACCTTCAATGCTGAAGGTCAGGCCATCTACATGCTCACGGTGTAGGTCATCTACCTTGACACCAGAATATTGCTCTAGCTCTTCAATAGAACCAATGCATAAGGCATTTTCCGTAACATCATTAATCCACACGGGTAGCGGCGTACCCCAAACGCGATTCCGCGAAATAGACCAATCAATAGAACCTTCCAACCAGTTACCAAAACGACCGTCCTTAATATGGCCCGGCACCCAGTTAATTTGCTCGTTAGCCTTGAGCAACTTGTCTTTAATAGCGGTAACTTTCACATACCAAGATGGAATGGCTCTATAGATCAAAGGGGTATCTGAACGATAGCAATAAGGATAGCTGTGCTGAATAACTTCCTGGCGATAAAGCACACCCTGAGCCTTCAGCTTGTTGATTATTTCTTTATCAGCAGCCTTAACGTGCTGCCCAGCAAACTCCGGCACTTCATCCGTAAACTCACCGTGAATGGTCACCGGACAAACAAAGGCCTCAATGCCATGGGCACGGAGCACACGGTTATCATCCTCACCAAATGCCGGCGCCTGATGCACAAGTCCTGTGCCACTTTCTGTACTGACATAGCCATCACTGACCACAACAAAACCACCTTGGTCCTGCATATCTTTAAAGTAATCGAAAATAGGCGCGTATTTCATACCCACTAGCTCAGAGCCAGTAACGGTTTTTACAACCTCAAATTCACTGTCGCCCTGGTAGTGAGACAAGCGCTCTGTGGCCAAATAAATCTTTTCTCCAGACTCAGGGTCAACAACCAGCGAATATTCAATATCTGCACCTACGCAAACCGCCAGATTAGACGGCAACGTCCATGGCGTTGTTGTCCAAATAGCTAGGTGTGCGTCTTCGTCCAGTAACTTCAGCAATACTGTCACCGCAGGATCCTGAACATCCTGGTAATTAGACGTAGCCTCGAAGTTAGCCAGCGGCGTACCGAGCGCAGTAGAAATAGGCATGACCTTCACGCCTTGGTAGATAAGCCCTTTATCCCAAAGTTGCTTGAACACCCACCACAGCGATTCCATGTACCAAACGTCCATGGTCTTGTAGTCGTTATCAAAATCAATCCAGCGGCCAATGCGCGTAATGGTGTTACGCCACTCGCCTACATATCTTTGCACAATGCCACGGCACTCGTCGTTGTAACCTGCCACACCGAGCTTTTCTACCGCCTCTTGCGCAGACAAACCCAGCTGTTTATCAATCTCATGTTCAATTGGCAAGCCATGACAGTCCCAACCAAAACGTCGCATAACGTAGCGGCCTTTCATGGTCCAGTAACGCGGCACAATATCTTTTATCGTACTGGCGACAAGGTGACCGTGGTGCGGCAAACCGGTAGCAAACGGAGGCCCGTCGTAAAAAATATACGGCTGCTTACCCTTGGTGTTGTTTAAGGATTTTTGAAATGCCCCGGTATCTTCCCAAAACTTGAGAATGTCGTGTTCCATCTCAACAAAGGAAAATTGGGCGCTATCAGATGACTCAGACATGTATAGATATTCTATGGCTTAAATTCGGCGCTTATAGTACCTATTTTGGCCGCAGGATGCTGTCAACTTGATTAGGAAAAGGATAGCCTTTTAGTCCTTAAAGGAGAGGACGAGACAGATGGATCTGAAAAGCATGCAAGTCGGGGCTGTATTTCCCCACAATGAGATAGGTACGGACCCCAGCGCGATCAAAGCATACGCCCAAGGTGTAGAAGCATTGGGCATCAGTCACCTGCTGATTTACGACCATGTGTTAGGCGCAGATCCAGACAGAGAAGGCGGTTTTCGTGGGCCCTACGACAAAGATGTGGCCTTTCACGAACCTCTCACCACCTTCGCCTTTATCGCCGCTGTGACAGAAAAGCTGGAAATGATCACCACGGTTATGATTCTGCCCCAAAGACAAACCGTATTAGTAGCCAAGCAAGCGGCGCAAGTCGCATTGCTGTCAAACAACCGGTTCCGCCTAGGCGTAGGCGTGGGCTGGAACCAAGTGGAATACACCGGCCTTAACGAGACATTTAACAATCGCGGGCGTCGTCAAGCAGAGCAAGTGGAAGTCATGCGCAAGCTGTGGAGCGAGGACTCAATAGACTACACCGGCGAATATCACCGTATTGATAAGGCCAGCATCAACCCACGTCCGAGCAAGCCAATTCCAGTTTGGTTTGGTGGATCTGCGCCTGCACTACTTGATCGTACGGCTAGACTAGGCGATGGCTGGATACCGTTAATGGGCGCAAATGAAAAAGCTCAAGCATGTCTAGACCACATGAAGGCACAACGTGAAGAGGCAGGTCTGAGCTTTGATGGTTTTGGCATACAGTCACAGGCCCAGTATGCGGGAGGCGATGCGGACCGTTGGGTAAAACACGCCAAAGCATGGCAGAATATGGGCTGTACCCACTTAGCCGTGGCTACCCACAATGCTGGGGAAACTAACGTAGATGGTCACCTAAAACGCATTGAAGAGTATCAACGCGCGCTACGGGAATAGCTTTAAACGGCGCCATGGGAGCACGAATGTATTAAAGGAGGCTCGTCTGAACCTCTCATTCGCCTCCCGATGTAAACCAATTCGTCTAAGAGCAGGCGCGCCTAGCGCTGGCCGCTCTCTAGTTTCTCGAGCTTAAAACCCACAGCGGAACCCTCTGCGAATCCGGGCCAATAGTTATGCGCCTCACCCGGCACGTCATCCTTCACAGAATAAGTCGCTTCTGCCCCGTCGGGGTAAACGTTTAAGAACTCTAGCATCGACGCATCACCCTTTAGATGATAAGTGAAATAAGCCGTGGCGAAATGATCCATTACGTTGTTCATGCGAACGTTATCCCATACGGGATCTGTGTAGTGATCTGCGCCTTCGCCCGTTGCGCTATCGAGTATTTCACGCGGAACCGGATTCGGGGCGCCTGCGTTGTGCCCCGCGTTTTTATAAGTGAGCAGATAGCGATCGCTGTTAACTGCCCCTTTATAGATTGCACGTACCCCGTTCTCATAGCCAGAAACGGTGTCGGCGTCGCCGGCGAGGTAAAACGTTGGCACCTCGATGTCGGCTAAGTCTTGTTCGCGCCAGACTCCTTGTTCCATGCCCCATGGCGCAATGGCGAAGCCCGCTTTAATGCGCGAATCGAGGTTATCTCTGTACTCCGGATTAGCCGCTGCATGCAGCGCTAGCAACTCATTGGGTGGCGCCATGAGGGACGGAACGATTGCGTCGCTATAGCCACCTCCGAGATTATTCACCAGTCCGTAACCGCCCATTGAATAACCTACAACGCCCGTATTGTTCGCATCGAGCATGCCGGCAAGAAAGCTACTTGCGTCAATAGACAACTGAGCCATGCGCTCGATTACGAAGCGCTGATCGAGTGGACGGTTGTACAGCGTGCTAGAGAACGCCTGGAGGTCGTCATAGGTACTGTCTGCATGATCAATAGAGACCACAACAAAACCCTTGCTCGCCAGATTCTCACCCAGGTGACTCAGCAGATAACGGTTACCCGGGTAGCCGTGAGAAATAACAACCAGCGGGAACGCGCCTTCTCTTTTGTCAGGGGCGCCATCGCGCACAGCCTGACCAGAAAGCGTCGCTGTGATCTCTGGGTTGCGGGTAATGGCTCTATATTCTCCACCGCGGGACTGACCGGTTGCGAGCAGCGACGGATACCAAACTTCCACTGTTAAGCTACGCTCATAGATCGCAGCCTCGGCACCGCGCTGAGTGTTAAGCACGTCTACGCGAGAAGCGTCCACAAACGTTAATGTGCGCACGCCAATGTCGTAGTCGCCATAGGCAGCGAGGCTAGGTGCATCTGGGCGGATGGTATCTATGCGGTTAACTTGGGCGTTGCCGGTGACAGAACTCATGATGAGCACTCCTGCGATCGTCAGAGATTTGGCGACCGTAGCCAAAATTGAAGTGAAAAAAATCTTTCGATGAGGCAAATAAAAGCGTGTCGCAGTCATAATGATAGTCCGGTCCCATGAATTGAGAAATGAAACGAAGCCTAGACTATTACCTCTGGGTATTGCCACGCAATGCTCTGGGGAAAATCAAACCATTAGAAGCAAGACAGGGCGAATATGCTCGCCCTACGTCTGATTAGACATCAATACATCTAAGCGACCGGCGAGTTTTTCTATAGATCCTGCAAAAACCGGGACTACCAGTTGATCAGTACCCGCTGTGGCGTAAGCCGCTATAGTCTCTGGGTTTACCGGGTGACGATTTGGCCCGACGATAAGCTGAATGTCCCGCCGCGAGCGACCGCTAGCAGCCAAAGCTGCATCCAACCCTGGCAGGCGCTCTACCAGCGCCTCAGGGGTTAAATCATACCCATACCAACCATCACCAATACGCGCGACGCGTCTTAACGCAGGATCAGACTCACCACCAAAAATAATCGGTGGATAGGGTTTTTGCACGGGCTTAGGATTAAAGTGACACGGCGCTAGCTCAACGGTTTTACCCGAAAACTCTGAAATGCCTTCAGACCACAGCGCGCGCATGACCATAATATATTCTTCCGTTCTAGAGGCTCTGGTAGCAAAGTCCATGCCCAAGCTGTCGAACTCTTCCTTTAGCCAACCAATACCCACGCCAAAATCCACCCGGCCACCAGACAGATAATCTAAGTCAGCAACCATTTTGGCCGTATACACAGGTTGCCGCTGAGGTACTAAACAAATACCGGTGCCTAGTCGCACTCGCTCGGTGTGCGCGGCAATAAAGGTCAGTGCAGTGAAGGGATCTAATAGCCCCTCCGGATTACCGGGAATACGACCGTCTTCTGCATAGGGGTAGGTAGACGCATAGTCTGGGTAAAACAACACATGCTCAGGCACCCAAATGCCATGCACGCCTTTGGCTTCCACCATTTGTACGGCGTCTTTAATGAACCCAACAGGCGTGTGTTCATTAAACGCCATTGCGACACTAATTTTCATCGTTCCCTCTCCCAAAGGAAAAAAAATATAGCATAGCCTGAGTTGTCGTGCATACAGAGGCGATCGCACTATTTTTATTTATATGCGTGGCATAAGCGCCCAAAGCGTTGAGCTCGTGCAGATGGCCTGTAGGGGCGCACTCAAATTAACTTAAAGCGGCACCCGCTTTGATGAAATCCACCACCAAGCCAGGATCTTGCATCGCAATAAAGTGTGTTAACTCGGGCAACAAAACATCTTGTCCCTGCTGAAACTGGTCCGCCAGTTCTGGCCAAGTAGGCGATGCTGAAAAATCCATCTCTTGGCTTGAGGTATCTCTGGGTTTCGCTCGCAGCACAACCACTGGGATTTTAATTGTTGGGATCAAAGAATATAAATTTTCGTCAAAATCAGCCATATAAACTGACGCCTCTACTTTAGGCGGACACGCCAGCTCTAAACCTTCGCCTGAAGAAGCGGGTATAAGGCCGTGTTCGCAATAATCAGCAAACACCTGAGGCTTCCAAGTCAGGTAGGGTGCGCGCTCAGCGTAGCGATCATGCATGTCTGCAACCGTCGCAAAATGCCCGCGACGACGGGCTACAGGATGATCATCCACCGAGTCAAACTGATGCCGAGTGCTGTTCTTGAATGCCTCTGGAGACAGAATAACCGGATCAACCAACACTAGGTGTTTGAAATGTTTCGCCTGGTGACCGCACGCATGCACAACACAGTGACCCCCCATAGAGTGCCCTACACCGATGGCGTCCTTCAGACCCAGCATTTCACATACATGGAGTAGGTCATTACCGAACTGGGGCCATTTGTAAGGGGGCACATTTCCTGACCGCCCATGTCCGCGCATATCCACTGCAAAAATGTGCCAATCTTCCGGCAGGCCAGCCACAATTTGATCCCAGCAGCGCGCATGAAATCCGGTAGCGTGAACCAGCAACACCTGCTGGCCGCCGGGCACCCCCCACTCAAATACACATAAATCAACATCGGGCAGGTTAAGGGTCATTTGCTTTGGCGAAGCTGGCATATTTCAAACTCGAATGAATTACAAAAATGGGACACATGCTAAAAGCTCTTCCCAATGAGGCGGATATCTTAGGCGAAAGCGCAAGTAAGCGTTACACTAGAAATTTGAACAATAGTGTGCCGAATAAACCTTCACTGATTAAAATCATGACAGAACAAATCGAAACTAGAACTGAAGTCGTTTCAGACGAAGCAGAATTACTCATCCTCGTTGACAGCGAAGACCAGCCAATTGGCGAGCTTGATAAAGCCGCCTGCCACAATGATGAGGGCACACTGCATAGAGCATTTTCTCTCTTCGTCCTCAACAGCAAAGGGCAAATTTTGTTGCAAAAACGCGCAAAGAATAAGCGTTTATGGGGCGGCTATTGGTCCAATTCCTGCTGCTCACACCCAAGGGCTGGAGAGTCTATAGCTGATGCCGTACTACGTCGCAGCGAACAAGAACTGGGGCTCGCAGTCGATGCGAAGTTTGTGTACAAGTTTGAATACTCAGCAAAATTTGGCGAGGCCGGTAGCGAGCGCGAGCTATGTTCTGTTTATGTGGCGCAAACCAGTGATGAACCAGTATTTAATACCGAAGAAATCAGCGCTTGCCGCTGGGTCTCCCCCGCCAAACTGGCCAAAGCATTAGTCGACAATGCCGGCCACTATACGCCTTGGCTAAAAATGGAATGGGATACGCTGCGCCGCGATCACAGCAACGTGCTCAGAGCCTCTTAAGACTAAATTCTGGCCGCGAATTCACAACAAGGTGCGATCCTTGGCCAAATCTACACTGGCGCCAATTTTTGCAACGTCGCCTTGGGGAACTACTCTGGGGTTGATTTAAAAATACCAACAGTCACTTTAAAACTACCCTCCGTAGATAAGATCCCCGCAAAACTGGAGATCTCATCTATGTGGCAGGATTTGCAAATCTGGTTATGCAATCATCTTAACAAACAATATGACGCAGCCGCCATGCCTGACGGCTCTGGCACACTAGGTTCTGTTGAGGCAGTACATAACCGATAGAATCGCTTTTGCGCATCCTCTTAAAGTCAATCGTTTACAGTCAGTCATTTGAAGTCAATACACGCCCAGAATATTCAGATCGCCCTATGCGTTTAGATAAAATCTGCTGCGCTACTTCATTGACTGCGGTTTAACACGCTTGCCCGCTGTTGCCGCGGTGTGCAGGTCAAACCATTCGTCAGCTGTCTGGCCTAAACGCGCGCGCATACCCTGCTTAATTTTTGCAGGCGCACCCCTAGGGAAGTCAGCAAAGCGCTCGCATATCGCAGTGGCAGTTTGGAGAACTTGATCATCATTAACGCTCTGATTAGCCAAGCCTAAACGCAACATATCGGACCCGTTAAGCCGATCTCCCAGCAGTACAACCTCGGCGATCACTGCCTCACTGTAGCGCAGATTTAACCATGCAAGATTGTAAGGCGCGGCCATACCAATCTGCACCTCGCCCACTTGAACATAAGACTGCTCACCCACAAC
>CAUZON010000017.1:0-59091 GCA_963581445.1 Gammaproteobacteria bacterium | reverse complement strand
CCGCCCAATCTGTGACCAAGCAGTCCGTGCCTACGCAGAGTGTGATTTCACCAATGGCCGGTGTCTTTTATCAGGCGGCGAATCCGCAAGCCCGACCTTTTGTTTCACTGGGCCAGCAGGTTAACGCTGGAGAGGTGCTGTGTATTATTGAAAGTATGAAAATGATGAATGAAATCACCGCTGTGCATGCAGGAATTGTTACTGAAATATGTGTGGCGAACGGTGAGGCCGTCTCTACTGGATCAGCGCTGTTTAAACTTTCGTGAGTTGGCTACAAGTAACGTTATCTTTGACGTCTGTAAACGTGGCGATGAGTGAGGAGTTACTGCTTCAAGCCGGCGCATCTGCTGTGACATTAGAGAGTCTTGCTGACGAGGTGGTGTTGGAGCCAGATCCGGGTGCTATTCCGCTGTGGAGCAGTATACGGCTCAAGGCACTGTTTCCATTAGATACTGATATTCCAGCGCTTCGCGATGCCCTAACCAGTATTGATGCAGATATTCACCAGCGTTTGGAAGTAGATTTTGTGGGTGAAGAAGATTGGCAGTTGCGCATGCTTAATCATGCGGTCAACGCTCAGTTTGGTGGCCGGTTATGGTTGCAGCCTAAGTCTTTCGAGGGCGATGCTGCCGCAACAAGCGTCGTGGGCAGTGACCAAACTTATTTATATTTAGAGCCTGGCTTAGCATTTGGTAGCGGCAGTCACCCCACAACGCACATGTGTCTTGAGTGGATAGCGTCTCACCTGAAGCCGCAACAGCGAGTAATGGATTTTGGCTGTGGCTCTGGAATATTGGCTATTGGCGCTGCGCTGCTGGGCGCCGAGGTGGTGGCAGTGGATCACGATGATCAAGCTGTGCTTGCGACTAATGAAAACGCTGAATTCAATAATATTGCAGCCAATGTCGAGACTTTGTCATTAACCCAGTGGCAGCAGTTGCCTGAGTTGGAACGCGCCAAATTTGAAGCTTCCTTCGACGTTCTTATAGCCAATATATTGGCTGCCCCATTGATAAGCTTAGCCGACGAGTTTGTGGGTTTGCTTTCGCCAGGTGGGCGTTTAGTTTTGTCTGGCGTGCTGGTTGAGCAGGCGGATGATGTGATGGCGGCCTATTCAGGAATCCAATTTGAAGAGCCTATTATTGAAGAGCAGTGGGCGTGTTTGGTTGGGGTTTTTTATTAGAACCATGGTTTGTGGGGAATCAATTCCTTTGTTGTGCGTTTTTCTATATTTACCGTGTGCCGTCAGGATGGGGGCTTCTCTCGGGTTTGTGGGCTTGGTTTTCAATTCAGGTTGCATGTGGGTGTGGGTTAGCTGTAAAAGATTTAGGCAATCTTAACTAGGAGTTTGGAATGATTGGATATACCACTATTGGTGTGAGTGATATGGGCAGCGCCTGCGAGTTTTACGGTGCTTTACTCGCTGAACTGGGAGCCACTCAGTTGTTTGGCATGGATCGCATTAAGTTTTATGGCATCGCGATGGATGCGCCGATGATTGCCGTTTGCGTGCCCTACAATGAAGAAGCGCCTTCCTCTGGTAACGGCAACATGATTGCGATCCCGGGTGGCGATCGTGCTGGCGTTGATCGCTTGTATGCCAAGGCGATGGAGTTGGGTGCTACCGACGAAGGTGCCCCCGGTGAGCGGATGCCTATCTTCTATGGTGCCTACGTGCGCGACGCTGATGGCAATAAGCTGTGCTTTTATGAAATGAAGACGTAGACAGCCTGCGCTTCTGGGTTCGCACATGAACGTAGAGGCGGCTGCAAAATAGGGCCTGCATTATTTTGTCGGCTTTTTTTTGCTCGTTTTATTGCTGCTATTATGCGCGCTTACTCATACCCTTCCTGCGCCTTGGTTGCCCCCTTTTTTGGCGCCTTGTTTGTTCTCTTTTTGAGCTTTTCAATTTACTTGTGACTGTAGATTTGTCCTCGACAGCGCTATCATTGCGGTCTACAAAACCGAGGTCGAAAAATGCCAGTTGTGACGCCAGCAAATTCCATTTCACTAAGCCCAGCTGTGTCCTTGCGCAGCCCTTTTGCGCTTGCGCCGATGGCGGGTATTACCGATGTGCCTTTTCGCACTTTGGCCTGGGAATTGGGTGCTGGATATATGGTCAGCGAAATGGTGACTTCAAAAGCTGAGCTATGGGAAACCGGTAAGAGCCGTTTGCGGCGTGTCCTGGTGCCTGGCGTAAATCCTAATGCTGTACAAATTGCCGGTCACGACCCGCGGGTCATGGCCGAGTCGGCCAAACGCCTGGTTGGTGAAGGCGTGGAAGTCATAGACATTAACTTTGGTTGCCCCGCTAAAAAAGTTTGTCGCAAAGCCGCTGGCTCTGCACTGCTGGGTGACATTGATAATATTGGCCGCATTGTTGAATTTGTTGCTAGCGCTGTAGATGTACCGGTTACTATTAAGACGCGAACCGGCCTGACTATTGATGATGAGGCGGGTGTGTTAGCCGCGTGTGTGGCCCAAGAAGCGGGTGCGCGCCTGGTGGTGATGCACGGCCGCAGCCGCGCCTGCCGTTTTAAAGGCCAGGCCAGCTACGAGAAAATACAGTTAGCTAAACAAAAACTGAATATTCCCTTACTAGTTAACGGTGATATAGACAGCTTAGCCAGTGCGCAAAAAGCCCGAGAGATAAGTGGTGCCGATGGCGTGATGATTGGTCGAGGCGCAGTTGGCCAGCCGTGGATTTTTGCAGAGTTGGCGGGTAAGCCGCCGCCTGATCGTCAGCAGCAACTAAATATTATGTTGCGCCACCTCAAATTAATGCATGAATTTTATGGCGCAGAACAAGGTATGCGGATTGCTCGTAAGCATATAGAAGCGTATCTAAACCGGTTAGGTGCGTCACATCTTTGCAGAGAATTCATGCCGTTAGATTCCGCCGACGCCCAAGTGGTTTGGCTGAGTTTACAAAGCACTGGTGCATTAGCCTTTGTCAGTAACGCTCATGTTGTTAATGAAGATCATAGTCAAATGACCTCAGCTGCCTAGAGACCTGGCTTTTTTGCAGGCAAGTTACTCAATCATATTGGAAATTTGGACATACAAAGTCCGAGATAATTATTGTCTTTATAGGAAGGAGAGATAAATGCCGTTACATATTCGTAGGGCACTGATTAGCGTATCGGATAAAAGTGGTTTAGCAGAGTTAGGCCAAGCCCTGGTTAAGGCAGATGTAGAGATTCTCTCAACCGGTGGTACGTACACTGCGCTGCAAAAAGCCGGTATCCCGGTGACTGAAGTTGCCTCGCATACAGGTTTCCCCGAAATGATGGACGGTCGTGTAAAAACATTGCACCCCAAAATTCATGGAGGCATTTTGGGGCGCCGTGGTATTGACGAAGAAGTAATGGCCGACAACGATATTAGTCCAATTGATTTGGTTGTGGTTAATCTTTATCCGTTTGCAGCGACTATTGCCAAGGACGACTGCACTGATGAATTGGCCATTGAGAACATTGATATCGGTGGTCCGACTATGGTGCGCGCAGCTGCAAAAAATCATGCCAGCGTACTCACAGTGGTTGATCCCGCGGACTATGCTCAGCTCAGTGAATACTTGGCTGCCAACACTATTGATGCAGCTATGTGTCGCAGCTTTGCTGTGAAAGCATTTCGGCACACTGCTCAATATGATGCGACGGTTGCCGGTTACCTTGGTTCTGAGGAGCTTTTGCCAGATTCGCTGACGCTCACTTTCGACAAGATGGACAACATGCGTTATGGCGAAAATCCGCATCAACAAGCGGCGTTTTATCGTGAGGTGAATCCTGCTAAATCTGGCCAGATCGCGTCCTACACACAGCTACAAGGGAAAGAGCTTTCCTACAATAATGTCGCCGACACAGATGCCGCACTTGAGTGCGTGAAAGTATTTGACCAACCTGCCTGTGTCATTGTGAAACATGCAAATCCATGCGGTGTAGGTATTGGTGCTGATTTGATGGAGGCTTATAACAAGGCTTTTACTACGGATCCTACTTCTGCTTTCGGCGGCATAATTGCATTCAATCGTCCTTTAACTGGCGAAGTACTAGCGCCTATTCTGCAACAACAATTTGTTGAGGTGGTGATAGCGCCTAGTGTAGATGAACATGCCATTGAGATTGCCAAGCAAAAGAAAAATGTACGCCTGCTATCTTGTGGGCCACTTGATGCCAGCCCGCGTGGCCGTGAGCTCAAGCGCGTAGGAGGCGGGTTACTGGTGCAAAGCGCCGATGAACTGTGCCTTGATGAAGACGCGCTGCGCGTGGTTTCTAAAGTTCAGCCTACCGCAGCCCAGATGCTCGATCTGCACTTTGCATGGAAAGTTGCTTGGTTTACCAAGTCGAACGCCATTGTTTACGCTCGCGATTTACAAACTATTGGCGTCGGTGCAGGGCAAATGAGTCGAGTGATCAGTGCCAAAATTGCAGGCCTGAAGGCAGCTGAAGAAGGCCTTGTGGTGCCTGGCTCGGTGATGGCGTCGGATGCATTTTTTCCATTCCGCGATGGCATAGACGCTGCGGCAGCAGCCGGCATTAGTGCAGTAATTCAGCCAGGTGGATCTATGCGCGACCAAGAAGTTATTGATGCCGCAGACGAACACGGCATTGCTATGGTCTTTACGGGCATAAGACATTTTAGACACTAAAAGCCCTAGTTTTTTAGACGGTAAGCCATTAAGTAGCTGATAGGTAGAAGGGTGAGACGATGAAAGTATTAGTCATTGGTTCCGGTGGACGTGAACATGCCTTGGCATGGAAGCTTGCACAAAGTGCTGGAGTAGATGAAGTGTTAGTCGCGCCGGGTAACGCCGGCTCTGACTTGGAGGCGGGCGTGCGCAATATAGATGTTGCAGCTACAGATATCCAAGGCTTGATGGCGTTGGCTCGCACAGAGCAAGTTGACTTCACTGTAGTGGGTCCGGAAGCGCCGCTGGTGTTAGGCGCTGTAGATCAATTCACTGCAGCCGGACTGCCTTGTTTTGGTCCTACTCAAGCGGCGGCGCAGTTAGAAGGTTCAAAAGCCTTTAGCAAAGATTTTATGCGTCGGCATAACATACCTACTGCCGCCTACGCCTCGTTTACCGATGTTGGTGATGCAACTAAATACATTAAAGAGCATGGCGCGCCCATTGTTGTGAAAGCCGATGGTCTAGCGGCGGGCAAAGGTGTGGTTGTGGCGCAAAATGAAGAAGAAGCGATTGCTGCGGTCGAGGATATGCTCAGCGGTAACGTTTTTGGTGAAGCCGGTCATAAAGTGGTTATTGAAGAATTTCTGCTGGGCGAAGAGGCTAGTTTCATTTGCTTATGCGATGGTGAAACCGCTGTGCCGTTTGCTTCTTCCCAAGATCACAAGGCCCGCGACGATGGTGATCGTGGACCCAATACTGGCGGTATGGGGGCTTATTCTCCTGCCCCGGTGGTCACCAGCGATGTTCATAAGCTGGCAATGGAGAAGGTGATTAAACCAACCTTGGCAGGCATGGCCGCTGACGGTATACCTTATGTTGGTTTCTTGTATGCCGGTTTGATGATTGATGTTGAGGGTCAGATTAAGGTTGTAGAGTTTAACTGTCGTTTTGGTGATCCAGAGGCGCAGCCGGTGATGATGCGTTTGCGCGCAGATTTATTGCAGTGCCTTATGTCGGCGGTGGCTGGCACGCTTACTGATGCAGTGTTAGATTTTGATCCGCGCATGGCGCTTGGTGTGGTTATGGCTGCTGGCGGATATCCTGGAGATTATGCAGGCGGCGATGAAATTACAGGCTTAGATAAAGATTTGTTAGACACTAAAGTTTTTCATGCCGGTACCCGAGACGCTGATGGTAAAGTTGTCACAGCAGGCGGGCGCGTGCTTTGCGTTGTAGGTTTAGGCGAGAGTGTGGAAATGGCACAGGCGCTAGCTTACGAGAGAGTCGATTTAATAGGTTGGCGGAACAGATATTTTCGCAAGGACATTGGCCACCGAGCAATAGGCCGCTGATCAGTGATTGATAGATCTTTGCTCAATGATTGATCAGCCTCTAAGGGTTGTCGTTAATCCGCTTTATAAAGGTAACTAATATGCGTAATTCTAATTCATTTGTTGATGACCTCATTGGAGGCATTGATAGAAGTTTGAAGACTCTAACAGGCGGTCACATTGGTACTCGTCCTAATCCTGGAGCAGACCAGCAAGAGCCTGAGTTGTCCGATGAAGAACGTAAGCATGTTGCTGGTTTGATGCGGGTGAATCATGCGGGCGAAATTTGTGCTCAAGCGTTGTACGAGGGCCAAGCTCTGACTGCTAAAACGGTGAGCGCCAAGGAATCTTTGTTGCATGCAGCGGAAGAAGAGCAAGACCATTTGTCATGGTGCCGTCAGCGCTTAGATCAGCTAGACGCTCGGCCCAGTATTTTTGATCCACTGTTCTACGGTACTTCATTTGCACTAGGTATGGGTGCCGGGTTATTGGGTGATCGTATTAGTCTTGGGTTTGTTGAGGCAACGGAAGATCAGGTGGTTAAGCATTTAGAAGAGCACTTAGCGACACTGCCAGAGCAAGACGGAAAAAGTCGTATGATTCTGGAAGAGATGCGCGCCGATGAGTCTCGACATGGTGCCAATGCCCTGGAGCAAGGCGGTAGCGTATTTCCCCAGCCCCTAAAAAATGTGATGAGTTTGGTTTCTAAAGCAATGACCCATACAACTTATCGAATCTAATTTTTCGTGTCTGCCACTTCGCCCCCGCCACTTTGGCGGGCGCCACAAGCAGGTGGTGAGGTTCTCGTTAAGGTCAGGCCGATGCTAGAGCTTGGCGACAATTTCAAATGAATGGCTAATTGCAACGCCGCCTTTTTCAAGCATGATGGATGCTGAGCAATACTTTTCTGCAGTTAAATCTATGGCTCGCTGTACCTTGCTTGGATCAATGCCTTCACCCACAACTGTGAAGTGAATTTCAATTTGCTGGAAAACGGCGGGAACGGTTTCTGCTCTTTTGGCGTTGAGGCTGACCTTCAGATCCTCTAAGGGTTGGCGGCTCTTCTTTAAAATATCTACTACGTCGTAAGCGGTGCAGCCGCCTAGACCCATGAGTATTAGCTCCATGGGTCGGCTGCCGAGATTTTCTCCCCCTGCTTCTTCTGGGCCGTCCATGGGTACTTGATGGCCGGAACTATTCCCAGCCTTAAAATGAACATTTCCGGCCCACTCTACGTTTACCTGCATTGAAATAGATCCTTCTTTTGCGGTCTTGATGAGATTTTCAGTGTCTATATTGTACTCGGGGATTTGCTTTGATTCTTTGCAAATAAAAAATTAGTGGGTAATGAAAATGGCTATAAACGGAATGTCAGTATCCTTAGCTTTGTCGCTCAAATGCATATATTAGCTCGTCAATCCATATTAGTTAGTTGCCTCTAAGTGCCCGACCATAGCTGAAATACAACCGATTGTGGCGCCAAAGCCTTCACTTATCGGGCGCCTGGTGTTTCATGCACCAGTCCTTAGCATCTAGTACTCAAGCCGTCTTTTTGCCGTAATAGGAACAGATCAAAAAATGTCTACTCATACTCAACAAAGATCGATATCAAAGTTGGCTGTCTGTAATACGAAGAGCCCGAGGCGAGTTAACGACTTTGCGCGAGGCACTATTATGGCCAAGGCTCTTCTTAACGCTTTTCAGTTTTCGAAGAGAAAGTCCGCGATACCAGTGGTTCAGGCAAAACCCAGCAAGCCAGTGGTGAAGAGATAAAATTAGGCCAGTCCGTTAACCAGTTCAAGTCGCTCCAGGAAAATAGCAGCTCAAAACTCAGCGGTACTTTAGATATTACTGCCGTGTTGTCCAAGGTTGCCGGCTCTCCCATTAATATTTCATGTTTGTCTGTATTTGGCGATATCAGCGCGCCAGCTATAGCGGAGCTCTTACGCACAGCATCGTTTACAAAAATCCGCGCTAAAAGCGTTGTTTATAGAGAAGGCCAAATCGCTCATATCATTAGCTACTTCTTGGAGGGCTCCCCCACCGCATATCGTTACAGCCTTGATGGGCGCGAATTGGTTCTCGATCATTTGGGTCGCGGAGACTTTGTCGGCGAAGTACCTATGCTGCTTGAAAATAGCGAGTTTAAGGCTACATTCAAAACTAGAGATGAATGTAAGATAGCTAAGATAACGGTGAAAGATTTTCAAAGTATTTGCCAACGTCATCCCGAATGCCTAGTTAGGGTGGCAACTAAATTAGCCCAACGACTTAACTTTAGTGACGACAGAATCCACGATTTAGTTTTTGGCGATGTTACCGGTCGTGTCGAAAACGCATTGAATTATCTGGCCAGTAGCCCGGCGGCAATTACTCCCCCTAATGGCATGCAAGTACGCATCACGCGCCAAGAGGTTGGTAGTCTGGTGGGTTGTTCTCGGGAGATGGTGGGTAGGGCCATCAAAGAACTCTCATCAGCAAATAGAATTTCCGTAGATGGGAAAAAACGCCTGATCCAGTAGCCGCTGCCATGCCTAATGTTTATGCATAGAACAAATTCTGCAAGGCGAGCCCTGGATTTTCTTCACGCATAAACGCCTCCCCAACTAGGAAGCAGTAAATTCCATTACTGTTCATTAATGTCACGTCTGCTGCCGTAGAAATACCGCTTTCGGTGACTACGGTTACATTTGCCGGTATTTTTTTAAGCAAATCAATGGTTGTGTTCAGGCTGGTAGTAAAATTCTTTAGGTCACGGTTGTTGATACCAATAAGCGAGGGCGCTAATTGTAATGCTCTATCTAGTTCTTCGCCGTCGTGAACTTCTATGAGTACGTCTAGACCTATGTTTGTTGCAAGTTCATAAAGCGCTTTTAGCTTTTCCTGGTCTAGGGCGCTGACAATGAGCAAGATGCAGTCTGCACCCAGTGCGCGTGCTTCGTAAACTTGGTAGGCGTCTACAGTGAAATCCTTGCGGATGATGGGTAAATCTATGCAGGCTCTGACAGCTTTGAGATAGTTATCTGAGCCGTGAAAGTATTGTTCGTCTGTTAGTACTGACAAGCAGGTAGCGTTGTATTCTGCGTAACTCTTGGCAATAGCTGCGGGGTCGAAATTTTCTCTTATCACGCCTTTGCTTGGTGAGGCTTTCTTGATCTCCGCAATCACGCCTGGTTTTTTTGCTAAGGCTCGCTTGTGCAACGCGTCAATAAACCCACCTTTCGGCGTGATCTCTTGGGCAATTTCAATAAGTGCGTCTAATGAACATTGAGCTTTGCGAATTGCCAATTCCTCATGTTTTGTTTGGATAATCTGCTCGAGGATATTGCTCATAGGATATTTTCTTTTTTCTAGTCGGTATTGAGAGTTAGGCGTTTCAGCTTGGGTTAAGGGCTATTTAGCGTTCGCTAACTGCCTTTACCAATCAGGCCTTTTGCATCATTTTGGTTACGCGAATCAACTCATTGAATCGCTCGTTGGCCAGACCTGTTGAAATGGCATCTTGGGCCATTGCAATGCCGTTGGCTAAACTGGTTGCCACGCCTGAAGCATAAATGGAAGCGCCGGCATTGAGACTGACAATATCTGCAGCCGCGCTTGTGTCATCGGTCATTGATTGTTTGATCAGCGCCAAACTTGACTCTGTAGAAGTAGCTACTAGCACGCTCAGTTCAGCGGTGCTGCGCGGGCTAAAGCCAAACTGCCGCGGGGTAATTTCATACTGGCTAATGACACCGTCTTTTAGTTCTACAACATTTGTGGGTGCATCTAGGCGTATTTCATCTAGGCCTTGGCTATGCACGATCAGAGCGTGCTCCGAACCCAGCAGCTTTAGTACCTGGGCCATCTTGTATTGCCAGTCTTGGCTAAACACACCAATGACTTGTCTCTTTGCACCAGCGGGATTGGTCATGGGACCCAATACATTCATCATGGTGCGAATGCCGATTTCTTGGCGAATGGGGCCGGCAAATCGCATGGCGCTATGATGGGCCGGTGCAAACATAAAACCTATGCCGACCTCTTCTATGCAGGTAGTAATTTGTTCAACGGTTAAATTGAGATCTACGCCTGCGGCCTCCAGTACATCAGCGCTGCCGCTGAAGCTGGTCATTTTTCTGTTGCCGTGTTTGGCCACGCTGGCGCCGGTTGCCGCAGTCACAAATGCCGCTGCCGTTGAGATATTAAATAACTTTGTACCGCTGCCGCCGGTACCACAGGTATCAACCAAATGATCTGCTTTAACTGTCACCTTGCTTGCAAGTGCCCGCATAGTCGTAGTTGCCCCGGCGATTTCTTCAGGGGTCTCGCCCTTTACGCGCAGCGCCGCTAGGATGGCACCAATTTGTCCAGCTGTGGCCTCTCCTGACATGATTTGGTGGAAGACTTTGGCAGTATCGTCTCGGCTAAGGTTGTGACCTCCGACAATTTTTTCGAGTGCTGTAGGTATATCCATAGTAGGTAGCTTGCCTTTTTTTCTTAGCCTTTGAGGAAATTGTTCAGCAGGTCATAACCGTGCTCGGTGAGAATAGACTCTGGGTGAAACTGCACACCTTCAATACCTAATTTACGGTGTCGCAAACCCATGATCTCGTCCATCTCGCCGTCTTTCTCTGTCCAAGCTGTAATTTCGAGCGTGCTTGGCAAGGTGGCTTTATCCACTACTAAAGAGTGATAGCGGGTGGCTTCAAAGGGTTGCTTTAGACCTGCAAAAACGCCTTCGCCGTTATGATGTATTGCTGAGGTTTTGCCATGCATAACACTGCCTGCGCGGCCAATGGTGCCGCCAAAGCTTTGCCCTATACTTTGATGTCCAAGGCAGATGCCCAGGATAGGAATTTTGCCAGCAAAGTGATCTACCGTTTCAAGTGATATACCTGCCTCGTTGGGTGTACAGGGTCCGGGAGAGATTACAATTTTCTCCGGGGCCATAGTCTCTATTTCTGTAATAGTAATTTCGTCATTGCGCCTAACCTCAACTTCAGCGCCAAGTTCCAATAAATATTGCACGATGTTGTAGGTAAAAGAGTCGTAGTTATCAATCATTAAAATCATGCTAGGTCTCCCTTTTGCAGAGTAGCTGGTTGAAGTAGCTGTATGGGGTTTAGGGTGGCAATTAGGGGGCTGGGTTGATGAGCTTATTTTCAGCCATTGCCGCCGCACGAAATATCGCCCGGCCTTTATTCAGACTTTCTTTCCATTCTAAGCGCGGTATGGAGTCGTGGACGATACCGCCGCCAGCTTCTATATAGAGTTTGCCGTCTTTCACTACTGCGGTGCGAATGGCGATAGCCGTGTCCATATTGCCATTCCACGCCAGGTAGCCTACTGCGCCGCCGTAGATGCCGCGTTTAACCGGCTCTAGTTCGTCAATAATCTCCATTGCTCTGACCTTGGGTGCACCAGATAAAGTGCCGACGGGCAGTGTTGCTCGCAGCACATCCATTGCGCTCTTACCCGGCTTCAGCATGCCCTCCACGTTGGAACAAATGTGCATAACGTGGGAGTAGCGTTCGATCATAAATTTTTCGGTGACTGTGACAGTGCCTGGTTGCGCTACTCGACCGACATCGTTTCGACCCAGGTCGATGAGCATTAGGTGCTCGGCAATTTCTTTGGGGTCGTTTTTTAGCTCTTCTTCAAGGGCCAAGTCTTCGGCTTCTGTGTGGCCGCGTCTACGCGTTCCAGCTAACGGACGATTTGTGACTTTGCCATCTTCCAAGCGCGCCAATATTTCTGGCGATGAGCTGACTATTTCGAAGTTGTCCAAATCCATAAAGTACATATAAGGCGAAGGGTTGAGGCTGCGAAGGGCGCGATACAGGTTGATAGAAGGTGCCTGAAACGGAATGCTCATACGCTGGGCTAAGACCACCTGCATAATGTCGCCGTCCATGGTGTATTCACGGATTTTCTCAACGGCGGCCTTAAATGCTTCTTCGCCAAACTCGGAGACGAAGTCGCTTTCTACAATCACCTGATTGGCGCTGCCGTGTTCGATGCCAGTCACCGGCAATGACAGCGATTCCGCCCGTGCGCTGAGTTTGGTCTGCATGTCGTCAATGCTGCTGGGGACATCTGGATCTACCAAGCTGATCATTTGCATTCGACCTTTGAGGTTATCGAATACCACAACTTCTTCGCTGACCATCAAAACGATGTCAGGCGTGTTCAGCGTATCTTTAGGGGTGCTATTGGCCAGCTTTTTTTCAACATAGCGAACGGTATCGTAGCCAAAGTAACCGACTAAACCGCCAAAGAATCTGGGTAGTCCTTCTGTTTCTGTCACATTGAAGCGCGCTTGAAATGCCTCAATGAACGTTAACGGGTCATCGCTTTCAACAGACTCAACGACTTCTTTATCTGTGATGACTTCAATCTTGTTGCCGTGCACTTTTATGATGGTACGCGCCGGCAGGCCGATGATGGAATAGCGCCCCCATTTCTCGCCGCCTTGGGCAGACTCTAGAAGATAAGAGTAAGGGCCTTTGGCAAGTTTCAGATAAACAGATAACGGTGTATCGAGATCAGCTAGGGTTTCGTGAACAACAGGGACACGATTGTAGACAGGTAAAGTAGTATTCATGGTTAGCCTTCAACATAAAATTTTGACAAAAAAGAGACGGGCAAGAGCATAGCGCCAGCCAATAAGTGGGTTAGCGTCGCCAACGCCCTTGTAACGGAGGGGTTCCGTTATTTCCGTCTTTTATGTCGTAACACGGCATCGCCACGTCCAAAAGTTTTGTGCAGGGGAGAAGGCTACCACGCAAAATTGGCGTTTTGGAAGGCTGGAGTTCTTGTTGGCAGTAAAAAGCCGACGATTACTGAAAAAAAGCCCCAAAAACGCGAGCAAAGTAAAAAGAACGCTAAAACAGAGCTTGTCAAAGCAACTCTTTTATACTGTCTACGACCTTATCTGGGTTCAAGCTGGCAACGTCTACGCCGTGGTTGTAGCCGTCGCGCAAACACACCACATCGACATGAGCCGCCCGGGCTGCACCTATGTCGGCGTCCGAGTCGCCAATCATCAGGGCTTGCTCAGGGGCCACTTTGAAAAAATCGAGCACGTGTTGAATTGGGTCCGGCGCAGGTTTGGGTTTGGCTGTTGTATCGCCGCAAACAATCAAATCAAAGTGGGCCTTTAGGTTTAATGCAGTGAGCAAAGGCAGGCTGAGCTCGGTGAGCTTGTTGGTGACAATAGCCAGGCGCGCACCGCGCTGCTTCAGTTCTAGCAGCGTTGCCATGGTGTTTGGATACAGCTGGCTATGATCAGCAATATGCTCAACGTAATAGCTGAGAAATGGTCCAAGTAATTGGTCTATTAGCCGATCTTCCGGCCGCATTTTCTGATGCAGTAGTGCCTGACGCACCAGCGTTCGTGAGCCATGCCCGATCCAATGACGGACTAAGTTCAAAGAAACGACGGGTAAAAACGCCTGTTGAAGGCTGTAGTTTAGTGCAGCGCCAATGTCAGGCGCAGAGTCAACCAAGGTGCCGTCGAGGTCAAAAAGGTAAGCTTCGTAATGGGTTTTCATGAGCAGTTGACGCAGTTAAGCGGTCGCTCCGGTAATTTCAGCGCGCATGGCGGTAATGGTTTGCGCATAATCTTCAGCGCCAAAAATAGCCGTTCCAGCAACAAATGTATCGGCTCCGGCTTTGGCTGCAGCGCCAATATTTTCGATCTTAATGCCGCCATCTACTTGCAGGCGAATAGCGCGACCACTGGCGTCAATTTGCTCGCGCGCGTTGGCCAGTTTGCTCAAGCTGGAGGGAATAAATGATTGTCCTCCAAAGCCTGGGTTTACCGACATGATGAGCACCAAATCAACAATGTCGATAACCTCTGCCAGCACATCCATCGGCGTTGCAGGGTTAAATACTAATCCTGCTTTGGCGCCACTTTCGTGGATCATTGATAAAGTTTTATGCAGGTGCTCGGTAGATTCCGGGTGCACGGTAATGTAGTCGGCTCCGGCGCTGAGAAAATCTTCCACTAACCTATCTACCGGTTTCACCATTAGGTGCACGTCTATGCAGGCGTCTATGCCAGCTTTGCGCAAAGAACTCAGCACCAATGGCCCAATAGATAAATTGGGTACGTAGTGGTTGTCCATTACGTCAAAATGAATGGTGTCTGCGCCTGCGGTTAAGACATTGCGAACTTCATCGCCTAAGCGAGTGAAGTCAGCGGCTAAAATAGAAGGGCAAATCCAATGACTCATAGTTGTTTTACAGTCGCTTTGTCGCGTAAAAAGCAATTCTAACTTAGCGGCGGCGGATTACCTCACTTTTTCAGAGTAATTTGCAGCAACTATGCTAGCTGCCGTTAACTTTCTGGTAATCACCTAGAGTCCCTATATCTGACCACTGGCTGCGATGGATTTGAGCAGACAATTGACCTTGCTCAATGGCCTCGAACATCAGGTCACGGCTTGAGAAGGCACCTACTGGGCTGTTGGCAAATATGCGCCGAGAAAATATTGAGATGCCACAGTAAACAAAGTCGTCGCCTCGTTTAGTCACTCGCCCTTGGCTGTATTCAAAATCGCCGCGCTCCCGAGTCTTTGGTGTGGGCGTTAAAACAAGGTGGGCAGTATCGTTGGGCGCCAAATTGTTGGGTAGGCTGCTGAAATCAAAGTCGGTATAGATGTCGCCGTTACACACAATAAATTCCTCCTCTTCTAAAAGAGGCAGTGCATTTTTAATGCCGCCGCCGGTTTCTAATAAGGACTGTTCATGGCTATAGGCTATTTGCATGCCAAACTTTTCGCCGTTGCCCAGCGCGTGCTCTATTAGATCTCCGAGGTGATAAAGGTTGATGATCACATGAGTGATGTTTGCTGCGCGCAATTGCTGCAATTGGCGCACTATCAGCGGTTGACCGTTGATCGGTAGCAAAGGTTTTGGTGTGGTGTCAGTGAGTGGCGCTAGGCGAGCGCCTCGGCCTGCGGCCAAAATGATTGCTTTCATATGTGCGTCAAGGCCTGACAGTTTTTCATCGGCGCTTGTAAACTTTGGAAGAATTGCGCTAAATCTTGGGTTTCGCTGTAACCGGTTGCGACACCAGCTAGATGCTTCATTACCGTGGGTATGTGTTCTAGGTGGCTAGACTTGCCGTCACGCAAATGTAGACGAGCGAATATGCCTACTGCCTTTATCTGTCGTTGCATGGCGGTGAAGTCGAACCAGGTTTTAATTTTTGCGTGGTCGCTTGTTGCATCGTAATTGTATTGCGCAAACAAGGGACTGGCGTTTACGTAGTGCCCAAGCAATGTATCAATGTCTTGTTCTGAAAATGTGTAATAACAATCGCGCAGCAACGATGCGGGGTCGTAGAGTGCCGGGCCAATAAGCGCATCTTGGAAATCTACAATACCTATCTTGGGCTGTTGGCCTGAATGATTATTTTGATAAAGCAAATTACGGCTGTGGTAGTCGCGATGCACGCAAGCCTGGGGCTGCTCTAACATGGCGTTAACCAATAATTGTTTTGCCGTCGCTAAAAGTTCAAGTTGCTCGCGGGCGATCTGAGCGCCGAGTAACTTGTCTACAAACCACTCGCCAAAGAGATCAAACTCCATTTCCATGCGCGCTTGGTCGTAGCTGGGTATTAGCTCGCTGCGCATTGGTTGTAGCTGCTGCAACGTATCAAGGGCAGATTTCACTGCTTCCTCAGCCAGTGGATGCGCCGTAGAATTTGCCTGCAGATCAGTTGCTACTGGTGTTGTTGGGTAAAGGTCTTCTAAATGGGCGCTACCAAGGTCCTGCATTAGAAAGTACCCCAATGCCAAATCCTTATGGATGATCTGGGGCACGCCAAGGCCATTGGTGTGGAATAGTTCGGCCAGCGCAAGAAATTGGTCGTTATTTTCTAATTCAGGGGGGCTCGACATGGCAACCCAACTGGTCGGTGTATCACCAACAGTGCGATAAAAAATTCTGTGGCTGGCTTCTACTCTGAGTGAGAGTAAGCTGATCTGAGCGCCTGTGACTTCTCTGCACCAAGCTAGGATTGTTTTTTTAGAGTTTTTCACGTGAGTATTATAACCGGGGAGACAATTCTTTTATCATGTACAACATGAAATATACCTTGATAGCTCTGCTGGTCTCTAGCGCAATATGTCCACTCGGCCTGCAGGCCCAAATATCGGGTGCTGAAGCTTGTGATTCTACAGCCGTGAATAGTTGCGATGGGTCAGCATCTGCGACTGGCGCTAAGACTAATACGGATGTTCCAGCGCAGGCCCAGCCGACAACTTTTTCGTTGTTCAACGATTTGGCCGCCGCGTACTACGTGCCATCGATATTAACATCCGGTGAACCTGCTCTCGGAGTCAATCAGTGTGCTGGTGCCTATCAGCTTGCAGCGCTAGACATGCCGTCTGCTGTCTCAGGCACTTCAGGTGAATCGGGTAAATTCAGCGACCAAGAGTTTCTTCGCGCAAATTTGGATCAGTTGTCTGGTCAAGTAGGTGGTGATTTACGCTTGGAGGGCAACGTCAGTATAGCGTTGGGCCAGCGTAGACTTGCTACTAGCCTTGCAGAAATGGACTTGCCCAGCCAGCGACTATCTTTTCCCCAAGGTGTCCGTATTAGCCAACCGAACCTGGTTATTCAGGGTGACCGAGCCCAGTTGACTGCGGCAACCGGCGCAGTGGAAGTAGAAGGCGTGCAGATGTTACTTGCAGATGTTGGTTTGCGTGGCCGGGGTGCCAGCATGTCCCAATCTGCCGACGGCAGCATGCTGCTTAAGCAAGGCGAATTTACTCGCTGCGAGCCCAATAATAATGGCTGGTCGTTAACGGCAAAATCGCTAGAGATAAAAGATGGAGACGTCTTTGCCACTACTAAAGGCACTGTGCTCAAGATTAAATCGGTGCCTGTATTTTATGCGCCGTATTTACGCGTGCCGGTAAACGATCAGCGGCAAGCGGGCCTGCTTACGCCAGCAATTGGTTATTCTAGCGAAGACGGTTTGGATTTGGCCCTACCTTATTACTTGAACTTAGCGCCCAATTTGGATGCCACCATAGTGCCTCGGGTGGTGACCCAAAGGGGTGTAGGGCTCGAGGGCGAGCTGCGCTATTTGTCGCCAAGGCAGCAAAGCGCTATAGATTTAGCCCTATTGCCTCGTGACGATTTGTACAACGGTGTATTTGACCGGCGCACTTTTCAGGCTTTGAAAAATCGACAAGGCGGGGCTGCCAACTTGCCGAGCAATTTTGCGCCGGTAGATCGCTGGCTGGCAGCAGTAGATCATTTTGGCCAATTTGGTCAGGTGCAAACCCGCGTAGATTTTTCTCGGGTCAGCGATAGGGACTATTTTCGTGATATTGATTCTAATCTTGGCGTAAGTAACCCCATTGATTTACAGCGGCTTGCTGAAGTGGCCTTCGTTTCACCCAAATTACAGGTGCGTCTTTTGAGCCAAGGGTTCCAGCGGTTAGATGAGCTGAACACCGAAAGCTATGAGCGCGCGCCGCAACTGCTACTGAATTATCAATCGCCTATCGGTAGCTCTATTGCAATATTTGGCCTGAATGCTCAATGGGCGGATTTTAAGCGCAATACAACAGGATTGAGTGGGCTGACCTCAGCTGAGGGAAGTCGTCTGCACATTGAACCCAGTGTGCGCGTTGGTCAGCATAAGTCTGCGGGTTTTTGGGCCGCGCAAGCAGGCTATAGGTACAGTCAGTACCAGCTTGATTATGCAGATTCAGTATTTGCTGGGACTGTTGCAGATATTGACCCTAGCCGTGAAGTAGCTTACTTAAGCGTGGATGCAGGTTTGTTTTTTGACCGGCAATTTAGTTTTGCCGGCCTGACGGGCACGCAAACTTTAGAGCCGCGCATTTATTACTTACGACAAGGCTATGAAGATCAGGATGCGCTGCCCATTTTTGACTCCACCTCTATTGCTTTAGATTATGCTCAGTTGTTCCGTGGCAACCGCTTTGTCGGCCTAGATAGAATTGGCGATGCTGATCAAATTACTTTGGGCGTTACTTCAAGATTTTTGTCGGCGCTAGATGGCCGCGAGTTGTTTAGCGTCAGTCTTGGTCAAATTGAACAATTCTCAGATCCTCGAGTATTGATAGCTAATAACCAGCTTGCCAATAGCCTGCCCGAATCATCTGCCCTTGCTGGAGAGATATCTGCACACTTAAGCCCGCACTGGCAAGTGATCGCTAATGAGGTTTGGGACTACGAGCAAAGTCAGTGGCAAGAACTAGGCGCAACGGTGCGTTACCGAGGCGATAATAAGCACCTGTTTAATGTGGGCTTTCGTCGACGTGCTCAATATGACATTGAACAAGCGGAGCTGTCGTTTTATTGGCCGATTAGTCAAAAGCTAGGTGTTATGGCGCGTTGGCATTACGATGTTAGTGACGATCGAACTGTTGAAGGCTTTGGGGGTTTAGAATATGACGACTGTTGCTTACGTGCACGACTCATGGTGCGCCAATATTTAGATAACCCGGTCTTTACCGGCCAGTTTCAACAGCGCAATCAGGCAGCCTTTGCGGGTAACGACTTTTTACGTAAAGACAGGAGCATATATCTGCAAGTTGTGTTTAAAGGCTTAGCTGGCTTCGGTAATAAAGTTGATAGAATTTTGGAGCGCGGTGTTCGCGGCTATAGACCCGTTTCTCAATGAGCGTTATAAGGGTGGCGAGAAACGAGTGCGCCAGCCAAGCTTTGGGCTTTTTTTTGGTTTGGGTTGGAAAAAGCGGCAACATAGCTGGGCGTAGCTGAGTAAAATTAGGCAAAATCAGTAATTGGCTATGCAGCCATTGTTGAATTTCATTAGATGATTAAATAAACGGATGGGCAGAATGAACTATCGCAACGTAATTGGAATTCTTTCATTGAGCATGCTTGCTATTGCTCCGCTAAGCATGACTTTTGCCGCCTATGAAAAATTAGAAGCCATTGTCGCCGTTGTTGATGACGATGTAGTGCTGGTGAGCGAGTTGGTCGACCGCTTGCAGGCGGTGCGTAAGTCAATGACCGCCAATGGGGTTGCGCCACCGCCTAACGACATTCTGGTTAGCCAAATCATGGAGCGTCTGATTATTGAGAATATTCAAAAGCAAGAGGCCGAGCGTAGAGGCGTCACCATAGATGATGAAACGCTTACCAGCGCGGTGGCTCAATTTGCTCAGAACAACAATATGACCCTGCAAGATTTTCAAGTGCAGTTGGCAGCGGACGGCAACAGCTTTCGTCAGTTCCGTGAAGACATAAGGTCCGAAATGGTCATCTCGCGACTACAGCGCGCTATGATTAATCGTCGTATTTCTATCAGCGATCAAGACATTCAGGGGCTTCTGAACTCACCGTTTTATAAGCAGCTATTTTCCGACGAGTATCGCGTTGGACATATCATGATTAGTCTCGACGATGAAGCATCGTCAGAGATTGTTAAGCAAGCCGTTGAGTCTGCCAACGACATGGTTGCAGATTTGCGTGGTGGCGAAGATTTTGCCCAAACAGCCATCGCGAGATCTTCTGCCAGTTCAGCTTTGGAAGGTGGTGACTTAGGTTGGCGTAAAGCCGGCGAGTTGCCCACGTTATTTACTGAGGCAGTTTTAGACATGCAGCTGGGTGACGTTTCGGATCCCATTGTTAGTGGCAGTACGGTCCATGTCATTAAACTGCTAGAGCAGCGTGGTGCAGGGACCGAGCGCTTAGATCAAACTAAGGTCAGACATATTTTGCTGCGGCCTTCAGAAATCCGCACGCTACAAGAAGCAGAGGTTATTGCCAACGAAGTGCGTGAGAAATTAGTGGAGGGTGGCGATTTTGCAACGCTAGCAAAAGAGTATTCAGAAGACCCGGGCAGTGCACTCAATGGCGGCGACTTGGGTTGGGCCACACCAGACCAGTTTGTTGGAATTTTTGCCCAGGTCATGGACGAGACTGCTATTGGCGACATTAGCGAGGCGTTTGAAAGCCAGTATGGCTGGCATATTCTTACCGTTGAAGGTCGCCGCGAAGAAGACATGAGTGAAGACGCCAGACGTAACATGGCCGTAGATTTGCTGCACAGACGACGTTTTGAAGAAGAGCGTCAGGAGTGGTTGAAAGAGATCCGAGACGAAGCCTTTGTTGAAGTGCGCCTGTAGCATTTTCACCAAGACACACACTCGTAATATGATTGCTATCACCCCTGGGGAGCCTGCGGGTATAGGGCCAGACTTGGTTGTTCAAGCTGCTCAGTGCGAACGCCAAGTGCCGTGGTTAGTGATAGCGGATAAAGACATGTTGGCTGCTCGCGCCCTGCAGCTAAATCTTCCATTGAGCCTAGACGAAAACCTACAAAGTCCTACTGTGCAGCCCGGTCATATAACTGTTTTGCATACGCCTTTAGCTCGTGCGGTAATTGCTGGTAAGTTAGATACAGCAAATGTACCGGGGGTGTTGGCGGCACTTGATGCGGCGATAGCCGGATGTATGGGAGGTGACTTCTCCGCGATACTGACGGGTCCAATGCAAAAGTCAGTGGTTAACGATGCAGGCATAGCCTTTAGTGGGCATACCGAATATCTCGCTGAAAAGGCCGGTGTAGATGATGTTGTCATGTTGTTAATGACAAAAGCTATGCGCGTTGCATTGGCAACGACTCACTTACCCTTGGCGCAAGTCTCGAACGCGTTAACACAGCCTCTTTTGGAACGTCGGTTACACATATTGAATAACGCATTACGTCAGCAATTTGCTGTAGCTCAGCCGCGTATATTGGTGGCTGGTTTGAACCCTCATGCAGGGGAAGGCGGGCATTTGGGGACGGAAGAGATAGATGTTATTACACCGGTATGTGAGCGCATGCGTAACCAAGGTATTAACCTTATTGGGCCGTTACCAGCAGATACGCTGTTTACGCCAAAGTATCTAAAACAAGCAGACGCTGTAATGTCCATGTTCCATGATCAAGGTTTACCAGTCTTGAAATATTCCGGGTTTGGCGAAGCGGTCAACGTTACGTTGGGCCTGCCTTTTATCCGAACCTCGGTAGATCACGGTACCGCCTTAGATATAGCTGGGTCGGGCAAAGCAGATATGGGCAGTCTTTTGGCTGCCCTTGAGGTGGCGTCTGAGCTGACTTCGAATAAGGAAATTAATGCGCCCTCGTAAACGCTTTGGACAACACTTCTTGCATGATCAAGGTGTGTTGCAAGGTATGGCTGATGCCATCCGACTTAAAACTGGCGATAGAGTTTTAGAAATTGGCCCTGGACAGGGGGCGCTAACAGATTATTTATATGCTGATGAAGGTATGCACTACTTGGCGGTTGAAATTGATCGCGATTTGGCGCCACTACTGCCCAAGCGTTACCCAAATATTAATGTCCTAAATCAAGACATTCTCAGGGTAAACCTGAACGAAGTTTTCGCCGGAGACGGTGTGATTGATGGCCCGCCTTGGCGAGTTGTAGGTAACTTACCATATAACATTTCGTCGCCTCTGACCGTTAAGTTGATTGATCATGTTCTGGCAGCCCCAGGCACTATTGGCGATATGCACTTTATGTTGCAAAAGGAAATGGCCAGCCGGTTAAGTGCTATTCCCGGCACCAAAGCGTGGGGTCGGCTCAGCGTTATGATTCAAGTCACCGCAAGGGTCGATTACTTGTTTGATGTTGGCCCGGAGAGTTTTACACCGCCGCCGAAAGTAGATTCTTCTGTAATTCGTATCACCCCTATTGCCAATGCACATTTGCCGGTTGCTCGGCAAAACTTGGATCTGGTGCTGAGAATGGCCTTTTCTGCGCGCCGTAAAAGGCTCTCAAATGCACTCAAAAATTTGGCAATTGATTGGGACGCAGTGGAAGTTGAGCCAGGCTTACGTGCTGACGATGTAACCACCGAGCAGTTCATTCAATTGGCTCAGTGGACGGCAGCTAACCCGGTGGAAAGCTGAAGCTTAAAGACTGGTTGATAGCGTGTAAGTGCGGGCGCGGCTTTTTCTTGCCGTGACCGATGAAAAAAATATAAGTTAATGCAATTATAGGTTGGGAAGTTTCTGTGGAAAAGCATATTCAAGTCAGTGTTGAGTCCCAATATTTAGCAGACCAATCAGATCCTGAAGCCCAGCGCTTTGTTTTTGGTTATACCATCACCATTAAAAATAATACTCAGCAGGCCAGCCAGCTGCTCAATCGGCACTGGGTTATTACCGATGGTCAGGGTGAAGTAGAAGAAGTTAAAGGGCCGGGTGTTATTGGCCAGCAACCTTGGTTGAAACCTGGAGAAGGGTTTCGTTACTCAAGCGGTGCCATCCTCAAGACTCCAGTAGGTTCTATGCACGGCTCTTACGAATTTCAAACTGACGATGGTGAAACAATGGATGTGCCTATTCCCATCTTTTCGCTGTTGGTTCCCAACGCCTTACATTAGCAGTAGGTGACATGGCAACTTATGCAATAGGAGACATTCAGGGCTGCCTTCGAGAGTTCGATAGCCTGCTAGAAAAGTTAAACTTTTCTGCGCTTGATGAGCTTTGGTTGGTTGGGGATTTGATTAATCGTGGCCCTCAATCCCTCCAGTTATTACGCCGTGTTAAGACTCTTTCTAGCCAGTGCAAAATAGTATTGGGCAACCATGATTTGCATTTTTTGGCGATTTTATTTGGCGGTCATAAGGCTGGAGCTAAAGACACTTTTGAAGATTTACTGCAGGCCCCAGATGTTCACGAGATTGGTCATTGGCTGCGCAAGCAAAAGCTTATCCACCATGCTAGCGGCCATATTATGGTTCATGCAGGTATCCCGGCATTTTGGAATAGCTCTCAAGCGTTAAAGTATGCGGCGGAAGTGGAGGCTGTTATAGGCCAAGCTGATGTGCAAGCCAACTTGCAAGCAAATGACTTGGACCAGCTAGGTTACGAGGAATTTTTTGCCAAAATGTACGGCAATCAGCCGCCTCAGTGGGATGAGTCATTAAGCGGTATGGATCGCCTGCGAATTATCACCAATTACTTTACGCGTATGCGCTATGTCGACGCTGCTTGTACGATGAATTTTGCTGAAAAAGGTGGCATAAAAAATACACCTGTTGGCTTTATGCCGTGGTTTGAGCAAGCGCCGGGACAAGAAGGGCGAGAAAGACAAGAAAGAGCTGAAACAATTCTTTTTGGTCATTGGGCTTCACTGAATGGCGTAACCCATTCTGCCAAGCACATTGCACTGGATACGGGTTGCGTTTGGGGGCGGTCCTTAACCGCTTATTGTTTGGAGACTGGAGCGGTTACGCGCCAGCCAGCCTGTTAGTTTGCGCGCTTGCCAAAAGCCCATTTTCTATATGCCGTAACTTGCCGCTATCTTGTAAACTCTTGCTATGGAAAATATTCAGAGTCATATAGTTGGTGGTGCAGTGCGAGATGAACTTCTTGGACGTACGCCAGGAGATCGTGATTGGGTTGTGGTTGGCAGTACGCCAGAGCAACTCATCGCTTTGGGTTTTGTCCAGATTGGTCGAGATTTTCCAGTATTTTTGCATCCCGAAAGCAAAGAGGAATATGCCTTAGCTAGAACCGAACGTAAGCGTGGCCAAGGACACTCTGGCTTCCAAGTTGATGCCAGTCCGATAGTCACGTTGGAAGAAGATTTGCTGCGACGTGATCTGACAATCAATGCCATAGCAAAGGCGTCAGATGGCACCTTAATAGACCCTTACAACGGTCAAGTAGATTTGCGCGCAAAGGTTCTGCGTCACGTTTCGCCTGCCTTCGCCGAGGACCCTCTGCGAGTATTCCGTGTGGCCAGATTTGCCGCCATGCTGACAGATTTTGACGTTGCTGAAGAAACTATGGCGCTGATGCGCGACATGTCTACCAGCGGCGAATTGAAGACATTATCAGCAGAGCGGGTATGGCAAGAGATGTCAAAAGCCCTTGCGGCGCGTAATCCTAAGCGATTTTTTCAGGTGTTAAACGACTGCGGTGGATTGCATGACTGGCTGCCCGAGTTGTTGGGAATTTGGCCCCAAAGTAGCAACCTGGGTGACTCACCGGCCGAGACTTTTGCACATCTACCCTTAACTGAAGAAAATTATCGTGCATTAACAGAGCGCCTACGGGTGCCGAATAGTTACATTCAGCTTGCCGTGGATCGTTGTCAACACTTGCAGGCGCTTACGCATTTTCGTGAAACGCCAGTGGCATCACTCTATAGCAGCTTGGTGTCTCTGCAGGTGCTGCACTCGCAAGAGCGTTTGCTCGCGGTATTGAATTTATTGCCGGATCTAAAACAAAGACAGGTATTGATTGCACAGTTGGTGCCTATTGCAGAAAGTTTAAAAACGGTTGAGATGACCTCTGACGAAAAAGTAGGCCTTCAGGGCAAGGTTTTTGGAGAAGCGTTGGCGGCGAAACGCACAGCTTGGCTTGGCGCTCAGTTGCTGCGGTAAATTTTGATGCCGACGGAGTCTGCTCGTGACACAGCCTGAGGTTTTTCTACTTGAACGCTGACGCCTTGGACTAGCGGTTGCCGTAAACAGTGGTGGGCAATATCCTCTATTAACGTTTCAATGAGCAGGTACTTACCGCTAATGGTGAGCTCGGCCACTGCGTTGGCTAGGGTTGCGTAGTCCAGACTGTCCGTAAGGTCTTTGGATGCTGCGGCTTTACTGCAGTCGGTTTCAATTTCTAAATTTATAACCACTTCCTGAGGCTGTTCTCGTTCTAATGGGTAAATACCCAATATCGCCTGCACACGCAGGTTATTAACAAAAATTTCATCTGAGGTAGTTTGAATCGTTTGGGTCATTTTACGTACGGCCATCTAGATGGGTTCCAGCTGGTCCATAGGCCAGCGCGCTTTGGTAGTTATGCCCAAGTCGCCGCGTTGTCCGGCTTGCAGGCGCAAGGCGCCGGCGTAGGCAATCATTGCGCCATTGTCAGTGCAAAGCTCTAGCGGCGCGTAGATGACTTCGGCGCTAAGGCTGCTGGACAATTTTTCTCTAAGTCGGGTATTTGCACTCACGCCACCGGCAATGACTAAATGCTTCACCTTAGTGTGCTTAAGGGCTCGCTTACATTTAATGGTCAGCGTATCTACTGCAGCAAGCTCAAATGCCAATGCGATATCGGCTTTGTCCTGCTCATTTAATGGTGAATTATTGTGCACAGTATTTAGCGCAAATGTTTTGAGGCCACTGAAACTGAAATCTAAACCTGGCCGATCGGTCATTGGGCGCGGAAACTTGAACCTTTTAGGGTCACCGAATTCTGCCTTGGCGGCGATTTTTGGACCGCCGGGATAGCCCAGACCTAGCAGCTTGGCGGTTTTGTCGAAGGCTTCGCCTGCAGCATCATCTAATGACTCACCTAAAATCTCATAGTTGCCCAGCGCTTTCACATGCACTAATTGAGTATGTCCACCGGAAACGAGCAATGCCATGAAGGGCAATTCTGGGGAGTTGTTGCCGTCAATGAGCGGCGCCAATAAATGGGCTTCCATATGATGCACACCGATAGATGGGATGTTCAAGGACCAAGCAAGACTTTTGGCAAAAGAAGCACCCACCAAAAGTGCACCCATGAGTCCGGGGCCTGCAGTGTAGGCAATGCCATCGAGGTCAGATAATGACTTGTTGGCCTTGTTTAACACCAGGCGGGTGAGCGGCGTTATTTTGCGCACGTGGTCGCGCGAGGCCAGCTCAGGAACCACGCCACCATAGTCAGCGTGCAAGTCTACTTGGCTGTGTAAGGCCTGACTGATTAAACCTTTTTCCGTGTCGTAAAGGGCCAGGCCCGTCTCGTCGCACGATGATTCAATACCTAAAATTAGCATTGGGCTATGTTACCTAATCTGTTTATTTATATCTGTGGATATTGCGATGAATTTATTGTCGTGGAGGGAGTTTTGCGCATTTAGGCAGGGGCGGGGTGAGTCTTTTTAAGTAGCGGGCGTTTGCTTCGTCAGCCAGTTTTAGTTTCGGTCGGGCTAGCTGGGCTTTGGCTACGGCCCTACGGCTGTACTCGCCAGGGTGTAGAGTTCTAGGTTTGGTCGTAGTGTCCGCCCAAGGCAAAAATATAAATACACTGTTGATCAAATTGATAGATCAGCCGGTCATTTTGCGAGATACGTTTTGACCACAATCCTGAGAGGCTGTGCTTAAGTTGTTCAGGTTTTCCAAGGCCAGTACTAGGGTTACCGCGAAGCAATTCTTTGAATAGTTTGCACAGAGCGCTATGCAGTTTTTTGTCCTGCTCCCGCATCTTTTCGTAAGTGGACCATGTGTTGCCCTCAAAGACCAGTGATCTCATTTAGCTGCTCGTCGATAGATTTGTACCCGGCAGCCTTACTGTGGGTGCCAAGAGAATCTGCGATTTGCTGCATAAGAGAACTGGATTGCAGTACATGTAATGTCTCTTGTTCGCGCTTCCAGTCGTCTGCGCTCATAACCAAAAAGTCTTCACCGGCACGGCGAGTCACTTTTATCGGCGCATGGTCATTGACTACCTGTTCGATAAATAATTTTAGATTGTCTCTAAAGCGGTTGACGCTGATAAAATTCATTAGGTGAGTCAAGTGTACGGTATGTCCGTACGACATCAGCAGCAATGATTGGATAAGTAAAGTGACCTGCTTGACGCCCATTGGGGTTCCCTTCAAGGTTAAGTGCGCAATAGGTGCATAGAAGATTAGCTGTTTGCCTACTTCGAGCATTTGAGCACCTGTCTTTGGCTGTGCGCGCTTGTTGCCCGCTTTGGATGCCCCTTATACAAAAGAAAGCGCAAGAAAGTGCGTTAGATTGGCTAATCCGCGTAAAGTTGGTTGCTGGTTTAGTGGGCAATGTGTAACATCCTCTCCCTTATCACCTTTCAAGACAAGATATGCCTCACGTAAGAGTCAAAGAGAACGAACCATTCGATATCGCATTACGCCGCTTTAAGCGCTCATGTGAAAAAGCCGGTGTACTTTCAGAAGTGCGTCGTCGCGAGTTTTATGAGAAGCCTACAGCAGTACGCAAGCGTAAAGCTGCGGCAGCAGTAAAGCGTCATATTAAGAAGCTCCAGCGCGAAACGCGCAAGTTTGAGCGCTCTTACTAGACACAAGCGCTAGAGGTTAAAAGCTACAGGGCCTCAAAGCGGAAAGCCTGCTAGCTCGAGCATCTTCTAGTTGCTAGACTCGTCAATTCGATGGGTAATCACGGCCCTACCTGAAATTCCCTCACACTCCATTTTAAGGGTTAATTCGCATGTCTGAAATAAAGTCCGAGTTAAAAGCTACGCTGACCCAAGCGACTAAAGATGCTATGCGAGCACGCGACAAAGAGCGCGTTGCAACGTTAAGAATGGTCAACTCTGAAGTTAAACGTATTGAAGTGGATGAACGTCGTGAAGTAAGTGACGACGACGTTATGACGGTGTTGCACAAAATGCTGAAACAGCGCCAAGACGCGCTGAGCCAATTCAAGAAGGCTGGTCGAGATGACTTAGCCGAGGTAGAAGCATACGAGATAACCATTATCGAAGGTTTTCTGCCAGCCCAGATGGAGTCCGCCGAGCTGGAAGCGTTTGTTGCTTCATTAATTGAGCAATCTGGTGCGGCCGGTATGCAAGATATGGGTAAGGTCATGGCTTTATTGAAAACCCAGGGCGAAGGTCGGGTGGATATGGGTAAGGCTAGCGCATTGGTCAAAGCCAAGCTGGCTTAGTTCTAAAGGCTAGCTTCGCTTGTTCTGTTTGGCTCGTTGCGTTTGGTTTCCTGAGTCGAGAGCCCGATAAAGTTGGGTACTAAACGTTGCCTTGAGTCACCCATCATTTGCGCCTCGCACACTCCTCAAATTGCGTAGCTGTGATACTCTGCTTTAATATTTGAATATTAACTAATAGACGCATAAATCACGTGGCTGGCCTAATACCTCAAGCTTTCATTAATGATCTAATTGATCGCGCAGACATTGTCGAAGTGATCGATGGGCGTGTGGCTTTGAAAAAGACAGGCAAGAATTACTCTGGCCTGTGCCCGTTTCACGACGAAAAATCCCCCTCCTTCTCGGTGAGTCCAGACAAACAATTTTTCCATTGCTTTGGCTGTCAAGAAAGCGGTACCGCGCTGACCTTTATTATGAAATTTGAGCGCATGGAGTTTGTTGAAGCGGTGGAGGCTTTGGCAAAAGATTTGGGCTTAGAGGTTCCGCGTGAAGAAAACGGTAAACCCCGGATTGAGGTCGACAATAGTTTGTTTCAAGTTTTGGAGCGGGCCGAACGTTTTTTTCGAGCGCAGTTACGATCTTCTGCCGACGCGGTAGGCTATTTGAAAAAACGTGGTCTGACTGGTGAAGTGGCGCGAGATTTTGGCGTCGGCTATGCGCCCGAAGGTTGGCATACCTTGAGTGATGCGTTACTTGCCAAGCCAGTCAAAGGATCGGGTGTTGTCGCGCATGATGCGACCAAATTGCTCACTGCAGGTTTGACGATAAGAAACGATAAGGGCAATGTCTATGATCGCTTCCGGCACCGCATTATGTTTCCTATTCGCGATACTCGGGGCCGGGTTATTGGCTTTGGTGGGCGTAAACTAGGCGAGGAAGAGGGGCCGAAGTATTTGAACTCGCCTGAAACTCCGGTGTTTTTCAAGGGTCAGGAATTATATGGGTTGTATGAGGCGCGCAAGGCGTTAAGAAATATCCAGCGACTGATTGTGGTTGAAGGTTATATGGACGTTGTGGCGTTGGCTCAAAATGGTGTGCTGAACGCCGTTGCGACCCTCGGTACCGCTACCGGTGAGGCGCATTTCCAAAAGCTCTACAAATATTCGGACGAGGTTGTTTGCTGCTTTGATGGCGACAAAGCCGGGCGCTCAGCGGCTTGGCGAGCGTTAGAAAGCGCCTTGCCTATTCTCAATGAACACCGCCAGTTGAAATTTGTCTTTCTACCTAATGGCGAAGACCCAGATTCACTTATTCGCTCCCAAGGGCGTGAGTCCTTTGACGGATTTCTTAACAATGCGACGCCTGGCATCGAATTTCTTTTAAAGCGCTTAGCCGACGGTTTAGATTTAACCTCGCTGGATGGCCGAGCTAAATTCATGGGCGTGGCAAGCCCCTATGTTGAGAAAATGTCAAAAGGCATTTTGAAGGATCTTGTTGTTGCGCGTGTGCGTGAAATGAGCGGCATGGCGGCGCCAGTCGGTGGTGCTCCCAGAGCTGCAAAGCCCCGGCGGCGAACAAAAAGAGGCGAGGCCGCATTAAGCGAGCGTCTTGCTGGGATCTTGGTTAAAAGCCCCAGTCTTTGGCGCTTCTTGGATGCCGAGCTGCAAAGCCAGGCGTTAGCGCATGTGGCTACTCTTGGCCTACTTGGCGCATTGATGCTGCTACTACAGGAGCAACCTTGTGCAGATGCGGAGGAAGTTATTGCACGCTGGCCTGATGAAAGTTCCTACGAAGCGGTTATTGTTTTAGCAAAGAAACCTTCGGCTTTAGCTGGCGCTGCACTGAAAAAAGAGTTCATGGAAGGCCTAGTTCACCTTGTGAAAACTCATCAATCTGCCCAGCGTCGGGCACAGCTTGCACAACAAAATGACCCCAACATCAATGACCTCCGCAGTTTTGTGCGTCGACCAAATGCGCTCGACGAAGGTTAATGCCCACGCGCGAGTGTCATAAAGCCAGACGCCTAATTGTTTATCTGGCTGCTTAGCGCGTCAGTTCTATGCGCAAAGATTGCAGCAAAGGGTGGCACCAAAGATGCCTCGGCGGTATAATCTAGATTCTACCTCAGTATTTAGACCCACTCAGGTGAGAGCGTCGAGAGCAGCCCAACAGCGTATACGCGAGGCGGTTAAATAAAGCCCCTCAGACACGCAACTTCTTGTTCTTCTCCTCTCATTCATAGTTCTTAGACGAAAAGCCTAGCTCCTATTTATATAGAGTTTTTAAATAGGGTGTTCTTTTTCTTAGACCATGTAAGTGGTTTGCTGCCAGTTCAATTGAGGTGAATGAACCGGCGGAAGTGCCCCGTGTATCTACACAGATCTTTGCAGATCTATGACATCCGAGAGATGAGCAACTATGAGTAATCAGATTTCCACTGAACAGCAGCAGTCGCGTCTAAAAGATCTTATTAAAAAAGGTAAAGAGCAGGGCTTTTTAACCTACGGCGAAGTTAACGATCACTTGCCCGATGACATCTCTGATCCAGAGCAGATCGAAGACATTATCCGCATGATTAATGATATGGGTATAACTGTTTATGAAACAGCGCCTGATGCGGATGAATTGCTTTCCAACGAAGAAAATACTGCAGATGAATTAGCTGCAGAGGAAGCTGCAGCGGCCCTTGCCGCGGTAGAGACCGAAGCAGGTCGTACAACAGATCCAGTACGTATGTATATGCGAGAAATGGGTACAGTTGAGCTACTCACTCGTGAAGGTGAAATTGCTATTGCCAAGCGTATTGAGGAAGGCATCAGAGATGTTTTAACTGCGCTCGCTTATTATCCTGGCACCGTTAGTTATCTGCTTGAGACCTATGCAGACGTAACCAAAGAAGAAAAACTTGCCGATCTGTTGGTAGGTTATTTGGACCCAACAGACAATGTACCTGCAGCTACACAAGTTGGCCAAGAGCCAAAGAAACCAGAGCCTGTGCTAAACGCAGACGGCACGCCTGCGCTTAATGCAGACGGCACTCCGGTAGTAGCTGAGGAAGAGGAGGAAGAAAATAAGGGGCCAGATCCCGTTGAAGCAAAGAAGCGTTTTTCTCTGCTTAAGCGTCAGTACAATAAGTCGCTGAAGATCATTGAAGAAAAAGGCGCTAACAGCAAAGAATCTAAAGCCCAGATGGTTAAGTTAGCCGAAGCCTATTGCTGCTTTAAGTTGGTGCCCAGGCACTTTGATCGCATGGTCGCCATGGCTCGTGAAGCGCAAGGCATTGTGCGCCGTCATGAACGCGTTATCACAAATGCAGTTGTGCGCCGCGCGCGGGTGCCTCGCGATGTATTCCGTAAGGAATATGTGGGCAATGAAATCAGTGTGACTTGGATCAATAAAATCTCCAAGAGCAAGAAGGAGTACGCCACCGGTCTTGAAAATCAACGCGAAGATATTCAGCGTTCACAGAAAAAAATGAAGGCGCTGAGCAAGATCACCGAACTCAGCATTGTTGAGATTAAGGACATTAATCGGCGCATGTCGTTAGGTGAGGCAAAAGCCCGTAGAGCGAAAAAAGATATGGTCGAAGCAAACTTGCGTTTGGTTATTTCGATTGCGAAGAAATACACCAACCGTGGTTTGCAGTTCTTGGATCTGATTCAAGAAGGTAATATTGGCTTAATGAAGGCGGTTGATAAGTTTGAATACCGTCGCGGCTATAAGTTTTCAACATACGCTACGTGGTGGATTCGTCAGGCCATTACGCGCTCAATTGCGGACCAAGCCAGAACCATTCGTATTCCAGTGCACATGATAGAAACCATTAACAAATTGAACCGCGTTTCGCGGCAAATGTTGCAAGAAATGGGTCGTGAGCCAACGCCAGAAGAGCTCGGCGAGCGTATGGAAATGCCCGAAGACAAAGTGCGCAGAGTGTTAAAAATTGCCAAAGAACCTATCTCTATGGAAACGCCAATTGGCGATGATGAAGATTCGCACTTGGGTGACTTTATTGAAGACAGTACAATTGGCTCTCCTATCGACCTCGCTACAGGCGAAGGGCTAAGAGAAGCGACAAAGGATGTGTTGGGTGGTTTAACTGCTCGCGAAGCGAAAGTACTGCGTATGCGCTTTGGCATTGATATGAATACCGACCACACTCTTGAAGAGGTGGGTAAGCAATTTGATGTAACACGTGAAAGAATACGTCAGATTGAGGCTAAGGCTTTGCGCAAATTGCGCCACCCTAGCCGGTCAGAACACTTGCGTAGTTTTCTTGATGAAAGCGTGGAAGGTGGCAAAGGTAGAAACAACGTTTAGGCGTAGATTACTTTTGCATTAAGGAAGCAAATCCTGCGGTGGTTAATTACCACTAAACAGCAAAGTTGTCGCAGGTTATGCAATAATTGTATAAAGGCGATGACAGTTTGGGCGGCAAGCCGTGCAAACAAAAGTTAGCGATTTGATATGGGGCCTATAGCTCAGTTGGTTAGAGCAGTGGACTCATCAATAAAGGTGCGCCTGACACCGAAAGGGTCAGGATGAACGGGATGAATTCAGGGAAACCGTAGCGAACCAGCCTTAAATGGGGGTGCGCCGGCAATCCTGAGCCAAGCCGACAGTACACTGTCGGAAGGTGCAGAGACTACCTGAGAGCTGAAACCTTTTTTAACTTAACTCTAATTTGGTTTAAACATTTTTAAAGTGTCGTTTAAGCTGAGTGAAAAGAAGTTAAGTGAAAAAGAAGGATTCAAGTGCTCTTAATAACAGGCCAGAGCGTCCCGCTCCCTAACGCAGCTTAGTACTAAGAAATTTAGTGATAAGCTGGCGAGGGAGGTGAGATAGTCCGCACATTGTTGAAAGGCAGTGAGAATGTGAATCCATTGGTCCCAGGTTCGAGTCCTGGTGGGCCCACCATATCAAAAGCTAATAGTAAGACGTTAGGAAGAAGCGAAAGAGGCTAAGTTGTTTGCGCAATCGAAGTGCCCTTTGCTTCTCTCCTTCTCTTCATAAAAGAAAAAGCTGCAAAAGAAAGCTGGCTATGAAAGCTGCAGAAAGAACAGCAAAAATCTCAGAAGAACTTCCAATACCGAAAGTCCTTAAAATTAGGTGCGCTGAAGGAACTTAATAGTCGTCGCGGGGTGTGAGCGTGGGTTGGGAGAAATGTCGCGCTACTGCGCTAGAGGAGAAATGCTCTAGAGTAAATCCGCTCTAGAGCCCTTGACCACAAGCTAACCTTTTAGCCCTGCATGAACGCCGCTACGTAAGCGGGCAGTTCTGCAACAGCAATCCTTTCTTGCGCCATGGTATCGCGGTTGCGAATGGTCACCGTGTCATCTTCTTCAACGGTCTGAAAATCTACCGTAACGCACAGTGGTGTACCGACTTCGTCGTGACGTCGGTAACCTTTACCAATATTGCCGGTGTCTTCATAAAATATTCGACCAAGGCCAAGTTTCATAAGATCTTTCTTAATGGCCTTCGCTTTGTTGACTATGCCTTCGTGATTTCTCTTCAAGGGTAAAATCGCGACTTTGATAGGCGCCAAATGCGGCTTGAATGACATGACAGTTCGCTCGGAGCCGTTCTCTAGAGTTTCCACTTTGTAGGCCTCGTTCATGATCGCTAGCACGCCACGATCAACACCTGCTGAAGGCTCAATAACATAAGGAATGTGCCAGCGTTTATTTTCCAGATCTTGCATCACCAACTTCGCGTTGGAATTTGTATTAGGTGCCACCTTCGAAGTGATGTCGTAGTCGCCTTGATTCTTAGTGTGTGAACCTAGGTCGAAGTCTGTTCTGTTGGCTATGCCTTCCAATTCCTCAACGCCATGTGGAAATCGGTACATCACATCTACCGTGGCTTTACTGTAGTGCGCCAACTCATCGGCCGGCACGTGGTATAGCTCTAAGTTGTCTGAATTTACGCCTTGGTCTGCCCACCAAGCCAGTCGCGTTTCAACCCAAGTCTTGTGCCATTCTTCGTCTTCGCCAGCCATGACGAAAAATTCGAGTTCCATTTGCTCGAACTCTCTTACCCTAAAGATAAAGTTACGTGGCGTGATCTCGTTACGGAAAGCCTTACCTATCTGCGCAATACCAAAGGGTAATTTAGGCGAGGTTGAGTCCACTACATTCTTAAAGTTAGTAAAAATCGCTTGGGCAGTTTCTGGGCGTAGATAGGCAAAATTGCCCTCATCATCCTGCACAGGACCAACTTGGGTCTTAAACATTAAGTTAAATGGTCTTGGTTCCGTTAAATCTTCCGAATTACACCCAGGGCAAGTATTGCCTTCCAAGTGGTCTGCGCGCCAACGGCTTTTGCAGGTTCGGCAATCAACTAAAGGATCGGTAAAAGTAGCCTCGTGTCCTGAGTGTCTGAGCGTAGTTGGGTTGGTCAAAATTGCAGCGTCTAACCCTTCAATATCGTCGCGCTCGTAAACCATAGCCCGCCACCAGGCAGCTTTAAGGTTGTTTTTCAGTTCTACACCCAAGGGGCCATAGTCATAAACTCCTTGCAGCCCGCCATAAATATCGCTGGATTGAAAAATAAAGCCTCGGCGTTTAGCCAAAGATACTAACTCTTCCATAGATTGTGCGGTCACGGTTTTTTCCTATCGAAATGATTTGTTAGGTTCATAGCATACAATATTACTTGTTCGCGAAGCGCGGCACTATAAAGCAAATCAACTAAAACGTATCTAAGCTGGGGATTAGGGCTGCAAAAAAGTGGAAATTGTTGACGTATTTTGTTTTGCTCACGCATCTTAAATCTAATCACCATTAAATATAGGCCACGCTCATGACCAGCAACCTTTTCGACCTTTCAAATAAAGTCGCTCTCATAACCGGTTCCAGTAAAGGCATTGGGCGCGCTATCGCCGAAGAAATGGCGCGTCATGGCGCTAAAGTGGTGATTAGCAGTCGTAAAGCTGACATCTGCGAAGAAGTTGCTAATGCCATTAATATTGAGTTGGCTGGGGATGTCAGCCACAGTACCGGCGGCGCGGTAGCCATACCCGCCAACATCAGCCGCAAAGAAGAGTTACAGCGGTTGGTAGATACCACACGCGAGAAGCTGGGCAAAATTGATATCTTAATTTGTAACGCAGCGGTGAACCCTTACTACGGTTCAATGCAAGATTTACCAGATGAGGCCTTTGACAAAATTTTAGGCGTGAACATTAAGTCCAACCATTGGTTGGTCAATATGGTTCTACCAGAAATGAAGGAGCGCAAAGACGGCTCCATTATTATTGTGTCGAGTATAGGTGGTTTGCGTGGTAGCCCAGTGCTCGGCGCGTACTGCATATCTAAAGCAGCTGATCTGCAACTGGTACGCAACCTTGCGACAGAGTATGGTCGCGATAATGTTAGGGTGAATGCCATATCTCCAGGGTTGGTACGTACTGATTTTGCCAGAGCGCTGTGGGAAGATCCGGAAGTTTTGAAGGTGCGCACGGCTGGTGAGCCACTTAAGCGTATTGGCGAGCCTCGTGAGATTGCAGGGGCAGCGGTTTACTTGGCCTCTGCCGCTGGTTCATTTACTACCGGACAAAATTTTGTCGTTGATGGTGGCGCAACTATTAGCTAATAAAGCGGTAGACGACTTTGCATTACATTTTTAACAATAACAAAGATGCATAAACCCCAGCGGTTTATGTGCTTTTTAAGGAATTTGAATATGAGTGAATCGATGATTGATGAACGCCGTTGGTGGTCTAAAGCAATATTGGTGGGCGGCGTTGTTGCTATCTGTTGCGTGCTCGTTGGCGCAGTAGGCGTGCGTATTGGCTTGTGGCCATATGGTACCGGGTTTATGTTCTTAACCGGCGGTGCGGTATTGTCAGTGATGGCTGTGTTTTTAGGCATTATCGCCTTAGTGGTATGTTTGCGCCAAGGCTTGCGCGCAGATCGCTCGGGTATCCTAATTGGCATAATATTGGGCGCAGTGATCCTCGCTCAGTTAGGCGCACAGTATGCGGCGGTTTCAGCGGTTCCAGTAATCCACAATATTTCCACCGATACCGTCGAGCCGCCGGTTTTTAACAAGTTGGTCGCTATTCGAGAGGCGGAAGGCGCAAACCCACTGGCCTATGACGCAGAAGTCTTAGCCGAGCAGCAACAGGCGGCTTACCCTGACGTAAAAACTCTGGTTAGCTTGCAGCCAACTAATGTGTTATTCAATCAAGCAATGATCGTTCTACAAGATTTGGGTCTTGAGATTGTTAATGAAGATACCGCAGCAGGCATGATCGAGGCCACCGCGACAACATTTTGGTTTGGCTTCAAAGATGATGTTGTTGTGCGCGTTCGCGCAACAGCAAGCGGCTCTATTGTCGATATTCGCAGCGTATCTCGTGTCGGACAATCTGACTTAGGTGCTAATGCCAAGCGCATTCGTGCAATTTTGCATGGCATAGAAGGCTAGCTTTACAGCCAGTTTTTGACGCGCAGTTTATGCGAAAATTGCGCATAGGGCTCGGTGGCTTGGAGAAGAGTCGCTGAGGATGTAAGGTCTGCACCGCAGGGTTCGTTCTTGGTCAGCTCAGTACGCCTGCCATATCTAAAATACGCGTCTTCTCGCCAGTAGGTTGTTACATTGCTGTTTTTGGCTTGAATTGCGGCTCAAAGATGACCTTTGGAGCACTAGCTTTGGGCTAGTTCGCCGGTATTCGGCCATTGCATGCAAAATTTTATACATCCGCTTGCCCATCCCAAAAAGTAGCCTCTCGTACACTTTACGTAAGACGCTTACGGAGCTAATCGCCGCTGGCTGAAAGTCCACCTAGAGTTCAATTAAGATACGGTTGGTAATGGCTTTTTGCGCATTGGTCCCTCACCATTCGCTATCTATTTCCCGGCGTGGTAACAATGCTGAACTCTTTGCGTTGCAGGAATTGATTTAGAGTGAAGTTATACTCAACTATAGAGTTATATGGCGGGTCATAGGTATCTACCACGCATGTCTTAACGCAAGTCGTAACGCACGGAGTAAGATATTTTGGATAAGCGAACTAGCTAGGAGAAAGTTGCTATGAAATCACTCAAAGTGAAGGACTGTATGTCGGCAAACTTGGTGACCTTTGCTTTAACTACCAACGTTGTTGACGCAATGGACTTGCTGCTAAAGCACGGTATTTCTGGCGCGCCGGTAGTTGATGATGAGGGTTCTTTAGTGGGTATTGTGTCGGAAGTGGATCTGATACAGGTGGTTGTGCAAGACAGCTACTACAATGAGCCTGTGGGCATTGTCGCGGATTTTATGCGCGCTAACGTTGAAACAGTGACCTCAGATACCGATATATTTACTCTTGCGGAAAAATTTATCAGGGAACATAGACGCCGGTATCCGGTGGTGGACCACGGCGTACTAATGGGGCAAATTTCGCGTAGAGACGTGCTTCGCGCAGCATCGGAGTTTCTCCCAAGTGCTACAAGCTGAAAGCAATTTCTATAGGTCATTAAGCCAGCCATAGCATTTGTCATTGCGTAGACGCGCTATAGCTTGGCTTTGATGATCTCGTTGACCTGCTGAGGGTTGGCTTTACCCTGAGTCACTTTCATAACCTGACCGACAAAAAATCCGAGCATTTTTTCTTTGCCGTTGCGCAGCTCCTCAAATTGCGAAGGTTTGTCATTAATGAGTTTTTCGATAATACCTGTCAGTTCGCCATCATCGCTGACTTGGGCTAGATTCATTTCTTCGATTAAAGCGTCAACATTCTGATTGCTATCGGCCTTATTCCAAAGCCCATCAAACAAAGCCTTGGCGGTTTTGGAGGAAAGTGTTTGATCGCCCAGGCGCGCAATGAGTACGGCTAATTGTGCAGCTGAAACAGGGCTTGCGCTGATCTCAAGATTATTCCTGTTCAGGTAGGCTGACAGATCACCCATGATCCAATTGGTTGCTTGCTTCGCATTTTTGCAGCCATTAACCACTATTTCGAAATATTCAGAGCGATCCAAATCACCACTCAAGCCCCGAGCATCGTGTTCAGAAAGCCCCAATTCTTCTATATACCGCATGCGTTTTGCGTCAGGTAATTCTGGCAGTGTCAGGGCGATCTTATCTACAAGGGCTTGACTGAATGTTAATGGCAGCAGGTCTGGGTCCGGGAAGTAACGATAGTCCTCGCTGAACTCCTTGCTGCGCATAGAACGGGTTTCATCCTTGTCTGGATCGAATAGACGCGTTTCTCTCTCAATGATACCGCCGCTTTCCAGCACGTCGATTTGCCGACCAATTTCGTAGTCAATGGCGCGCTCTACGAACCGAAAGGAATTGATGTTTTTGATTTCCGTTCGCTCGCCGAACGCCTCTTGTCCATAAGGGCGAACAGATACGTTCGCGTCACAGCGCATACTGCCTTCGGCCAAGTTACCGTCGCAGATTTGTAGGTAGCGCACTAAGGTGTGCATCTGGCGGAAGTAAGCAGAGGCCTCTTTTGACGTGCGGAAGTCAGGGTCAGAAACAATTTCTAAAAGGGGGGTACCGGTGCGGTTTAGGTCTATGCCCGTTTGTCCTAGAAACAAATCATGAATAGATTTGCCTGCATCTTCTTCTAGGTGTGCTCGAGTGACCCCAATGGTACGTTCTTGCCCGTCTTCCAATGCAATTACAATAGAGCCTTCTCCCACAATGGGGGTTTCGAATTGGCTGATCTGGTAACCCTTGGGAAGGTCTGGATAAAAATAATTTTTTCTGTCGAAAACCGAATGCAAGTTGATTTTAGCGCCAATGGCTAAGCCAAACTTTATCGCCATCTCTACGGCGCGTTCATTAAGCACTGGCAATACTCCGGGTAAACCCAAGTCTACGGCGCAAGCCTGGGCGTTAGGCTCAGCGCCATATCGCGTGCTTGCGCCAGAAAAAATTTTACTATTGGTGGCTAGCTGAACGTGGATTTCTAGCCCGATGACACTTTCCCAATTCACGCTGTTTCTCCCGGATGACGTTTATGCCAATCCGTAATCTGTTGGAACTGCGCAGCCACCGAGAGAATTGTATCTTCGCGAAAAGCCGGACCGATAAGTTGCATGCCAATAGGTAGGCCATTTACAAACCCGCAGGGCATTGATAAAGCCGGCAACCCGGCAAGACTGGTAGGTACGGTGTATAGGTCTTGCTGATACATGGCTACAGGATCTTGGGCATGCTCGTTGAGCCCAAATGCTGGTGTAGGGCTGGTTGGGGTCATTAGCAAATCCACTTTTTCAAAGGCGTTATTGAAGTCGTTAGAAATTAGTCTGCGAATTTTCTGCGCCTTGATATAGTAAGCATCGAAGTAGCCGACCGAAAGCGTATAAGTGCCGGTCAAAATTCTGCGCTTAACTTCCTCGCCAAAGCCTTCGCTTCGTGAGCGCTCATACAGATCTTGTAATGAAGTAGGATTTTCACAGCGGTGTCCATAACGTACGCCGTCATAGCGTGACAAGTTTGTTGATGCCTCGGCTGAAGCCAAAACATAGTAGGTTGGTATGGCTGCTTGGGTATGAGGCAGGCTGACTTCCTTAAACGTATGACCATTTTTTGCTAACTCGGCTTGAGCAGCCTCGATGATTTCTGCATTGGCTAAATCGGCGAAATACTCTTTCGGCAACCCAATGGTTAGCGGTCGATCTAACTTTGGTATGCCGTTCTGTGCAATGGTCTTTAACCAGTCGTCTTCACGGTTAGCGCTTGTTGAGTCGCGTGGGTCAAAGCCAGACATATAGCTCAACATTAGGCCTGCGTCTTCGGCCGTTCTTGTCATGGGGCCCGCTTGGTCTAGGCTTGAAGCGAAGGCAATCATGCCGTAACGAGAAATTCGCCCGTAGGTTGGTTTTAAACCAGTGATACCGCAAAACGCGGCTGGTTGGCGAATAGATCCGCCAGTGTCTGTGCCTGTTGCACAAGCAACCAGTCCATCAGCCACTGCCGCTGCGGAACCGCCGGACGATCCACCAGGTACCCGAGAGATATCCCATGGATTGGTGACTGGACCAAAAAAGCTGTTCTCATTGGAGGAACCCATAGCAAATTCGTCCATATTGGTTTTACCAACAGTGACAATGCCAGCAGCATTGAGTCGCTCAACCATGGTTGAATTGTAGGGTGCATGAAAATTACTCAGCATTTTCGATCCGCAGGTGGTCAAAAGACCTTCGGTACAAAAAATATCTTTGTGCGCTATTGGAATGCCTGTGAGCGGTGTGGCATCGTCGTTGGCTCTCTGCTCGTCCGCCGCTTTTGCCTGCGCTAGTGCATGTTCGCGGGCTATCGTAATAAAGCTATTGCTCGCCGAATTTCTTTGCTCAATATCGTCTAAGTGAGCGTTAGTCAGTTCTACGCTGGTGTATTCGCCGGCTTCTAAACCAGCGCTCATGTCTCTTAAGGACGTAAATTTTTCTATGCCCACGATTTAATCCACCACCCGAGGCACTAGGTAGTAGCCGTCTTCAGTTTTTGGGGCATTGTTTTGAAAAGCTGCTCGCGAGTCAGATTCTGAAACCACATCAGCGCGCATTAGCTGTTCGGAATCTAATGGGTGCGAGAGCGGCTCTATCCCATCTGTATTCACACTCTGCATTGCATCAATCATGGCAATGATGTTTTCTAATTCTTTTGCAGTGCTTGCATGACTGGCTTTGGGTATTGCCAACCTGCCTAAGCGTGCGAGGTGAGTTATGTTTATTTCTGTGTCGTCTTGATCGGTCATATTCGATTCATTCACTGCGGGTTGCGAGCGTCATTATTGGAACAACCGTTATTGTAAACCAGGACCTAGAAAAATGCTGAATTGTTGTTAATGCCAATTCCGTATTGCTCAATGATGCGCGGGTCAACGCCTCGATTGAGCGCAAATTTACGTCAATTTTGGTCCAGTTCCGCCGGCAGAAAAATCTGCTGATGCCCCAAGCACAACTTTTTTGCAGTCTCGTTTTTGGAACTTTTGCTCAAAGTTGGCGAGTCAGCTACCCTAAGCCTTTCTAGGGCGGCATTTTTGATCGTAAAATAACCCGGTATTTGTTCACCGATTCCGTGCTTTTGTGCCTAGTAATGCCTATCATGATGGGCTAACTATCTCTAGCTTGGGGCCGTAATGCTGAAGAATTTCCGTGGTCTATTTTCTCGCGATTTGTCTATTGATTTAGGCACCGCGAATACTCTGATTTATGTGCGCGATCAGGGCATTGTATTGAACGAACCATCAGTCGTTGCTTTGCGTATTAGCGGCAACCAAAAAACCGTTGCTGCCGTGGGTATAGATGCCAAACGCATGTTGGGTAGAACGCCAGGAAATATCACCGCAATTCGCCCGTTGAAAGACGGTGTTATTGCTGATTTCTTGGTGACAGAAAAAATGCTCAAGTACTTTATTACCAAAGTTCACGAAAATTCTTGGATTCGACCTAGCCCCAGAGTGCTTATTTGTGTGCCGTGTAAGTCTACGGAAGTGGAGCGACGTGCAATTCGCGAGAGTGCTCTTTCAGCAGGGGCGCGGGATGTGCGTTTAGTGGAAGAGCCGATGGCCGCAGCGATAGGTGCAGGTTTGCCAGTGCACGAAGCTGTAGGCACCATGGTGGTAGATATTGGTGGCGGTACCACTGAGATCGCTATCATATCGCTGAATGGTGTTGTATTTTCTGAATCCGTTCGCGTCGGCGGCGACCGTTTTGATGAGTCCATTGTTTCATTTGTGCGGCGCACTCAAGGCAGTTTGATTGGTGAGGCAACTGCAGAAAGAATTAAACAAGAAGTAGGCGCAGCGTATCCGCAGAAAGACATTAGAGAGATTGATGTGCGTGGACGCAATTTGGCTGAAGGTATTCCGCGTAGCTTCACTCTAAACAGCAATGAAATTTTAGAATCCTTGCAAGAACCCTTGTCTATGATTGTTCAGGCAGTGAAGGGGGCGTTGGAACAATGTCCGCCAGAACTGGCCTCGGATATTGCTGAGACAGGCATGGTCCTGACCGGTGGCGGTGCCCTGCTAAGAGACTTAGATGTTTTACTTGCTGAAGAGACTGGCCTTCCAGTTATCATTGCCGAAGATCCTCTGACTTGTGTTGCCCGCGGCGGCGGTAAGGCATTGGAGTTAATGGATGAAACGGGTAACGCAGACCTACTCTCTACATCTTAGCGAACTAAAAAAATACCATTTATCAAATAGTTGGTAACGTTCAGGATATTGAAATGCTCTGCGGTAATGGGGGCAGAATCAAATGGTGTCTTGTAAGCCCGATGCCTCGATTAGACGAGCCATTGGTATTTACTGAGATGAAGGCGCAGGCAGTTGCTGGAGCCGTAAGATGAGGGAACTCTAAAATTAAGACTCTGTTCGCGAAGCAGTCCGGTGCAGGCTTTATATTGCTAAGCCTGCTTGGGCTATCATTCGCGCTGATTTATCTAGACGCTTTTTGGAAACAATCTTTCGATACTCAAAATTCTGCATCTGTAAAGATTGAGCAGGCACTGAAACAAGCCCGCGCAATGCTTTCCACCCCCGCATCCCTTGTCTACTATCTGGCAGAAACGCCCTATTTAGCTACGGATAATGTCCAGGATTTGGCTTCTGACCGATCATCATTGCAAGAGCAAAATATACAGATGAAAAAAATGTTGGCCCTGCAGTCGCTGCAGGTCCAACGCTACGAGGCATTGAAGTCAGAAAATGATCGGTTGCGTGAATTGCTGGGTTCGCGCAAAAAATTACCGGGTAACGCGGTGATCGCCGAAATTATTGGCTCGGTGCCTAACCCTTACACTCGTCAAGTTGTCATTGACAAGGGCAGCGCCGACGGCATTGTTGATGGATTGGGCGTGGTAGACGCCCAGGGCCTATTTGGGCAAATAGTCAGCGTCGGTATATATTCCAGTCGAGTGCTTTTGTTAATTGACCGTGATCATGCAGTGCCTGTCCGCATCAATCGTACGGGTACTCGCTTAATAGCTGGCGGCACCGGTGAAGAAGAAACGTTGCTCTTAGAAAATGCGCCAATATCTACAGACATTGTGATAGGTGATCTAATTGAAACCTCTGGTTTTGGTGGCAGATTTCCAGACGGTTATCCTTTGGGGCTAGTGTACTCGGTATCTAACGGGTCTGGCTTAACCTATGCCCAGGTGGAAGTTAGGCCCAGTGCGCAATTCAACAGCACGGGTCACGTATTAGTGATCATGCCCGACCTTGAGGGCAATAACGCTTTGGTTGAGAGCGTCGCCAATCTCACATCAACCCCGGCGCTTGCCCAATGAGTTCTCCTGGCATAGCCATAGTGCTATCTCTGAGTGTGTTGCTGAGTTTGATTTTGGCGGTAGCTCGACTGCCAGGCGAACCTATAATCTGGCTTAGTTATGTGCGCCCCCAATGGATTCTGCTAATTTGCTTTTTTTGGGCGCAGCAGCTGCCGTACCGCAAAGGGTTGCTCTTTGCCTTGCTCTTTGGCGCGTCAGGGCAATCTGACGATCAAACCACCTATCGTCGTGGCATAATTTTTAGCTGGGTTTTTGGTCTCTTCATAGATGTCCTATTAAATGAACCCTTTGGAGTCAACGGCGCAATCTTTGCTTCAATAACGTTCTTCGTTTGGCGCTTTCACCAACGTCATCAGATGCAATCAATGGTGCAAAAATCAATGATGATTTTTCTAATAGTCTTCTGTGCAGAGGTATTTAGAACCCTTGTCATGCACTTTGTTGCGGATCAACCTTGGGATATTTTGCCGCTGACAACAGCTATTGTCAGTGCACTTTTCTGGCCTTTTCTGAGTCGATTTTTGTTGATTTTCATAGGCACAAGGAATAATTAGTGAGCGGCTATTTGGCGAAGCGGCTCATGCTTTCCTCAAGTTCTCCTCGTCGAGCAGAATTGCTTAAGCAAATTGGTCTGGACTTTTTGGTCAGTCACCCTGAAGTTGATGAAACCCCCATCCACGGCGAAGCGCCTGATACCTATGTTGCCCGACTGGCACTGAGTAAATCTAAAGCGGGATGGTCAGCTGGCACCGTTTCATTGGGCGCAGACACCATAGTTGTGCATGAGGGCAAGCTGTTGGGTAAGCCAACTAACGCTGACGAGGGCATGTGGATGTTAAGTTGTCTCTCTGCGCAAACGCACCAGGTACTCACTGGTGTGGCTCTCTATGATGGCACGCGCAGCGAATCTGTGGTTGTTACCAGCCAAGTTTCTTTTCGTTCAATTACGCCAGCTGAAGCACAGGCTTACTGGCAATCAGGTGAGCCGCAAGATAAAGCCGGTGGCTATGGTATTCAGGGTCTGGGCGCTGTTTTTTGTGAAAAAATAGAGGGCAGTTATACAGCGATAGTTGGGCTACCTGTGCATGAAACAGAAATTTTGCTGCGCAGTTTTGACTTGGATACTTGGGCAATGCGCACAAATGTCTGAAGAATTGTTAATCAACGTCAATTCTTTTGAGACTCGGGTGGCACTGATCGCTAGCGGTGCGCTGCAAGAAATTCATATGGCACGTTCCAGCGGATACAGTGCTACTGGCAATATCTATCTGGGCAAAGTAGTACGCATTGTTCCCGGAATGCAGGCCGCGTTTATTGATGTCGGACTTGAGCGCCCCGGATTTCTTCACGTCTCAGATATACAGTCTTTCTTAATAACAGCCGCCGATGGTTTGGCTGACGGTGCGCCTAACAAAGCGAAGCCAAATATTCGTAGCCTTCTGTATGACGGACAAACCATTCTTGTGCAGGTGGTTAAAGACCCTCTGGGTACAAAAGGGCCACGGCTGACTACTCGGCTTGCCATTGCAGCCAAATTTTTGGTGTTAACGCCTTATGAAAACCATGTGGGAATATCCCGGCGGATTGAAGACGAAAGCGAAAGAGCCCGTCTTTATCGCTCGCTCAGGCCGTTGGTTGAGGCAGCCAAAACGGGTGTTATCGTTAGAACAATCAGCGACGGTGCAGAAGAGAGGGTGTTAGTTGAAGATTTTGAGTTACTACAACGCATTTGGTCCACCATTCAACGCGATACAAAAAAAATCAAGGCGCCGAATATAGTCTATGCAGAGTTGCCAATTCAAAATCGCTTGATTCGCGACTTAGTGGGCAAAACAACTCAACGTATTGCCGTAGATGACCATGCCACGTTTTTACGCATTCAAGAGTACATGCAAACTTATGCGCCGGAGTTTTTACCGCACTTATTCTCTTATCAGGATGACGTGCCGATTTTTGAGCGGTATGCCGTTGACGGCGAAATTGCTCGAGCGCTTGAACCTACGGTACGGTTGCAGAGCGGTGGTTCCTTGGTTATTGAACAGACTGCGGCCCTTGTTAGTATTGATGTCAACACCAGCGGTTTTGTTAGCGGTGCAGATTTAGAGGAGACCGTTTTTATAACTAATTTAGAAGCCGCCCAAAGTATTCCAAGACAGCTTCGGCTGCGTAATTTGGGCGGTATAATTGTGATCGACTTTATAGATATGCTGGAATCAAAACATCGCCAACAGGTTTTAGAGATGCTGCAACAGGGTTTAGAGCAAGACCCATGTAAAACTTTTTGCGACGACTTTTCTCAACTGGGCCTTGTACTAATGAGCCGAAAGCGCACTCGCAAAAGTTTAGAGCAAACGGTTTGCGTGCCTTGTGATAAGTGCGCGGGTACGGGCAGTTTCGTGTCTGCGGAATCAACGTGCATGGAAATACTGCGAGAAATCTATGCGCGGCATGCGCTAAACGATGAAAAACGCACAGGTGCCAGCGAGTGTCTTGTTACGGCGCCTGCAACAGTCATTGAGCGGTTTTTGGATGAGGATGCTAGGTTTCTTGCCCAAGTTTCTGCAACGCTCAATTGCACGATTAAATTTCAAAACGATCCCGCCTTTGTTTCAGGAAATTTTGATATTCGATTTTCCACCCACTTAGTCCTGTGAGACAGAGCATTAAAATCTATATGAATTTGGCTCAACTGCAAGTAGTGAAATCACGAGCAATCGTTGGGGCGGGTGTTATCGTGTGCATCTTATGCATCGTTCAAAGGTATTAGGGTTGAGTTCGCCTGTATCAACAAATTTCACCGGGGTGCGAAATTCTGTGCACAATTTTGTGATTCGTCCGGTGCTCATTCTTGTTACTAGTTTGGTATTGATTCTAGCTGTAGCGCAGAGCTTAGGGAGGGTGGGCGTAAACTTTGTCTCTTACTTCGCTACAGAAATTAATACATCTCTTGCGCCACTAAACGTAAAAGTTGAAGGTGTTTCAGCTTCTTGGCATGGGCTTAATCCGGTCATTGAAATTGACAAGCTAGAATTTGGCGCCAGTCGTATTGACGCTTTAGAATTTGAGGTAGCCTTCACTGAAAGCTTGCTGCAGGCAACTTGGATCCCAGCATTGCTAAAATGGGATCGATTTGATCTATACGTAGATCAGACGCTGGAGGGGTGGCGGCTGCGTGATCAAGGTAACACTGAGCTGCCGTTTGACCTGGAAAAGATCGTCACAAAAGGCGTTCGTATATTAGGCGATGTGCATGCTCATCTAACGCCGATTGGGACAGAGTCTCAAACCTATTCTTTAAGTCTAGATTTAGCTAATCATGGCGATGAACGCTTTGGTCATATAATTTTAGGATTGGCGGGTACAGACATCCAACAATTAACAATTGGTTACCTGTATAAGAGCGATCCGCTTTTGCCAGACACTTATTCCGAGCAGTATTTCGCCGGTGGTAGTTTGATACTCCCTGCGGGATTAGTTGCAGATAGCGAGTTACTACTGTCGCTAAGCAATGGCTACCTAAGTATATTGAATGGCAATAGAACGAGTGGCCAAACGACTGTTAGGATTGTGGCATCCGAGTCAACTCTGCTATCCAACGAGTTGGTTGTAGATTTCGTTTTGCAGCTGCAGAGCTTAGATAGTCACTTTGTTGGTGCCCTGTCGCAAATTGTGCTGGCCAATTCATCTAGTGCTATAGCGTTATCTGACTTTCTTTTGCGTTTGGATATTGAGGCCGATAACTTGTCCTTTGGTGGCGCCAAATCTAGGCCTGCTCTAGAAATTTGGTCAGCAAGTCAGGACTTTGGTGGTGTCAGCAATTTCCTTTTAGATGCTGCGGATGCTACACACGTGTTGTCGGAATGGCTTGTAGCGCTCCAAGCGTCAGGGACTGCACAAGACCTGCATCTATTTGTCGACTCCGAGTTAGGGTTTGGTTACGCCGTCGAGTTCGAACGCGCCCAGTTTCGTGGCTATCGAGGAGTGCCGGCGCTAAATAACGCAAGCGCTAATGTTTGGGGCGACTCAGGGCATATTGGTATGTCAGTGCATGGTGAGAATGTGACCATGTTTTTCCCAGATCTATTTTATGATGCATGGCAATTGGATAGCGTAGCCGGTGAATTGTCGCTAATTATCCGACCTGGATATATTGCTTTGCGCGGAGAGAATATTGTCGCTCAGAGAGGTGACTCGACAATAGCGGGTGGCTTTGCAACCAGTAGACCTCTGGCGAAGTACGAGCAAAGAGTCGCTGCTCGTGTAACAGTAAACGTGGCCGAATTAGATGACGCCCAAAGTTATGTGCCTTATAAAGTGAGTGCTGGGTTATATAAATGGCTGAAAACTGCGCCAGAAAAAGGCCGCTTCGATAACGTTGAACTAGCCCTGCAAAGCCAAATCCACATTAAACCCGAGCGCAAGTTCGACCGACGGTTTGAGTTATCCGGTGATTTCAGTTCCGTTCAAGTGAGTTATTTGCAGGACTGGCCGCGCATTTCAAATGCTCAAGGGCGCCTTCGAGTACTGGGCCTAGAAACTGTTCTAAAAGATATTGAGGGCGAATCTTTTGGAATCGAATTTACTCAAGCGAAAGCTCACATCGACAAGACCGGTATTATTTCGGTAGATTTCTCTGCAACGCCGACTGGTCAGGTGGCGTTAGATTTTATCCGTGCTACTCCCCTTAAAGAAATAATGGGCTTTATCGAAGACGACTGGCGCGTAATCGGCGAAGGTGAAATTGCTACAGTTGCTCATTTGGAAGTGCCGTTAGCCCAGCGTGCTGCTGCGACTAACAGTGAATCTGCTGACACAGTGCCTAGCCTGTCGACGAAGGATTTGGTGGCGAATTTGAGTTTGCAGGTATCCGGTGTCTCATTAGATATGCCCGGCTATAAGTTGGCGGTGCAGGATATCAGCGGCCCTGCCAGTTTTATGCTCCCTCACCACTTTCACGGAGAATTGAACGCTTCAATGTTTGATCGCCCCGCTGTGATCACGTCAAGTAGTGAAGAGCAATGGTTGAATATTCAGGTGGAGGGGCTGATTAACGCCGAAAAAGTTCTACAACTACTGAGTCTTGATGCCCCTACTGTATTGCAGGGTAGTACAGATTTTTCCTCTCGCTTGAATCTGTCTATGCAAGGCGAGGTGTCCAATTTGGTCGTGCAAACGGATCTTTTAGGAATGAGCGTAGATTTGCCGGCGGAATTTGGCAAGGATAAAGGTGCGGCTGAGCAGAGCGAATTCGTTTTAAAGTTTTTGCCCGAAGGCCAACAGATAGGCTGGCAGTATAAAACCACTCAGGGGTGGTTGCAGATAAATCCAGAAGAAGTTGGTGACCCTTTAAGCGGTGAAATTTTTGGTGGAATTGGTATTTCCACCGCTGCTCCATTAGCTGCGCTTGAGCTTGTGGGGCTAAAGGTTGTTGGCCAAATGCCTCGCTTAGACATAGCCGACTGGGTTTCCAAAGACGGCGAGACTGCCGTAGTTTTACCGTTCGATTGGCAAGTCAAAGACCTTAGCGTAGGTGAATTGATTATTGGGGAGTTTGTTTTTGACGACGTTAATCTAAATGGATCGCGCACGGTCGACGAGCTGTTATTTGATTTAAAATCGGATGCCATTATCGGTCGGATTGACCTTACCGATGTAGAAGTTATTGATATTGATCTGTCTTTTTTGCAACTTGCAGAAAAGAGTCAGCTGGCAGAGGATGGTACATTGGTTGATCCGATGTCGGTGGAGGTGGGCAGAACGCTGCGTAAGGCTAATGTACGTATAGGTTCACTCCGGCTTGCTGACGAATCTTTCGGCGCGTGGGTTTTCAACATTAGACCTGAAGAGACTGGGGTTCGTTTCGATATTGAATCGATAGACGTAAAAGGGGTGCACATAGCGGATAGTGTCGCCTTCTGGGACTTAAACAACGGCAGATCCTCTTTTTCCGGAGCTGCAGAACTTGATAATTTGCTGACAACGCTGCCAGCTTGGGGTTACGTCCCCGTGCTGGAAACAGAATTTGCGCGGCTTTCAGGCAATATTTCTTGGCCGGGCTCGCCCGCTAACCTGAATATTGTTGACGGAGAGGGCGGCTTGTCGATCTTGGCGAAAGATGGCCGATTTTTGGATGTGGAGGCGGGGCAGGGTGGTCTGCGTTTAGTCAGTTTATTGAACGTTACCGCTCTAGCAAAACGCATCAACCTAGATTTTTCCGATGTGGTGGACGAAGGTGTAAGTTTTAGTCGTATGGCGGCGGAAATCCAGCTAGAGGACAAACAACTTTCCTTCAATAAAAACCTCTTAGTTAAAAGTACCTCTTCGACTTATGAGCTCGGCGGCACTGTAGATTTTCGTCAAGGCACTCTCGACAACGAAATGATAGTCACCCTGCCGGTTAGCGACAATCTTCCCTGGTATGCAGCTTATGTGGCATTGGCAAACCCTTTAGCAGGTATTGGTGTTGCTATTGGTGAGCGTATTTTGCGCAAACCTATTCAGCGGATGAGCAGCGCCAAATTTTCGGTGGCCGGTCGCATAGATGATCCAGAGGTGAAGTTTTTGACCCTTTGGGGGCAGTCGATTGACCCAATGCCCGAAGCAGGCGAACGGCTTTCGCCGGATTTGTTGGGCCAAAGCGACAGTCCTGAAGAAAATCCAGATACGCTAGCGCGGGAAGAAAGTCCTATTGAAGAGGGACCGATGTTAGACAGAGATGCTAATGAGTGAGTCTTCGCGTTAAAGTGGTAGCGAACGTAATAAAAATGACACCGAGCAAGAATTATATATGAGCGATTTAGTCAGCCAAGCAGAAGAAACTCTGCTGAAGAGCAAAGGTATGGCCTTTGCTGAGATAGAAGAAACAGTGTTCGACTTGCTGAGCCGGGAAATTGATTACGGTGAGGTTTTTGTGCAAAGCACGCGTTCAGAGGCTTTTGGACTGGAAGATGGCATTGTCAAAGATGGCACATTTTCTGTGGATGCTGGCATTGGTGTAAGAGCTTTAGCGGGTGAGAAAACGGGTTTTGCTTACAGCGAAGACATTCGACTTGACGGCTTGCAGCAGGCGGCAAAGGCCGCGCGATCTATAGCCAAGAAAGGTGCTAGTCGAGGCGCACCTGCGTATAAAGCAACGGCTTATCCAGCGTTGTATGAGGGTGTAGATCCAATCTCTAGCTTGTCTGATGCAGAAAAAGTAGTGCTGCTGAGGCAGGTAGATGGCGTTGCTCGTGCTGAGGACTCTCGCGTCAAAGAGGTCAATGTACGTATTTCAGCCAGCCATGAAACTATGCTGGTGATGGCTAGTGACGGCACATTGGCAGCAGATATACGGCCTTTGGTGCGCTTAGATGTGTCGGTCATAGTACAACATGGCGACCGCCGCGAACGCGGAAGTGCGGGCGGGGGCGGCAGACGCAGCTTACTTTCTTTAGGCGAAGGCGGTTGGGCCGGTGACTTGGCCAAAGAGGCTGTGCGCATGGCATTAATTAACTTAGAAGCCATTGATGCACCAGCCGGTCCTATGCCGGTAGTTCTAGGTCCGGGATGGCCGGGGGTGCTCCTTCACGAGGCCGTGGGCCATGGTCTAGAGGGTGATTTCAATCGTAAGGGTAGCTCCGCATTTTCTGGTCGCGTCGGCGAGCAGGTGGCTTCTACCTTATGTACGATCGTTGACGATGGCACCATGCAGGGGCGGCGCGGCTCTTTGTCCGTAGACGATGAAGGTACGCAGACGCAGTCTACTGTGTTGATAGAAAACGGCATTCTAAAAGGCTACATGCAGGACAAATTGAACGCCCGTTTAATGAACGTTGCCCCAACGGGTAATGGTCGTCGGCAGTCTTTTGCGCATGTGCCTATGCCGAGAATGACAAACACCTATATGTTGCCAGGGCAAGATTTACCCGAGGATATTCTGCGCTCGGTGAAGAAAGGCGTATATGCAGTGAATTTTGGCGGCGGTTCTGTAGACATTACTTCTGGGCGTTTTGTTTTCTCAGCCACGGAAGCTTATTTAATTGAAGATGGCAAGGTCACAGCGCCTATTCGTGGTGCTACGCTAATAGGTAGTGGCCCCGAGGTAATGAATAAAGTGTCTATGGTGGGTAACAATCTCAGCTTAGATGGCGGAGTAGGAGTTTGTGGTAAAGACGGTCAATCTGTACCCGTAGGTGTCGGGCAACCCACTCTCAAAGTAGATGAAATAATTGTTGGTGGTACTCAGGCCAGCTAGGGCTAATTACTCGCTGGCGCTGTCGCGTAAAAATTTGAACAAAAGCTTCAGCGCACGTTTGTGTGCTTCACTGGCATGCTCAATATTGCTGGGTTTAGAGGCTGCCGCTTTAACCACAACTTGACGCAGTTGTTGCCTATCAACGTGTGGGTATTGGTCGATAAAGTCCTTCATTGCATCGGGCTGCTTAACTAAGCGTTCTCGCCATTGTTCGAGTTGATGAAAGAAGGTGCGTGCATCATTAGATTGGCCCTCTAGGTCAGCTAATTGTTTTTCTAGAGCCTCGGTGTCGATTTTACGCATCAGCTTGCCAATAAATTGCAGCTGGCGACGGCCACCTTCGCGGCTAGAGATACGCTGGTGGGTAGCAATTGCTTGGCTCAGTTCTACTGACATTTGAATGGTTGCCAGTACATCGGGTTTCATCTCGGTGAGCTTACGACCGACGAGTTGCAGTCGCTCAGCTTCACGTTTTCGTGCGGTTTTTGAGAGGTCTTCAGTCATTTTTAACTTTTTTGGAATAGTTCATTGGATTTTATAGATCATCAAACAGAATTGACGGAACTTGTGCAAGATATTCTTACAGAAGCAAAACAGCAAGGCGCAAACCAAGCTGAAGTTTCGGTCAGTATGGACCAAGGGCTAGGTGTTCGAGTGCGCAAAGGCGAGCTTGAAAACTTAGAATTTAATCAAGATCGCGGTTTTGGCATAACGCTGTATTTTGGCCAGCGCAAAGGCTCTGCCAGTACTACGGATAGTAGTATAGATGCTATTCGCGATACCGTTAAAGCCGCTAAGAATATTGCCCAGCATACACAAGAAGACGAGTGCAGTGGTTTGGCGGATAAGGCGTTGATGCCTACACAGGCTATGGACCTGGATCTTTACCACCCTTGGAACATTGAGCCAGAAGAAGCCACCCAGCTTGCCATTGAGTGCGAAGCGGCCGGTTTAAGAGTGGACGATAGGCTCGTCAACTCCGACGGCGCCGAAGTGAGCACCCAGCAAGGTTTGCGAGTGTACGGCAATAGCCATGGTTTTATCGGTAGCTACTCAGGTACCCGACACAGTTTAAGTTGCGTGTTGATAAGTGAAGACAATAACGGCATGCAGCGTGACTATTGGTATTCCTTGGCGCGGCAAAGCAGCGACCTTGAAAGTGCTTTAGCCGTTGGCGAGGAAGCCGGGCGGCGAACCGTCGCGCGCCTATCTCCGCAAAAAGCGCCCACAGGAAATTATCCAATTTTGTTATCACCACAGTTAGCCGGTGGGTTACTTGGTCACATTCTTGGCGCCATTGGTGGCGGTGCGCAGTATCGCAAAGCTTCATTCTTGCTAGACAGCTTGGGTAGTCAAGTGCTGCCTAACTGGATGAGCTTGAGAGAAAACCCACATATTTTCGGTAGCCTGGGCAGCGCTTATTTCGATGGCGATGGCGTGGCAACTCGGGTCAATGAATTCGTATCCCAAGGTGCAGTGAGTAGTTATATATTGTCCACGTACTCAGCGCGCAAATTGGCAATGCAAACTACCGGTAATGCAGGTGGCGTACATAACCTGGATATCATCGGACCCCAAACGGCGCATGCGGATTTACTCAAGCAAATGAACACTGGCTTGCTGGTTACTGAGCTTATGGGTCAGGGAGTGAACGCTGTCACGGGTGATTATTCTCGGGGCGCGTCGGGTTTTTGGGTTGAGAACGGAGAAATCTTATATCCAGTGGATGAGCTAACCATTGCCGGTAACCTCAAAGACATGCTTTTGAATATTGTGGCAATTGGTGATGATGTTGATATGCGCGGTAACATTCGAGCGCCCAGTATTTTGCTCGACGCAATGACCATAGCGGGGCAGTAAACTTTAAGGTTAGCTATACACCAGTGTAGCCAAGCCTAAAAAAACGAAAAATCCGGTGATGTCTGTAATGGTGGTGAGCACCACGCCGCCGGCAATGGCTGGGTCTATGTTCATACTGCGCAACAGGCTTGGTAGCAGGCTGCCGGCAACCGCGGCCACCAAAATTGTCACCATCATAGCCGTTGCAATAACGAAACCGAGCAGCGTATCGGAGAAGACCACTGCTGCCGCAACCGCTACTAAAGTTGCCCATAACAAGCCGTTTAGTGCTGCGACAATAAATTCCCTGTTGAGCATCCAAAGCAGATTGTTTTTGCCAATTTGCCCCGTGGCTTGTCCCCTAATGACCAAGGTTAGTGTCTGTGTGCCGGCTATCCCACCCATGCTTGCCACCACGGGCATAAGAACCGCTAGGGCAACGACTTTGACAATGGCTTCTTCGAACAGGTGAATGACTCCCGCAGCCATTAACGCGGTAAGTAAGTTGATACCTAACCATACAGCTCTCCGGCGTACTGCTTTGTGCACTGGCGCAAAGGTGTCGCCATCAACATCTAAGCCAGCCTGGGCTAATACCGCCTCCTCGGCGTCTTCTATAATAACGTCGACAACGTCATCAATAGTGATACGGCCTACAAGCAGTCCCTTGTCATCTATAACTGGCGCGGAAATTAGATCTCGCTCAGAGAATATTTTTGCCACAGCTGCATCAGTTTCCGTGACATGAATAGCCGGCACATCACTGGCCATAATTTCTCTAACAGTCACTGTTGGATCCGATGTAAGCAGTTTTGCTAACGGCAGCATACCCACATATTTGTCCACACTATTTACCACAATGAGCGAGTCTGTAGATTTTGGTAGGTCCTTACGTAAGCGCAAGTATCTGAGAACCAGTGCAATGGGGTGACGTGGGCGTACGGTGATGGTATCTGTATTCATCAGTCCACCGGCGCTGTCTTCAGGGTAGGACAGTACGGACTCTACCCGCGCACGATCTCGTGCATCTAAATTTTCTAATACTTGCGTCGTTATTGTCTCTGGTAGTTGCTGCAAAATGTCAGCGAAGTCATCGGTATCTAGTTTTTCAGCTGCAGCCACCAATTGCGCGGTATCCATTGCCTGCAAAAATCCAGCGCGTACATCTTCGCGCAAATACTGCAAACTTTGGTTGCGCGCTTCGTCGTCGAGAAGCTGCCAAATTACCCTTCTGGTATTCGGCAAGTTGGTCTCTAGCGCCATGGCGACTTCGTTGGGGCGTAGAGAAGTGAGGAGAATTTTGGTTTCGTCTACGCTACTGCGGCCGAGGCCCCTTAGAATATCTTCTAGCTGTTGCTGGTCGCCGCTTATCATTAGTCTTCTAGTTCGCCAAAACCTGCTTTGATTAGATCACATACTGTGCGGAGGGCGATTTCTTCGTCTGCGCCGTCCACGCGCAGTGTCACTCGAGTACCTACCGGAGCGCCTAGGAGTAAAAGCTTCATTATGCTTTTGCCGTCCACTTTGTTGCCATCTGTTGCGAGGGTAATCGTTGATTCAAAATGCTTCGCACAATCAACAAGTTTAGACGCAGCTCGAGCGTGTAGGCCGAGTGGGTTAATGATGGTGAGTACGGTTTGCTGCATTGCTTCTAGTTTCTCTGGCGTTAGATTGTGCGCGTAGCATAGTTACTGCAACAACAGAAAACTACAGCAACACATAATTCACGTTGATGGAGGTCTAGTTGCCACTGCTGGTTCAAGTAAGTAGCTTAAGATAGGCTGGTAAAAAATCCCTAGACCAAGGGCAGTACGGTAACTGTTATTTGATTTTAGGGCGCTCGAGTTCTCTATGTCTAACGAGTACGTTCTCGAAGTGCTCGCCAAAGAACCGGGCGAGCTTTTCAGCCATATAAACACTTCTGTGCTGTCCGCCGGTGCAGCCAATACCAATTGTCATATAAATTCTTTCGTTAGACTCAAAACGCGGAATCCAGCGCTTGAGTAGCCCTGATAATTCTTCGAACATCTCTACCACCATAGGTTGTTCGTCGAGGTAGTTTTCCACTTCCTGATTGAGACCAGTCAGTGGCCTGAGCTTAGGTTCCCAGTGAGGATTAGGCAGGCAGCGCAAGTCAAAGACAAAGTCAGTGTCTACGGGTACACCGTGCTTAAAACCAAAAGACCTAAACACTAAACTTATGGAAGATTCCTCACGCAGACATATTCTTTCTTTGATTTGCTCGCTGAGTTGTTTTGCGCTGAGGTTTGTTGTGTCGATGATCAAGTTAGCTAGGTCAGCAATGCGGTCTAGGATACGCGCTTCCATATCGATGGCTTGGCGAAGATCAATGTTAGTGGTAGTCAACGGGTGCTTGCGTCGCGTTTCGCTGAACCTCTTCACCAGCGAGGGACTAAGCGCGTCCAGATAAATAATCTGCCGTTCAATGGAGGGGTTTTCTATTTTCATTAAGATGTCTGGAAATTTTTCCAGCGACCTACTTCTAGCATCAATGCAGACGGCAAGTTTTACATTAGTGGAGTCTTCATTAATGTATTCCATGATCAACGCTTCGAGAAGGCTGATGGGCAAGTTATCAATACAGTTGTAGCCTGAATCCTCTAAGACTCTAACTGCGGTAGATTTGCCGGAACCTGAGCGCCCACTGATGATAATTAATCTCATTAGCTGATATTGGTCGCTGTTGCATTAGTTTGTTCAGAAATTTCACGCTCAATAGTGAGCATGGTGGCGCGTAACTCCTCGTCTGTAGTGGCGCTTCGAAGTCTTTGCCTGAATGCACTCTCGCTAAATATGTGCGCCAAAATTGCGAGCATCTCAAGGTGCGCTTTGTTTTCGTGTGTAGGCACGATGAGAACAAAAATCAGATCTACCGGTTCGCCATCTATGGATTCATAGTCTATGGCCTCGCTTAGTGAGACAAATGCGCACTGCATTTTTTCACAGTTCATGCGGCAGTGGGGAATGGCGACACCGTCTCCCAGTCCAGTGCTGCCTAGGCGCTCCCGTTCTGTCAGGCCATCATAAATTTCATTTAGCGAATTTTCTTCATCGTTAGCTTCCTTCGCCAAAGATTCCGCCACTAATTGCAGAATCTTTTTGCGGCTGTGCGCTGTAAAGCTACAGTGCACTTGCGTTGGTTCTAGAAGTTCTGCGATTGACGGCATATGTTAAACGACTCTGTTCGGTCTATTAAATTTAGGTCTGTTAGTTTTCAGACGCCTAAATTATGTGGTTCGGCGATCTGTCGTGGCTGCCATTGTGACGCGCCACGGTCTTTTCTTTGTGTTTTATTAGCTGCCGGTCGAGCTTAACTAATAGTTGGTCTATTGCTGGATACATTTCTGACGCTTCAGCATTGGCAAATAATTCCGCACCTGGTACATGGGCGGTAGCTTCAGCCTGATGAAATAATTTCTCTATGTTCAAGACAACGTGAATTTGCGTAATTTGATCGGAATGTCTTTCAAGTTTTCGAAACTTTTCCCGAATATAAAGTTGCAGTGAATCAGTGAGGTCAATTTGGTGGCCGGTGATGTTTAGCTGCATGGCTAATCTCCTTATTTTCCAATGAATCCTTCATTTGTCAGTTGCAGAATACTCTCATTGTCCGCCGGTTTTCAGGCTAATGCTACACAAGTTGTTTGCGTTCGTTAGACGGGGGTATCGATAACGATTCCCGATATTTTGCAACCGTGCGGCGGGCCACATTAATGTTCTGCTCGTGCAATATTACGGCGATTTTGCTATCACTCAACGGTTTTCTTGGATTTTCTTCCGCGGTGAGTTTTTTGATGATGGCGCGTATCGCCGTACTTGAAACTTCCCCGCCGCTGGCTGTACCCACATGTGAGGAGAAGAAGTATTTTAGTTCAAAGAGTCCTCTAGGCGTTGCCAGGTATTTGCGATTGGTGACGCGTGAAATAGTCGATTCGTGCAATTCTACTTGGTCAGCAATGTCAGCCAGGATGAGTGGCTTCATAGCTTCGGGGCCATGTTCCAAAAACCCTTGTTGCACTTCGACAATTTTTGTGGCGACTTTGAGTAAAGTGTCGTGCCTAGTCTGGAGGCTCTTCAAAAACCAGCGCGCCTCCTGCAAATTGTCTTTAATGAAATCTTTGTCTGCGCCGGAGTTTAAATTTTTGACATAACCCGCATAGGTGTTGTTGATGCGCACCTTTGGCAGTGTTTCCGGGTTTAACTCTACTAGCCAGCGATTGTTTTGCTTTCGCACTACAACATCCGGCAGCACGAAATCTGAATCTGCTGAATCAAATGCTGCGCCCGGTCTGGGTTGTAGAGTGCGTATTAGAGTAACAATTTCGCTGAGTTGAGACTCTTGCAAGCGGGTTCGTTTGATTAGGTTGACGAAATCTTTCGCGCCCAGTAGGTCTAGGTGTTGGTCAACAACACTGATGGTTTCTTCCAGCCACTGAGTCGCGGGATCTAGTTGCATTAGCTGCAATAGCAGGCACTCGCGTAGATCCCGCGCACCTACACCAATTGGGTCAAATTGCTGCACGCGCCCAAGTATTTGTATGACGTCTTCGTCGTTGACCTGCTCATCTTCAGTCAAATGGGGGTCAAAAAGTGTTGTGCGAATTTCCTCAATGCTGGTGTCGAGCATACCGTCTGTATCAATGGCATCGATAATAGCCATTGCAATCACCCTGTCTGATGGCGCCATGGGTGTGAGGTTAAGCTGCCATTCTAAGTGATCGATGAGGCTGGGTTCGGTGACATTATTTGCGCCCGGGTCTAGGTCGAACTCTCCATTGGCCGGCGCGGGTGCAGGTGACTGGGGGTAGACGTCATCCCAAGATGAGTCTACCTCTAATGTTTCGCTTAATGGTTCAGAGAGCTGAGCGCCGACATCTTGCTCGAGATCTTGGGCGTCTGGGTAGTCGTCGGTTGGCGCGGGTTCAGCGTCAAAGCTGTCGTGGTTGCCTGTACTGTCGTCAACTTCTGGTAAGTTTTCGTTCCAATCATCTTCAATTTCTAGCAGCGGGTTACTGTCCAATGTGGTCTGAATTTCCTGGCTTAGCTCCATGGCTGATAGTTGTAAAAGCTTGATGGCCTGTTGCAGTTGAGGAGTCATCTTCAACTGCTGGCCCAGCTTCATGGAGAGAGACTGCTTCATGAACTAGTGCGGGCCTTAGTAAAAGCGTCATTTTTGTTTAGTCTCGCAGGCTTTTTGCCAGATTTTTCGTAGGGTATTTTAGAGTGCTCTGGAAAAGACACTGCAAAAGTAAGAGGCAGCGGTATGCTGAGACTTTCGATTCTTACGAATTGTTGTTCCTTTAGATGCATGTTTGCCCACGACCCATGGTACTTTCTCAGATCCTTTATGCTATTCCCCAAAGCCCTCGCCAAGATAGACCTTTTGTACAATTTTATTGGACAAAATTTCCGCTGGCTGGCCGTCTGCAATTATCCGTCCTTGGTGAACAATATACGCTCGGTCACAAATATCTAGCGTGTCTTTGACATTATGATCTGTTATCAACACGCCGATCCCGCGCTTAGCCAAGTCAATGATTTCGTCTTTGATGTCATTGACGGAAATAGGGTCCACACCAGCAAAAGGCTCGTCCAACAAAATAAATTGCGGATTACTGGCTAGCGCCCGCGCAAGTTCCAAACGCCTGCGCTCGCCGCCGCTTAGGCTTTGTCCTAGGCTCTGACGCACCGCGCCCAAATTAAATTCTGTAATCAGTGCTTCCAAGCGTGTGCTGCGTTGTTGGCTATCGAGTCGATCATCTAACTCTAGAATGGCCAAAATGTTGTCTTGGGTGGAAAGGGTTTTGAAAACGCTGGCCTCTTGTGGCAGATAACCTATTCCTGCTCTGGCTCTTTCATGCACAGGTGCGCTAGTAAGGTCCTGTGCGCCTAACTGAATATTGCCCGAATCTGGTTTGATCAAACCTACTAAGATATAGAAGCAGGTCGTTTTGCCAGCACCATTTGGCCCGAGCAAACCTACAATTTCGCCCTTATTTACGTTGAGCGAGACATCCTCTAATACCAAGGTTGCGGCATAGGACTTGCGTAAGTGTTGGGCAGATAAGCTATCCATCATTATTTATCAGCGCTTTTTGACTGCGCTGAATTTCCATCAATCTTTGGCAGTAATAATTGCATCTGTACCCTTTCTTCGCCCTTGGCGTCGCCCGCCGCCACTTCGC
>CAUZON010000016.1:0-61425 GCA_963581445.1 Gammaproteobacteria bacterium | reverse complement strand
TGCTAACACAATTCATCGTCACCCCCATCAGACCGATGGCTAATGGCGCAATCAGCAAATAGTGTCTAGCTGCGTCTACTACATTTTGGTCGTCGCTTACTTGCCCGACTAAATAGGGCCCTATCGCTATCAAAACTACGTAAGCAACAACGCCCCAACTTAATGAAAACAGATTAGCCAGGCGAATTGCTCTTGAAACTCTTTCAGGAAATCTTGCGCCCCAATTTTGCCCAACGAATGGTGCTACGCTCATCGACAAGCCCCACATCACCATAGCTAACATGGTTTCAATGCGTGACGCTAAACTAAAGCCCGCGACCACGAATTCGCCATGCGCAGCCAGCAATCGAGTAATGACACTTAACGTTAAAGGACCTATTAAATTGGCGGCGATTGCAGGTAGCCCTACGTACAGAATCTCTCCACAGGATTTTAAAAAATCTTCGCCATCGAGAACTAAAAAGCCATCTTTACGAATAAAATATAGATACAATAAAAAACTGAAAAATCTTGCTGCAACAAATGCCATCGCGGCTCCGGGCAAACCAAACCCTGAGAAGTCAGCAAAACCGAAAATAAAAAAGGGCCCGAATAAAACCTGCAATCCAGCGCCTGAAGTCATTAAATAACTCGGTTTTACTGCGTCACCAACAGCTCTCATTAACGACGAACCAACCATAGCAATCGCAAAAAAAGGCAAGCCGACAAACCAAAATGTCATGTATTCAATTGCTAAATTAGAGGTTTTAGTTCCTGCTCCTAAAATGCTAAATATAAATTCTAAATTTGGGACAAGTATCAAAGATACAATGATTACGAAGATCAAGGTGAACAGAAGACTGTGAGCGAGAATCTTTTTTGCCGCAGACAAATCATTGGAACCGACAAGTCTCGCCACCACAGAGGAGGCTCCCACAGCTAGGCCCATCGTCATACTTTGCATCAGCATCACTAGAGGAAACGTGAAACCCAAGGCTGCTAGCTCTACGGTACCAAGCAAACCAATATAGATACTTTCCACTAGATTAGCCGCCATAACGGCTACTAACCCGAGAACCATAAAACTTGTCAGCCGCACTAGGTGACGGCCTTCGCCCCCTATCGTTAGATCATTCGAGTTAAGTTGTGATGCCCTTGATTTTTTTTGATTAATTCTTATTCTCGATATTTCCTGATTCCCTGCTAGCTGCAAGCTTTTGCCTAATTTCGGCGTGTCTCTTCTGATCCAACTTATAACCTCCATAAAGAGCCGCTGCAATTAATCCCCAAATCATGGCAAATGGGCCATCTATGATACCTAGGGCATATATTTTATCTGGATGTATTTCGCTGGCAGCTACACCCTGAGGGAATTCAATTATGTCTAGCGCTATACCTGCAACAACATGACCAATACCGTTGGTCACTTTCGCAAAAAAGGTTCTGGCGGAATAAAATATACCTTCCTGCCTACGCCCTGTTTCGGCTTCATGCTCATCTGCAATATCAGCCAGAGCGGACATTACACTGATATTAAGAATAGAACCGCAAGCGGAGGCAATAACGCCGAAAAAGACTACAAAGCTCACTAACGTCCAAGTAGTGTTTGCGGGTGCTAAATCAAAAAGGCGCAGTGTGACTGCTGAAGACCAAGCAATGCTAAGCCCCGCCGCACCCAGAATAATAGCCCAACGTTTCTCTATAATCTGATGCACTTTTGCCGTTACAGCGAAGCCAATCGCGTAACCAAATATATTCCCAAGTATCAACCATCCGATCTGTTCGTCGGTAAATTCCCAGTAAAATGTTGCCATATAAAGACTTAACGTTTCGTGCGTTCCAATTGTTATCGAAAGCGAAAAAAGACCAAGTAAGAGATAACGATAATTTTTATTGCCAAACGTTTTCGAAATATCAGCAAACAATTGCTTCAAACTAAATGGCGGTAAATCATCCGGTACTTGAGCCATTTTCTGTATCTGGTTGCGTGTTGCATAAGCTGACAAAAGCATACAAATCATGACAAGAGATACACAAAAATAAACAACTGGGTTGTAGGCCTCTTGGGTCATTCTGCCATTATCGAAACTGGGAAAAACAACGAACCAAACTATGCAGTGCATAATGATTACACCAATGTATGTAAATACATTGTTGTAGCTCATTATCCGGGTGCGTTCGATATATTCACTACTCAGCTCAGCACCCATAGCCAAATGAGGAACCGCAAATAATGTCGAACAAATTCTCATCAAGACCAAAAAAACAGTAAACCAAAGAAATAATTCGACACCCTCGATATGTGCTGGAGGGTTAAAAATGAGGTATATCGTAATCACGAGAGGAAGAGGCGCAGCGTACATAAAGGGGTGTCGTCGCCCCAACTTAGATCGCCATCGATCGGAGATAGAACCCATCAAGGGGTCCGTGATTGCATCCGAAGCGATACCTATAGTAACCGCTGCTGCGGTAAGAGTTCCTGACAGACCGAGTATCTGATTATAAAAAAAGAATGTAAGCGCGTTAAAAATCCAGTTAGTAGCTGCCTCGCCTGTAGCTCCAATTCCGAACGCGAGTTTAGTAGCGTAAGAGACCGTTCTTTTTTGCACAGCATACCTCTAGAATATCGATTACTAATGATTTCTTAAATTGCCTACTCATACTAGATTGATACCAGATCTAACGTCCACTTTTCAATTTAGGTACCTTTCTCTCGATTGCCCCCCTAATACGGCCGGTCCTTTTCCGACTCATTGTTAGCCCGTGTCGTTTTATATATAAAATATCCATATGATTGAGAACCAAAGATGCGACTCTGAGGTGTTTATTGATGTCTTACCCAATGTCCGAATTAATCGCTCAAGTCACTACCCCAAATCTCTGCAAAGCCGAACCTTAACTTTGGCCGCCAAATATTTTGAAAACTTTTAACACACGCACCAATAACTCCCACTAACAATACTGTTACTAAACGTCTTTAGTACGAGGCAGTCAAACCCGTAAAAGGTGCCTGCGGTTAATATAGCAATCACCCAGAACTAGAGGCTATTATGAACAGAACACTTAAGGAGAAAGGCAATGGAACTGGTGCACGAAATTGTTGAGATGGAAGCAGAGTTAAGCGTTTGGCGGAAAGACATACACGCGCACCCAGAACTTGGCTTTGCAGAGAATAGAACCTCCGACTTTGTCGCACAAAAGCTTGTCGAGTTTGGAATACAAGTACATAGAGGAATCGGCAAAACAGGCTTAGTTGGCGTTTTACGGGAAGGCAACGAGACAAATTCCATTGGCCTTCGTGCAGATATGGATGCGCTGCCTATCCACGAAAAAAATCAATTTGAGCATTGCTCAAAAACTGAAGGCACAATGCATGCCTGTGGTCACGATGGCCATACCGTAATGTTACTAGCAGCAGCCAAGTATTTAGCGGAGACCCGAAATTTCCAGGGGCAAGTGAACTTTATTTTTCAACCTGCAGAAGAAGGTCTTGGCGGAGCTAGAGCCATGATAAAAGATGGCTTATTTGAAAAATTCCCCTGCGACCGTATATACGCAATGCACAACGGCCCCGGCCTGCCTGTTGGCAAGTTTTCTGCTGTTCCTGGAGTACGCACGGCCGCTGGAGCGTTTTTCGACATTGATATCAATGGCAAAGGTGGACATGGGGCTTTTCCTCACCTAGCAATTGACCCCATACCAATCGCTGCGGAAATCGTTGGTGCTTTACAAACATTAATATCGAGAAGCACTGCCCCAAACGAAAGCGTCGTATTATCGGTTACGAAAATTCACGCCGGCGATGCTTATAATGTCATCCCCGACTTAGCACGCTTGTCCGGTACTATCAGAACTTTCTCGATGGAAAAAATGAAGGAACTAAAATCACACCTCAATGCACTTTCACAAGGTATAGCATCTGCTCACGGTGCCAGCGCAAACCTGATTTTTGAAGTGCCATTCCACCCCGTAGTAAACGATGAAGGAGCAACAACCTTTGCCGCAGGCATTTGTAACGAACTAGTTGGCGAAAATAATGTTTATAAAACAGGCGATCCGGGCACAGGTTCTGAAGATTTCTCTTTTATGACAGAGCAAGTTCCAGGTTGTTATCTAGTGATTGGTAATGGTGCGCAAAGCAGCGCGCTGCATAATCCAAACTATGATTTCAACGATGAGGCGTTGGTATTCGGCGGCAGCTTTTTTGCACGAGTCACAGAGAGAGAGTTAGCTGTAGATAGAATTCGATGACATTCGAGCGTCCTTAGAACTCAAGAATCTTTATTATTGTTAGCGGATAATTAATTTGCACGTATTTAAAATTTTAGGAAAAGGAAAGCCCAAAGAATCTGTCTGTAAACAGGTCGAGCTTGCAGAACTTTTTTTCTTGGAAAGTAACGCAAATATAGAAGCATAGAGGAAAAGTTGGAAAGGTCCCCATACTGATCCCAACAACTCGCCAACGCTCTATCCCTCTAATGTTGGAGAAATGGATTTATGGATAAAGTGTTAGAAATAGGAGGCTTCAGCGCCGGATTTTGCGGCAGGTTATTTGTGCAAAATAACCACCAGGTAACCCGAATCGAAACCCATCAACCGCCTGCTTGGGCGAGTAATACTGCAATGTCATTATTTTTACATGCCGGGAAAAAACAAGTCCAAATAGATACCAATGACTTAGCGGAGCTCGCGTCAAATGCAGATATCGTTATTTTAGAGGCCGCCTCTGCAGATGAAGCTATCGCCTGCGGTTTCGAGCAGTGGTCTGCTCCCATAAAAGTAGTTATAACACCCTTTGGTCTGAGTGGCCCAAAACGAAACTGGCGAGCCACACCGCACACCTTGTTAGCCATGGGCGGCTATAGTCAGATAATTGGAGATGCCGGCCGAGCACCTCTTTCGCTGCCAGGTCATTATGTGGAATTTCAGACCGCGCAATTTGCGTTCACCGCTGCCAATGCTTGTAGGTTTGCGAAAGTATCTAATCAAATAGATGTCAGCATGTACGAGTCACTCCTTGCGCTAAGCCAATTCACAACCGTTATGTGGAGCTGCGCCGGCAAAGTCCGATCTCGCCATGGCTCGGATTTTTATTGGGTAGTGCCCAGCAATTTATTCTCGTGCGCAGATGGGTGGGTTTATATTAATACAGTGCCAACATTCTGGGACGAAATGACGGTTTTTTTAGGTCTACCTGAATTGATCATTGATCCACGTTTCTCCAACAACGACCTGCGCATGCACAACCGCGACGCTTTGCATGAATTAGTTGGCGCTGCCCTGTCACACTTATCGAAGAGCGAGATCAGAGAGAGAGCAACGGCGGCTCGAATACCTGCAGGTGTCATACAAACCTTTGGAGAAGTTTTATCGGACGAACACCTTGCAGAACGAGATTACTGGCAGCAAGTAAAGACTTTGGACCAACAATATTTTACCTCTCCCAGCCTGGGCTACCGCATTAATCAACGGCCCCAACCACAATTTGAGATGCAGGAAATGATCTCCTACAAAGATATGTCCGATGAGTGATTCCACAATGGTGAATGGACCACTAAACGGAATACGCATCCTAGATCTGACCCATGTCTGGGCTGGACCTTTAGCAACCCGTATATTCAGTGACCTAGGCGCTCAAGTGGTCAAAATAGAACGGTCTTTGGGACGAGGGATGAAGGTGGCAAGTGTGGAGCCATTAGCCGGCTGGATTGGCGGAACGCCAGGCGAAGAGCCATGGAATAACAATGCGGCCTTCGTTAAATTAGCTCGAAATGCCCAAAGCGTTAGCCTAGATTTGAAACGAACTGAAGGCCGAGATCTGTTCCTAAAATTAGTCGCGCTGGCCGACGTGGTTATTGAGAACTTTAGCGCGCGCGCAATGCCTTCTATGGATCTGGGTTATGAAGTCCTGAGTGAACACAACCCGGGCTTAATTTACATCACTATGCCGGGATATGGCACTTACGGTCCTTATAAAGATTGGGTCGCCTTTGGCCCAACGGTAGAACCAATGACAGGGCTATCTCAAATGCTTGGCTACAGCCTGCAAGAGCCGCGCAATACTGCGATGGCGCTAATGGATCCCATTGCAGGAACAACGGCCACTACCGCCCTATTAACTGCTTTACGGGAGCGCGAAGAAACTGGGTGTGGCGCATACGTCGAAATGTCCCTACATGAGGCTGGCATTGTCTTTAACGGGCCCTGGATCATCGAACATCAATTAGGTGGCAAACTACAGCCTTTTGGCAATGCACATCCGAAAATGTCTCCCCACGGAGTATACCCTTGTCTCACTCGGGGCCTAGGGGACGATGCAGACTGGGTCGCTATCGCCTGCCAAGAAGATAAAGACTGGCAAAGCCTTTTAACTCTGATCGGCGCAGATTTTGACCGCCAATGGGATCTGGCAAATCGTCAATTACACGCCGCAGAGATTGATGAAATGATTAGCAAGTGGACTATCCATCTGGATAAAGACGAAGTGACAGAGCAATTACAAGATGTCGGCATTGCCGCAGGGCCGGTGGCTTCTGCACCAGACATGTTGGCCGAACCCCACGCTGAATACCGAGATTTTTTCGTGCCGTTAGAGCGCCAGAACATACGGGTGCCTGGAAATCCAATACACATGAAAGGCCTGTCCCCAAGACAGTGGACACCTTGCCCGGCTTTGGGTGCACACAGCAAGAGTATTCTGCAGGATTGGCTTGGGTATACGACGGAGCAGACCCAAAATCTAGTAGACACCGGCATTATCGCCGAATGCCCACCAGACTAAATACGAACCCTTAGTTGCAGCAATCTCTTGAGCTGTTAACAGCAAGATCAAATACAGTGCACAGGATTATGTAGGGCAAAACTTCACTCGTTTAGCAAGTAGGCAAACCCAATCTGTAGTGGTTGCTTTTCACAACTCTCTTGCCGCTGAGGTTTTGAGAGATGAGCGCCGCATCTATTAACTGATTTATTACGGGCGCTCTTTGCCTTCTTTTTTTAAGCGGTCATGCCGCCGTCAACGACAAATTCCGAGCCACTACAGTAGGTGCTTTCATCAGAAGCCAGGAACAGCGCGAGATTGGCAACCTCTGAAGCATCCGCATAGTGGCCCATGGGAATTTGATCCCGCACGCTCTCATTGATTCCTTTGCGGCTAAATTCATCGACCATCGCTGTTTCGATGATACCGGGATGAATCGAGTTGACACGAATACCGTACGGCGACAACTCTTGCGCGGCACTTTTCGTCATACCACGCACCGCCCATTTACTGGCACCGTAAGCAAATGCGCCTCCGGCGCCGCGTAAACCGGCGATAGATGAGATGTTGATAATTGATCCTGACTTCTGGCGGGTCATAATAGCTGCGACAGCCTGCAAACCAAGAAAAACACCAGTCTGATTGATCGCTATCGTGCGGTCCCAGAGCGCCCTCTCCGTATTCGCCATTCCCATCATATGAAAAATACCTGCATTGTTGATCAGCACATCAAGATGAGCGTGCTCGCTTTCAATGCGTTTAACAACTGCGCTCCATGCGTCGCTATCGGTCACATCATGCTCGATAAACGTGGCTCCAATTTCGGCAGCAGTTACAAGACCCTCGTCGACTAACACATCTGTCAGATAGACTTCGGCACCTTCAGCCCGAAACAGTTTGCCTTCCGCTGCGCCTTGGCCACGTGCCCCACCGGTGATCAAAGCAACCTTGCCGTCCAATCGTCCCATCGCTAAATCCCTTATTTGATGTGATTTTGAAGGTTTACTTAACAAAACACATTTTTTAAAGGTGGGTCAAGCAGCAAAATTCGAAACCGCTTCGTTATATCTAGCAAAACACCTTTGCCTATTCGCGAGCTCGCCAAACTGTTTCACGGTTGCTAACAATGAGGCTATTCAAACTCTAGATGGCTTTGAATAACAACACCGAAAAGAGACTGTCTTTGTCCACCCAGCTATCTGCCATTTGCCAGCCACACTGCCCAATGAGTGTTTTAAGAGCATCGATCTCGAACTTTCTAGAGTTTTCAGTATGAATAGTTTCACCCTGTCTGAAATCGAATTTTTTTCCAGATATTTCCACAGATTGGTCTCGCTCGCTGACCAGATGCATTTCTATTCTTGCATCATCATTGTTCCATCTTGCTTCATGATTAAAAGAAGCGACATCAAAGTTGGCGTCCAACTCTCCGTTGATTCGCCTGAGCAAATTGAGATTGAATTCAGACGTAATACCGGCGGAATCGTCATAGGCTGGAATTAGAATGTTGGGGTCTTTTTTCAAGTCTGCACCCAACACAAATTGTGCACCTGCACCTAGATCCTCTCGTGCGCGTTGCATGAAGCCGGTTATTTCTAAGCTCTCAAGATTACCGATAGTAGAGCCAGGAAAGAAACCCACCCGTGCTCCTCCGTCTGATTTTTCAGGTAAATCAACAGTCGATAAAAAGTCAGCAACAACCGGTTCGATATTAAGATCTGGATAGTCTTCCTGCAGTGAAGCCGCACTGGTCTGCAAAAATTCTGCGGAGATATCAATGGGTATGTAAGTACTGAGTTCTTCGAGCGCGTCGATGAGTATGCGCGTTTTAACCGAGGCACCAGCGCCATACTCAACCACTGTTGAGTGAGGGCCTACATGATCTGCGATTTCTGCTGCGTATTGCGACAAAATGCCCGTTTCTGTCCGGGTCGGGTAATATTCCGGCTGTACGGTAATGTCCTCAAAAAGTTCTGAGCCCCTTTCATCATAAAGCCATCGGCAAGGAATAGTTTTTTGGACTTGGGAAAGTCCATTAATCACGTCGTCTTCGAACATATTCTGAGAATCACTAGTCGTTTCAAGCATTAATTAAACTCGCTGCGCCGGTCAATCTATAACCAACGCTGTATAGGGGTGAATGTGTAGGGGTACTAAATTGCAGAAGCGGAAATGGAGGCAATCCAATAATCTGTGCCCCTCAGTCTACAGAAAATTCGAACACTAAGAACGTGATACAGACATAAAAAACTAGCGGTCTTACTTTTGACGGGGTTTAGTTCAACTCGCGCATTATAAAGTTGTACAAAGGAAAGACAAATCGACTAGTGCGTTTTTTTGCATCTAGTTGTGATCCGCTTGCTAGTCGAATGTTGCTCGATTGCACTTTTGGTTCAGCTGCGCGCAGGCTTTCTTGCGATACGACCAAACAACACACTTGCAAGTAGTCCGAGAAATGCGAAGCAAGCCATCAGAAGATAAAAGTCTTGATGACCTTGCAAACCCGGAGAGCGGTCCAAAATCCAGCCGGACATAGGGCCCATAAAAATATCCGGCGTAAAACCAATGACAGAAACCAGCCCTGTCGCGGTGCCCGTTTCGAGGGCTGGCACGTGACCCTCCTCGAACATCGCAAAATAGATGCCGCGCAGCCCAAATACGGCGGCACTAGTGACAATCACATTGGCGAACAGAATCCAAATCAGGGACACATTCGGGGTATCGAAAGAGAGAAACCCAAAACAAAATATCATAAGTGCAAAGCACAAGGCTGTTGCTCTGGACGGCAAAATACGGTCCGCCAGAAGACCAGCACCAACGGCAGCAAGGGGGCGTATCCAAACGCTATAGGCAGTCAACTCAGCGGCTTCAACTTCATTCAACGCATAAGCGGTATAGGCAAACAGAGAATAATTGTCGATACCCTTGTACCCCACGTAGGCCGCTACAATAATGAGTGATTGTAACCAAACGGTTGGTAATCTCAGGACATCGATCGTACGCCGCAACAGGCCTGGCCTGTTGGCGATTAAATTCGCGTTTACCAGACCCACTGCCGGTTCGGGCACGCACAGCCAAACTAAAGGCACTGCCAAAAAAGTGAAAAGCGTATAACAATAAATCACATACTGAAGCGCCAAAATACGCTCCACATCAGTGGCCATTGCCACATCGTCGGGAAAAAAGCTACGTAAGACAAAAACCGCAATCACGCCAATCAATGCCGCGAATAACCCGCGGCCACCATCTAATATGCCGAAGGCGCGCCCTTGGGCCGAGTCTGCGCCCCACTCGCGAGTGGCACGAATCAGCGCGCCCCAAAATAGCAGGATGGTGGTAAACCCCCAAAAGCCAAAGAGTAAGTGCAGGCCTTGGTAGGTTGGAATCTGCGCAAAGTAGAGTCCGCCAAGCCCTGTCGCGATCAGCGACGCGGCTAAGAGCTTACGCGCAGAAAACATATCGGCGAGCTGCCCACCCGGAAAATACGCCAACATTGCAATCACGCCATAAGAAGCTTGGACAAGCCCCAACTGCATGTTACTGAACTCAAAAACTTCCAAGAATGTGGGACGAAAGAATCGGGTTACGTGAAACGGTAGGGAGAATATAGCCTCTCCTGCGATAATGAGCGCGATCATAGTCATTAGACGCGGTGAATCCGCATGACTAATACCGAATGTTTGTTTTTCAGACAGACTCATAAAGACCTATTCATAACATTCTCTTTTGCGAGTTAATCAGTGCATGAATAGCATACAGGATTGTATGCACTATCGATGATATCTCCTGGTTCGATTGCCGGCATAAATTTGTGAAACTCACCTGAGATCATGGTCGGACTTGAGACAAGACGCGCACCGTCTTCAAAATAGGTTGTCGCTAATGCCATGCGGGATTCGTTAGTCCTATTCGCCCCGGCAGTGTGAAACGACAAGGTATGGTGAAAACTGATTTCGCCTAAATCGAAGCTACCATCATCAACGGGAATAAGCTTATCCGCAAAGATTTGGCTTAGCTGCTTGTCATAACTGGAATCAAACTTGTTAAAAGGCAGGTCTTTAACAAGTTTGTAGGTTTCTATGCCCGCTGCAAATGCAAGCGGTCCCATTTCCCTTGGGATGGGTTGCAACGGAATCCAGGCAGTACAAACATTTTGACTGTCGATGGGAAAGTGGTGGTAGTCATAATGCCAGGGTGTGCGCCCACAGCCGGGCTCTTTGGATAATGCATTATCGTGATACAAACGAACCGCTTGAACAGCCAGGAGCTCGCTCGCAATTTGTGCGATACGTTTGCTCAAGACAAAATGTCGCACGAGCTCATCGTGAAGCCACATCATCTCGTTACTTCGAAAAGCCAAACCAGGCTCGGCGCCCAAGACATCAACTAAGATGCTATTAATGCGATGTCTGAGAAGCGTTAGTTGCTCAGGGTCGATAACGTTTTTGAGTTTTATGTAACCATCCCGGGCAAACTGATCAATGGCATCCACTGACAATTCGTAAGGCACTGAAAGTGAGTCCTGTATCTGCCCGAGTGTTGATTCGTCAATTTCAATAGGTGCTTGCGGGCTGAGAGGCGCTGACTTAGCGGACAAACCATTTTGATCAAGCTCATTCTCCGCCAGCGTCATATACCAATTCCACCATTGCTGGTTGTCTTGATCCCACTGCGAGACAACGTCTTCGCTTTCCTGTTGAGCTTTGGACAAATACTCGTATGACTGTGGTTGGGGCTGCGAGTTAGTAGGCTCGGTCACTCGTCTTGCATCCAAAAATTGAACAAGGACAAATCGTTGCCGAATACAATAACGTCAACAGATTGCTGAAAACGATAGGCGCCCTGCTTTTTGGTGCTTGCCAGGTATTGCCCTAGACTTCCGCTATTCAACATTTGATCCAATGCTATAGAGTCATCAAAAGCGCAACGTTGTAGATAGGATTCAAGCGCTTGACGATCATTTTCATCAATAACGGTCTCATAATTTAGCGTGCGGTTTTGTCTCTCAAAACCAACCTTTTCTGCTGCTTTATCTACGTCTTCGGCGGCGCTGAAACGCGTACCGTTGCCACCATGGATGCTGTCCAAGAAATGTTCATAAAAGCGGATATAGTGTCCACTGCGGTTGGATTGAGCCACGATGCCGATGCCATTTGACCCCATACCACTTTTTACGATTGAGATGCATTCGTTCATCTCCTCAGCCGGAACGCAGTAAAGCGCGTGAGTTGCCCAACTCAGATCATAGGTGTTTGGCTTGGGCTGCCAGTCTTGCAGTCTGCAGCAATAGTGATCGCGTTCTACGAAAGGCAACTTGAGTACGGCTGCTGCTTCTTTGATGGCAAAGGTGCTAGGATCCAAAAGGTCGTAAAGCACTTGAATGGTTTTACCTTTAGCGTCTATCAATTCAGGCAATTTAGTATGTTCTATAAGCGCCGCGGGGAATTTACCACTGCCGCATGCTATATCCGCTAATTGAAGAACACCTGTTGGCTTCGACAACGAGGCCATCAAAGCAGTCCAATCGATCAAACCGGCCAAATGCCGGTAATCGACCGTTGCATAAGTATAAAAGTTGTCCATACCCTCACGACCGCCGGCACTCCAGTGAGCACAACTCCGGTCAAAGGTATCTGCATCTGCCGCAGCGGGAAGGGATCTACTCATAGCTTTGCACCAATTTGTTTAATTCTTATTGTAACTATCAAAAGATAACGCTTGCTTAAAATTAAGAAGGTTGACTCTCGCTCAGGAACCTTCTCACTAATTCTGTTAGTATACGCCATCGGTCGCTCAAGCGACCGTACTTTTATGCATAAGCGCTGATTTTGGGAAATAATTTCAACTATGAATTTGTATACGTCACATCAAAACAAATTAATTGGGTCTATTGACCAAGCGGTTACAAACCTAGGGCAGATACATCCTTTAGATAACAGTTATTACGCCCAATGCCTCGAAATTTTTGAAGCAAACAGCAATCAGCGGCTGGGGCTTTTAGGCTGGCTCGAGGCGAACGTTATCGCCAAGATGTCGCAAGATGTCAATGCGATTTTGAGTGTTGGATGTGGTACCGGTGCTTTTGACAAACGCATTTTAAGATACGCGCGGTCACGGATGAAGCAGGTTACGTATCTGGGCATTGAGCCAAATGAAATATCCGCCGCTGAGTTTTCGCATACCATGGACAAGCAGGCATCAGATCGAGTCGACGTTGCTGTTCTCGTGCAAAAGTTCGGAGAACAAGTTTTTGATAATCAGTTCGACCTCATTCTTTTCGTACACTCCATCTACTATCTAGAAGATCGAAATGATGCTATCGATGCGGCGCTGAAAGCGCTAAAACCCGGCGGAGAACTGATCATCGTGATTGCCCCTGACGAAGAACTGAACACGATCGCCAATCTGATGTGGCAACGCCAAATGGAGCAGCAAAGTTGGTTTAGCGAGGACGTACGAGCCCACTTTGATGTGGCTGAATTGGATTATGGTGAAACGCGCGTTAGCGCCAATCTGAATGCTAACGGGTGTTTTGGCGAATCAACTGAAGTCGGCCGAAACATCGTGGACTTCATCGTGCAAACCCGCGCGGATCAATTACCAACAGGGTTGCGCAATGACATTTCCGACTTTTTAATGTCGATTACCCAAGGGCAAGGCGCAACGACATGTCTACCGCATCCCGTCGATATTTTTCGATGTAAGAAACCCTAGAAGTTTAAGGGTGAACTCCACCAAAAATATATTTTTTAAAATTAAGTGCATCCAAGAAAAATCCTAAAAAATAATGACTTAGGGTGGTTGATGAGCGGCCTATGCATGCAATTAACTCTCTGCTTTCAAGTGCATTAATCGGCGCTGTAAAGCGAACTTTTAGCAAGCCGGCACAATCAAATTTACCCGACCGTGACCGGCTTCTCCCCCGCTATGGCGTTTAATGAAATGTTGAATTACTCAGAGTTTTTTAGGGGGTCAGAACCGTATTGATTGTCTCGCTCGTCACCTGCACTACACAACCAATAGAGGACGACGAATGCACCTACAATGGTAAAAATTAACAAATACCACCCGCCTGACTTGTCAATATCGTGCAACCGTCTTACCACTATTGCAATGCTAGGGATCATAACCGCCCACGGAAATAGAAATGATATTAATGCTGGCAGTCCAAAGAGCCCCTCAAAAAAACTGCGCCAATAAGCAAAATAAAATGGCAACCATGCGCGGGCCAGCGGGCTAAACGTTGCGTAGCTTCCTACCATTCGCTCAACTGGCCGCTTATAAGACGCCGGAGTTTCCTTGAGGTAGCGAAACTCAACCCTCCCCGCTAACTACCGTTCGACAGCTGGCCGCAGACTTTCAGAAGTTCAACAGCCAATTTTTCTGTGAGTCGTAGGAGCCTGTACCCACCTATTTGGTATCTTTTTTTGAAGTATTCCCTTTGAGTTCACAGCTACTAATACCTGGTGTTGCAACGATTTTATTGACACTTAGTGCTTGTGATGGCAACTCTGCCAACTCGTCTTAAAATAACTTCGCCTCCGTTAACACCTCTCCCAATTTGGCACCTACGATCGTTGCTTCTTCAACCGCCAACGTCCTCCAGGGTGAAATTTTTCAACAACTGCCGCAAAGATTCGAAGCGATGACCAAGCTGAATTTAAGATGACCACCGACAATGTCACTGGCAATCGTGTTCTTGCAAATAGAGTCATAGAAACAAAGCACAAAGGCGGTGTTTTAACAGATAGTTAGCTGAAACCATGTTTCACTGAGCCCGTAGCTGAACATTCACCAAGCCAACATTCTCTGTTCGATCAACGCTAACACGATCAATCAAAAGGCGGTTGTTTGTTTCTAAGTCCACCATCCAACGCAGCACCTGATCAAAAGACTGAGACTGCAATGAGATACTCACGCTACCGTCTTGTTCTGGCTGAAGTCGATTGAGTTTCAGCTGCCTTAAATTTGCACCTGCAGTGACCAAAGGGATGAGAGATTTTTGCTGGGGGGATTGGCTCTTGCTCTGAGCGCTAGCCTGCAGAGCGCTCTTATTCAAGCTCACCCAATCCATCAAAGACTGCGCTCGCTCATAGCGCAAGCCTTGCTTGTCGCGATATTCTACTAATGGCTTCCACATCGCCAGATAGATTATTGACCCCAGACAAACCAGAACAATAACCGTTATAACTTTTCGGTCAGTGGGACTTTTTTCTGCGTACCAAGCACCAGCACTACTGCCGCGAAACAACTCTGAAATAAATACTAATCTCTGCATTATTTGTACTCCGCAGACAATCTAGCTCTAACACCGTTGCCATCATTATCTGCATTAGTGACTTTAAGCAGTACACCCTGAGCCGCCGCACGTTCTTTCAACGGATCCAGTTCGTTAAAGCCAGGTAATAAAATTTCAAAAGTGAGTTCCATGCGCTGATAATTGAAGCGCAGTGACTGTATTTTATCAGCGCCCGTAATACCGCCTGAAACTCTGGACAAAAGATCTATGAAGCCCTGAGCATTCTCGCCACTGGCAGACTGTGCACCTAGTTTAGCTTTGAGTCGGCGCGTCAATTGGCCTGTGGTCACAGGTGCACTGTCGGTGGGAAAGTATTCTTTATACAGCAAAGTTGCATCTGCTGTGAGCTCGTTGGCTCGTTGCTCCGCCCAATAACCCTCAACCCCGAAAGAAACCAAAGCAACAATTAGCCAAATACCTAACAACCCAAAAATACCTGCAACGGCGCTGGCCGGGCCTTTAGTTGATAAGGCAACTTTGTATCCACCCTGCAGTAGGTTAATCAAATTCGCTGAGTTAAAACGTGAGACCAAGAAGGCAAAACCATCACGCAAATCGTTTTCTACAACCAAATCGGCATCAAGCTGGCTGACCTCAATATCTGTAAGCTGGCCACCGATACAAACGACTTTATCTAGCACCATGTTAGATAAAAAACCTAAAAGTTCGGAGCGTGCCACACTAGCGCTCTCGTCATTTGTGGCAATCATGACCTCACCATCACGAAATACCAAGGTACAGGTGTTGGCGTCTGCAGCAAGCAATTGCCCTTCGGAGATTATATTTCCGGGTGAAATTTCCGCTCGACTAAAAAAATCCTGCCACTGGCTGAGCCGCTGCTTACTGATAAGCGCGCACTTAACTAGTTGCCCAGGGCGAATTTTCTCGTAGGCAATATGTAGGTCTTCAATATCCCCTGCAACAAATTCTTCCAACGCATAGGGCAAGGCTTTTTTGACAGTGCCGGCGGTGCGACCAGGCACCTCGCAACTCAAAAGCAGTACTTCATCGCCGGGAATAATAGCAACTATATGCTCATGAGATTCAGGCCAGTTGGCGTAATTATTCTTCAGTAAAGGGAAATCTTGTAAAGAACTTGTTCCCGCTTCTACTGATGTTTCATCAATCAACTGCCAATGTAACAGCGGTCTCTGAACATCTGGTGACACTAGTTCACTGTCACCGCCTTGAACTTCTGCTCTAACAAATAACTTAGGCACTATAACCCTCTAACTATCGGCATCTATATCAACCACAACATTGGACTGAAAAATTTTGGCAAAATCTCTTTGCAACAATATTACCTTGCCCGTGTCCGTATTACGAAAAAATAAACTAGCAATGCTCACTGTACTTTCTCCAACCTGCACCTTAGCCTGCATTTCAAAATATTCGCTAGTCACGCTAAGTTGTGGGGCAACTATTGTAAAAGCGGGATTGGCATCAATAAACTCCTCAACATTAACAAAACTACGTTCAGATTCAGCTAGCCCCAGAGCGATTTGATTGGAGATCTCCCCATCTAAAGAGGATAGGAGAGAGGCATTTGCGGTGTTTACATTAACCACGTTGGCCGAATTTGGCAGCACGCATAAGTGAGATGAAATTATGCGGATGTCTTCAGCCTCTATGTCGTGCAACAAAAACAATGCGGAAATATGCCGCATGGACTGGTTGGCTGTTCTATAGGGCGGTGTGAGCCCTAGGTAGACGTTATCTTCGGCGCCAAACCCAGTAACGTTCTGATCTATATCTACCCAATCTTTGATTTGATCAGCAAGCCCAGGGTTTACTTGCAAGTTCTGAAACAAGCGTTTGAGTCCAGCCAGGTTGTCTGCGCCAGCAACACCCATTAAGCTATTAACATTAAAGCAGCCATTTAGATCTCTCACCTGGACCTCAATATAACCGACCTCATCGAGCTTAAAGGGCAATACCGGTTGGGCCCAAGTCTCTTGTAGGTTGTCTACGCCGATACCCGAAATACTAAAGTCGTCAAATAACAATTGTCGCGTTAGTTCTTCAGCGCCGTGGGCATATTGTAGCGCCTGATTCTGCTCGAAACTATTCTGGTGCTGACTAACAACCAAGTTGTGGTTTGAAAGTAGCTGGGTACTTAGAGCCACTAAGATCGCCACAATCAACAACACACTGATCAGTACAACCCCGCCTTGCCTCTGATTTAAAGAGGCAGAAGAAGAGACTGAAAAAGGGGCCTGAAAAGAGAATAGAGAAGCCGTCGAATAAGCGCGGACTTTAGGGCGGAATATTCGCATTCGGCCGCCCTCCTGGGAGATTCGAATTCGGCTGTCCGGCAGAAAAATTCACATTGGGCACCTGCCAAATACGTTCAACCACACCAAACGGCGCAATTTCAAAACGCAAAATAATAGCGGCTGGATCCGCTGCCTGTCCGCCCTGAAGCTGAGGCGGCCAAAATTTATGTTCTTCGCCTTGAGTATCAAGCACATAAAACTCAACCCTCTCTACCTCCTCAAGCAGGGTTTGAAACGCCGGTTCCGCATCGTAGCCACGGTCTAATGTGTGCCAGTAACCGCGGATTAACTTTTCGTCCTCAAGCCGATAGCTGACCCGCTGCATTTCTGATCGGCGGTGCCTAAGCGGGTTGCGCCACCCCACTCTGGTCATTTCTATAAACCCATCGGTGTTAATCAACAGCGGCGCAAGCGACCCGAAGCCGTCCGCATCTCTGATCGAGCGATTAGTCAGTTGCAGCAAGTCACGCTGAATGATCTGCATGGCTCGGTGGACTAGCGCCAAACGCTCACCTCGATCTTGTAACTGGTCTTGCGCACTCAGCGTACGCGACAACAGCTGTCCACTGATTAAGGCCACTAATGCGAAGATAAACAGCGCAACAAGAATCTCAATTAACGTAAATCCATTTTGGCGACGCTTCATCAGTATCGTCCAATGAACGCGGTTGAATGATCGTATGGGCCTCTGCGTTCGCCCTCGCCAATCTCATAAACGTCCACTTCAAGTCGCCGCAACCAAGGGTGGTCTGTAGCTTGAGTGGTGGTTTCAATCTCCCACTGTCGCTGAGCCATAAAAACTTGGGTATTAATCTTACCTTCAGGAAAAACCTGAGATTGAATGCGCTGCTTAATGCGTATTTGAGTAATATGGTTGCTGGCCACCCAGTTGGCCACGGTTTTTCGCTCCAACGAGAATGTTTGATTAGCCACACCGCCAATAGCAGTGGCAATAACTGTACCCACGGCACCAATAATTACTACCGTTATAAGCATCTCTATAAGGGTGAAGCCTCTGAAAGAATAACCCTTCATAAGGAATTGTCTATTTGTTCGGCGCGCACCGGAGAAAAGCCATCAGATTGGAATTTCCAAGTCGCACCAGGTAACTCGTCTACCTTAAGATCAAGTTCAAAAGGGCTCACCTCACCGCTGGAAAAAAAGATTAGATCTGGCAATTCCTCATCTTCCGAGTCTACTTGGCCGGGGTAATCTTCTACAGTGACCTTAAAGTTCAAAGTATATTTGGTTTTTTCTGCATTGAACGGCTTTGTCGTGTGCTCAAACCACTCCCCGTTTATTTGGTCAAAAATGGCAAATCTATAATCGTCTTTCGCAACGAACATGCCCCACTCCAAATTAGATTGAACCGCGCGGTCTCGGGCCATCTCAATTCTTTGGGCTATGCGCTGAGCGTAGGCATTGGCTGAGTAGTAACTGTTTGATGCAGAGGAAGAAAATCCAACAACGCCCATGGCGATACCAACAACCAACATGACCACAAGAATTTCGATCAACGTGAAACCTCGAGCGGACTTTTTGATCCATGGCGCATTAGCCAACATAGCTTTAACTTTATAGACTCAGAGGTTATCTAAACTGATATCGGCATTGGTGCCTTCCCCACCCTCTTCTTGATCAGCACCCATACTGATCAAATTAATACGACCATCGATGTTTTCGTAAATATACGGCATACCCCATGGATCTTCGGGTAGCTTCTTAACGTAACCATCAGGGTTCCAGCCTTTTGCTTCAGGAAATCCGCTTGGTGCTTGTATTAGCGCCTCTAAACCTTGGTCCGATGAGGGGTAATTGAAATTATCTAAACGGTAAATATCTAATGCAGATGAAAGCATGCGTATGTCTAATTGCGCAGCTTGCACTCGAGCGGTATCTGGCCGGGACAAAATCTGTGGAGCAACAACCGCAGCAAGAATGCCTAAAATCACAATAACCACCAAAATTTCAATCAAAGTGAAGCCGCCAGCCTTGTGCCGTTTTTGCAATGAACTTAAACCCGACATTTGCTGAACTAAGTGCCCAGCAAAAACATCCACTGGACCATCTTGGTGAACCTCAATTGACTCTCGTTGATTGGACCTGTTATTCATTCTCGATATCTCAGTATGTATATTTTTCAATTAATTTGAGCGTCACTGCCGACAATATTTTGCTGCTACTTTTTGGCTGCGTTGCGAGTCATTTGAATGCACTTAATGACTCCATGCTTTTATTCTCCTAGGTTTGCGCGACTAAACCAGCTGATTCATGCTTAGCAATGGTAACAAGATAGCCATAACTATAAACAGTACAACGCCACCCATTATCAATAACATTATCGGTTCGAATAGCTTGACCACGGTAGCCACAACGCGCTCAACTTCGTTTTGCTGAAACTCAGCGACTCGCCCGAGCATAGTGTCTAATTGGCCACTTTGCTCACCTGCTGCAATCATGTGCAGCATCATGGGTGGAAACTGACCCACGTCGGTCAAGCTGGCTTTCAAACTTCTACCTTCGCTGACGCTTTGAGTGGCTTTTTTAAGCCCCCGCTGCAACCAACTATTTGCCACAACGTCACTCGCAATCAGCATGGCGTCCACCAACGGCACACCAGAGCGGGTAAGAATAGACAAGGTATTAGCAAAGCGAGAAGAGTTCGCACTGCGGCTGATTCGTCCCACAAGCGGTAGGTCGAATTTCACCCGATCCCACTTTAATCGAACATCTGGCTGACTCAGCAGCCAGCGAGTGAACACAACAAGCGCTACAAAGCCAACAATGATCAGCCACCAATAAGCGGATAAAATTTCGGTCATTTGAATAAGCACTACGGTAAACCAAGGCAACTGCTGCCCGGTATCGACAATCACAGTGACCATTTCTGGCACCACATAAACCATCAACGCGCCGACAATAAGAAATGCCAAAGCCAACAGCACTACCGGATAAACCAACGCCATTTCGACATTGCGCGTTGCAGAGAACTGACGTTCTTGGTAGTCGGCTAGGTTTTCTAAAACGTTGTCCAAATAGCCCGACTGCTCACCTGCGGAAACCGTTGAGCGATACAATGCATTAAAGCTACCCGGGTATTCACCTAGGCTCGCAGCCAAAGTAAAGCCTTCCAACACCTTACTGCGAATAGCCATAACCAGTGACCTCACGTGTTGTTTTTCTGATTGCTCAGCTACTGCTGCTAACGCTTCTTCTATGGGCATACTGGAACCAATAAGCGTTGCCAACTGGCGGGTGAGAAGCACACGGTCCAAGCCGCCTAAATTCCTCGCAAACAGAGCGCTTTTGCTGGAGCCGCCCGAGCTTTTTCCGTCTCGCGTTGTTTCTATACCAGTTGGAAATAATGCTTGGTCTCGAAGCAACTGCCGCGCATGGCGAGCGCTATCGGCTTCTATAACGCCTTTCTTCTGGCGCCCTTTGGCGTCCACTGCTTTATATTCAAATGCTGCCATGGCTAACTCTGATTCACTTTAGTCATCAAGGCTCACCCGCAGAACTTCTTCTACAGTCGTTAATCCTAACAGTACTTGTTGCACGCCATCTTGGCGTATACTAGGCGCTTTAGTACGCGCGTAGGCCACCATTTCATGCTCACTACTGCCATCATGAATATGCTGCCGCAGTGTTTCGTCAATCGTCACCATTTCGTAAATACCTGTGCGTCCACGAAACCCTGATTGTGAGCAAGAGCTGCACCCTGGAGCGGTAAATACCTGAGCTACCCGCTCGCCTAAAAAGCTCAATTCAACCGGCGTAGCCGGTCTAGGAACTCGGCAATCTGGGCATAATACCCGCACCAATCTTTGCGCCAACACGCCGACAATACTCGAGCTTAGAAGAAATGGTTCTACGCCCATATCCATTAATCGAGTCACTGCGCCAATTGCGCTATTGGTGTGCAATGTCGACATCACCATATGCCCAGTCAAACTAGACTGCACGGCAATTTCCGCAGTCTCTAGGTCACGAATTTCGCCGACCATGACCACATCTGGATCTTGACGTAAAATTGCTCGCAAGCCTCGCGCAAAAGTCATGTCAGCTTTGTTATTAACCTGGGTCTGACCTATGCCGGGCAGACTATATTCAATTGGATCCTCAACTGTCAGGACGTTGATTGCCGTGCTGTCTAACTCAGCTAATGCGGCATAAAGTGTCGTGGTCTTGCCTGAACCCGTTGGGCCGGTCACCAAAAATATGCCGTGAGGCTTGTGCACAACATTTTGCAAGGCTTGCAGGGTATGCGCCTGGAGACCTAGTCGCTGTAATTGCAGGCGTCCTGCTTGCTTATCTAGCAGACGCATAACCACGCGTTCACCAGCGCTTGCAGGCATAGTGCTAACCCGTACATCCACTTCTCGCCCGCCCAACAGCAGCGAAATACGACCATCTTGGGGCACGCGTTTCTCTGCAATGTCTAACCGCGCCATGACTTTAATTCTTGAAACCAACAGTGATGCCAGTTCTCTTCTGGGCCGCACCACTTCGCGCATCACACCGTCAACGCGGAAGCGCACAACCAACGCCTTGTCAAAGGTTTCAATGTGCACATCAGAGGCGTTTTCTCTTATCGCCTCGGACAGTAATGCGTTAATCAGCCGAATAATTGGCGCATCGTCCGCCTGATCTAAAAGGTCTTCAGTTTTTGGTAAGGCACTGGCTAGGCTGGCAAGATCCATCTCGCCACCAAGATCTTCCACCATTTGTTTGGCTTCACTAGAGTCTTGGGAATACGCAGCAGACAGCAGCTGATCAAATTCGTCTCCAGCGACAATACGTATAGTGATGGGATGTTTGGCAATGCGCCGTATCTCAGCCAACGTCGATAAACGCGGCTGAGTTTTGGCAGCCACTTCATAAGCACCGTTGTCATTTGGCCGAGAATTCAGCACCACACTAAAACGACGCGAAAAAGCAAAGGGTAAAGACGGCACCTGGAGAGAAATTTCCGCAGGGTCTGCGCCTATAACTTGCTCATCTATCGCTAGGTCTGGCTCTATACTGCTACTCATGCCTTCAATTTTCCTATTTAGCTGTTCAACAGTTAGAGTTCAAAGATTAAGGGCTTGTGTCTAAGGTCATCCATAATTGAAATGCTAATCGACACTAGACGCAAATTTCGTTCACTAACGTGTAACGGCCTTGCTCTGGACAAATCGACACCTCAGACAAGCTTATCAATTGCACTACAATGTTAACGCTTATTGCTATGCGCACCCAAGAGGCTTGTTTATAAAGCCCCAATGAGTGAGCAAAACACAGGGCATCAAACTCACTCGCATGTTACGGCAAACTAGCGCATTTCATATTTTATAAAGCCCGTCCATAGTATCATTAGCCTATCATTTACCGCGGGATGCATCACTTTGAATTTTGTTGGCAATCACATAATTTCGGTCGGTCAATTCGACCGCTTAGCCGCAGACCGTGTATTTGAAGTTGCAGACAGCATGCAACCCTATGCAATGCGTAAAAACATCACCCGGGTTTTGGAAGGCGCAATACTCTCAAACATGTTCTTTGAACCCAGCACAAGAACCCGAGTTTCTTTTGGTTCTGCGTTTAATTTATTGGGCGGAGAAGTTCGCGAAACCACCGAAGTTAAAGCATCGTCTTTGGCCAAAGGTGAATCTTTGTACGACACCGCCAGAGTGCTTTCTGGCTACAGTGATGTCATCGTCATGCGCCACCCGGAATCTGGTAGCGTGGCTGAGTTTGCAGAAGCGAGTCGAGTACCTGTGATCAACGGCGGCGATGGGCCCAATGAACACCCAAGCCAGGCACTACTCGACCTATACACCATGCGCACTGAAATGGCCGCCAGCGGTCAGAGCATAGATGGTCTAAAAATCGCGCTCATTGGTGATCTAAAATTTGGTCGCGCAGTGCACTCTTTGTGCAAGTTGCTGTGTCTTTATGACAATATTCAGCTGAACCTAATTTCTCCTCCAGAATTGGCTCTCCCAGATGATGTGCTGTATCTGCTTAGAGCGGCCAACCACACTATCAATGTATTCCATGACATGGCCGAGGGTATCCAAGGCGTTGATATTCTTTACGTCACCCGGACCCAGGAAGAACGCTTCCCTTCCCAACAAGAAGCAGACAAATACAAAGGGCTATTTAGGCTGAACCAAGCCATTTACACACAAAATTGCGCGCCCAATACGGTGATCATGCACCCCCTGCCGAGAGATTCTCGAGCACAAGCTCAAGAATTGGACGATGACCTGAACCAAAATCCCAACCTGGCTATTTTTCGCCAAACAGACAACGGCATGCTCATTCGTATGGCGTTATTTGCGCTCGTTTTGGACGTGGTAGATGGGGTAGACAGCCATGCGCGGCCAGTAACTTGGTACACGGCGAAACGGCATTTACCGACTTAGTCCGTAATTAGCCCAAAGCGGCTAAAAAGGACAAAAAGAGGATCGAAACCAAGCACCTAATGCTCCGCACTAACCCGGCTAGAGGTCAGAAAGCTTTACGGGTATGAGAAGGATGCGCCCTTTTAAAGCACTAACCAGGTGAGAGAACCTCACCTGGTTAGAAAAACCGATCAACGATCAGTTAGATCATTGATTCCAACTCTGGAAGCGCTGTAAACAGGTCGGCTACCAGGCCGTAATCGGCAACTTGGAAAATCGGTGCGTCTTCATCTTTATTGATGGCAACGATTACTTTGCTGTCCTTCATACCTGCCAAGTGCTGAATCGCACCAGAGATACCTACAGCAATGTAAAGGTCGGGGGCAACGATCTTGCCAGTTTGACCCACTTGCATGTCGTTTGGTACAAATCCCGCATCAACGGCTGCACGGGATGCGCCAATAGCAGCACCCAACTTGTCAGCAATGCCTTCTAACATGCCAAAGTTTTCGCCGTTTTGCATGCCTCGACCACCAGAAATGATGATGCCTGCAGCGGTCAATTCTGGACGCTCAGACTTAGCAATTTCTTCTGATACAAAGCTAGAAATGCCAGCATCAAAAACTACATCACATGCTTCTACCGCTGCACTGCCGCCAGTAGCGGCTACTGCATCGTATGCTGTACCACGAACAGAAACGACTTTAACTGCGTCGTTCGCTTTCACCGTAGCAATTGCGTTGCCTGCATAAATAGGACGCTTAAATGTATCTGGGCTTTCAACAGAAATGATGTCAGATATTTGCGCAACACCAAGCTTGGCTGCTACCCGTGGCAAAAAGCTCTTACCCGTTGCCGTATGAGAAGCAAGAATGTGGCTGTAGCCACCTGCAATTTCTACAACCAAACCGGCAACATTTTCTGCCAATTGGTGTGCGTAAGCTACATTGTCCGCAACAAGCACTTTGGTCACACCGGCTGCGCCAGCTACTTGGCTAGCAACACCGTCTACGCCGCTACCAGCAACCAACACGTGAATGTCGCCCCCAATTGCTTGAGCTGCAGCGAGCGTTACTAATGTTTGGACCTTGTTTTCAGAATTATCATGTTCTGCAATAACTAATATGCTCATGAGATCACCTTCGCTTCGTTCTTAAGTTTGTCTACCAACTGCTCTACCGACTCTACCTTGATGCCGGCTTGACGCTCGGCTGGTGCTTCTACCTTCAAAACTTCAACAGTAGGCGTCATATCAACACCCAACTCTTCAGGGGTGTACACGTCAAGCTGCTTTTTCTTCGCTTTCATAATATTTGGTAGCGAAGCGTAGCGTGGTTCGTTCAGACGTAAGTCTGTGGTAACTACTGCTGGCAGGTTAATTGAAAGTGTCTGCATACCACCATCAATCTCTCGAGAGACTTGGGCTTTACCATCAGCAATAGTAATTTCTGATGCAAAAGTCGCCTGAGGCATGTCTGTTAATGCTGCAAACATTTGTCCGGTTTGACCGTTGTCAGCATCAATACTTTGCTTGCCAAAAATCACAATGCCAGCTTGTTCCTTTTCTTGAACCGCTTGCAGTGCTCGCGCAATAGCCAAAGGCTGTGCGTCTACGTCAGTTTCAACCAAGATCGCTCTGTCAGCACCCAGCGCTAAACAGGTACGCAACTGCTCCTGGCAAGCTGTGCTGCCTACAGCTACTGCGATAACTTCGTCAGCACTGCCGGCTTCTTTCATTCTTACCCCTTCTTCAATTCCGATTTCGCAGAAAGGGTTCACTGACATTTTCACGTTGTTCAAGTCTACGCCTGAGTTGTCCGGCTTTACACGAACTTTAACGTTGTAATCCACTACTCTTTTGACGGGTACAATTACCTTCATTGACATATTGTCCTCAATATTACGTCCACCATGCTCACTCGCATATTGCCAATTTACGGTGGAAAATTTATGGTTGCCTGCTGTTTAATGTTCCACCAAAACCAGTATCATTTAGACAATACGGCTCAAGAACAGAACATCTTAAAGAAGCAATTAATTGACTTCTTTCGACTTCTTACAAATTCTTGGGTGACGCGCTGTACCAAAGTCTTTAGGCTTCGTCGCGCATCGACCCCAAATTCCATCAGGCTTTTTCGGGCGTCGTATTGTCGCTATGCCAAGACCATAGGTCAAGGTGCGGTATATACGGTTATACTACTGTCGAAATTTTGAGATTAACCAAAAAGGATCTAAAAACATGTCAATGGAGCAACAAGTTGAGCGTGAATCCATGGAGTTTGACGTTGTCATAGTAGGTGGAGGACCCGCCGGTCTCTCTGCAGCCTGCAAGCTTATGCAATTAAGCGCAAAAAGTGGCCAAGAAATCTCTGTCTGTTTGGTTGAGAAAGGCGCGGAAATTGGTGCGCACATTTTGTCCGGTGCGCTATTTGAACCCACCGCATTAAACGAGTTATTCCCAAACTGGCAAGCGGACGGCGCGCCCGTTAACAACCCTGTAACCGAAGACTTGATCTATTACATGGTCAACGACACCAATAGAATCAAAGTCCCCAGCATGTTTGTGCCTGCGGATTCGCACAACGAAGGCAACCACGCCATCAGCTTAGCTAACCTGTGCCGCTGGTTAGGCGAGCAAGCAGAAAACCTAGGCGTAAACATTTTCCCAGGCTTTGCGGCTTCTGAAGTCTTGTACGATGAAAATGGCGCCGTCAAGGGCATCGCTACCGGCGACATGGGTGTAGGTAGCAACGGCGAAGCTAAAGGCAGCTTTGCACCTGGCTATGAGCTTTTAGCCAAATACACAATTTTCTCTGAGGGTTGCCGGGGCCACCTTGGCAAGCAACTGATCAATAAATTTGACCTAAATGCAAACAGCGGCACTCAGCATTACGCCATTGGCCTAAAGGAGCTTTGGACCATTGACCCAGCCAAACATAAGCCGGGCAAAGTCATGCACAGCATCGGCTGGCCGCTCAATCACCTGCCTGGCGGCACTACTGGTGGTTCATTTCTTTATCACCTACCGGACAACCAAGTGTCTTTGGGGCTAATTGTCGACTTAAGTTACAAAAATCCGCACTTATCGCCCTTTGATGAAATGCAGCGCTGGAAACATCACCCACTCATTGCTGACGTGCTCGAAGGCGCGGAACGTGTGTCGTATGGTGCGCGTGCAATTTCTAAAGGTGGCTTGCAGGCATTGCCTAAGCTCACCGTACCCGGCGCACTGATTGCAGGCGACGATGCCGGCTTCCTTAACGTGTTGAAAATCAAAGGCAGTCATACCGCAATGAAGTCTGGCATTTTGGCAGCGGAAGCGATCTTTGAAGAGCTAGGGGCAGGTCACAGCTACACAGAAGCCAGCAGCTTTCAAACTCGTTTTGAAAAATCGTGGTTGTTCGAGGAACTCAATCGTTCACGTAACGTTGGCCCTGCCCTACACAAACTGGGAGTACTTGGCGGCGCGGGTTACGCTTTTGTCGACCAGTACTTTGCCGGCAATCAGCCTTGGACCCTGCAAGATTCGACACCAGATCATGCAACCCTGAAGCCTGCGGCAAGCAGTAAGATTATTGATTATCCCAAGCCTGACGGCGTGCTGTCTTTCGACAAGTTGTCTTCAGTATTTATATCCAATACCAATCATGAAGAAGACCAGCCTTGTCACTTAACCCTGGCTGATCCGGATATGCCAATTAGAGACAATTTACCAATGTACGACGAACCGGCCCAGCGTTACTGCCCAGCCGGCGTATACGAAATTGTTCAGGAAAGCACCGGTCCACGTTTTCAGATTAATGCGCAGAACTGTGTGCACTGCAAAACTTGTGACATTAAGGATCCGTCGCAAAACATTACTTGGGTAGTACCCGAGGGCTCGGGTGGCCCAGTTTATCCAAATATGTAATTAACTGATCGATCCGAGGTCAAAACGGGCGCCCTGGCTATAAACGACCAGCGCGCCTGCTTCCTCAACCCCTTCCTCGACTAATCTATAAAACACCGAGCGCTGGATGCGCGCCACTAAACCGTCGCGGATTTCTATAAAAGGCCGTTCATTGACCATATAAATCGGATGCTCTTTGCTGGCTACAACAAAATCACCGACATTGGTCGTAAACAACAGCTCTTTGCTCGCGCCCTCGCCTCTAACATCTAAATCAATAGCCAAAAACGGTACTTCCTCAACCACTATGGCCATTTGCTCTTCAGGCGTGACCAAAAAATAGGTGCCCTCTTCTTTGCGCAAAATAGTCGCAAACAAATCCACCAAAGGCTGACGTTTAATCAGTGTGCCCTCGTGATACCAGTTGCCCTCGCGGTCAATCCTGATATCAATTTCGCCCACGCGTTCTGGCCGCCAAAGGTGAATGGGAGGTAAGCGTTTTTGCTGCTGTAAATTCGTTAGCGTCTTAAACAGATAGTCAATGTCTGACATAGGTGTCCTTGCCTCAAAGTTCGAGGAGTGATTTTAAAGAGTTTTTGGAATACGTTTGCACTGGCGAGTCTGTTGATAGACCCAGTGCTGGATGTTCGTCTATTTACAAATGCAAATATTTACAAAAGCGAATATTTATAACCACAAAACAGCCCAAACTAAATTAGCCGCCGATAAATTTCATAACAGTGACTTCGCCACTAAAGTTATCGCTTTGTTTATCTCCAAGCGCACTGAGCAAAATCGCCTCCAACTGAGGAATCGCCTGTTCATCATCAAGGGGTAAAAGCTCGCGGATACTTTGCGAGCGCACACTGGACAAGCAGCCATACAAGTCCCCATTAGACGACAACCGCAAGCGCGTACAGTTTTTACAAAACGGCTCGCTCTCATTAGCAATTATACCAAACGTACCGTGGCCAGGAATTTCATACCTAACCGCGGTTGAATCAAAGGGCGCGTCGGTGCGAGTAAAGCCATAACGCCCGCTGATGCACTCCAAAATTTCGTCCATGCTATAAAATTGCTGACCATGCACTGGACTTGCCTGGAGGTGCCCCATATTCATTAGTTCTATAAAGCGTAATTCAATACCACGCTCCAAACTGTACTCAAGGAGCGGAATAATTTGGTCATCATTGACAGCGCGCATGGGCACCATATTGATTTTTACTTTCAAACCGCCTGCCTGCATCAGCTCAATACCGTGCAGTACGGTATTTAAATCCCCAGACCGCGCAATGTCGCGAAAAGCCTCTCTATTCAACGTATCCAAGCTGACATTAATTCGCGCCATTTTGGAAGCAATAATGTCGTCAGCATGCCGGGGTAGAAGCTGACCGTTGGTGGTCAGAGAGACATCCTGCAACCCTAAACCCATAATACCTTTAAGCAGCTCGCCAAATTTGGGCGACAACAGCGGTTCGCCGCCCGTGATACGCACCTTGTCGATGCCTGCGGTAGCAATAAGCAGTCTGACCGCCTGAATCATTTCCTGAGCGCCCAGCTCGTAAGCCGCAGCTTGCAGACGCTTGCCGTCGGGTACGCAGTAGGTGCAAGCATAGTTGCATGCCGCCGTAAGACTGATGCGTAAATTGCGAAAGCTTCTGCCCTGGCGATCAACAATTAGATTATTTTCTTCAGCAACTGGATTCATAATTTTTCAGCGATAGCCTTAAGCAACTTTGATACAAAATCTCGGCTCCAGAATACCCGGTTTGACCCCTTAATTAGAAGGGCATCCTCGGGATGAATTAGCCCAGCAAGGTCTTTTAATAAAATCTCACTGGCTTCAGGGTAAAAACGCATGTTGTCATGACCTAAACCTGAACCTTGTTCCGTCGCTAATGCTGCTGCCTGCTCGTCGAATAAACCTTCACTGACTGCCAGATACATCATGGCTGGCCCGATCAAAAAGACTTCGTCAAAGCCACCAAGTTGGGTTAACAAATTTCTATGCGCGGTAGCAGACTCTTCTCCCAGTTCGCGCATCTCGCCAAGAACCGCTATCTTGCAGCGGCTATCGCGCTGACAAAAAGCCGTAATTGCCGCCAGCATACTGGCAGGATTGGCGTTATAGCTGTCATCAACAACAGTGACCCCTGCGGTGCATAAAACATTACCACGCCCGCTAGGCACCGCCGAGTCATCTAGGTTCAGCGCTGGCGATAAATCTCTGCCAAGCAACTTAGTCGCCAGAATAACAGCCGCTAATGTGCTGGCGCGGTGTGCGCCACCACCAGGAATTCGCGCCTGTAACTTTTCACCAAACAGGGTCAGCACTAAACGGTCACCTTGGACATCTAAGATACGCGCATCCGCACCGTCAAGATCACCAAAGCTATAGCCAGGCAGACCCAATGAGGCTTCCGCAATTTTGATACCAGCGTCGTCCTCGCCGCTATTTTCATCCTGGCTCATGGTCTTGGTAAACGGCGCAAAAATTTGTCTTTTTTCGGTAATCAGAGCCTCACGCCCAGAAAAATTCTCAATATGCGCATTGTGCACATTCAGCAAAATAGCCAAATCTGCTTTAACCATATTCGCCAACGGACCAATCTCACCAGGGCCACTGGTGCCAATTTCAAACACCCATGCGGGCGCGTCCAACCTTGCATTAGCCAATGCTAGGGGCACGCCTATATGGTTATTAAAACTACCAGGTGGCGAATAGGCGGACAGTGCGGCGGTTAAAAAATTTTTTGCTGTGGTTTTACCACTGCTGCCGGTAATGGCGCACACTGGCTTACCCAAACGTTTACGCGCCATATCGCCTAAATGCCACAAGGCATCATAGGTATCAGATACTAAAATTTGCGGCAGTGCCACGGGCACTGCTCGCGCAACAATGGCGGCAACAGCGCCGTTTGCTAATGCTGCGCCAACAAAGTCGTGACCATCCGCTTGACTGACATAGCTGGGGTTAAACCTTGGGCCTGGGTCGCCCGGCAACGCTATAAATAGATCGCCTTTAGTCACTAACCGGCTATCCGCCACCACGCGTTGGATGAACGTATCGCTTTGGTTTAACCCTTCACGGCTGTTGGGCAACTCAGCTGACGCAGCAGGCTTGAGTGCCTTTTCAGCGTCGAACCCACTTTTCAGCGCCTGCCATCGCCAGAGGTTAGAATTTTTTGCTACTTCGTTCTCCATGGCAACATTCTAGCCTGTTTCGAAAACCAATAGTCACCTGCAATGCATAACGCGCAGACGAAATGAATAGCCCTAACGGGTTACCCTTGAAGACCAAAATTAGAACGTTGGTCTGGACTTTCCCCGCAAAGGCATACGCTAGCCGAGAATAGTGTCAAAGCTTGTTTATATGACCTAAAAGTAACCATCGGTCTATTCATGATGCAAACTGAGCGACCCACAGGGTAGACTCTTCTCACCCTCCAAGAATTACAGGATTTGTATTCATGTCCGAATCAACCGGTTTCTTTTCTCAATTAGGACGCAGAATCACTCAAGCTAGAACATTCGTTGTTAATAGCGTTTTCGTTGTGGTTGTTTTGTTTGTTCTCGCCGGCCTATTCGGTGGCAACGAAACGCCTACTATTCGCAATAACAGCGCGCTGATCATTCAGCCAATGGGCTTAATAGTTGAGCAAAATGTTGCGCCATCTAACTGGCAAGATGCACTTTTTCAAGACGCCAGTGATGCGACCATCGAAATCGGCCATATTTTGCGTGCCATCAAAATTGCCGGCACTGATGAAAAAATCAAGATGATTGTGTTGAATCTCGATGAATTATATGGAGTTAGCCTGACCCAAGCCAAACGCATTGTCGACGCCCTACAATCGTTCAAAGAAACAGGTAAAAAAGTAATTTCATATGGCAATACTTTTCAACAAAATCAATACTATATAGCCAGCTCCTCAACTGAGCTTTACATGAATCCTTGGGGGCAAATGTTGCTCGAAGGCTACGGCGGCAACAACCTTTACTTTAAAGACCTACTGGCCAAATTAGACATCAATATGCATATCTTTAGGGTCGGCGAATTCAAGTCCGCGACAGAACCCTTCTCGCGCATCAATATGTCCGACGAGGCAAGACAGGCCAGCTCAAGCCTATACCAAGGCATATGGGACGAGTTGATAGATGGCATTGCGGAGAACCGTCAACTCACCAGCATTGAGGTAAATGATTACGCACAGAACATTGACGTGCTGCTGGCCAAGACCAATGGCGATATGGCCAGAACTGCGTTGGAAGCCAACTTAATAGATGAATTGCTCACTCAAGACCAAGTGGAAACGCGCATCGCCGCAGAAGTCGGCAGGTATAAAAATGAGATAAATGGTATTGGTATGCGTACTTACCTGAGTATCCGTGGCCTAGTCGATGAAGCCTATGACGAAACAGCCCCAGAAATAGGCGTCATTGTGGTGCAAGGTGCCATACTTGAAGAGGGTCAAGGTTTAAGTAACGTGGCATCGGCAGAAGATTTGGTTGAGCGTATTCGCCAAGCCAGATTCAATGAAGACATTAGGGCCCTTGTGGTCAGAGTGGACTCACCCGGTGGTAGCGCCTTTGCTTCGGAGTTAATTCGCCAAGAATTAGAGTTGTTTCAAGTCACCGGCAGGCCTGTAGTAGCGTCATTTGCCAACGTAGCCGCGTCAGGCGGTTACTGGATATCTGCCACCAGCGACGCCATTGTTGCTGAATCTGCCACCATCACCGGCTCTATTGGCATCTTCGGTGTAGTGCCAACCTTCGAAAAATCTCTAAGTCGTATTGGTGTTTACAGCGACGGTGTAGCCACTGCGCCGATGGCTCGTGGCAGCAGCTCTTTAGCGGGACTGAGCGAGCAAACACAGAACATTCTGCAATCGAGCGTAGAATTCGGCTATGGGCAGTTTATAGACCTTGTTGCACGCGGACGAGACATGCCAAAAGCCGAAGTTGACAAAGTTGCACAAGGTCGCGTTTGGCAAGGCAGCAAAGCCTTAGAGCTTGGCTTAGTAGATGCCCTAGGCGACATCAATGTAGCACTAGCAAAAGCGGCTGAATTGGCGGGCATCGAGGAGTGGCAAGCTACGGACTTAAGACGACCCACAGATCCACGAAGCATTCTCATTACAGAAATGATGGACTCTTTGGGGTTCCAGCTAACAGCCGGTGCCCATCCATTGCTGCGCGGCATTCAAGAACAGCTCAACACCCTAGCGATGTTCACCGACCATAGACACACTTTTGCGTTGTGCCTCGCCTGCGCGAACTAATATTTAGACGCGTAAGTATTAGGTACACAGACGTTAACTGACTAAATCTGAACCCACTGCAAGGTGGGCTTAGTAGATTGAGTCTGCTGAATTGAGCCAACTCAGAAGCTGGCTTTTTAATACTTAGCTTTTAACGATGAGCTTTAGCGCTTGGCTTTAACGTCTCTGTATAAAAAACCTCTCTCACTAACTCGCCCAAGGCCCCTCTTCAATACAAAAACGGAGAAGCCTGATGAGTTGAAGCCATTAAGGGTTAGAGTCTTTAAAACGCTGCCAGTAGTCGGCGGTCATCGCTTTGACCTCTTTACGCATCAACAATATGCCAAACAAATTCGGCAGTGTCATAAGTGCAACGGTGACCGCAGAAATCAGCCAGATCAACGTTGTATCCACAATGGTGGCAATAAAGAAGCCGCCCACGTAAAGCAGGCGATAAGGCGTTACCCAACGCGTGCCTATCAGGTAGGTCACCGCTCTGTCACCATAATAGGACCACGCTAAGGCAGTTGAGAACGCAAACATCACCAAGCCGATTGTGACCAGATATGCCCCGCTAGCCCCTAAGAAACTGCTTTCAAAGGCCTTTGCGGTTAAGGGCACTGAGTGCAGCAGAGATTCCCCATTCAGGGTCAAACTGCGATCGTTAAGACCACCCTCTTCCACTAACACAATGCCGGTAAAAGGCACGCCGTCTTTGCTGATCCGCACGTTTTCAGCAACCGAGCGGTTATGCAGCACCGTTACGTTGGACAGCAGCAAAACGCCGTCACGAGCCTGTATTGTGCCGCTATAAGCTTTAACTGGATCGTTTTCTGGGGGCATTAAGTCTAGGTGCGCAGAAAGCTGTTTTACGTGAGCTGGATTTTCATCGCTGTAAGCCCCAGCAATAACCTCTGTATCCGAAACACTGAAATCTGTTTCAAACTTTTGCTGCCAAACCCCAGAAGAAAGAATAACCAAACCGGTCAAAGTACAAATAATCAACGTATCAATAAATGGCTCAAGAATAGACACCATGCCTTCAGCAATAGGCTCTTTGGTTCTAGCTGAAGCGTGAGCAATAGGCGCAGAACCCTGACCCGCTTCATTGGAATACAGCCCACGGTTCACACCACGGTTAAAGGCATAAGCGAAAGACGCGCCCAAAAATCCACCCGCAGCGGCCGAGCCACTAAACGCATTGGCAAAAACAGAACCTAAAGATGGCAGTATATTTTCGTAATTAGAAAGGATGACAGCAAGCGCGCCGAAGGTATACAAAATGCCCATGGTAGGAACTAGTGTCGCAGCGACTTTGGCAATTCGCTTAATACCGCCAACAATGACTAACCCCAGCAATATGGCAAACACCGCGCCAGTAACATAGGTAGGAATGGCAAAAGAAGTTTCAATGCCAACCGCCATGTTATTTGCTTGGGGCATATTGCCTGAGCCAAAAGAACTCACCACTGTGGCTATAGCGAAGAATACCGCCAGCCACTTCATGTTTAGCCCATGCTCCATATAGTGCATGGGACCACCCACCATGAAGCCCTTATCGTCTTTACGCCGGTACTTATGACTAACAGAAACTTCCACGAACTTAGTGGTCATACCTACAAAAGCGGTAGCCCACATCCAGAATAAAGCCGCTGGCCCGCCGAGGAATATGGCAAATGCTACGCCGCCAATATTACCGGTACCCACCGTACCCGACAGTGCAGTTGATAACGCTTGAAAGTGGCTCGTGTCACCTGGATCTTCATCCTTGGCATATTTACCCAGCAAAACGCCCCATGCATGCTTGAAAAAGCGAATTTGCGGAAAACCCAAATAAAACGAAAAGATTACGCCTGCGCCTAGCAAAGCAATTGGAAAATAAGCAGCACTGCCTAATATGCCATCCAAAAAGTTAAAAAACTGGCCAATCTGATCCATGCTTGGTCCTTAAGGAGAGTTGTCCCAGTGTATACTGTTCACCCGCCCGACGTACTGAAACCGAGCAAGTTCTACGCACGTTAACTTTAGCTATTACTTATCAAAAAGCGCGCTATGCATGACGTTAAAGAGCCTATTCTGCTCCATAACCCCGCGTACTTGAGTGGCACTCTTGCCAGCAGCAAATGCAGCTACGTCCTCGCCCGCATGAGTCTCTATCATTAGGGGTACAGTACCTACCTGCTGGTAGTCCTTATCCGTTGTATCTATATCGGTAAGGTCTGGTTGCTGCTTCTTGTAACCAGGACCGTTGGCATAGCTCAGTGTTGTATAAGGCTTACCTGTGGCATCTAGTAAAATTTTGCCCGGCTCGGTTTCCACCACACCCAAAATAGGGTTACCTCTGCGCGGATAACCGCTGATGGTCATAGTATGACTATGGTCAGCGGTAACAATGATCAGTGTTTCTTCTAGATCTACGTTATCTATCGTCCATTGCACCGCGTCTGATAGCGCTACTGTGTCTTCCAATGCCCTATAAGCATTAGAGATATGGTGGGCATGGTCTATGCGCCCTGCCTCAACCAACAAAAAATAGCCTGTGCCTCTGGCTTTAGCTTTGGCTTTTAGCTGGCTCACGGCAAACTCCGTCATGGCAGCAATAGAAGGCTCAGCACCAGGATCTTCAGCTCTATCGGTATCAAATTTCATGTGCGAGGGCTCAAATAAGCCCATCACCTGGCCCGCTATTTTGCCTTGCTGACTTGCAAGTGCCGCAAAACCTTCACCATTCCAAACGTATTGTCTTGTTGCATCTTGAGCTAACCATTCTTCAATCAAATTGCGCCCGTCATCGCGCTTACCTGATTTTTTAGGGTATTCAGGGTCGCTTTCGCCAGTGGGTAAAAACTGGCCTCGACCGCCACCCAAAATCACATCTAAGCCATCACCATTAGGCATTTGAATCATTTGCTGGGCAATATCAATGCAGCCCAACGCTTTGGCCTCATCAGGCGTAGAGGCGCTGTCTTCCCAATCTCTATTGGGCGTATGCGCAAAGGCGCCGGCTGGGGTGGCATGAGTGATGCGCGCAGTAGACACCACGCCTGTAGCCATACCCGCGTCTTCTGCCAGCTCTGCAATAGTCGGCAGCGTGTTCGCCAGCGCTGCGGCGCAGTCGTCGCGCGCAACATTAGAGGTAATACCCGAAACGCCAATACTGGTTTTTTCGCCAGTCAAAATCGCGCTAATGGTGCCGGCACTGTCGGACACTTGAGAGTTGGTGTTGTATGTTTTGATTAAGGCAAGGTTAGGGAAAGTTTCAAATGCCAGGCTATATTCTTCGCCGGTGGCACCTTGAAGCTGGCCTGCATAAATACGTGCCGCGGTTATGGTACTGATACCCATACCATCACCCAGGAACAAAATGACATTTTTAGCTTGAGCTGGCGTGGTCCATAGCGCACTTAATAAAAGCAATGCTGACCATTGGCCAATGACTTTCTTGCAAGGCAAGTGCCCTAACGCTAAGAGGGAGCCTAATAAGCGACTTGAAAAATATGAATGCATTTTATGCTCCGCGAGTAATTGATCGTAATGTGACAAATTCTTCCGCCGCTGTGGGGTGAATGCCCACGGTCGCGTCAAATTGCGCCTTGGTTGCGCCGGCCACCATAGCCACGGCCAAACCTTGAATGATCTCACCAGAATCTGGTCCCACCATATGAATGCCCAGCACCACATCGTCACTACGGCGAACAATCATTTTCAAAAATGTACCTTCGTCACGCCCAGAAATAGTGTGCTTCATGGGCTTAAAGCGAGACTCAAAAATATCCAAATCACCCTCATGATCTACCAGCGCCTCGGCCTCGGTTAAACCCACCGTGCCAATGTTCGGCTGACAAAATACTGCCGTGGCGATGTTGCAGTAGTCCAAGTGCTTCTTGGGGTTATCCGTGAACAGGTTATTGGCAATACACATACCCTCTTCAATGGCCACGGGTGTTAACTGAATACGGTCCGTAACGTCACCAATGGCAAAAATGTTTTCCACATTGGTCTGATAGTAATCATCAATCAGCACTTGACCATTATCACCCAGAGCCACGCCCGCTTGCTCGAGTCCTAAGTTAGCGGTCTTAGGCTTGCGACCAGTGGCGTAAAGTACCAAATCAGTGTGAATCTGCTCGCCGGTGGTGAGATCTAGCTGGTAGCGAACGGCGTCATCATCACCGGTAATTTTTTCAATGGAGGTGACATTTGTTTCAAAGCACAGGTCTATGCCCTTCTTCTCAATTTCATCCTTAACAAAGCTACGAATAGAATCATCAAAACCGCGCAAGAACATAGAGCCGCGGTAAACCAGAGTAGTTTTAGCGCCTAGTCCAGCAAAGATGCCAGCGAACTCAACGGCGATATAACCGCCGCCAACGATGGTAATTTCTTTAGGAAAGTCAGGAAGATAGAAGGCTTCGTTAGAAGTGATTATATGTTCTTTACCGGGAATGTCCGGCACCACTGGCCAGCCGCCGGTAGCAACCAAAATGTACTTCGCCGTGACTGTTTTATCGCCAATTTTGATGGTGTTGGCATCTACCAACTGGGCATGGCCCTCAAATAAATCCACACCAGCGCCGTCTAAAAGGTTGGCATAAATGCCATTAAGTCGCTCAATTTCTCGGGTTTTGTTGTCACGCAAAACAGGCCAATCAAACTCTCCAGCCTCAACCTGCCAGCCATAATTTTTCGCATCAGCAAAATCTTCATGAAAATGCGAGCCGTAAACAAACAGCTTCTTTGGCACACAGCCCACATTGACGCAGGTGCCGCCTAAAAACATTGACTCAGCAACGGCGACCTTGGCCCCATAAGAGGCGGAAATACGACTTGCTCGAACGCCCCCAGAACCAGCACCAAGAACAAAGAGGTCGTAATCAAAATTCATATTAATTCCTGCAAATAAAAACGGTCATTGGGACAACTCGAACCCGGCATCAGCCTAAGCAAGATGCGCTTGGGTTGCAATAAAACGACGACAAAGACTTGGCCGTAACTGGGCCGAGCTATGGAACGAAGCCAACCATAGACAAAATTTTATCTATAACACTTGAACCTAATGCCCGAGGCAAGTAGATTAAAATACTGTATATTTATCCAGTAACTGTAATTTACAAACATGCCAATTAATAAAAAAAATCAAACAGCAGATAGAACGATCATTCAGCCCGTACTTATGCAACAGTCTTTTATACAGGCAACGCTACCCTTCGCCACGCCTGAAATAATACCAAAAATGGCCCCTAGCCTTGCACCTAACTCTTCACCTAGCGCTTCATCTAATAAGAGTAAGAGTAGGAACCTCTTACATAAGCTGACACACGAGCAGGCGGGTGAGCAAAAACCTTACTTAGCTGTCAAAGCACCAAAAGATACTGAAAAAGATTTAACCGCTGACTTAGAAAACGACTTAAAAACAGATATTAAAAAAGATCCTGCACAAGCCTATGCCGACCTTCTCAAGCATCCGCAACTGTGGCGCGGCAAAGATCTGACCAAAGCATCGAGCACCCATACTGTTGCTAGCGGTTATGGCGCACTAGATGACTGTCTTGCGGGTGGCGGGTGGCCCAATGCAGGCTTAGTGGATTTCATTTTACCTCACGCAGGTATTGGCGAGCTGCGACTTCTACTACCTGCGTTAACTACGCTTGCTGAGAATCGCTGGCTGGCTTGGATTAACCCGCCCTTTACGCCCTATGCACCGGCCTTAGAAGCCGCTGGCATAGACAGCAGCAAAATCTTACTCATTTACACAAAATCTCACGAAGAAATGCTGTGGGCCATGGAGCGTACCTGCAAGTCTGGTAGCTGTGGCGCGGTTTTAGTCTGGCCAGATGAGCGCAAACTGTCATTAAAAGAAACCCGCCGCGTGCAACTGGCCGCCAAACAAGGCACAACTTTAAGCGTGCTATTTAGGCCAATAGAGGCCAGTAGCAAAGCAAGTTTAGCCGAACTGCGGCTGGCGTTAAGCCCAGGCAAAGACCCGCTACATTTATCTGTAGATATTCTAAAACGCCGTGGCGGCTGGCCGGTCAATGGCTTAGCCCTGCCCATAGCTGCCGTCACCCAAAGCCAATATACCTCCGCCCACGCTGTGAGGCAGAAGTTGTCGTTATGGCGGGACAAATGGGAAGGCGTACAGTTTCAGCAGAAAGCGCTACAAGAACAAGGTGACGACAACTTGACCAAAGTTAGCTCTGAAGACTCTTTTGACGACTATGTAGAAAGTTATGTGGAAGGCTTCAGCGAAGGTAATAGCAAAAACACCCCCGCGCCTTCTCTTCATTAAAGCTGCATTAAAGTAAGCACTGTCCTATGTCCGCCAAACCCAGATCTCAGCCACCTGCGCCACTCCTGTGGCTTGCCCTGTATTTTCCACAGCTACCCCTAGATGTGTTTGCTCCTGAGATCTCCGCTGCGCGAACAGCCGTGCAAACAACAGCAAGCCAAGAAACAATAGAGCCCGCTAGCCCAGAACCTGCAACGGTCATATTGGAAGAAAACCGCGTGAGCTTAGCCAATGCCGCGGCTGAAGCAGAAGGTATTGTATTGGGCTGCTCATTAGCCACCGCCCACAGCATCAGCCCAGACATTACTTACTTTGCTCGAGACAAAGCTCGAGAGTTCAATCGTTTAGATGCACTCGGACAATGCTTATATCGCTTCAGCAGCATGGTCAGCCTTGAAGCCCCAGACTGCATTTTGATAGAAATTCAAGGCAGCTTAAGACTTTGGCAAGGTAAAGAGCGCCTGGTCATGGAAGCCATTCAACTCTGCGAAGAAATGGGCCATGAATGTGTTGCGCGTTTAGCATACACCCCACAAGCCGCTGTTGCCTTAGCCCGCGCAAACGCCACACAATTACATAACGTACCGCTGCACAGCATTGGTTTAAGCCACCACGACGTTAAAGAGCGCGTCGTTGAGCACCTGGCCAATATGGGTATCTATACTCTTGGGCAATTGATAGCACTGCCTAAAGCAAGTTTGGGTAAGCGCTTTGGGCAAAGCCTAGTGCGTTATTTACGGCGTCTTGAGGGTGATCAAGTTGAGCCGCGAAACGGCATTCAACCCAGCAACAACTTTGTCCAGCAACTGCACCTACTCAAACCTATAATGAATAAGACAGTATTGCTGCAAGGACCTATGCCCTACTTGGCTCAGCAACTACAACATTGGCTGATTGCCCGGCAGTTAGCTTGTGTCAGCTTAGAGTGGCAATTTGCGCCATTTCGCGGCAATGGGATCAGTGTTGAAGTGGGTTTTGCCGGTGGCAAACAACGCCAAGGCGACTTTATGCGCCTGAGTCATCTGCAGTTAGAGAACATCAAATTGCCGGGCGAAGTACTCTCCATTGGCCTCAAAGCTAAGGTCATCACCCCACTTCAAGCCATTAACAGTGATCTATTTGGCAGCACAGAAAGCGCCACTGGACTGGTTACAGAATTAGTAGATGAACTCACCGCACGCCTAGGCCCGGGCACCTGTCGCAGCATACAACCTGTGCAAAAATACACGCCGGAAAAAGCCTGGCAACAAGACAGTAGCCAACCTCAGCTACGTCCTCAATCACAGCCACAGTTACAGCTACAGCTAGAAAAAGCACAAAGCAGGCAAAGAAAAAGTGGTGCCAAAAGGCCTATTAAAATCAGCACTCACAAAACAGAACAACATCTAATTGCCAACCCAGAGCTTATGGGTAAGCGCCCGTTATGGTTGTTTTCGCCACCTCGGCAAATCGCATTTGCTGAATTAGAGTTACTCCAAGGGCCTGAACGGATTCAAAGTAATTTTCATCTAGAGCCTAAACAGAGCACAATTTTTCGCGACTACTACATTGCAAAGCACAAACACGGCTCGCTTTGCTGGGCTTTCACCGAATCGCCGAACAAACAGACTGGCACAAGTAACCATGGCAACGCTGCGGCAAACCAGTGGTACCTACACGGTTATTTCGCATGAAAGACTTAAATACCGCATTAGGTTTAAGCCTAAATTCGAATACAACGCCTGTTCAACATCCGCCCTCGGCATTTGCAGAGCTACATTGCATCAGCAACTACAGTTTCTTGCGTGGTGCATCACACCCAGAGGAAATGGTTCAGCGCGCCTATGAGCTGGGCTATAAAGCCATAGCCATCACCGATGAATGCTCATACTCAGGTTTGGTTAAAGCCCATAAAACGGCGCAAGAATGCGGCATGAAACTGATCATAGGTTCGGAGTTCATCATTACCCCTGACTTTGTAGAGGAGGAAGGCGCGCATTCAAGCAACCCGAGCATTTCCAGCGGACGCGACAAACTGATTTTACTGGCCCCAGATCGAGCCGCTTATGGCCAGCTTTCCACCCTCATCAGCAAATTACGTCGCCGCTCAGAGAAAGGCACCTACCAAGTGTATTTAGAGGATTTTCGCTGGGGCCTAAAAAACTGTTTGGCGCTATGGGTGCCAGGGGGACAAAGCATTGAAGCTCAAGGGCAAACTGGTGCAGCGTTAAAAGCATTGTTTAGCCGGCTATGGATTGCGCTGGAGCTATTCATAGACGGCCAAGATTTAGACAAAACCGCTCATGCGCTCACCCTGTCTTCGCGCTTGGGTTTACCCATAGTGGCGAGCAATGATGTGCACACCCATTGCCCTGAGCGCCAACCACTGCAAGATGTGATCACTGCCATAAAACTGAACACCAATGTGCATGAGTTGGGTTACCAAGGTTTTGCCAATGCCGAGCGCACCCTGCGCCCATTAAAAGAATTAGCCACCTTGTACCCTCCGGAAATGCTGGCTGAAAGCATAAAAATTGCCGACCTGTGTCAATTCAATATGTTGGAGCTGCGCTACGAGTACCCACAAGATTTAGTGCCCCCACACCTCACCCCAAAAGCCTACTTGCGCCAACTGACTTTTGCAGGCGCAAAAGAGCGCTGGCCCGAAGGCATACCCGAAGACACGTTGGCACTGATAGAAAAAGAACTATTGTTAGTGGCGCAACTACAATACGAACACTACTTTTTAACCGTACAAGACATTGTGCAATTTGCCCGCAGCCAAAATATTCTTTGCCAAGGTCGCGGCTCGGCAGCTAACTCGGCGGTTTGTTACTGCCTATTTATTACCGAGGTAGACCCCGCCCGCATGCACCTTTTGTTTGAACGATTTATTTCCATGGAGCGTAAAGAGCCACCGGATATTGATGTGGACTTTGAACATGAGCGGCGCGAAGAAGTCATTCAATATATCTATAAGCGTTATGGCCGCGAGCGTGCAGCGCTGGCCGCCACACTGATTACTTATCGTCCCCGCAGCGCCATCCGCGACGTGGGTAAAGCCCTCGGGCTAGACATTGGCGTACTAGAGCTATTGTCTAAGTCTATTGCCTGGTGGGACAACAAAGATGTGTTGGACGAGCGCTTCCGCTCAATAGGCCTAGACCCAGAAAGCCCACAGGCCACACAGTTCTTTCGCTTCTTTAACGAAATTTTAGGTTTCCCCAGACACCTGTCTCAACATGTGGGCGGCTTCATTATCTCCAGCGGCCCCCTCACCCAACTGGTGCCCATAGAAAATGCCAGCATGCCCGAGCGCACGGTCATTCAATGGGACAAAGAAGACATAGAAATTTTAGGCCTGCTAAAAATTGATGTACTGGCACTGGGTATGTTAACCGCCATACGCAAAGCCTTAGACCTGTGTTACAGCAGCGGCCAAGTAGCAAGCCCGCTCACCATTCAGCAAATACCCGCCGAAGACAAAGCCACTTATCAAATGCTACAAACTGGCGACAGTGTGGGTGTTTTCCAGGTTGAATCCCGTGCACAAATGGCCATGTTGCCAAGACTAAAACCGCAAAACTTTTACGACTTAGTGATAGAAGTGGCCATTGTGCGGCCAGGACCAATTCAAGGTGACATGGTGCACCCCTATTTACGCCGTCGCCAAGGATTAGAACCTGTCACCTACGCCAGTCCCGGCGTGCGTAAAGTGTTAGAGCGCACATTAGGCATTCCTATATTTCAAGAACAAGTCATTGAGTTAGCTATGGTAGCAGCAGGATTCAGCGCCGGAGAAGCAGATCAACTACGCAGAGCCATGGCGGCATGGAAAAAACGCGGCGGCCTAGAACACTTTGGCGAGAAGCTGATTAACGGCATGCGTGATAACGGCCACAGCGAAGAATTCGCCGAACGCATATTCAATCAAATGAAAGGGTTTGGTGAATACGGCTTCCCAGAATCTCACGCGGCCAGCTTCGCGCTACTGGTATATATCTCTGCTTGGTTAAAGTGCCACCAACCTGCTGCATTTTATGCTGGCTTACTCAACAGCTTACCCATGGGTTTTTACTCCCCATCACAACTGATACAAGACGCCAAACGCCACCATGTAATAGTGCGCCCAATAGATGTTGCCATTAGCCAATGGGATCACACATTAGAATCCCCAGAACATCCACTACAACAACCCGTGTTACGTTTAGGGCTACGTTTAGTGAAAGGCTTAAACCGCGCAGCCGGTGAGCGCATTTGCGCCGCACAAAACAGCGCCCACATTTCCAACGCCAAAGATCTAGCGCGGCGCGCTGGTTTAGATGATCAACAACTGAGTTTTCTTGCACGCTCCGGCGCATTGGCTGGGTTAGTCGGCCACCGGCATCAAGCCCATTGGGATGTTACCGGTATAGAAGCGCCACTAGCGTTAGAGCGCCCACAACAACAATATGCCATGGGTAATGAAAACGTTTATTTGAATACGCCCACCGTAAGCGAAGACATGCTCAACGACTATCGCTACACAGGCTTAACTCTAGGCCCCCACCCCATGGCGCTGCTACGTAACCACCCCACGTTAAAAGGTTTCCGCCACGCACAAGATTTAGAAGAATGCAGATCAGGACAACTGATTCGTATTGCTGGACTAGTCACAGGCAGACAACGCCCAGGCACTGCCAGCGGTGTGGTGTTTTTAACCTTGGAAGATGAAACTGGCAATACCAACATTATTATTTGGGCCACCGTTATGGCCCGCTTTCGCGCCGCGTTACTGCAAGGCCAATTGCTCAAGTTCAAAGGCGTTGTAGAGCGCGAAGGCCGAGTGATTCATGTGGTGGCAGGACACGTAGAAGACGCCAGTGAACTCTTGGAAGATGTACAAGCCCACGAGACGCCGTTTAAATCTAGAGACTTCCATTAGCGTCGTTAGAACGCACCAACAAGGGGCGCTGACAACAAGTACTAATACAAAGTACTTTTATAAAAGTACTGGGGATATTTAAGCGTTCATTTGCTATCTTTCGCGCTAACTCGGCCGAGACAATTCGCAGACAAAACCCTGCCGCTCTAGGTCACATTTAACCTCTTGCCAAACGGCCGAAGATATAGGTTCAACAATATGCAACTCACGCCATTTCACCTCGCTATTCCGGTAACAGATCTAGGTGCAGCAGAAGATTTCTATGCCAATGTATTGGGCTGCGGCATAGGCAGACGCAGCAGTGAGTGGATAGACTTCAACCTATTCGGCCATCAATTGGTGTGCCATAAGGTAGCCGCCAACGCTGCTAATAAGATTGACCCAAGCAACGCAGTAGATGGCCACGACGTACCCATCCCCCACTTTGGCGTGGTGTTAGAAATGGACACTTGGAAAGCGTTACGCGACCGGCTGATTGCCAATGAAATACACTTCATTATAGAACCACACATCAGATTCGCCGGCCAAGTAGGCGAGCAGGCCACTATGTTCTTCCACGACCCCAGCGGCAACGCGGTGGAGTTCAAAGCCTTTGCAGACATCGAAACAGAACTATTTAAAGCCTAATCGAACAAAAGTAACTTGGGTTAAAACCGATTCAAGCAGAAGCGAAAAGCAGCTTGGCCCAACCGGCAAAAAGCCGGGTAATGTTATTAACTAACTTTTACTAATTTATGTGTTGGCGCAAAAACTCAGCCAACTCTCTGTAAGTGGCCTCGTGCTCTGGAGAGTCAATAACAAACGCATACTCCGCGTGAGACAACCCCTCATACACATTAAGATCAGCCTCCACCCCTGCATTGCGCAGTTTGCGGTGCACTCGAGCCGTATCGCTCAAAAACATATCTCGAGTACCGGTGACCAAATAAGTCGCGGGGAAGCCAACCAGGTCACCATAAACTGGCGAAAGTAAGGGGTCCTTCAAATCCACACCGTCTGCATAGAGTAATGCAGCTGCTTCCAACAAGGCATCATAAGTCACCAAAACTCGATCAATACCCTCCATAGTAAAAAGCGTATCACCGGTTTTAGTTAGGTCTGCCCAAGGCGTACCCAAGTACAGTGCGGCGGGAAGGGGTAAACCCAAAGCTTTGAAATGATGCACGGCAGCCATACTTAAACCGCCACCCGCTGAAGTACCTCCCATACCCATATTGGCAGCAACATGAGTTTTCAATAACTCGCGATAAACCATTTCCACATCAGTCATGGCAGCAGGATGAGGGTGGTCAGGGGGCATACGGTAATCAATAGAAATGGTAGCAATACCAGAACGCGCGGAAATTAAGGCACCCTCCGGAACACTGGCATCGCCGCCGCCAAAGACATAAGCCCCACCATGAATATAAATAAACAGACCCTTGCCCAGAACTACATCATTTGGCACCACTCGATGTACGGCAACGCCAGCAATAACGTCCCGAGTAATAGCCACATTAAGCTCTGCAGCCAACTCATCAAGGGATACTTCTTGGCTTTCAGCACGCAGCGCAATAGCGCTATGCCATTGATCCGCACTCTGGGGCACCAACAATTTGCGCAAAGCAACATCAGGTTTGCCCTCGTCAACAATAGCTTGTTGTAAAGCTTCACTCGCGCCTGCTGGTGTAGGTAAATCTTTAGCCTTGTAAAGCTGACCGGCCAGAAGCACGCCAACAACTAGTCCAGCAACCAATAATGAAAAGCCAACCGCAACTGTACGAATCTTCATCAACCAATCCCCTCAGATCATTTGTATACAGTATTAACGCATAGGCCACAGTCAGCACAACTTGCGGATTCTGCCACTTTTACAATTCTTGCAACGCTTGCGGCTCCTGCACCGAAAGACGACTAATCCTGCCGCCCTATCCAAACCTGTTTAGATACTGCGCAGCACTCGCCCTGCTGGTTAAACATTGCAGTACCCGCAAAGTGTTTTTTACCCTCAATGCCAATACACCAACCAATAACAACAATCTGATCAGAAACGGCAACCGGCTTCAGAATCTTGGCGGTCATACGACCCAGTAAACCGGTACGAACACCGTCATTCATAAAAGCAAACTGCCCGGGGCAATCAAGCGCAGCCCACAAAACCGCAGACGGCAAAAAATCCTCGTCATCGGCAAACGCAGCATCCGGCTGCCATGCAGCAGCGACCCCATCAAACCCTTCAACAGGCGCAGCAAACACACGCAAGCCATCCGAAGCAGCCACATCAGCGCCGCAACAAAAACAAATAGGGTGAAAACCCAATCCACCAGGAACAAGAGAATTAAGACCGGGCATTAAGGCAGGCGACTCACCAACAGCGGCAGCGGCGTCAGAAAAAGACGGCGGCGTAGGCACCTCTAAATCAAGCTCAATACGCTCGGCCTGAGCAATCAAAATCTCGCCCTGCTTCACGTCTAGGTGATCAGCATCCACACCAACCACCTGCATCTCCACATCAAGCGGCGTAGGCGCACGAAGGGTAACTTGCACCGCATCGCCGGCCCCATCACTTGGCGCGCCACTTAGCGCAAAAAGGTGCCCAGCAAAAGCGCCACTTATGTAACCACCATTACCTGAATCAGGTGGACCACGGAATTTCGCTTCAATGACAATAGATGACTGCATAAACTACTCATTCTAGAAAAGCCGAGAAGTTTATTGAAAAACAAGGGGAACTGATAGCTGGTTAAATAACGCAAAGGCAATAAAGACGGTCGGAATAACCCTTGCCCAACACGTATTGGTTGTATTTCGGATACCTTGGGGAAGCAATCAACTTAAAGTTATCACCGAATCTACCACCTAAAAATAACGCTGCACTTTTTTAAAAATACAGTAACAAATACCTACTGTACTCTTACCAGCCAGAATGTCCTGATATTAAGTCGGATAGTTTGAATCCGTTATTCGCAAAAATCGGATCTATCATTATTAGCCTCGTTTAATTCCAAAAGATCTAACAGCATCCAACAAGCCTTTTGCCAATGTTCGGACGCTTGTCAGATTGTAGCCACTTGCTTTTTTTTGAATGAATAGCGACCATTTTCGAAGTAGTTGGCGCATTCCTTTGAGAGAGGAATTAGTCGTTGGTTTGTAGAAGACTCGAACTCTAATTTAATCACTCGTTGTGTTTCCTGCTCCAACTTTTAAAAAATCAATTTCAAGTCATGTCCCCGAAGAACCGATTCAATATTTAGCAAAAACAATATCTCTTCGTGGCTTACTTCAGAGTATTTAACCTTACCTTCAGAGGCCTTAAGACTTAACTCACAGGAGAATGCATAATTCACTAATAGAGGGTCCAAATGGGTGTTAATATTTATATCTTCCGCGTTCCATATCAATTTAGCAGCATTATAAAATTGTTCTTCCGCCATCCATATATGGCCGTTCGCTCTTTTTCGCATCCCTACCCTAGAGTTTTTAACCGCCTGTTTTATATGTCTACGAAATCTTAGATCTCAGTGCACTTCGGCTTATAGCCACAGACTCGATCCTCGTAAACGCTTCACCAGTCACGTACCGACTTCAGATGAACGGCTTGAATTTGCTGATAAGCACATAGAAAGAAGTTATATCGAGTCAAAACCCGTCGATAAGTACTTTTGAATAGCAGTACCCAAGGATATAAGCCTGATGTACCCAAGGACATAAGCCTGATGTACCCACAAACAACTATTCTTTTACTGAGCGCCTCAACACCCTCTCCCGCCCCCTATGACGACCCCAGCTTCAATGTCACAATGCCCGCCTTTATTTTCTTGAGATTTTGTTTTGAATAACCCGAAAGAACCTGAAATTTCTGAACGCCAACGCAGCTACACTTTGTTCGTGCTGGTGTTGGTTTTTACCTCTAGCCATGTGGATCGCCAAATTATGGGGATTTTGGGCCAGCCTATTAAAGAGTCGTTGCTGATATCTGATACGCAGTTAGGCCTGTTGACCGGCATTATGTTCGCATTCTTCTACGCCACCCTAGGCATGCCTATGGCCATGTGGGCTGACCGTCGCAATCGCCGTAACCTCATCACGTTTTCTGTCTTTACTTGGAGCCTTATGACTGCTCTTTGCGGAGCGGCGCAAAACTTTATGCAGCTATTGCTGCTACGCATTGGTGTTGGCGTTGGCGAAGCGGGTTCTAATCCTCCGTCTCACTCCATGATTGCCGACTTATATCCGCCGGAGCGCCGTGCCACGGCTATGGCTATTTTTGGTACCGGTATTAACTGGGGTATTTTGATTGGTTTTTTGGTGGGTGGCTGGATTAACGAATGGTACGGATGGAAAACTGCTTTTGTTGTGGTGGGTTTGCCGGGCATTTTACTGGCAGCACTTGTGCGTTACACAGTGAAAGAGCCGCCTCGGGGTTATTCTGAGAACATCACTGAGATACAACCGCCACCACCATTTTTGGATGTAGTGAAATTCCTTTGGAACAACCACGTGCTGCGCAACGTTATTATCGCCGGCACCTTGGTGGCTTTCACCGGCTATGCCTCGGTTATTTGGGTGCCTATATACCTTGTGCGTATACACGAGATGGGCACCGGAGCTGTAGGCAGTTACTTAGCCTTACTCATTGGCGTTGGCGGCGCTTTGGGCATCTATATGGGTGGTCGTATCGCAGACGGCCTTGCGCGCATCTGGGGCCCACAATGGTTACCTTGGGTGATTGCTATAGCCAGTATTTTCACCATTCCCATGCTGTATTTAGCTTTTGTCGCAGAGACCGCTTCCGCTGCAATTTGGGCTTACGCTATTCCTGCAGCGCTTGGCACAGTCTATGTGGCACCAGGTTTTGCGCTTATTCAGAACGAAACTCCCCTGCACATGCGCTCGGTAGCCGCTGCCATTAACTTGTTTGTGATCAATATCATTGGTTTGGGACTGGGTCCATTCACAGTAGGCTTCTTAAGCGACCAGTTTGCGTCTGCCTATGGCGATGACAGCTTGCGCTACGCGCTTATGTGTACCTTGGTGATAATCGTCTGGAGTATCTTCCACTACTACCGTGCAGGTGTACTGCTACGCCGCAGGACTCGCTAGTCCGCGGCTACAGCTTAAACTGCGCGCCGACCGTATATTGATATCGGCATCAGACCCCTGGTGCCGATCAATCATTTTATTCGCTAATCATTGCTTAAAGATCCCCAGAACCGTATCGCTCGCGCCCCGAATGCCCCTACCTCTATTGCTGCCTTTTGCAGCACTCTCAACGCCACACATAGCAACTTGCGCCATATAAAACCATGAAACCCCAGCGACAGCAGAATAGTTTCTAGGAGCAACTTCGCGAAAAATAATAAGAAGGATAATAATAATGAAAAAAATTATACTTATACTTAACGCGCTGACAATCTCAGCCCAAAGCGTTGCAGATCATCACGCTCCAACTAATGGCGCTGTTTCCGTAATCTACGAATGCACAGTCAATAAATTTGCCACTAATAACGATCTGAAAATGAACAGTTACCTATGGAAAGCCATCGCAATCAACCCTCCACACGATGAAGCTGATGTGCGTTGGGTAAACTACTTCCTAACCTGCAGAGATTACTACGCGAGCAATGAAGTTTTTGACACCAAGGGTCAGAAAGCGGTTGGAGAATTTTACGGAATGGTTATTTGTGACAAGCCAGTGATTCTCGGCGTGCGTAATGTTGGTGGACCAATACCTACCATCCTGGAAACGCTTATTACTAGCGTTTGTCAGTTGAACGACGGTAAGACCATGCAAGACGCTATGGAGTTTGTGCCTAGGATGACGAAGATAATGAATAAGACAACTGGTGCCAATGTAGCCAGCAGTATTTTCGTACCGGCCTTCGGCATCAGTGGCTTTGACTATGTCGGCATGTTTGCCGGAGCGACCAGTGACATGTTTAAACTAATGGACAGCGTTCGAAGCGCCGTTATGCCTAAAGCAATGGCTAAAGCTGGCATGCAGCCTGCTGCGACCTGCGCAAACGATCTTTATCACTCAAATTTAATGATTCAACAAATGCAGTAGCCCTTCTTTTCGGAAGCATGTTCTGAAAAAGTTCACTCCTAGAAAGTTTACCTCTAGGAAGTGTACTTTTAGAAATTTAGCTTTCAGGGCGTTGAAGTCAAACAGCACCGGGCCTCCTTGGTGCTGTTTGCACATCAGGCTTGCCCTTTAAGGCGTAACCCTCCGAGCCTTAGCCCTCTATGCTTAGCCGCCTACACTTGGCGCTTAACCACATCACTTATCAATATGGATTATCCCTGTTTTCGGCATTTACATTGCCAAATCCATAATATCAAGCACCGTAGTCATAACAGGCACTAACTGATCTTTCGCCACCTTATTTATGGTGTCTTCCGCGAAGAACAAATATTCAGGCATAGACATAATTGAAAAGCACGGTATGCCGCCAAGGAAATAACTTGATAGGCCAACAAGCGTCATACCCACTAAACATTTTCCCCGTTAAACAGCCACATAGCGCGGCTCTAGGATTCACCCAGAACAAGCGCCAACTGATTAGAAAAACACTCCGCAGTGGTATAGTTTAGGCACCCTTACCGCCACACGGATTATTTGAATGATCACAAGACAGATCAAAGCTTTCTTCAGCGGCAGCAGATACCGCCTTAAGAGTGCCCTTCTTTTTCCACTAATACTTCTGTCTGGTGGCCTTAATGCGGCGGACCCCTACCTTATTGGTCGCGGCATCGCTGATGTTACTGGTCCAAGTTATGGCATTCAGATGTGGGGGTTTGGTCGCGCCGATCAGTTAACGGAAGGTCTGCATATTCGCCAACGCGCTCGAGCTTTTGTTATTGCTCAGGCCGACGACCCAAGTAAACGACTGGTTTTCGTCAGCGCCGACCTAGGCAGTATAGAACACCATATAACTTTGAGCGTTATCGACCAGTTACAGTTGCGCTATGGCGACACTTATAGGATCGACAACGTCATTTTAAGCGCCACACACACCCATGCAGGCCCCGGTGGTTACTGGCATTCACGTTCCGATACAGGCCTAGACGGTGGGTTTTACCCAGAACACTTTGCGGTCATAGTTAAAGGCATCACTGAGTCCATTGTCAGCGCTCACGAAGACCTACAACCCGGCAATATTTTACTAGGCAAAGGTCGCCTAACGGACGCCGGTGCTAACCGCTCGGTGACGGCCTACCTAGAAAACCCACAGGAAGAGCGCGACCAGTATGCGAAAAATACGCCTACTGAGATGACCTTATTAAAGTTTGTCGATGACTCGGGAGCAATCGGCGTACTCAACTGGTACGCACTGCACCCCACCGCTATGAACTTCTATAACCCGCTCATCTCCGGTGACCACAAGGGCTATGCTTCATTAAAGATGGAGCAGTTACGCGGCAGCAACTACAGTGACAAAAATGATTTTGTTGCGGCCTTTGCACAATCCGACCCTGGAGACGTTACACCAAATACAAACCTGAATAATACAGGCCCTGGAGAGACGGACGTTGAAACAACCCAAATTATGGGCCAGCGCCAACTAGAGACGGCGCTGCAAATATTTGCCAATGCTCAAGAAGCGCTTACTGGCTCCGTTGAAACGCGCCAAATATACGTCAATCTTGCTAACTATGAAGTAGGCGACAGCTATACACGCACAGGCACACAAACCACCTGCCCCTCTGCGTACGGCTATGCTTTTGCCGGTGGATCTACCGAAGACGGTGGCGGGCATTTCTTGTTTAGCGAGGGCATGACAAAACAACGCGTTGTTTTAGACTTCTTAATTCGCTGGTTAACTGGCGCGCCAAAGTGGACCAAGTCTGTGCAAGCGTGTCAGGCGCCCAAGCCAATTTTGTTTGAAACAGGCACGGGAAATCCGTCTCTTCAGTCACAAATCCGCTCGGTAACGGTTGCCCGCATAGGGCAGCTGGTCATACTGGCCTTGCCCACTGAAGTGACAACCATGGCCGGACGACGCTTACGCACAGCTGTCATGAACCAACTAGGCGACTGGGCAGAACATATCGTCCTCGCCGGCTATTCCAATGGCTACGCAGGCTATGTCACTACCCCTGAAGAATATTTAATTCAACACTACGAGGGCGGGCACACTTTGCATGGCCGCTGGACCCTGCCAGCCTATCAACAAATTGCCAGTCAGCTAGCCCACAGTCTAACTGCTGGCACAGCGGTTGTATCGACTGCCCCTTACGATGATTGGCGTGGCAAGTCGGGGGAGACCCCTCTATACAATGGCGCACCGAGTTCTCCGCCTATTGGATCAAACTATGGCGATACGCTTGTGGTAGACAGTGAGAAAAGAGGTAAGAAGGCTGAGTACCAAAGAGGTGAATTTGCCCAAGCAGAGTTCTGGTCTAGCAACCCCACCGCCAGCTATATAACTGGCAACAACTACCTGCGGGTTGAGCGCAAAACCTCAACGGGCTGGCAAACTGAGGCAATCGACGGTGACTGGCACACAACCGTGCGCTGGCGTAGCCAAGGCCAGTCTTTAGTAGCTACCCTGACCTGGCAGATACCCACAGACATTGCAGCAGGCGAATACCGGTTTATGCACTTAGGAATAGATCCGCAAGGTGTTGGGTTTAGCGGAGTCTCACGCGGTATCCAAGTCAGATAAAGGGCGTTATTACCCTGACCACGACGCGCTAAAAAGGACTTCTACATGCTGTTTCAAACAGCTTACGAAAAGCCAAAGCTAAAACACGCAATCCTCAGAGGTCTTATTTAAATTCGGGCGACTTGGCTAAGTTTTGTGCAACTTGGCGGTTTGCGCAGCCAGCATATATCGGCTTTTATTATCGCGATTCCGGACGACTCATTTTCGGAAAAGTTCAATTAAAAAAATAAGAACAAACAATTCTAGGAGTATCACGAATGAGCGCAATCTTGCATTTAGCAATCCCTGCAGGAGATCTATCCGCGACTGAAGATTTCTATGTAAATATTTTGGGGTGTAAGACAGGTAATCGTGAAGCAGGGCATTGGGTCGATATTAACTTTTGGGGAAACGAGTTGACTCTACACCAAAGCACCGAAAAGCTGCCCTCGGTGAGGCATGATGTTGATATGGGTAATGTCGCGGTCCCTCATTTTGGCGCGCATTTATCTGAAAAAGATTTCCAATTACTTAAGCAACGATTAGAAGCTTCTGATTTTGAATATTTGGATAGCCCCTATCGAAGGTTTATCGGCTCGAAGTACGAACAAGAGACATTTTTTGTGGTAGACCCCAACGGAAACATTCTTGAAATGAAAACAATGGTTAACCCAGAAGTCCTTTTTGAAGTTGCGCCGTTGCAGCAGGAAAGCTGAGGCGGTTATGCGAAATGCCAGCAAGAACAAAGAGTAAAGTTAATTGTTTTTTTACTCGGACTCGGGCTTGCCCACCCCGCACATTTAACAAAACTAAGAGGCAATAGTCCTCTATCAGCCTAGCAAGCGCGTACCACTTAACATCTTCTTTGGAGTCGCCTATTGTTTGTGCTTACATCACACCAAGATTGGCTGGCATTAACTCTGGAGCAGCTCCCAAGCACGAGCGATAATCCTTAAAGTCGTAAATGCTGTGCAGGTGAAAACTGCGTTGATCTTAGGAACTTTCTGAATTGAAAGTGTCCTGAGATACAGGGCGTGGAAATGTGTCTAAAGTGGCACATTAGCAGGATGTTAAAGCCCTAGTATCTAAGGCTATTTGTGAAGTGGCGGAGGTGTTGGAGGATGATTAGCTAAGAGTGTGAGGCTGTTGGTTGTGATAAGAGGTCTGGACTCAGGATTAATAGAATTTGATCTGAATTTTGGTGTTAACTAACACCGAAGACCTTCCCAAGCAGCCAAGCGGGTTTGGCTCCTAAGGCATTGCAGTTAAACATTCTTAGGTTGGTGCAAGCCGCGTAATTGGTTCACAAGGCCCAGTTGCTTAAGCAACATTAATGTGGCGAATTGAGTCATGGGATGACCGTCTCGTAATTCTGCTTCAGCGCGGCTCTTTTCTATGATGACTAAACTAACGTCAGTATTGGCGCAAACTGTTGAGCTTCGCACACCTTCTCCCAGGAGCGAGGCTTCGCCAAAGCACTCACCCGCACTTAATGTCGTTATTAACTTATTCTGTGCCGTGTTGACATTAACCGAACCTGACGCAATGAAATACATTTTGTCTGCATGAGCGCCGGCCTTGAAAATTTCTCTGCCGCTAGCAACTTTTACTTTTTTTAGATCATCATAATTTTTAAAAATGAATTCATCTTCAAAGACGATACTGGCTTTTGAACCTTTTCTCACGCCATCAAAAATTCTGCCCACGCTATAACGAATGATGTTTCTAGAAAAAATCTCGGCTTTGTTTGCGAAGCCACGTATTTCTGCGCCGTCAAACACTCTAATCTGCAGATCAGAAAGGACCTTACACTCGTACCCCGTATTCGCAGCTGCAATGGATTCAGCGAAGCCTAGCGGATCATTTTCTTTTAAAATTACTCTGCCAGAAAGACCAGTTTTGGGACCCTTGGCACCTGCGACCATGAGTTCGCCATGTTCTATAACGATAGCTTGCTCTTTTGGGTTGAAGTCAAAATACGCATTAGCGCTCACGTTCCTTATTTTGGAATAAGATTTCACTTGTTCGGTCAAACTTTGTAACGGGGTCATGCTGAAAGCTCGCTTTTGTCGGCACTATGATCGTAGCTTTCTTACATAAAAGTTACGGCACTTTATTAAAAAATCAAATCGGTCTAATCAATAATTAAAGTTGTGGCAGGTGACCTGCTGTTAATATGGCCAACTCAGATTTAATTAATGCCGACTTAAACGCTCAAAACCGACCTAGCAGACCGCGGAAGAATAGTCGTAATCCAAGCAAGTTGGAAGGGTTACAGCAGCATTGCTTCAGCAGTCTTGAGTCTCACTGGTTAAGACTTGAAGTTTGACGGCTTGTGAACTCCAGCGATTCATCTCAAGCCCATCTCTAATGTATACCACTGGCAACTACTACTATTAGTGTAGGGCTATAGGTCCTCCCGTGGGCGCTTTAGATGGGCCGGCTGCACTTATCAGATGAGAATGCATAGAGGCACAGTGAGGTTCCAATGCATATAGTCACTGCCTATAATCGGCGTTAATTGCATATGCATTGACTATGGAAACAACGGTCTGTCAGGGGGTTTTTGAAATGGCGGAGGGACAGGGATTCGAACCCTGGAAGGTTTTAACACCTTGCTGGTTTTCAAGACCAGTGCATTCGACCACTCTGCCATCCCTCCCGCGAGGAGAATGATGAAGAAGTAGGCGCGGAATCTCAAGGGCTATAACCCATTCTTAGTAATTTATTTCATCTCGCCTACATCGGTCCCGCTGCAACTCTGCTATCGGACTAAAACACGTCCTTCACAGGCCCGCTAGGTCGGGTATGATTCTTCTTTGAACTCAAACCTAGCCCTTCGTACCTTTAGGGAGATATTCGATGAATCGTGTTTTTAAGATTGTTGTCATTTTGTTTTTGGTCTACGCCGGTGTAGTTGCCACTTTTGAGTCTTTGCTGGGTTACTTTCAGCCCCAGGGCGACGGCATGATTGTAATCACTACGACAAATGCAGAAGGCGTACGCAAAGACCGCGTAGTTTCGCGCATTGACAGCGCAGATCAGCTTTATGTTGCGGCTAATCACTGGCCCAGATCTTGGTACCGACAAACTTTGGCCTTGCCCAATGTCAGTGTCACCGTGAATGATGTAACCGCTGAATATCTTGCCGTGCCAATTGATGGAGCTGAACACGATCGAGTAGATGCAGACCACCCTCTACCACTCAGCTTTAGAATTCTGACTGGTTTTCCACCCCGCTACTTTATTCGTTTAGATCCAAAGTAGGCCCTAAACAGGACGCCCGGACCCTGCGCCTAAGCAGGGTTCCCGCAGCTTTAGAGCAGCTATAATTTGGCCCTCTTTCTTCGCCTCTCACTCTATCCTTGTCATGATTTGCACTGCGTATTCACATATGGCTCACAACAAGTTAATTAGCCTCCATTTCTGCTTTTATTCTAGAGACCGCCGTGCCAACTTTAATTCAAAACTTCACTAGGATCAGTGCCTTTGGCATTTTGCTCTTTTTACTGAATGGTTGCTCGCTCATCGTACCCAAAGTCTTACCCTTTGATGACTTACCTGCACCCACAGGCCCTTACGCAGTAGGAACCCAAACCTTCACTTGGCAAGACAACTCTCGGGATGAGGCGTTCACCGCAAGGGTCGGTGACAAGCGCCGGGTGGTAGTGCAAATATGGTACCCAGCCGAATTAACTAGCAGCCAACCTGTAACGTATCTACCAAACCCCAAATTGCGGATGGGGCCTTTTGCAAAGTCTTCTGGCCTGCCTAAGTTTTTGCTCAATCATATGCAATGGGTTGCAACTAACTCTCACGCCGGCGCGCCCATGAAGGCTGAGCTTACCGAACTACCGTTGGTGCTGTTCTCTCATGGTCTTGGCGGCATGAAAAACCAAAACTCAGTGCAAATGGAAGAACTGGCCAGCCAAGGCTACTTTGTCGCGGCGGTAGACCACCCCTATGATGCTTACCTGACTATTTTTGACGATGGCACCACAGCAGACTATCGCTCCAGTCACGACGGCATAGATTCTGAGGAGGCTTTTTGGGCATTCCGTGGCCCGCAACTTAATACCCGTGCCAAGGATATGTCCTTTTTGCTTGATCAAATCCAAGCAAGAAAAAATCTAGGCGAACCTTTTTGGCAGCACATCAGCACTGCCAAAGTAGGTATTTTTGGTCACTCTTTTGGCGGCGCCACCAGTATTTTGACCGCCGCCCTAGACCCACGGATTACCGCGGTAATCGCATTAGACGGATGGATGGTGCCTGTGCCGCCCCAAACCCTAGAAGCTGGCCTCAATGTACCCATGCTCTATATAGGACAACCCGTATGGAAAGGTACACCTTTAAACTATGAAAAATTGGATCTGCTCATCAGCAACAGCACAGGTTCCAGTAAAAAGCTCTTGATTGAAGCAACTAAGCATATGGATTTTTCCGACGCACCGCAATTTTCCAACTTCGCAAAGCGAATAGGTTATGCTGGGAAAATCTCCTCTAGCGAACTCAAAGAGATACTCAACGGTGAGACTCTGAAGTTCTTTAACACCCATATTCGTGGGCAAGGCAAATAATGAAATCATTTAACAGCGCTAATGTTTTAGCGGCGCTCATTTTCCTTGGCGCCATTGGTTATACCACCAGCCAAATACTTTACCCCAGCGCCAAGCAGCAACCGTCGTCCAATGCAGTGAAACCGCCTGCCAGCGTACCTAGCTCTGCGGCCTTGCCAGACTTCTCTACCTATACCGATGTAAAAGCTAAGAAAACCGCATTCTTCGGCTATATGCTTCCTTTGGTTGAAGCTAGGAATCTGCATATTCAGGGCCAGCGAGAACAACTTTTGGCGGTCGCTGAGCGAGCGCAAGATGTTTTATCCGAACAGGATGCAAAGACGCTTGCAGAGTTGGCTGCTGCTTACCGAATGACTGATGCAGACATGACATCAACAGATCTTGTCGAGGAATTGCTGATTCGCATAGACACTGTGCCACCCTCTTTAGCGCTGGCCCAAGCTGCGGTTGAATCTGGTTGGGGCACCTCAAGATTTGCGGTTCAAGCGAATAATCTCTTTGGCCAATGGTGTTATGAGAAAGGTTGCGGCCTGGTGCCTAACCAACGTAACAGTGGCGCAAACCACGAAGTGGCGAAGTTCGCCAACGTGAGTGACGCGGTACATTCATATACGCGAAATATCAATACCCACAGCGCTTATAAGGATTTGCGCGTGAGCCGCGCAGGGCTCAGAAAGGACGATGAAACCCTCAGCGGTCATATCCTCGCTGAGGGTCTACTGCGTTACTCTGAGCGTGGCAAAGACTACGTTCACGAATTGCAGGCGGTTATCCGTATCAATAAGCTAGCGCCTTATGACCAGCACAAGACTGCAAATGTAGCGAACGACATCTAGCAAATCTACAAAACCTGTCCAAAGAGTAACAGCGTTAGTGGCTGTTACTCAACGATCTGCTCAGAGCTTAAGCCCTGAGTCCTCGGCAATTTGCTCAAGTATGGGTATCAAATGATGGATAAATTGATCAGGGTTTTCTGACATTGGGAAATGGCCAACGCCCTGCATGTGAGTCCAACTAGATCCAGGTATCGCCTCATGGGCGGCTTCACCAAACTCTGCCCTACCGCTCCAATCATATTCACCTGATAAAATATGTACGCCCACTTTTGCTGTGTTTATTTGCGTGGCGGCCTGCGTTAAATCAAATTCTTCTACGTAATAATGTAAGTCACCAATAAATACCGGCGGCCATCCGCTAGCATATACAAAACTGGTTTCCTTGCGGTAACATTCCGGCGACGTTGGCGACATAAGCCCCTCCATTAGCCGGGCCTTGTACTGGCTGCCAATTTGCGGATGCCACAGTTCCTGTAAGCTGTCCAAATCCCCGCCTATTTTGAGCGCGCCCTCAATTGCAATAACAGCCCTAAACCCATCTGCATGACGGTGCGCCAAATCTAAAGCCAACAAACCACCCACAGAGCAACCCATAAAAACCGGACGATCAAGCTGCAGTGCACGGGCCAATTGCACGGGAATGGAGCACAAAAAACTGCCCTGCAACGTATAGTGCTCGGCCCACCAATTTTTTCCCGTTGGCGGCAGGGACTTGCCATGAAACGGTAGATCATAGGCAATGAGATGAAAACGATCGGTGATACGCGGGTCTTCAAACAAGTGCCGCCACTGACTGCCATGGCAGCCTGCGGTATGTTGCAACAGAATTGGAATACCGCCCTGACCAGCTTCCTCGAAATAAATCCGGTGGTCAAAGCCTTCAAGGTTCAAATGAACGTAGCGTCCTACCGGTGTATCCATTTTAAAAGGTGCGGCAGTTTGAGGATCTAGCGCCACTGTGGCGCCGGTGGGTTCTAATGAATCTGTGTTGGCAGGGCGCAATAATTCTATGCCGCGCATTGCGGCGCCATAGTATTGTGCAGCTGTTAAGTGATCACCCGTTCTAGTGACCCCCATACCCATAGACATATTCGCCATTATATCGTTATGAAAACGCGGCGGCTCTTGAGCAAGTAATTTTTGCCAAACCTCAGTGTCAGCGGTGTAGGTGATTAGTCCCTCAGTGTTTTCAGGTTCGCCAGCTTGGGCAATACCTGAATTTAAAGTCAGCGCGAGGATCTGCCCGCCTACCCTTAGCTTTAAACCGCCTTGCCAGTATCTCGCTGCAATGGAAAATTCTCCATCTGCGTTACATTTTTGCGCCCATGCTTCACTGCTAAGTAGTTGCATAAAAATCTCTCCCCAGAGTTAAAGTCAACTTACAATTAGGCCAGCGGGAAGGTCCTCTGACCTGATTTATGCTTAGCCTATAACCTGACCCTTACGCGCGTCGGTATAGCCAGACTTGCTGTTATAAGCCACTGCGCCGCCGATAATTACAGTATCTACACCAATAGCGTCGCGTATGTAGCGATAGCCATCGCCAGGTACATCTTGAACATAATATTCTGGGCCACGTCCAATATTTTCATCATCAAATATAGTGATGTCCGCCGCATAACCACTCTTCACAAAACCGCGATTATGCATGCCCCACAAGCTTGCGGTATCTGAGGTAATCTTCTTCACCGCTTGCTCTAGCCCCAACGCATTGCACTGACGCACAAAGCGGGAGAACAGATAACCAGTATCGCCATAAGTGGAGAAGGACAAGATGTGCGCACCGCCATCACTGGCGCCAATCATTACATTGGGGTGCGTTAAGAAACTTGCCACCAACTCATCATCGTTATGGCCCATATCACTGGAAAGAAAATGCGCATCCAACGACTCTTCCAAGGACAGGTCGATCATCACATTGAGTGGATCAGAGTCGCGCATCTCGGCGATCTCCGCCAAAGTTTTACCCACATAGATCTGATTAGCATCGGTCTGCACCTGACGCAGCACTAAGCGCTTCCACAGTGAATTCATACGCTGGGCTTCACCCACCAGTTTGGCTCTGGCTTCTGTATTTTTCAGGGTTGCCATAATTTGCTCTGGCGTACTAAAACGCATCAGCGCGTACCAACCGGGCAAACGAATAAACAGCAGACTAGGCACGGCGAAAGTAAAACTAATGTCTATTGGCCGCGTTTGAACTTGGGGCCAGACTCGCGCGCCCCTCGCAGTTTGCTCCACAACGCGCTGCATAATTTGCTTAGCTCCCTCTGCGTTATCCTCACTGACAAACAGCGGCGACAACGTAGTTGTAATGCCATGCTTCAGGCTTATTTCCGCCAGTTGATCCACACGCGCCAACGTAAGGTCAGTGTCGTAAAACTCGTGTACTACCTGAAGAATCTTATTGTGCTCAGCCAAAACATCGCACAGCGCAGCCAATTCAACGGTATCCGAATAGCGACTAGGCACGGGCTGGAGCCGCTCGTCCATGTCTACAAAACTGCTAGAAAGACCAATTGCGCCAGCGCTTAAACATTGGCTAAGCAGGTCTTTCATCGCCTCTATTTGAGTCTGGTTTGCCGGGCCTTGCATGGACGCATCACCCATTACCCACAAACGTAAAACACTGTGCCCAACTAAGGGCGCTACATTAATCGTTAGATCTTTTTCAATGCGGCCAACAAACTCTTCAAAAGTCTCCCAATTCCATTCAACCCCTTCTTCGAAAGCCTTATGCGGCATCTCTTCTATTTGGTTGAACATGCCCACTAACTTCATACGGTGCTCGGCCTTTAACGGCGCGAGCGACAGCGAACAGTTGCCGGGCACAATGGTAGTTACACCGTGTTCAATGGCAGGTTTGGCGGCGCCATCCCACAACAACTGGGCATCAAAGTGCGTGTGAGGGTCAATAAACCCAGGCGCGACGATATGGCCTTTGGCATCGTATTCTTCTTTGGCGGCTTCGCTGACTTTGCCCACGGTGACAATCTTGCCATCTTTAATGCCTACATCTGCGGCATATAAAGGCAAGCCTGTGCCGTCCACTACCCGACCATTGCGAATAACTAAATCTAACATTTCCTCTCCCCTACTAAATTCTGATGTACGCATTGGTTAATGGGCTGCATGCAATCCGTTATATGTAATACGCGCTGTTAGGTGTGTCTGTTGTAAGATTGGGACAAAGCGTCTCGCACTTTTTCCCAGTTTTGCCCGATCAAATCCTCTGGCCCGCTTGCTGCGCACGCATCCATTAATAACCTGCTGGTATGCGCGTCTAAACTGACCCTAGATGTGCCGCCATTATCAAACAACAAATCTACAATCAGCT
>CAUZON010000015.1:0-62682 GCA_963581445.1 Gammaproteobacteria bacterium | reverse complement strand
GACTCTGAGCGAGGTGGGCGTCCATCTTTGACCGGACCGCTTGGTGCTTCGCCATCGCGGCTAATACGTAATTGCTGACCGCACACCCAGACTTTACGCAGGTCGCCAAAAACGTCTTTGGGCATGCCCATGGGAAGCTCCACCATGCTGTGATTGTCGTTGATAGAAATTTGTCCGATATTTCTTGCGTCTAGACCGGCTTCATTGGCAATGGCGCCGACGATATTGCTCGGCTCCACGCCATGCTCTCGTCCTACTTCAATACGAAACAGTTCAAGGTCCGCATTTCGACTGCCGCCAGGAGAGCGTTCTGATCGCTCAGGCCGGTTGCCCCGGTCGTTTCTTTCTGCGCGGGGAGCGCGTTCGCGCTGGCGCCCACGGTTGTTGCGTGGCTCGAGTGAATCTCTACTGTCATTTCTTTGCTTGTTTGGTTGTTTCTTCTCTGGCGCCATAAGCAGTGTTTGGTCGCCTTGAGAGATGTTCGCCATTGCCGCAGCAATATCCATAGCAGAGGCTTCTGTTTCGCTTTGGTATTCCTCAATGATCCCACGCATGAATGCAAGATGACCTTTGGCTATGGTGTCCGTGATCTTTTGTTTGAAATCGGCAATGCGCTTTTTGTTGACTGTTTCCGTGCTGGGTAATTCCAGTTCGGTAATCTTTTGTCGGGTAGCACGTTCAATGGCGCCAAGCATTCGTCTCTCACGAGGAGCAACAAACAAAATCGCGTCACCGCTTCTCCCCGCTCGACCAGTACGACCGATCCGGTGGATGTACGCTTCGGTATCGTAAGGGATGTCGTAGTTGATGACGTGGCTGATGCGTTCAACATCAAGGCCTCGAGCAGCTACATCAGTCGCTACTAAGATATCTAAGCTGCCTGATTTCAGACGCGCAACCATTTGCTCACGTGATTTTTGCGCCATATCGCCATTCATAGCCGCAGCGTTATGGCCCCTGGCTTCTAACTGTTCTGCAAGATCCGTCGTGGCCAACTTGGTGCGTACGAAGATCAAAATACCATCAAAATCTTCTACTTCCAAAATGCGTGAGAGGGCGTCCAGCTTGCGTAAACCACTAACCAACCAATAGCGCTGACGTATGGTTTCCGCAGTAGCAGTTTTGGCCTTAATCGACACTTCTTGGGGGTCATCCAAGTGACGTCTTGCAATGCGCTGAATTTCTTTCGGCATTGTTGCCGAGAATAGGGCCATTTGACGTTTTGGTGGGGTTTGTTCGAGGATCCATTCCACTTCATCCACAAAACCCATACGTAGCATCTCGTCGGCTTCGTCTAGGACCAAGGCCTTTAGCCCATCTAACTTCAATGTGCCTTTGCGCATATGGTCCATAACTCGACCAGGAGTGCCGACGACAACGTGCACGCCGCGCTTTAGCTGGCGGATTTGGCCGGAGTAGTCTTGACCACCATAAATAGCCAGCACGTTAAATCCAGGAATGTGCTTAGCGTAACGCTTAAACGCTTCAGCAACTTGTACTGCAAGCTCGCGGGTAGGCGCAAGCGCCATAACTTGTACGCTCTTATTATTGAGATCTAGGCGAGAAAGCAGAGGCAGTGCGAAGGCGGCAGTTTTTCCTGTACCGGTAGGCGCGTGGCCTAAGATATCTAATCCCTGCATCAAATGCGGGATGGCTTGTGCTTGAATTGGTGAAGGTGTTTCGTAACCCACTTCATCCAGTCCTTGGAGTAATTCTTTGCTAAGGTTTAGATCTCGAAACGTTACCGAAGGAGTATTGGGATCCGACATGAAGTGTCCTGAAAGGGAGTGGGGAGGGCTGGCCTGAGCCCAAAGTGCGCGCATCATACATGAACTGACGCTGTGATAGGCGTTTTTTCGCTATTTTGCAGGCGGATTGGAGGCTGAATGGCGAAAAAGTGATGAAAAGTGAGAGAAGATTGTCTTTGGTGCCACAATCAGTTGGATTGCTGTGACTGCACAGCATTCGCCCTGCAGTCACCGCAGGCTTATATGTCGCTCTTTATATCGAAAGTTCGCGCAACAGGAGCCCCTGCCAAAAAGCCGCCAATAGCATCCATCAAGCCGGTTTCCATTCTCCAACCCATGTAGGCAACTTGGTGTTGGGCGCTTTCCCAGTGCTCAACTAAGAATACATTGCCGGTATCTTGTTCGACATAGGTTGCCACTTTTTCGCAGCCCGCATAGGCTCTAGTATCGATTAACGCATCTTTCATAACTGCCAGAAATTCGTCCAAGGTTTCAACTTTGGCCGGTAATTCTAGGGTGACTAGTACACTCTTAATTGCCTCTCCATGATATTTCATATGTAGCTCAATATTAGCCGAGCATCGCTGGCAAAAAAAGCAATTGGTCTAAGTGGGAGAGGTTTCAATGCAGAATGGCCTAATCAACCAGCCAACTCAGAAATTGCCATAACAGAGCGTAGGTTGCGAAAGGTGACAGGTACGCCCAGATGTTTCTCTATGGCGGCGGCCAGCTTTGAACGACCAATGCCGTCCGGTGCACAAGGGTAAAATACTAGGTCGATAAGCTCGAAGCGCTTAGACGCTTTGCGGATTTTTTCTAAGGCGTTGATGTTTGGGTTGTCTGCAGGTTTAGATAAGAAAAAGGTATGAAGGCTTTTGGGCTTGCTTGAACTCTCGCTGAAAGGGTTCTGTGCAATCACAGATCTTATTTCAGCTGCTGTTAGCGCCACAACGTGAGGCCGAAAGTCGAAGCTGTCCTGCAAGTGATCAGCAATCAGTTTTGCTAGCAGAGGGGCAGCGTTTTCACCGTGTTGAAAAACACAATTGCTGCTCTGGATGTATGTCCGCACGTTTTGTAAGCCAAGATCTTAAAGGCAACCACGTAACGCCTGCATCGAAAGGATATTGTTCCCACCGACAGTGATTCCACGAAGCAGGGCAATCCAAGTCAACATAGTCAAAAAGGTAAGATGAAGTAGGCAAAGGCATATAGTCCGCTGGTCGTGCAGAGGGTCAGCCATCCGGATTTATCTAGGTCTGTTCATGTGCCGCTGTAGTAGCGCTGAACCGCTAATTAGATCCGTGCTGGTAGAGTTTTATAAAAATAAAATATTATATTTATCAGTATTTTAAGGAATTAATATAAACTTACCTGCAACATTGTTTGATTCCAGTCGCAGATGTGCTTCGGCGCCGTCTTTTAATTGATAGGTTGTATCTATCGACGGGTCGAAATCCTCTGAGCAGTATTTTTGCCAGACTTTTCCGAATTCCTCATATCGATAAGGGTCCGAGCCTAAGACTTGAATGCCCATATGAAACATAAAGCCTAGGGAGGGGATGACTGCCTCATCTCCGGAGGTGTTGCCGCAATTGACTAAGCGACCGCGCGGTGCCAGGGCGAACATTGAGGAGCCCCATAGAGCGGCTCCGACGTGATCAAAAACCATATCAACGCCGCGTCCATTGGTTTGTTTTTTGCTCCACTGAGCTATGTCCGTGGAGCGATTGGTCACCGCGGCTTTTGCCCCTGCTTGGATGGCCCGCCGGCATTTTTCTTCGCTGCTCGCCGTTGCATATACTGTGGCGCCAGCTGCACATGCGAGTTGGATCGCCGCTAAGGAAACGCCGCTGGCCCCAGCATGTACGAGTAAGGTTTCGCCACTACACAGCTTGCCGACATCAAATAGTGCGTGGTGGGCAGTCATCCAGGCGGTGGGGAAAGCGGCTGCATGGGCAAAAGACATGTTTTTAGGGATGATGTGAATATGGCTGGCTGGCGCCACGCAGAGTTCGGCGTAGCCTCCGGCTACTGTAGCGCCTATGACATCGAGGTTGCCGTGCAGGTCTCCGTTGCCATGGAGGCTGGACGATTCGGGTGCCTCAGACATGGAAGGGTCAATAACAACTCTATCGCCTAGCGCCAGTTCTAGCTCTCTGGATGCCGCGATTTTTAGTGCCTCGTCGCCTAGCGCAACTATCTCTCCGGCCACGTCCATACCTGGAATATTGGGCAGGGAGAAGTTGGGTAGCGTGAACCAGCCATTGCGTTGCGCCACATCTACACGATTCACGCCTGTCGCGCGCACGCGGACGAGTACGTCACCTTTGCCGAAAGTGGGGTCAGGTACGTCTTTGAAGTTTAGTACGCTAGGGCTGCCGTGTTCTGAGTAGGTTAGAGCTTTCATTTATTTTTGTCTTCTGAGTGGGTTGAAGCGAAACTTTTTTGCGCTGGATGGGGGGGAAGGATAGCGAGCTACCACCAGTGAATAAACGTTTGGTTTGTGTGTATGAGAAAAGAATCTGGCTGGCGGTAGTTCATACCTAGATACGTAGCCGGGTTTTTGCGGGCTGGTCATTTGTTTGGAGATGCAGGTGTGCAAATGCAGGTGGGAAAAAAGAAGGGCAAGGCTGGGTGAGTAAATCATAAAAATATTCATTAAAACAATAACATAAAGATATAATATAAAATTAAGGTTAAGTATTGTAAGCGCTGTGTTATTCTTGAAAAGTAGTGACAAGGCCCTCTTTTGACCTTTGTTGTGTAGGCGCCTTCTGTTAAATCCTTTCAGTTTTTGCCAAAGTAACATGTACTTCGAAACCCCAAAATGGCATTGTGCTTGTCTAATTTGGCTTGCAGATTTTTGGCTCGGCTTTGTCCTTTTTGTTGGATTTTGTCGGTTTTTTGATCTTAGGCTGTATCAGAGCCCTTACCGCTTTTTTGTTTAGAACGCGGCTTGGCGCCTGGGATGGGTTAACTTGTGATTTTTGAGGAATAAATGGCAGATCAAATTGAATTCATAGACGGCTTTTTTGCCAAAGCGCCGCGAGCCAACGCGCCAGATTTTGTTAAAGCGAATATCAGTATTAAACGTGAAGAAATGATCCGTTGGTTGTCCGCGAAGGACGACGAATGGGTCAACATAGATGTGAAAGAAGCACGTTCAGGTAAGTGGTACGCCTCCGTGGACAACTGGAAGCCGAATTCAGCTGCGGGTGGGAATCCTCAAAATGCCGGTCCTATTCCTGCGGGAGACAGCGCTTTCAGTGATGGTTCACCCATGCCAGCTCCGCCGCCACCAATCACAAACTTTGACGACATGGATGACGATATTCCGTTCTAGCCACCCGTTAAGACTTAGTTATCTAGCACCAGTAGCGTTTGGACGCTCATTGTTCAAGCGCGCAGCACCGTCCAAACCAGGGCAATGCGCCCCTTATTCTTGGGCGCAAATAGGTCCCTGACCATCAAACACCTGTCACAACAGGCTTGTGCTTGCGGTTTAAATCCTTAGACCCGCCCAAAAGCCAAGAACAAAAGAAAGCTCGAAAAAGCTACTTTTACAACCCTAGGACCAATTTCGCCATTATATTGCGCTGAACTTCATTACTGCCGCCAGCAATGGAGGACGCGCGTAAATTAAAGTATTGAGAAAACGTAGCCAGTCCTTCTTCCGGTCCTATGGCTGGGTGATTATTGCCAACTGTGCGGGCCTCAGGTTGGTGTACTGCCGCATGGTAGCCAAGGGCCTCTGTCGCCAGTTCGGTAATGTATTGTCCTAGGTCTGCGCCCAGTGTTTTCATAATGGAAGATTCAGGGCCTGGATTTTGCCCCTTAGACAAAGCCGCCATAATGCGAAATTCTGTAAATTGAATGGCCTCAAGCTTAACTTCAACTTCATCCAGTTTGCGTGCAAAATTAGACTCCGCAGCAAGGGTTGAGCCCTCCCAAGGTATTTGGTGCGCCAAGTTGCGTAGCCTGTTAAGGGCAATTTTGCGGCTGGCTGTGCCGCCGCCGCCGCGCTCAAATTCTAGAAGGTACTTGGCTACGCTCCAGCCTTTATGTTCCTCGCCAACAATATTCGACTTGGCAACTCGGACGTTTTCGAAAAACACCTGATTAACTTCATGGGTGCCAGAGGCAAAGACAATGGGTTCTACTTTTATCCCCGGGCTGTCCATATCTAAGAGCAAGAAGGTGATGCCATCCTGTGGCTTGCCGGTATCATTACTTCTTACTAACAGAAACATGCGGTTGGCATAGTGTGCGTGTGAGGTCCATATCTTGCTGCCATTAAGAATGTAGTCATCGCCGTCACTGATGGCTTTGAGCTTAAGGCTGGCGAGATCTGATCCAGACCCCGGCTCGGAGTAACCTTGGCAATAGTAGTCTTCGCCTGACAGGATCCGCGGCAAGAGCTCTTGTTTCTGCGCTTCGCTGCCGCAGCCAATAAGCATTGGCCCGCACATGCCCACACTCATAGGCGCCAAATTAGGCGTGTCAGCCTTGGCGGTTTCGATTGACCAGATATAACGTTGCATCAGATCCCAGCCCGTTCCGCCGTACTGTTTAGGCCAGGCTGGGGCTACCCAGCCTTTGTTATGCAGAATTTTGTGCCAGGCAATATTGTGTTCGTAGTCGAGAAAAATGCCAGGGCACAGGCGCTGAGCTGTGCGCAAATCCCCGGTTAAAGATTCGTCCAAAAAGGTGCGTACTTCGTCGCGAAACTTTTCGTGCTCTGGGCTGAAACTGATATTCATTATTATTTTCCTCAACTGTTCTACTAGATCCGCTGATCTAGTGATGGACCGTTTTACAAATCGTTCTACAAACTTAGCTCGGCTTTTACCCTGGGCACTACTTGAGTAAACAAGCGCTCTAAACTGGCAGACATGTCATCGGCGCGCATGCCAGGGGGCACTGCCATAGACACAATGTCGGTAATGCCGAAATCGGTGATGAATTTTTTCAACTCAGCCACGCAGTGGTCCACATCGCCTACAATCCAAGTTTGCGGTACCTGTTCGCCTTTTTCGCCAAAGCCTTCGCCACTTTCTTTATAGAACTTTCGGTAGAGTTCCATACGGTAGCGTTCTGACTGACGTACTGGAAGCCAGTCTTTGCCCTGGTCCTCGGTGACCAAAATGCTGCGAATAATCCCCACTCTATAATCAATGGGGTTGCGTTGGCTGCTTGTTAAGGCGTCCACCCAAGGGTCAAAAGAACGTTTTTTCAAGCCCTGGGGTAGGAAATTTGTGTTGTAGTGAGCGGCTCTTGCGGCGCCTGCTTCGGACATTGCCGCTAGCCAAAGGGGAGGGCCACCTTTTTGGACATAACCGGGGGCGATTTTTACGTCTTCAAATTGATAGCGTTTGCCCTGATAGCTGAAGCGCTCACCGCTGAAGCAGTGTTGCAGCACTTCTATGCCCTCGTTCATCAATGACAGTCTGCGTGCGACAGGGAAGCCAAAGCCTTTGAACTCATGGGGGGCATAGCCCATGCCAAGGCCTACCTCAACCCGGCCACCGGACAGGTTGTCTAGAACGGCAAGGTCTTCGGCTAGGCGAATAGGGTGGTTAAATGGCATGAGGCAAATATTGGTGCCAAAGCACACATTCTTGGTCACCGCCGACATTGCCCCAGCTACTGGAATCCAGCTGGGCAAGTAGCCGTCTTCAACAAAATGGTGCTCGGTGAACCAAACGAGGTCCGCCCCTATTTGGTCAAGCCACTGCACTTGAGACATGATTTCTTGGTAAAGGTATTGATGGCTAACGCCGGAGTCAGGCGGGTTACGAAAGTCGTAACAAACGCCAATGCGCAATTTTTTGCGCTGCTTTTTGTTTGTTGCTAAATCTGTATCCGGCATAAGTCCTCCCCAAGACTAAATTCCCTCTCATCTCAAGACTATAAGACTTGTGGCGTTTCGTGAAGCGTCTGCAGCGCGCGCTCAATCGAGTGATAGCATTGCAATCAATAGCGCTGCAGCAGCGTTTGCAGGGGCCCATTAATCACTTGGTTGATGGCCGCCTGTTGGTGCGGATATAGAATTTGATTGGCAACAAATTCAGTGCCAGCGTAGGGGTCTTTAACCCCGCTACTGATCCCCGCAAGGGTATCTATCACCGCAACACCGCATAGCGGCACGTAGAAGTCTGAATAGCCGCCTTCATGGTTGGCGACGACTTTGCCATCACACAGCTCATCTGCTGCTTGCATGATTTTCTGGGTCATAGTTCGAAAGTGGTTGGCCACCAGTAGCATGTGACTTAGAGGGTCGAAATAACAGGCGTCATAACCGCAGGCGATAACAATGAGATCGGGTTTGAATGCATGTAGGGCTGGCAACACCACATCGTCTAGTGCTGCTAGGTACGCGCCGCCGCCGCTGCCCGCGGGCAGTGGAATATTAATGTTGTGACCGTAGCCTGCATGTTCGCCTTGTTCGCCAATGGTGCCCAAATTAACCGGGTAGAGCATTTCTTGGTGAATGGACAGGGTGAGCACGTCCGCGGAATCATAAAAAGCTTGTTGGGTGCCGTTACCGTGATGCACGTCCCAATCGATCACCGCCACGCGCTGGACTAACTTGTCTGCTTGGGCCTGCATAATCGCCAGTCCAATGTTGTTAAAAATACAGAAGCCGCGACCTTTATCTCGTTCCGCATGGTGGCCGGGAGGGCGGGTCAGGGCGTAGGCGTTGTCGATCTCGCCGTTACATACGGCAGCCACAGCGGCGCAAGTACCGCCCACGGCTAATTTTGCGATCTCGGCGGAGCCGGAGCCGATCAATGCAGACTCGCCAGCATCGCCGCCACGACCGTCGCTGAGTTCTTGCACGAGGCTAATGTACTCAGGGGTGTGAAAGCGCTCTAGCGTTTCATGGCTGGCCATTTCATGGCCCAGTGATTTTAGTTGTGGCGTCACACCATAGGCATCCAACAAGTTTTTCAGCTTTCTTTTGGTCTCGGCATTTTCTAGGTGCATGCCTGGCTGAAAGGCCCCCTTAGAGGGCTGCACACCAATGGCCGAACCATTGTCGTGCCACATGTAGCGCTCGTTCCAAATAAACCCTGTTGCCATAATTTGCCGTCCTGAAGTGTCCGCGTGTTACCGCAGCCGTGGTTAACTATCCGCGTTCGCCGCTAAAATCTGCTGTTGTTTTTGCTAGGAATGCTTTGGCACCCGCTTGCATGTTTTTTGGAATGAGCACGGCTTGGTGTGTCATCTCTAAATCTAACTGATCGCTAAAGGTATTGTGAATAGCCGCATCAATTGTTTGTCTTGTGCGCGTTATTGCGCTGGGCGATGAGCGTTTTAGGACTGCGGCAATGTCAGCTACCCGCGTGTCTAGTGCGCTGTCATCTACTGCATCCCAAATCATACCCCACTGCAAAGCTTGCTCTGCGCTGACTCTGCCGCCCAGTAGTGTGATGCCAAGTGCTCGGGCTCTGCCAACACGTTGAGGGATATTCCAAGTCGCGCCCATATCTGGAACGATGCCGAGATTGGGTCCAAAAGTTGCAACGAAAAAGGCCGAATGAGCGGCAATAGTGATGTCGCAGGCTAAGGCCAAACCAAAGCCGCCTCCTGCGGCTGGACCGTTGACCCGAGCGATAGTTGGCACCGGGCAATCCATCAGTGCGCGCAGGGCTGCATTGAAGTCGTCGCCTTGCGTTTTTTTCTCTGACTTTCGGTCAGGTTTTGCTGCCTCTTTCTTCGGCTCCGCTGCTTGTACTAAATCAGCGCCTGCACAAAACCCTCTGCCGTTGCCAGTGAGAATGACCACTCTTATATCTTCGTTGCCCCTGACTATTTCCAGCGCCTGTGAAATGCCGCGCATCAATTCGTTAGTCATGGCATTCATAGCCTCTGGCCGATTCAATTTAATGGTTGCTACATCTCCGTCTTGGCTCAGCAGTACTGTATTTGTGTTGAGCATGTTTTTCTCTCTCCTGTAAGTTAGGCTCAGTGGCCTTTTGTTGCCCCAATTTTGTTTAGCTAAATAGCCACCGCCAGTGCGCCTGCAATAGCGATCAACACGCTGCCCCACAAGATATCTAACTGCCAGCCAAAGCGGTTGAGTGTTTTACTCAAGTAGGGGGTGGAAACTAAAATTGCCATGGATAAGTACCAGAGTGCGTCTATCACCGCTGCTAATGAAGCCATGCTCCATTGCAATATCAGGCTTTGTCCTCGATGCAAAAATTGACTGAATACGGCAAAAAAGAACACTGCGATCTTTGGATTTAAAAATACAATGAGAAAGCCTTTGCTGGCATGCGCCCAAATGCTGCTATCGGTATCTGAACTTTGGCTGTCTAGTACTAGGCCCATATCGTTCTGTTGGCGGTTTTGCCAGCCCCCTATAATCATTTTTCCACCTAGGTAAATGAGCAATAAGCAGCCGCTAAATTGTAAAATTTGGAATGCATGTTTAGAGGCAAAGAGTACTGAGCTGATGCCAGTGCTTACCAGCAATGCATAAAACCCAATTCCAATGCCGTGGGTCATGCCCTGAACGACACCGGCGGCACGACCGTATTTGGTTGCCGTGCTAATGACCAAGGCAAGGCTTGCACCGGGTGTGGCGGCGCCTGCCAGTAGTGCTATGGAAAGTAGTACCCATTGAGTTGCAGTCACTGCGTAGTGGGCCTTTGTTTTCTATTATAGTGATTGATAAACATGGTCGATTCTGTTCCCGCGTGCTCTTATTTTTCGCCGTTGTTGCCGTGTTTTGCACAGCTTAGAGTGGATTAGGCAGGGTGGTTTGAACCCCGCGTGAAGAAAAGCGCGGATGCACTCACCCCTTTATAAAGTATTGCCAGTAAATGCTGTCAGTAAATATTGCGCGAAGGAAAAGTAATTAGTCCTCCCAACCCACCAGTCTTCGCTGATTGGCATTGAGTGTCGGTACGGGTGGTAACTTATACTTGTTCTTCTCTGCAGATAGGACATCAGGAAACTGATCCGCGTTAATAAACCGGTCGCTCCAATTGGTGGTGGAGGTGCGTGTATTAACTGCATCTTTTCTCTGCGCAATTACTTCAGCGTTAGACTTGGCCTTGGGCATCATACAAACGAGGCTCGCAGCTCGAAACAGTTGTTGGTCATCTGCAGGTGTTTCTAAGCCAGGGCTACTGCAATGAATAGTCCTAGAATCCCAGAGCATCATATCGCCAGCTTCCATATGGCAAATGATTGGCTGAGCGTCAGTGAGTAATGGGTCGTCTTTGGGGAATCTGAAGTGGTCAATTTTAGGGTGGATTCGACTAAGCCGTTCGGCGTAATCCGTAGGTATATTCTCAAAACGCTTGTGGCTTCCAGGGACCATCACGTTACCGCCGGTTGCTGGTGAAGATGGCAGCAAATTCACTAAGCCTTGCACACAATGCTTGCCTGGGCGTCCAATAGGGTGCTGATCAATATGCATCCAGCTTGGACCTCTATTAGTACGCCATTTTTCGTTATATGTCCAAGGACGCCATAACGCCATGCCATCAAAGCTGACCAACAATTCGTCGTCGTCCCACACTGCCGCAAAAGCATCTTTTACAGCTGGGATGTCTCGGATGTACCACTGGACTGCGCTGTGGCCTATGCCGTGACCGGGCAAAATTCCGCCGTGTACAGCCGTAGGCCAACGATCGTTGTCCCAAGTGTCTCTATTGTCTCTATCAATGCCAGTGTCTAAGCCTTCCAAATAGTCCCACATTAGGCTCAAAGCTTGCGTGCTCTGTACGCCAGTTAAGGCGTTGGCAATGACCACATAACCGTGTTCATCGAGGTAGCTGACGCCCTCAGGATCGCCTGCTTTGAAGCGAGGTACGTACTCGTAGCTAATGTTAATGTTTGCTGACACAACTCCCTCCCAAAAATCTCTCAGTCCCGAAAGTTACCTTATTGGGCTGAGTGGTTAAAGTTGAATTTACATCTGAAAAGGGGGGGCGACTGTGGCCGAGTGGCCACAGTATAGGGGTAGGTGACGAAGTGATACTCGTAGTTATTCTCTGGTTACTATTTAGCTATTCTGTGTCTTTGATGGCTTTTTTGTTGCGGAAGAAAAACAAGGGCAGCATGAATAGTGGCCAAAGTTTCTCGTAGTGAGTAGGCAGTAGGCGCTGGGATAGGTCCATCAACTTGGCGTCAAGGCCGACAAAAATGCGGGTCTTCTTTTTCTGCACGCCCTGCAAAATAATATCCGCCGCGCGGCTTGGGTGCATGCCGTGCTTTTTGAACGCGTCGCCCATTTCTTCGCGTGTCTTAGGGCCCAGTCCCATTGGCAGTCGGGGGGGCTCTTCATCACTTTCGTTGAACTTCGCTGTTGACAGAATGTTGGTGCCAATATGGCCAGGATGCACGCAGTGGACCTGGATCGGTGAATCCTTTAACTCTTTTGCAAGGCTTTCTGTGAAGCCACGTACAGCAAATTTAGTTGCGTGATATACGCTTTGTTTAGGCACTGCCACCATGCCGAAAATTGAAGACGTATTAACAATAGCTGCTTCAGGGCGCTCTTTTAGGTAGGGCATAAACGCTCGGGTCATATTCACTACACCGTGCAGGTTTATGTCCATGACTGAATCCCATTGCTCCTCGGCAAGGTCTTCAAAGCTTGAGTCAAAAGTGACGCCGGCATTGTTGAAAACTAGATCAACCTTGCCGTGCTGTGCGATGACTTTTGCTGGGAGCGCCTTAATTGCGTCTTTATCAGCCACGTCTAAGATGTGGCTGGAAACGGCGACATTGTAGCGGTGGAGCAAGGCTTTAGTCTCAGTGAGAGAATCTTCGTTAACGTCACAGATCACGACATCGCCACCGGCTTTAGCGATAAGAATTGCTAGGTAGCGACCCATACCAGAGCCCGCTCCGGTAATGACGGCGACTTTTTGCGCAAAATTTTGCATTGAATACTCTCCTAAATATGTAATTTATTCGTTGGCAGGGGCGCCTGAAAATGTAAGGATTTTGAGTTGACTTCGATTGGACTGGGGCACTAAAAGTGCCTCGAGATTCGAACGTAATAAACCTATGGATTTGCGCCCAACGTCAGACTGCGTTCCTCAGAAAGCACCCACTCAGACATGGAGCCATCGTAAACGCTAACTTTGTCCTGTCCAAGTAATTTGCATGCGAATGCGTCCAACGTTGCCGCAATTCCGCCACCGCAATAAACAATGACGTTCTCTGCGCGCAACATTCCTTGTTTTTCTAAGGTTGCAGTGAGTGCCTGTGGTTCGAGAAAAAATTCGTTGTCTAGCACATCCGAGAAAGGCAGCGAGAGGCTGCCGGGAATGTGCCCACGTCGCTTGTAGAAGAAGTCACCTGTACCCTCATAAAGGGGCGTTGTCAGAGCATTAATTGTGCACGTGTTTTGTGCTAGGCCTTCCTCAACAGTTTGAGTGTCAGCAAATATCTGGGTTTTAGGTGTGCCAGTAAACTTAGTTTTAGCGAATTTATGCTCGCCGGATTCGCAGGGTAAACCGGCATTTTTCCATGCGCGAATATTGCCGTTCAAGACCTTGATGTTGGTATGACCGGCGTAATGTAAACACCACCAGGCTCTGGTGGCCCACATAAGGTGACCAGAAGAATATAAAATCACCTCATCATTGTGACTAATACCGCTGTCGCCAATGGCTTTCGCTAGAGTTTCGATGGGCGGCAATGTGTGATTTAGCGCTGAGTCTGTATCTGACCAATCGTTAATGAGATCTATAAATCCTGCACCTTGAATGTGTTCTTCCAGATAGGTATTGATACCAGATTCTGCTTTGTGAGCACCATCTACTTGGTGCAATAAAACGCTTGTGTCGAAGACCTTAACGCCTGCTTTACCAATTATTTTGTGCAGCCTCGCAGAGCTGATTAAAAACTCAGGGTGGGTATATTCCATATCGAGTGCCTCATAATGTGCTTTGAAAACTTCTTATTTGTAAACCAGAGCGTAACAAGGTCTGAGGTGATTTCTAAGCTGGATAAAGGCAAATAAATTTGCTCTAGTGTTTCATCACGGTGTTTACCGTCAGTATTTGTATTGCTGCAATTTATACAGGCTTCGATAGATAGGTCGCAGGATATAGGTCGCAGATTTTTATGATTAGATTAGGAGAAGGAATTTGATTAAGCCAGTTTGTTTAGTAATAGGTGCCGGTGCGGGGATTGGTGGCAACGTAGCAAAGCGTTTTGCAAAAGAGGGTTATCACACGGTGCTTTGTCGGCGGAGTGATGAAGACGGCTTGAACAAAATGGTGGCAGAGATTGAAGCTGATGGCGGCTCTGCTACAGGCTATTTACTGAATGCCGTAGAGCCTGAGGGTTTAGAGGAGCGAATTGCCGATGTTGAGGCGAATATTGGTCCTATTGATGCAGTGGTGTTTAACCTTGGCGCGCAAATTGGTGATCGTTCTTTAGCCAACACAAGTTATAAGGCTTTTGAGATCGGCTGGCGGATGGCGACTTTTGCTTTGTTCAGAATGGCCTCAGTTGTTACTCCATTGATGGAAGAGCGAGGGCGCGGCACTATTCTCGTTACCTCTGCAACGTCCGCTGTGCGCGGCAATGCTGGCCAGCACTCTCATGCAGCAGCAATGGGTGGCAGACGTATGTTATGCCAGTCGCTTAATGCTGAGTTTGCTTCTAAGGGTATTCACGTTGCGCATATCGTCATTGATGGCGCTGTGGATGCGCCTGACACCCTGGGTAAAATGCTTGGTGCGGAGAAATTCCAAGAACTTAGGGAGACAAAAGGGATGGAGCACGATGGTTTGATGCTGCCTGAGCGCATTGCTGACTCTTATTATCATATTCATCAGCAGCACAGATCAGTGTGGACTCACGAAATGGACCTGCGGTCATTCTCGGATCGCGCGTGGTGGAATCACTAAGGTTCGAGGTTCGAGGTTCGAGGTTCGAGGTTCGAGGTTGGGTGAATGGGTATTGGCCTTTTTTTCGGCAAAACGGCCACCGAAATTCCCAGCAGAAATCCCAACAGAGATTTCAACAGAGGCCGGCTAGTCGCCCGGTCTCTGCCTTGGGAACTGTTTTTTGGCAAACTGGAGTAAAAATTTTTATATATCACGACTAGTGGGTGTAGACGTGTTAGCCTACTTGCATAGTACTTCCTCTCAAATATTACAGTTCTTTTGCGTATTTTGGTGGACACCTTGGCGCATCCTCGAGTGCCAGTTCTTCGAGTCAGTTCATAGCGTCATCTTGCAGAGTTTTCCGAACGGTTCTTGTTTAAATTCTTAGCAATTGATTCTTCTTTTTCCGTTTTCGTTTTGTCGCCTTGGTTCGCGCTTCCTTGATTTAGTCGGCCCGCACCTGGGCCGAAAGTTGCGCTCTGCTCGACATTTATATTGTCGAGTTTCATTAATCTGGATCTTTATGACTATATCAAAAGTTCAACATCCGCCGCCGCCAACTATCCTGTCTTTTGTCAAAGACCTGCCTAACCTGTGTTCTCTGGCGGGCCTAGCCTGCACTTTGTCATCAATATATTTCAGCATTTCGGGTATTTTTTCTGCCGCAATGATTGGCATGATTTGGGCGGTGGCATTCGACTGGGCGGATGGTTTGATAGCGCGAAGTCTTAAGAATCGTTCTGGCGATGATCGTGTGTTTGGCGGCCAGCTCGATCTAGTGATAGATATTGTTAGCTACGGTGTCGCGCCTGCCGTTTTGCTCATGAGCTATGGTAGTTTTAACCCTGTGTTTCTTGTGGGCGCTTTTCTCATGCTTGCAGCAAGTGCAGTTCGCTTAAGCTACTTCAGTACTTTTGGCCTGTCTGACAAGGCCCAGTACACTGGTCTAGCGCTGGATAATAACAATGTATTTTTAGTCCTTCTGTTCCTCTTTGAAGGTTTCTTTAGTCAGGCTCAATTCTCAGTGGTGTTATATGTTTGCGGGGTTTTGCTTGCGGGCCTAAATGTCGCGCAAATTAAGACGCCAAAATTGTCCAGTAATCCTCGCAATGTCTACATTCTTGGCTTTTATACTTTAGCCATAACAGCTTTTTATGCTTGGAACCTGAGCGAGCAACTAATCAATGCTCACACTTAATGACCGCAACCAAACCAATTCAGGAATCAACTAACCCAATGATTGTCTACACAGTAGGAACTTTTGATCTTTTACACGTTGGACATCTAGCGCTGCTAGAATTTTGTAGCACTTTGGGCGATGTGGTGGCAGTAGGTGTGGCGTCAGATCGAGTGGTGAATTCTTATAAGCCTAACGTTCCGGTTATTCCCCTTGATCAGCGCCAGGAAATGCTTAAAGCGTTGCGTTGTGTTGATATCGTGCGCCCGTATCACGATCTTGAATACGTTTCCGGTTGCATGGCGTTGGATGTAGATATTTTTGTTATTGGCGAAGATTGGGGCAGCAAACCACATAATGTCGCGGTGGAATCTTATTTGGCACTGCATGGTAAGCAGGTCATTCAAGTTCAGTACAATCCGCGCACTTCGTCGAGCCAAATAAAGAGCAATACAATTGCGCAATCACGCAAACCAGTTCGCGTTGAGCAAGGTTCGCAAAATTATGGCCCAAGCCCAACAAAAGAGTCAGGTGTGCGTTTAGAGGGTTAAGTGGTGGGCGTAAACCTATAGCCGATACCGCGAACAGTTTGCAATGTCGCGTCTAAGCCATGTGGTTTGAGGATTTTGCGCAGTCTGAGCATGTGCACGTCTACGGTTCGTTCTTCGACAAAAACCTGTCGCCCCCATACTCGGTCTAACAACTGGCTGCGTTCAAATGCGCGGTTTGGGTTGCGCATTAATACTTCCAATAATTTATACTCAGTGAGACTGATTTGAATTTCGTTACCGTTGATTGTGATTCGGTAGTTGTTTAGATCAAGACAGATACCGCTTGCTTCGATAAGGTTGTTTTGGGGCTGCCACTCCTGCGCAATAGGGCTTTTAGTCTAGCCAGTAGTTCTCTGGGCGAAAATGGTTTGGTGATGTAGTCATCTATCCCGTCCACGCCCGGTAACATCCAGTCGACTAAGACTAAATCGAGAAGTGAGTTATCAATTTTCTCTAGGGCTACCTCGGCGATTTCAGCCTCGACAACTTCGTAACCGTCGCGCAATAGCGTAAATACGAGCAAATCTCGGATCTCTTGCTCATCTTCTACAACCAGTATTGATGTTGGCATTCTTGTTTCCTAACCATTGGTCTTACATCAGTTTTATTAGGGGCAAACGCTTTGTCCCCTGCAACCTGAAGGGTTAAATACTCTATTTGTGACAATACGGTTAAAAATTCTTCTAGGTCTCGCCTGAATGATTATGCGAAATCATTGAGTGCCCTTGGCTTCAATGCAGTTCCTGCGAGATTACTTTCTGCTGTGCAAATTGGCGAGTTGCGATGGAGCAAATTCAATGTTGTAAAACATAACAGTGGTGAGGTGAGCGCTGAGCTATTGGCTAAGGCCAAGCACAAAAAAACCGGCGGTTTGGCCGGCTTTCGCGGAGTCCATAACGCTTCTTAGCGTTAAAGACCCAAAACACCTTTGGCGATCACACCACGCTGAATTTCATTAGAGCCACCATAAATGGAAGCTGCCCGGCCGAAGTTCATGTCAGATACCGCGCTCTCAGCATATTTAGGACCAATTGAAGGCTCATTGATTTCACCCCTGATTAAGGCCACATCAAAGGGCAGGGCGTAGTAAGCCACTGCTTCCACGGTGAGTTCCTGCAACGCCTGCTGAATCTCGCTACCTATGATTTTCAGCATGGACGCCGAGTCTCCAGGTGCGCCGGTCGCTTCCATGTTGGCGATAACTCTCGCTTCTACCGCTTCCAACGAGTTCAGTCTTACTTCAATTTCGTTGAGCGTACTCATGAATTCGTGTGAGTCAGCTAATTTTTTGCCATTGTTGTCATGCTCTACGGCAGCTACCTCTTTGATGGCGCTGACTTTTCGTTTAGACGCAGCTACACCTGCGATACCAGTTCTTTCGTGACCGAGTAAGAATTTGGCATAGGTCCACCCAGAGTTTTCTTCGCCTACTCTGTTGCTTACGGGCACTCGGACATCGGTGAAATACACTTCGTTTAAGTGGTGCATGCCATCAATAGAGACAATAGGTTTTACCTCTAGCCCCGGTGTGCTCATGTCTATGAGTAAAAAGCTAATACCTTGCTGGGCTTTGCCTTCTGTTTTGGTCCGCACCAGAGCGAAAATCCAATCCGCTTTGTGTGCATTTGTGGTCCAGATCTTTTGTCCATTCACAATGTAGTCGTCGCCATCGCGAACCGCAGAAGTCTTTAGTGAGGCAAGGTCAGAGCCGCTGCCTGGTTCTGAATACCCTTGGCACCACCAAGTGCTGCCATCCAAAATGCTGGGAAGGTGTTGGTCTTTTTGCGCCTGGGTGCCGTAGGTGTAGATTACGGGGCCGACCATGCCGATACCAAATGGCATAACCATGGGTGCACCAGCAAAAGCTGTGGCCTGGGAAAATATGTGTTTTTGCCGCAGTGACCAGTCGCAGCCACCTAACTCTGTGGGCCAGTCTGGGGCGATCCAGCCTTTATCAAAGAGCGCCTTGTGCCAGCGCGTGCCTTCTTCCCGGGGAATACCAAAGCCTAAAGATGCTGATTTGACAAGATCTGGGGTCAGGTTTGCATTGAGGAATGCGTTAACTTCTTTCTCAAATGCTTCAGTGTTAGTAGGTGTTGGCACTGTGGCCTCCTAATAGGGATTTTTAGGGATGTTGTTATAGATTTTCGATATAACGAATTTAGGAAATTTGTCGGGAAATTACCAGCACGGATTAGCAGTTTTGCGCCGTTCAGTGGCATGGCTAAGTGATTTACAAGAAGAAAGTCCCAGTGGCAATAAGATATTCAGAAACGGCCGTCTCTGAAGAGGTAAGAACAGTTAAGAAGGATCAAGGGGTGAATTGAAAAGTGTGGCTAAGGCTGCGGCAAAGGATATCGCTGCTGGATACCCTTTGCCCACTCACAAGGTTTCGTAAGATGAGGCTCTGTTTAACCTAGAGTAGCTCTCCACCACACGCGGAAGCTGTAGTGCCATGCTCTTCAAATGCCTTGATGACATTTGCCCCTGTGCGCCAGCGGTGTACCTCGTCTGGGCCATCTACCAATCGCTGACTGCGAATGCCGGTGTACCAGCGTGCTAAGGGTGTGTCGTGACTATAGCCCAGTGCTCCATGTAGCTGCAGTGCGGTGTCGACCACCTGATGCACCATGTGCGCAAGGAAAACCTTAGCGATGCCATTTTCTTGCCGCAAATCTTCGCCGCGTTCTGCTTTGTAGGCAATGTGCAGCAACATCAGCCGTGCTTTGTAGATTTCGGCTGCGCAGTCCGCCAGCATCCAGCGCACGCCTTGGCGGTCTGCTAAGCGTTTGCCGAAGGTATTCCGGCTGACCACGTGGCCCGCAGCCAAATCTAAGGCACGCTGGGCAATGGCAACGTTATGCATGCCGTGGCGGAGGCGTCCATAAGCCAGTCGATGTTGACCCATAGAAAAGCCTTGGCCGCGTCCACCTAAAATATTTTCCCTGGGTACCACAAGGTTTTCTATTTTAATTTCTGAATGCGAGCCGCCAAGTTTAAGTCCAAGGTCAGTATGTGGCTGCATGGTCTCTATATTGCGCAAAATCTCGTAACCGGGGTTGGGTAGTTCCACAATAAATGTACTGTATTGCTCGTGGCGGGGAGCATCCGGGTCAGTTTTAGCCATAACTACCGCGATATCTGCCACAGAAGCTGATGAACTGAACCACTTTTCGCCGTTAAGAACCCAGTTGTCGCCTTCTAAAACTGCGCTGGTTTGCATGCCTGTTGCGTCAGCGCCAGCGGCTTTTTCAGTCATGGAATAGCAAATACGCTTTTCACCGTTTAACAGCGGCTTGAGGAATTTTTCTTTTTGGAAGTCCGTGCCATGTTCCAGAAGAGTCAGCATAGTGGCGTCATCGGGGCCTTGGGTATTCATAGATAAAGCGCCAAGGTGGCTTTCGCCTAGCTCCATTTGCACCAATGCATTAGCCAATGGCTTTAGTCCCATGCCGCCGTGTTCAGTGGGTATAAACGGGCACCAAAGCCCTTCTGCGCGGGCTTTTTGTCGCAACTCGCCAAGTACTTCGTCGAAGTTCTCTGCGGTACAGACTTCCTCGGCTGGCATACAGACATTTTGTACGAAGGTCCTCACCTTTGCTCGAATTGCCTTTGTTTCCTCTGGTATCTCAAAATCGATCATATTCCCACTCCTGCAAATTGAGTCCTATTTATTAGTGATTATTGGGCGTGAGTCAACAGGGCGTGTATGTAAGGGCATTGGCGAGAATGCTCCATCTCCGTAAAAAGCTAATTTGCCGACAGCTAAGTTTTCGGCTCAGTCCGGTCGCATGGTTTTGCGATAGATGAAATGGTTAATCGCTTTGCGCTGTCTGTTAGTCGTCTTTGTGTTTACTTGTGACCGTGAACTTTATTCAAAACGGCGTTTATTGACATGAAGGTTGACTAAGGAAAGGTTAAAGTAAGAACTTCGTCGCCAAATAACGATAATAATGTCACGACCTCCCTGGGTTATCTGGGCGCTTACTGACGGTAAGCCCGGACATCAAAGCCAAACCGCTGGACTATGCAACGCGATTGAAAAATATGCGTTAAGCGAAGTGCATTGGATTGACTGTAAGCCCAAGCATAAGTGGATCAGGCCATTACTAAGATTCCTTGGCCCTAGATTGTCCAGTGCAAAGCAGCGAGTTTTACTCAATCTCTTTTACGCCATGGGCGAGCTGCCCTCCCACCGACCCCATATTATTTTGTCCTCTGGCGGCAATACGGCCGTAGCGCAAATTTGTTTGGCGCAAATGACGGGCGCTAAAGCCATTTACAGCGGTACCGTAAAGGCCTCCTTAAGACGCTTTATTGATTTAATAGTTACCGTTGCACCTCTTTCGACTGATCAGATGTATGCTAACAATTTGGTTCTGCCGCTACCTCCTGCTCCTGTCACCGGTCAGCCTGATGAATTTGCATGGCTCGAACAAACTGCCTCGGCGAATAGTCCGCAAGAACTGTGCAGGTCCAGAGTGGGTGTGTTGCTTGTCGGTGGTGATGGTGCGGGTATGACTTATAGCACTGCCGACTGGCGGCGGTTGATTGATGCTATGGCGAACTATTTTCCGCAAGATGTTGAGTGGTTGCTGACAACCTCTAGGCGAACTGGATCTGTCGCAGAGTCGGCTATGCGCTCGCAACTTGAGCAAATGCCAGGTGTGCGTATTCGTCAGTCCGTGTGGTGGGGAGAAAAGCCCGAGCTAGTAATGAGCAAATTCTTCGCTCAAGGGGATTTCATTATCTGTACCAAGGACAGTTTGAGTATGGTGGCCGAAGCCGTCTATACCAATAAGCCGGTGTTTATCTTTGCCCCCAGCAACGGTTCGGATGGAAATATGACAGCAAATGACAAAGAAGCCTACAACTCATACGAAAAGTCGAATTACATTTATCCTCTTAACGAATACTCTTGCACTGTAAAAGTGGAGGAAGGTCGTCAGTTAGTAGAAGACGTTCAAAGCACGATATTTCTTGCGATCGAGCGTCTAGTAGATGAAAGTTATAAGAAAGGCCTGCGACATTCCGGCTCTTAAAAATTCTGTTGGATTTATTGTAAACGGCTTTGCATAATTGTTGAGCTGATATTTTTGAGCGCCTTTCTTTAGATGCCCTATTTTAGATACCTTTTCTAGATGATTGCGCATGATCGTTGTCGAAAACCCAAAAATCAAAAGGCGGCAAACCCCTCTATAGCGCAGGGTTTTGACAAAACTTCGACATTCCCTCCATTTCTATGCATTATCGGAGGATGGGAAATGATCAACACATTGTGGTTTCCTGGTGTTGTCGGGATTCTTGTGACCCAGGACGTTGCCGCATAGTCAAAGTTAGTACTTATCTGGGTGCTATTTTTTTGATGTTTTTTTCCAGCCTGCTTGTTGCTGGTGGTGGCTTAGTCCTACGAGACGACGTTTGTATTATAAGTCTAGGCTTTTATGAGGCTCACTTTACCGCGTACCAACCAAATACTAGCGGTAATGCTGAGTTTTGTGATGTTTTACCTGATGCGGGCGAAACGCGGTTTGTACTAGATTATCTCCATGACAGCATGTCAAAAGTGCCTATTGATTTTAGGGTTGTTAGAGACACAACGGGCATGGGGCGGTTTACGCAAGTTCAGGATCTTTCGCAGATTGACGACTTAGACGCAATTACCGTGTTTTACCAACCGCCGTTGGTGGAATCAGATGCCTCCTTTCAAATTAATGTTTTTTTTGCTCAGGCAGGAAGCTACATCGGTATTGTTACTGCCGGACACCCAATCAAAGATACTCTGTACACAGCAGTATTTCCTTTTTCTGTCGGCGCTTCCTATAACTTGGGTGTAGGCGGCGTGATTCTGTTTTTCCTCTTCTTGGTCTTAGTCTGGCTGTCGCTAGTCTATTTCTATCGTCGTTACCGAAGCCCTATATTATGAGCCGTTCAAATTGGATACTTGTCGTTTCTCTAACGATTGCTATAATTTCTTTCCCACCTCAATGGCATCCCTATAAAATAAAGGTAATGATGAACGAGTGGGTTGGCGTCCCAGAATATCGTGCACTTCCTGCATCGGTGGTTCCGCCGTCGTTAACCGCAGAAACATTTTGCCCCGAGGATCTTCGTCTTTGGCGAAAAAATTTGATTATTGATGACGTGGAAGTGCGCGCGGAAAAGACTTGTGTGGCAGATAACCCCTACCTTGTTGCGGCAGCTGTTAAGGGAACAAATAACGTCTCCCTCGGAACCCTACACGCTAGTGGCTTCACCTCGGACGCAATAATCAAGGGCGATGACTTAGATGGCGATGGTGATCCAGACGAAATCCACATACGTTTAGAGGTAGTGGAGCTCAATGGCGGCTCAAACATCGTAACTAGCCCTTCAACACAATATTCTATAGCCCCTGGAATATTTCCCAGTCTTTGGGTCTTTGCACCTAAACTTAGTGGGATGGCCGTGGAAAACTTTGAGTCTCAAAAGGCACGACGCGAACTGCGGCTGCCTGCGCCTGCAATAAGAGTAGAGCAGGGTGATCGAGTGATTATTACCCTCGAAAATACGCATTATATGCCTCACACGTTGCACCTACATGGGGCTGATCACCAGTTTTTGGACAGTTCGGGAGAAGGTAACGACGGCGTTCCCATAACCAGTGAAAAACCCGTTCTGCCCGGTTTCTCAAGAAGTTATGAGCTGACACCGAGGCAAAGTGGCACCATGTTCTATCACTGCCATGTGCAAACTCATGTCCATGCGATGATGGGCTTACAAGGTTTGTTTATAATTGAGGCAAACAGACCTAACAACTGGGTACAGACTCTTAATCTCGGCGCAGGACTAGTAAGAGCGCCATCAGTTGCCTCTAAAGAAAAATATGACCAAGAGTATGATATTCATTATCAAGACCTTGATAGTGATTTAGTGAGGAGAGTTCGCGATAGCAACGATCCCCGCCTTATTACTAAATCTATGCATCGTGATTACGATATTACAGATGCTAGCGCCGATTACTTTTTACTTAATGGTCGCTCCTTTCCCTATACCTTTCGTGAATCTTTGGTGATCGGAGAAGAGGGCCATCGGGTAAAGTTGCGGGTTGTGAATGGAGGTATGAAGGCAATCGCGCTACATACTCATGGTCATAAGTTCACTATTACTCATCGCGACGGCGTTGCGATTCCACAGGTTCAAAGGCGTCCGCAAGACGTTGTTGCGTTAGCAACAAGCCAGCGCGTAGACGTTGCCATAGAAATGAGTAATGACGGTTTGCATGCCTATGGCCCTGGCATTTGGCCTTTTCACGACCATCAATACCAAGGTATTACCACGGATGGAATTGGCCCCGGGGGTAACATAAGTGCCATCGTTTACGAGCAATATTTGGGCGTAGACGGTTGGCCTAAGACCAATGGCGTGGCTTTTGACCGGTATTTTTCTGCCGCCTTTTATCGTAAAGAAATTCCGGTTTGGGAAACTTATGGGTCCAATTTGTTTTCCGATACCGGCATAGATTGGATTCTGTTTGTCAGGATTATGGTCAGTCTCGTGTGTTTTCTACTCTCGTTGGTTTTGTTGTTTTCTAAACTCGGACAATGGCTCACGCAAAAGTAGGCCCCCAAATATGTATTTACTTTGGTATTTCAATATTTTCATTAAGTTCTTCATCACTCCTGTATTCATCGGGTTATTAGCTTTTGGTAATGTTTTTGCCCAAGGCCAGCATATGAATCATCAGGGTATGACCATGAAGGTTACCGATGCAGGTTTTGTAATGAATCAAAATTTACACATTTTACCAGTGGGTTGCTCTGAAGTATCAACGGATATTGAACTAAGAGTCAGAGCGGGGCGTAAGTTTGCTGTTGAACCGGGCCAGGTTTTTGCAATGGATAAACCGGTAGTCTCGGTGCCGGGTTGTAGCCGCTTAACAATTGTTTTTCAAAACACTGATAGTATACGTCACCAATGGATGGTGCATGGATTGCCAAAATATTTGTATCAAGGCGGTATGTTTCATATTGAAACTCACGCTAATCAAACTGTAGAAGGCACTTTTATACTACCGCCTGAGGATAAAAGTTACCTGATTCACTGTGATATGGCGCAGCACATGGAAAAAGGTATGCGAGGAATGCTCGTGGTTGGAGAGGGGTCTGGGCGTATTTGGTCAATTCCTGGCGAGACAGCTTACTTTTATAGAGCTTCGTATTTGCCGAGATATATAGGTCTGGGTATAGGGCTAGGGCTGGTTTTGCTTTGCTCGCTTTCATGTACGTATTTAGTGCTCAACCGATTTCGATCTAAGAAGCTATTGCGCAAGATTGATTGACTTAACCGGAAACGAATTCCGTTTTTAAGAAGAAAAACGAATAAGCACCGTTTTTCTTATTACCAAAAGCTTTTTGCTTATTCGAGAATGTTGTGACAGTGTGAAGTGAAGCTTAACGCGTAGTTAAAAGTAGTGCGGCAAAGCCTAACATTAGTAATTTGTTGAAAGAATTTTTCGATAAATTTTCGTATTGGAGAGGTTATGTTCGATCAACTGGTTAGCAGTGCTAAAGTGTGCCGGAGACCTATGCACTATTTTAGTCTGTTAGCATTGCTGATAAACATTAACTCTTCAGCCCTTGCAGTGGACACGGCACTTCTAGGACAAAAATATAGCGCGGTTGTTCACCACTACGATTATTTGGCTCCGCCCTTTTCTCTAGCAGTTTTAGCGCTGCCCGTTCAGTCCAGCTTGCAAAAACCCAATGCAAACGCGAAAAGCCCACAGCTTTCCAGCCAAGAGTCTGTCCGGTTGTCGGAGAGCACTCAATATCCACAAGCCTATCAGGTGCAATCTCTTGATGATTATCGTGGTAGTCAGGTTTATCTAGAGTTTTGGGATTCTGCTTGTGGTTTCTGTTTGAAACAGCTCAAAACCATGGCTGAGATGAATGTCGGCGCCCCGAAGAAAGATATTAAATTTCTTTCTATTAGCGTTGATAAGAATCCTCGCGATGCACTCAGAATAATAAAAAATCTTGGTTTGAATTTTCCTGTACTTAGTGATCCATCTGGACATATTGCGGAGAAGTATGGGGTTTCTGCGTTGCCTACAGCATTTTTGATTTCAAAAAAAGGAATAGTTAAAAGGGTTTATCGGGGTCTTTCTTTCCCGCCACTATTTGAGGAACTCAAAAATAAACTCGGTACTGATGGTTCTAGAAATGGCTAGTGGATATAAATAATTGCAGTGCTCGCGGTCAAAGAGTTAAGAAATTAGATGATGGGAAGTTAGATGTAAGGATGTAGATAGAGAATCGTTGAAATTTTTAGAAGAGATTAAGTTATGCCCTTTGTTATCGCTTTATTCGTTCTGGTTGTTGCTTCGGTTCTGTTTCATTTTTTTAGTCCATGGTATTTAACGCCTTTGGCGAGCAACTGGAGTGCCATTGACCTAACTTTAGATATTACATTTTGGGTCACTGGATTTGTTTTTGTCTCGGTGAACCTCTTCATGGCTTACTCAATTTACAAATTTCGATATGCCAAAGATCGACGCTCTGATTACGAACCTGAAAATAAAAAACTAGAGTGGTGGTTGACAGGTATTACCTCGGTTGGGGTAGCTGCCATGCTGGCACCAGGTCTGTTTGTATGGGCAGAATTTGTTAATGTGCCAGAGGACGCGCACGAAGTTGAAGTGGTAGGGCAGCAATGGCATTGGAGTTTTCGTTTTCCTGGCGAAGATATGAAATTTGGTGCTGTTGAGTCTCGCTATGTGAATGATGAAAACCCATTTGGTATGGAGCTAGATGACCCTAATGGTCAAGACGATGTGCTTGTTTTTAGCCCTATAGTGCATTTGCCCATAGGCAAGCCTGTTAAAACTCTCCTGCGCTCCAAAGATACATTACACGATTTTGCAGTGGCGCAGTTCAGAGTTAAGATGGATATGGTTCCCGGGTTGGTCACCTACCTTTGGTTTACACCCACAAAAATCGGCGATTTTGAGATTCTTTGCGAGGAACTATGTGGGATTGGGCATCACACCATGCGCGGCAAAGTGGTCATAGACGAGCAGGAAGAATTTGATACGTGGCTAGACCAACAACCCACTTACGCTGAGGTGTTAGCTAAGCCCCGCGGAGATGCTTTTGCGGGCGCAGGACAATATGGGATTTGTGCCTCTTGTCACGGTGGAGCTGGCGAGGGCAGTCTTCTTTTGAACTCGCCTAAGCTGGCTGGGCAAGGCGCATGGTATTTGCGCAGGCAAATAGAATATTTTAAGAGCGGAGCGCGTGGCGCACATGCCGATGACGTTTACGGGCGCCAGATGGCGTCAATGGCAGGTACCTTATTTGACGCCGCAGCCGTTGAAAATGTCATTACTTACATACAGACATTGCCAGATTTGCCGCCTGAGAAGACTGTTGTTGGTAACGTCGATAAGGGGCGCTCGATATACAACACTTGCGGGGCGTGTCATGGCCAGCGGGGCGAAGGCATTGCTGCTCTAAACGCATCCCGGCTGGCAGGTATGAGCGACTGGTATTTGGTCACGCAATTGAAAAATTTCAGAGCCGGTATCCGCGGCGCTCACGATGACGATAAGTATGGTATGCAAATGTCCATGATGGCCGCTACCTTGCAGACCGATGAACGAATCAATGATGTTGTCGCTTATATAAATACTTTGCCTGGCAAATCCAGGAGGAATATTCAAAGCGCGAGCAGTGTTGAGCCTCGTCCATCCTACGCCCATGTAACTAATGCTTCGTTGGAGAACTAAGATGAGAGAAGTCGCCCATGACGCAACAGATTACGCGCCACCAGCAGAAACTTCGGAAATGGAGCTATATCATGCAAAAACTTGGGTTGGGAAGTATGTTTGGAGTCAAGACGCAAAAGTTATTGCAATCCAATACGGTTTGACGGCAATTGCCATTGGATTAGTAGCCTTAGGGTTGTCTGTGATCATGCGGCTACAGTTGGGCTTTCCGCATACCTTTGATTTTATCGACCCTAGTAACTACCTGCAGTTTGTGACGATGCACGGCATGATTATGGTGATTTACCTGCTTACTGCACTTTTTTTAGGGGGCTTTGGGAACTATTTGATCCCGTTAATGGTAGGCGCGCGCGATATGGTCTTCCCTTATCTAAATATGCTCAGCTACTGGGTTTACCTCTTCTCAGTATTGCTGCTGGTGGCCAGTTTCTTTGTGCCTGGCGGCCCAACAGGGGCAGGATGGACTCTTTATCCACCGCAGTCGATTAGCCCGGGAACGCCGGGAATAGATGGCGGCATTATCCTCATGTTGGTCTCGCTTATATTTTTTATCATAGGCTTTACCATGGGTGGGCTAAATTATGTAGTGACAGTTTTGCAGGCGCGGACCAGAGGCATGTCTTTAATGCGTTTGCCCCTTACCGTTTGGGGGATTTTTATGGCCACTATCTTAGCCCTGCTAGCATTCCCCGCGCTTTTTGTAAGTTGCATTATGATGTTGTTGGACAAAACTGTAGCAACCAGTTTTTTTATGCCGGCAGTAGTTAGTTTGGGGGAACAAACCTCGTATGACGGAGGTAGCCCGGTTTTATTCCAGCACTTATTTTGGTTTTTTGGTCACCCTGAAGTATATATCGTTGCATTGCCAGCTTTTGGCATTGTCTCAGATTTACTCAGCACTCATGCCCGCAAGGCTATTTTTGGTTATCGCATGATGGTTTGGGCCATTGTTGCCATTGGAGCGCTAAGTTTTGTGGTCTGGGCCCACCACATGTATGTCAGCGGTATGAACCCTTACTTTGGATTTTTTTTCGCAACTACAACGCTGATCATTGCAGTGCCTACAGCTATTAAGGTTTATAACTGGGTGCTTACACTGTGGAGAGGCAATATCCGACTCAACGTTCCCATGATGTTTGCTATTGGATTTATTTTCACATTTATTAATGGTGGTTTGACAGGGCTTTTCTTAGGTAACGTCACCATTGATCTGCCGCTATCTGATACCTATTTTGTAGTGGCTCATTTTCACATGGTTATGGCCGTATCTCCCATTCTTGTCGTGTTCGGTGCGATCTATCACTGGTACCCAAAAATCACCGGAAGAATGCTCGACGACACACTCGGTAAAATTCACTTTTGGATAACATTTATAGGTACCTATTCAATTTACTACCCAATGCATTATTTAGGTTTTGAAGGGATTCCTCGCAGATATTTTGCTTATGGCGATACCGACTTTATGTCGGCCTCTGCCCAAGACCTAAATGCGGCAATAACTATAGCCGCAATTATCGTTGCATTTGCGCAGGTGTTCTTTCTGTACAACATGGCTGTTAGTTGGTTCAAGGGTCGTGAGGCTGGAGATAATCCTTGGGAAGCGACCACGCTCGAATGGCAAACCTCTACGACACCGCCTACCCACGGTAATTTCGGTAAAGAGCTGCCTGTGGTTTACCGTTGGGCATACGACTATGGCGTTCCAGGTGCAGAACTTGACTATATTCCGCAAAATGTTTCTCCTGCAGATTTAGAAAAACCTAATCCCAATGAGGAGCGGGAGCCGCAGGTATGAGTTACATACTCTATTTTTTGGGGTTGCTGATGCTCGCTATCGTTTGGTGGCTAGTTAAGCAAACAGTCGGCATTGAACCCTGGGCAGCTGACGCTGCCACTTCAAGTGTTCGCTCAGATGGTGTGCGCTCGCCACTCACGGATAGGGCCATGCCTAATGTAAAACTGGGCCTAGGTGTTTTTCTGGCCGTTGCTACTTCGCTTTTTGCTCTGTTTATCAGCGCCTATTCAATCCGCATGGAGTATCCGGACTGGCGTCCGGTGACTGAACCGGCAATTTTGTGGTTAAACACCGGCGTTTTAGTACTCAGTAGCTGCTTTCTTCAGTATGCGCTGGTTGCCGCAAAACGAAAACGAAGGTCTTTGGCCAAACTGGCACTTATTCTTGCGATAGCTTGTTCACTTGGATTTATCGCCGGGCAATTAATTGCCTGGGAGCAATTGATGGCCGCGGGCGCATTTATATCTAACAACCCAGCTAATGGATTTTTTTATGTAATTACTGCGGTTCATGGGTTGCATTTAATTGGTGGGCTTTTTGCTTTAGGTCGGTCTGCTATTAGAGCATTTGGTGGTAACGCAATCCATGAGTCTACCGTGTTGAGCATAGAACTATGTGCGATCTATTGGCATTACCTACTAGTGATTTGGCTCACCTTGTTTGCACTGATCTTGGCAACCTAAATATCAATTGGCTAACTAAAAGAGGAAAAGAATGTCAGTTTCTTCATCACTAACACCCGGTCATAAGGGCCTCGTCGAAGATTGGTCGTCTGATCAGCGTGCATTTAAAGATGTGCCTTGGGGCAAAGTCATGATGTGGATCTTTCTGCTCAGTGACACCTTTATATTTGCATGTTTCTTGGTTTCCTATATGTCGGTGCGCATGTCGACAACGGTACCTTGGCCAAATGCCAGCGAAGTATTTGCGCTCTCCGTGGGTGGCGTCGAGGTGCCCCTTCTGCTCATTGCGATCATGACGTTCATTTTAATCACTAGTAGTGGAACCATGGCTATGGCTGTGAAATTTGGCTATGAGAAAAAACGTATAACCACCTTTTGGCTGCTTGTGGCAACTGCAATTTTGGGTGTGAGTTTTGTTGGTATGCAGGCCTTTGAGTGGACCAAATTGATTGTGGATGAAGGCATGCGCCCTTGGGGTAATCCATCGGGCGCGCCGCAATTTGGAGCTGTATTTTTTATGGTCACGGGCTTTCATGGCACTCACGTTTCCTTCGGTGTGATCTTCTTGATCATTACCGCGATAAAGGTTTATCGCGGCGATTTAGATGAAGAGCGCCCAGGGTTTATGACTGGGCGCAAGGGTCGGTACGAGATGGTCGAAGTGATGGGGTTATATTGGCACTTCGTTGACTTAGTTTGGGTATTTATTTTTGCCTTCTTTTATTTGTGGTGACGCGATATGAGGTCCGGGGCGATGACGAAGCTGAGAAGTTGATCAACCAATATTATTAAAATTAGATAGAGGAAGAGATCTATTGTTATGTCAGAACTAATAGCAAACAAAGCAGCACCGGCTGACACCGTTGAAGGCCAGCAACACCCAATTAGCATCTATTTTTGGATTTGGGGTTTACTCTTTGTGCTCAGCGCCTGCTCTTATTTTGTGGACTACATACAGTTACAGGGGTTTTGGCGTTGGACGCTAATCCTAATTTTTATGTTTTTGAAAGCTGGCCTCATCGTTGCCTTTTTTATGCATATGATCTGGGAACGATTGGCCCTGGTTTACGCGATTTTGGTCCCGCCATTGGTAATTGGTGTTTTGATTTTGCTCATGGCACTAGAAGCTGATTACATTTATGCAACACGAGACGCATTTTTTTCTGCATGGAATAATTTTTTCCAGATCTCAGTGTTAAGCCACTGATTTTATTTTTGTTACAGAGCGAATTCGATTTGGGTCAAGGAATCGATAGATTAATCCGTCGAAAATATTGACGGGGGCTAAGTGAAGCGGGGAGATCAAATGAATGCCTCAACAAAGGATTCAGTGGGAAAAGCCACCGATGGGAGCCTCGCGATGCGAGTGTTACGTTCATTGGGAGCAATCATAATAACTACAATTGTTTTGTACATGTTGTTTGGGGTACCGGCGTATTTATTGTTTGGGATGTTTTTTTCGTGATTTAAAACATGCATATCATTTATGAGCTAGGGGTGAAAGTTATGACAGTACTCAGACATTATTTTATCAGTGACGATTTAGATGACTTAGAGGCGCTAGAGGAGCAGTTAGAAGAAGCTGGTATAGATACTCCACAGATACATGTTTTGAGCCTAGATGATCAAAGCGTAGAAAGTCATGTTCATCTTCACAATGTGAATTCATTTATGAAGAGAGACATTGTTAGATCTAGCATTATTGGTGCAGCAATTGGCTTAGTTCTTTCAGTATCGATATTGTTGTTATCCAGTTGGCTCGGCTGGACGCAGACCAAGGCTGGCTGGATCCCCGTCATATTTTTGGCTGTTATCGCTCTGGGTTTTTGTACATGGGAAGGTGGCTTATTCGGTATTCAAATGCCAAATAAAAAATTTTTACAATTTGAGGAAGTACTAAACGCAGGTAGACACGTATTTTTTGTCGACTTGGCAGCTGACCAAGAGGAGGTGCTAGCTAACTTGATTCCTAGCCATCCAAGTTTGCAGCTAGCGGGCACAGACAAAGGTATGCCACGGTGGATAAGCAAAGGGCAAAAGAGCATACCTAACTTGTTAAAAGAGACTCTGCCTTAGCGCTGAGTTTGGGAGAGTGATCACTCAGACTAGAGTCACCGAATGGGGATGTTTGAGTTTGTCTAAGTCAGGCCTCCAAATAGGGCTTGCAAGTCGTTCTCGCAAATTTTCGCTGCCTCATACTGTGAGGAGATGTTCATCAGAGATAAATTTTCCAACGCCAGAGATGCCCACATGTCGACGGATTTTTTGGCGGAAATTCAATTCTTTAATAGGCCACTAGGGAGCTTTCCGCTAGGGTTCTGTTTTTCTATAGGAACACGTTAATGAGCAACTCTATAGACCAAGGGTCTTCAAGTATTTTGGGCGAAACCAGCGCCGCAGAATTCCTTCTGCATTATTGGCAAAAGCAGCCACTGCTCATTCGTGACTCCTTAGCGGGCTATGAATCCCCCATAAGCCAAGACGAATTGGCCGGCCTCTCTCTTGAGGCAGATGTGGAATCGCGCATTGTCGAAGAAAATGGTGCAGATGGGCCTTGGTCGGTCAGGCATGGGCCATTTGAAGACGATGACTATCAGAGCATGCCAGAAAAAAACTGGACGCTATTGGTTCAAGGGGTAGACCTTTGGGTGCCCGAAGTAAAAGAGCTGCTCAAGCGCTTTGAGTTTTTACCAGCTTGGCGGTTGGATGACGTAATGATCAGCTATGCCTGTGAAGGTGGCAGTGTGGGTCCTCATTTTGATCAATATGATGTATTTCTCTTACAAGTTGAAGGGCAGCGCTGTTGGCAAGTTGGCGAGGAGTGCGGTGCCGGAACGCCTTTGCTAGAAGGAACCGAGCTAAAAATTATTGAAGACTTTAAACCTGTGCAGGAATGGTTGCTGAATCCAGGCGATATGCTTTATTTACCACCGGGAGTAGGTCATTGGGGTGTGGCGGAAAGCGAGTGTTTAACATTTTCAATAGGTTTCCGTTCGCCAACGTTGGCAGATATGTTGGGCGACTTAGCCGTTGAAATGATTACCCAAGGTAATACAGAGCACTACCGAGATCCTGAGCTAACTGTTGATATGGCCGCTCAAGAAATTCACCCAGCTTTTATAGATCAAGCCAAAAAGCAATTATTTGACCTGCTTAATGATGATGAGCTGATAGAGGATTGGTTTGCGCGATTTATGACCGCGCCCAAGTACCCTGAATTAGAGGAGCATACGGAAGAAGAGCGTCACGCCAGTATTCGCGGTCGCAGGTATTTTAATGGCGATGCTGTTGATTAGGGCTCTCCAACTTTAGCCCAAAGTAGTTCAAGTTAGCCCTACATGGTTTTGTCTAACCGTTAATTTGCCATCGCATTAGCGTTACCGTGCAACTCAAAGATAAGTACCGCCGATAACCTTATTTTTAGAAACTCAGTAACATCGCGTATATTTCTACCGAATACAGTTGGACTAGGATGGGAAGGCTGATGTTCCTGGGTGGTATCGTTAATATAATAGCTGGTTCCTTTATTTTGATACGTGTCGTTATCGTTTACCTCGGTATCGTGCAACGCTCCTGGAATACCCTAATTTCTGACCTACTTAGTCTTCGTCAAATTACACTTCTGGAAACGTTTAAGCTGGTTTTGTTTGCTGTAATTATTTCTGGCGGCGGCTCCGCGGTTCATCATCATTCGAATTGTGATAATCACCACAACGCAGCTTTATTTGATAGCTTTGATGCAGAATGACTCTGTGGAACTACTTGTTGAACGCCATAGATTTCGGCATATCGTTGGGCAGGAGGGTGTTTTTTCTGTGCGAGGCATAACCGGCATGAGTTCCAGTTTTCCCAAGGAGATAGCAATGAAAAATAGAGCGACAATTAATCGCGATGTAGCAGAGCGGTTTGCTTTCTATCCAGGCGACGTTCGTTTGGAAATGGCGCGCTTGCGAGTCCTCATTTTTGTTTTGGCCGCAGGGGATGAACTTATCGGTGAGCTGGAAGAAATCTCGAAGTGCGGAGAGCAGGCCTATCTCATATCCGTCTGCAAAAGTGGCAGCGATTGAATAGGTATAGTGGGAAGACTCGTTGATAAAAGTTTAACAAAGAGCAATAGACGGTCAATGTTGTAAATTTGTGGTTCTCGTATTCAACTATCTAACCCAATACGCAGGGGTTATTATCGAGTTCTATTTTGCCTAGTTAGAATAAGGAAGTACCCCAAATGCTAAGCGTAAACGCCTATTTTGAAGATCAAGTTATGTCTATTGCCTTTCAGGGAGAGAGTTTGGCCACCACCGTTGGTGTCATGTCTGTCGGCGAATTCACATTTGGAACTAGCCAGTACGAAAGAATGACGGTGATTGATGGTGCGCTTGAGGTGAAGTTGCCCGGACATGATAATTTTCAAAGCTTTGTCAGCGGTGATAAGTTTGAAATTACTGCCGATTCTAGCTTTGATGTGAGGGTACTAAGGCCTACCGCCTACCACTGCACTTACGAGTCATGATGGTGCGCATAGTTGTTTAAAAAGTTGTCTAAAAAAGGGCTTAAATGGCAGAGTAAGTAGGGGCGTTTGTGGAGACTGCTAGGCGAACATTGTGCCAGCTCATTTTTGACACATTAGGGCTTGATTTAATTTGTTTGTGGAGAGCATATGAAAAGATTCATTCTAGCAACGGTAAGCATTGCTGCGCTTACCAGCGCAATGATGGCTCAGGCTGAAATAAAGCGCACACCTTCTGGTAAGCCTGACTTTTCTGGGGTGTATGACACCGGTACGTTGACGCCTCTTGAGCGACCTGAGTTTCTCGGTGAAACAGAATATTTGTATCCGTGGTTCGCCGATTTACTCAATTGGGCTGCGGGCATTGCCATTGAGTGGGCTTCAGAGAACGAGAGTGATCCAGACCGTGAAGCGCCACCGCAAGGTGGCGATGGCGACAATACTGCAGGGTCCGGCGGGGTGGGTGGTTACAACGCCTTTTGGATCGATCCCGGCAGTAAAGTTTTTGAAATGGATGGCAAGGTGCGAACCTCAGTTATTTATGATCCCTCAAATGGTCGCCAACCAGAAATGGTGCCAGAAGCTCGTGCAAGCATTACCACCCGTTATAAGAGCTTCCTTTATGAAAACGATGGTAAGGCTTCCTGGTTGGCTAGCGACGGCCCTGGCCCCTTCGACGGCCCTGAAAGTTTAGCGCCGTCTGAGCGATGCCTAATTAGTTTTGGCTCCACGGTGCCGACCATTTCTAGTCTATATAACAATTACAAGCGCATTGTGCAGACTGAAGATCACGTGATGATTTTGCAGGAGATGGTGCATGACGCGCGGATTATTCGAATCGACTCCGAGCACACTCCGGACCTAAATCGTAAGTGGCTGGGCGATTCCATTGGTTACTGGGAAGGGGATGTCTTAGTGGTCAAAACTAAAAACTTTAAAAAGGTAAATGGGCTTGTTGGCGCGGATGAAAATTTGCATGTAGAAGAGCGTTTCAGCATGGCTGAGACAGGAAATTTGATCTACGACTTCACTGTGGTTGATGAAACAGCATGGACCCTACCTTGGAGTGGCAAGTATGTTTGGCAGGCCAGCGAAGGCAAGGTTTACGAGTACGCTTGTCATGAGGGCAATTACGCAATGGGCAATATATTGCGCGGAGCGCGATTGCTTGAAAGTGAGTGGGAAGGCCCTGGCGAGTAACTTAATAACAGATTAGTGGCGACTAGATACCTAAAGGGTTAGGTGTCTAGCCGCAGGTTTCACTACAAATCTCTGTCCGAATCTCTTTCCGAGGCTCTTTATTGTTCAGGTAAGTACCATATTGGCGATGTCCAAGCGCGCTCTTGGATCATGACGTCTGCCCCGGGAAACTCCTCGCACCTGTCAGCTTTCTGGCACAAGTTAGCCGACCACCTTGGGGTTGGCGCCTGTTTGATTCGGGCATACCAAAATGCGGGTGCGCTCGGGTCGAAATTTTGATCCTGCCATATTTGGCAAATGTCGCTGCCAGTGTTTGAGCGCAGCCATACGCTCGTCACCGTCTCATCATACTTGCCGTTTTTATGCTGGCCTTTGATGATTTCCATTTCTTGCAAGGGCGTTTGGTCTGCTTGTGCGTGTACTTTAAAGGACGGTGCACTCAGAGCCTTTTCGAAGTCGCCGCCCATGTTGATATCGTTAGGCGATGTTTGGTTTGTCGCGCAACTCAATTCTTTGCCCTGGGTGTTGGCGCTGAGCTTGATACTGATTCTTGGACCGCTAGTGGCGTAAACTTCGCGACGTTTAAGCGCGGCAAAAATACTTTCCCTGGTATTTTCCTCCGCCCAAACCGCGACCAAGCCGCCTGGATTAAATACCCTGCGTGCCATTAAGCGGTCTAAGTCGCCTAGACCGAAAACGGCGCCTTGCCAAGCAGCTTCATTGACATGGCCGGGAGTGCCAGCGTGGTTATCCGTGGAACCGATGATGCCCATTTGCAAGGGGTTAAGCTGGGCTTTGCCAGAGTCTTGGTAAGCGGCTAAGCCTCTCTTCAACAAGCCCCGGACGTAGGTGCCGCGCATTTTTGCCCACTCATCATTGGAGAATTGGTCTTTGGCTTTGGGTCTGGAGTGACTGGTGAGGTAATTCTCAAAACTGCAATCACCAGACTCATCAGATTTGAGGGGCGACAAACACTCACTGTTACCTTTCTCTTGGTGTATCTCTACCAGTCGTTCGTACTTTCTGCGCAGTTGTAGTGTTCTGTCGTCGTCGGTTTCTACGTCGAAAGTCATGCCGTCACCCATATTGGTATTATGCGGAATGGCTAGCGCGTCGCAGCCATCTTCTATGCGGCACTGTTTTTCTAACTGTTGCCATAAGTCGTTTAGAGTAGGGTGTCTGATATAGTCGATGGCGTCCTGGGTGACTTTGTCGTTGGCGAAAATAATATTTCTATGGGAGTGGCTAAAAGATTTGGTGTACGACCACTCGTAGCCAATTTGCGCCGTAAATTTGCATGGGTCGTTTGCGGCGTTGGCTTGATCCTGCACGCGTTGCCATTGAGATTTTTTCGCTTCAGCACATTTGGCAGGGTCGGCAATACATATTGGCGTGGCTTGGGGTGACTCTTGGGTAATGGTGGGTATGACGTAGTCGACAAATAGGCTGGAACCGTTTTCCATGGAGCTGTCTTTTCTCAAGCGGTCACAGTAAGGGTCTGCAAAATTCTCTGGATCGGTACAGATATGCAACAAATCAAACCATTCTGCATGGTCCGTTACGGCTGCGAAGTCTAGTGGCCTGTCTAGTTGCGCCCTTGAACCATCTTGTAGGGTCATTGCTTGCCCTCGCGCAAATGCGTAGGCCTGTGCTGGTGTTTTAAGGGTGCCAAATGCAAAAGCGTCCAAGGAATAGGCGGTGTGTACATGGAGGTCGCCCCAGTACAGATGTTTTTGCCCCGCCTGGTAGTAGTCGCAGGTGCCATCTTTCACCTCGGCACTAGTGTTGGATTTTTGCTCTGCGTAAGCCGGTTGGCTCAAATGCATGACTAGCAGTAAAACTGTGGCCGCGGCAGAGACGATATTAGTTAGGTTTGATTTGTTCATCTAGCATCTTCTATTAATTACGTGCGAGTATTTGTACTCTTGACCAGCAGGCTAATAACGGCAGCGCTACTGAACATGTGGTCTGAAACTACTACAAAAATACTGGTCGCGGCTAGTTATAAGCGCGTTTTGTGCGTGGCGGTTTGAGCATACAGCAGCTTGTGTTTCGGCTATGCTAAAGGCAAGGAGAGCAGACAATGAATGTACATCCAATGGACCATATCCCGGTCCGCCCGCTGAAATTCGACTTGTCACAAAGCCAAGTGGCTGACCCACTGTGGAGTCGCACTAACCCTGAGTTTTCAATGTTTATTAATGCATTGGGTATTCACGTTCCGCACTTTGAACGTTTCTTAGTGAAAACTATGCGGGCCTATAGAGCGGAGCTCAAGGATGAGCTGTTGCTGGGTGAGGTGCAGGCACTGATAGGTCAGGAAGCGCATCATGCATTTAATTTTGTTAGGTGGACCAAAACAATGGCTGAGAAGTACCCCGGCCTTTTGGCATTGGACGCGAGTGCGCAAAATTACTTCGCCAAAACGTTTGCTGAAAAAGACAAAAAATTTCATATCGGATTTACTGCAGGCTACGAAACTTTTACCTTTCTGGGCGGTATGATCATCCTCAACCGCTACGAAGAACTCATGCAGGAAGCTGATCCTACCATTCGCGCTTTGTGGGTCTGGCATCAGGTGGAAGAGGTAGAGCATGGAGGCGTGGCATTTGACTTCTTCAAGGCCAACTACCCTGACTCAGAGGGTTATCGACGTTATATGGTGCTTTATGCATTTCTGCATATTTGCTGGGAAACTTTTAAGGCCTACCGCTTAATGGTGAAGGGAGAGAGCCGGTATCGACGTTTCAAAGCTAAAGTTCGAGCTTGGAAGTTTTTTGCGTCCTTCGCTTGGGATTTGGCTTATGCGGCGCTGCCGGTATTTTCGTCTTCATATCAACCGCGCAATCACCCCATTTGTAATGGCGAGCAAAATCCTATTGCGCTAGCTTGGCGAAAGCTCTACCGCCAAGAGAACGACGTTTTGACCTTAGATAACAATAAGATCAAAAGTATGCTTAAGGTATAAGTTGGAGAGTGATGGTGCAGCAAGATAATAAACTGAGATATCTAGTTATAGGCAACGCAATGGCGGTGCTTTTGATAGGTCTATTGTCAGGAATAATGCTTATATTTTCATTGTTAGATGCAGTGACTTTGTGGCCATTTCCTGAGTGGAAGGTGACAATTCCTGGTTCCACCAGAGGCTGGCAAGCAGCGCACGTAGGTGGCATTTTGAATGGCGTGATGATTTCTGGAGCCGCCTACCTAATGCAAACTCTAGAGCTATCTGGGCGTCGCGAGAAGTGGGCAGGTTGGGGCATGATAATTACGGGTTGGGCCAATACAGTGTTTTACTGGGGTGGTAACTTTGCCGCAAACAGAGGGCTTTCGCTTACGACCACGCCCTATGGCGAGGGTGACTTGGCTGGAGCGCTCGCATTTTTAGGCGGCGGTGCCGGAATGGTATTCACCTTCATAGCTGTATCAATATTTGCGCTGGCAGCATTCGAAAAAGCTAAAGCAAGTTAAAAACCAAATACCGGTAAGCTAATTGTTTTCGTTAGCTTTGCGGAAGGGTTTGTTACGGTAAAAACAAAAAGTCACAAAGAAAAAGTAACAACCAGAACAACCAGAACAACCAAGAATGATAGGGAAGTCTTATGTATCCAGGTCAATATGCTTTAACCAACCCAGACCGACCAGCGTTTGTTATGGCTGGCAGTGGGTTGGTCGTGAGCTACGCAGATTTCGAGGCGCGCTCGAATAAACTGGCGCATTTTTTGCGATCACAGGACCTTCAGTTCCAAGATCACTATGCCATTTTTATGGAAAACAATGAGCGGTATATGGAGTCGTGTGCTGCGGGAGAGCGTGCTGGTTTATATTATACTTGTATCAATTCTTATCTCACCGGCGATGAGTTGGCCTACATTGTTAACAACTCGGAATCAAAAGTTCTTATAACTTCAAAATCGAAAATTGAGGTGGTTGTTGAAGCGTTAGCGAGCTGTCCCAATATTCAAATGGTGCTCGTCACGGATGGCGGTGATGTGGAATTACCCCAGGACATGATGGATTTCGCCACTGCTGTAGAGGTTTGTTCTCCAGCGCCCTTGGCCCAGGAGCATCTGGGTACTTCAATGCTTTATTCATCGGGTACTACGGGTCAGCCCAAAGGCATTATTCGCCCATTGCCCGAACAATCACCCGCAGAACCATTACCCATTTTTCAATTTTTAGGCGCTTTATGGGGTTATCGAGAGAATATGATTTATCTCTCGCCCGCGCCGTTGTACCACTCAGCACCTCAGGCTGCCGTCAATTTGACGCTGCGGATAGGCGGTACTGTCGTGATCATGGAACGCTTTGACCCGCTCGAGTATCTGCATTTGATTGAGCGCTATCAAGTGACTCATACGCAATTGGTGCCGACTATGTTTAGCCGTATGTTAAAACTCTCAGACGACGAGCGAACGAGTGCTAATTTGTCCTCTCTCGAAATTGCCGTGCACGCGGCTGCGCCCTGTCCTGTGATGGTTAAGCAGCAAATGATCGAGTGGTGGGGGCCTATTATTCATGAATACTACGGCGCCACGGAAGGTTTAGGTTTTGCTGCGTGTAATTCTCAAGAGTGGTTAACTCACCAGGGCACTGTTGGTAAAGTGGTGCTAGGGGATCTAACCATTTTAGACGATGAGATGCAGCCACTGCTCAATGGTCAGCCTGGCACTCTTTGGTTTAAAACTGCGACGGAATTTAGTTATCACAACGATCCGGCTAAGACGGCAGAATCTACATCATCGGATGGTTCCATGACCACTGTTGGTGATGTGGGCTATGTGGATGATGATGGCTTTTTGTACCTGACTGATCGTAAGACCTTTATGATAATTTCTGGTGGGGTGAATATTTATCCTCAAGAGTGTGAGGATTTGCTGATCGCGCACCCTAAAGTCGCTGATGCGGCAGTATTTGGTGTACCCAACGTGGATTTGGGCGAAGAGGTGAAAGCAGTCATTCAGACCATTCCCAGCGTAGCAGGGGATGATAGCCTCACAGAAGAATTACTCGTTTATCTTTCTGAGCATTTGTCCCGCCAAAAGGTGCCTCGTTCCATCGACTATGAGGTCGAATTACCTCGTTTGCCGACAGGTAAGCTCTACAAACGTTTGCTTCGCGATCGTTATTGGGGTGAGGGTAAATCTAGGATTGTTTAATAGCGATTGAGCATTGTTAGGCGGCCAGCACGATTATTGCGGAGTGTTTGGGTTAGTGCCGGACACTTTGCATGGTTCCATACTCTTCAAACGTTTAGGCTAAAAATTATTGTTGGGGTTTGCTGGTGGGCTCAGATGTTGATGCTGATGTTGATGCGGCGACTCAGCGTCCTGAGATTATTGCGGGGTAGTAGAACAATCTTCACCTAGAACGGCCCCTCCACCTTTAAAGTGGAGCGTTGCCAATGCACTCAAAAAAAGTTCTCAGAATTCGCTGAATTTTGTATTTGTAAAATGCTAGCTTTGTTACGTATACTCCTTCCATCGTCTATTTAACGATGATTCTCAGGGCGGGGTGAAAATCCCCACCGGCGGTAATCGCGCAAGCGTAGCCCGCGGGCGCTCTATCTAGTTCAAACGTGAGTGAAAACTCAGGTGCGAAGCTCTTAGCCTATGAAGCTCCCAGCTTACATACGCTAACAAGATAGAGGACAGCAGACTCGGTTTGATTCCGAGGCCGACAGTTAAAGTCTGGTTATGAGAATGAGGTTTACCTGTGTCTGTACCGACGCGTACAGCTAGCAAAGCATCCTCGTTTGCCCTGTTGTTTAACTGAACTTAAGGCAAGCAACAGATGACTACATTTAATTCAAACTTCTCCGACACCTCACAGCGCGGCCGTATAGCGTTTGTGCAATCCTGCTGGCACCGCGATATTGTGGATCAGCTGCGAGACGCCTTTCTCAAGGAATTCCAAGAGCTAGATGCGCGTCAGATTGATCTCATTGAGGTCCCCGGTGCACTAGAAATCCCCCTTAGAGCTAAGTTACTTGCCGTAAGCGGCGAATACGCTGCCGTTGTTACTGCGGGATTGATTGTTGACGGCGGTATATACCGGCATGAGTTCGTATCTAGCGCGGTAATTGACGGCTTGATGCGCGTGCAATTAGACACAGGTGTTCCCGTATTCTCGGCGGTATTGACCCCTCAAGACTTCATGAGCGATGGCCAACCTGAGTTCTTCAAAGAACACTTTGTTATCAAGGGTGTTGAAGCGGCTCAGACTTGTGTAGCGACTCTAGGACCACTAGTCCGAGATCAGGTAGCTTAAATACAAAGCTTAAGCTGGGTTGGGCCGAAAAAAGACGCAGGGCTGTTAGCTGAGCAAGGGAGATGCCTTTGCTCAACGTCTAGCGAGCGTGTAACCAGATTATTGCTCACATGGCATCTGCATATATTTATACACCTGTGCCTGAGGTTGGCATCTGCTATTGCTCGCGCAGCGCATACGCGATCACTTTACCGCCTTGTATCTTTGCTGCAGTGTCAGTGGTCGTGACCGCGTCATCGCCAACGCCATGAGATTTCTCTGGGCTGGGCCCACGTTGTCCTGGGATTGTTACCAACACGTATTGCTTGCCTGTTTTAGGGCTCACATAGCTCATTGGTGTGGCGTCAGATGGGCTGGCCAGACGGTCTTTCCACAGCTCCTCGCCTGTATTAACGTCCATTGCCCGCAGATAACCGTCCATAACCCCACCCATGAAAATCAGGCCTCCGGCGGTAACAGTGGTGCCGGCAGCATAAGGTAAACCCAAATTCCATGTGCCGGTACCGCGCCGCCAGACAATTTTTTGCGTGGTTAAATCAACAACAGCGATTTCACCGAAAGGAGGTTTGATACAGGGTAAGCTCAAGGGAGACGAGAATAGTTCTACTTTCGCAGCGAACGGTGTGCCTCGCATAGGGCCGCCAATACCGTAGCCTGGGTTGAAGTCCCCTTCAGTGTTGGTCAATTCGTTTTCTCGAGGAATCATGTGGATGATCCACGGTAGCTGTAGGTTATTCACTACCATCAACTGGCGTTGCTCATCTACCGCTACGCTGCCCCAATTCATGCCCCCAGCAGGGCCAGGGTAAAGTAGCGTGCCTTGGGTTGAAGGGGGTGTCATTGGCCCCTCATAGCGCAAATTCAAAAAGGTTTTGCGGCATGCCATTTGGTCCAGTGGGGTAATACCAAAAAGATCGCGCTCGCGGATCTTTGGGTAAGCAAAGGAGGGCATGCCCGTTGAGAAGGGCTGGGTCGCTGTGCTGCGCTCACCAGGTATATCTGTCTGTGGTACTGGGCGCTCTGTGACCTCGGTAATTACTTTTCCGGTGGCTCTGTCGAGCATGAATATTTCGCCACGCTTTGTCGGCACGATGACTGTTTTGCGCTCAACGCCGTTAATGGTTAAGTCCACTAACGTTGGCTGAGAGGGCAGGTCGTAATCCCAAATATCGTGGTGGGTGGTCTGAAAATGCCAGCGGGTGAGGCCGGTTTTGGCATCTATAGCCACAACGGAGCTGGCGTATTTGTCCATTATTTGCGTGCGGTGGCCGCCAAAGTAATCAGGGGTGGCATTGCCAGTAGGTACATAGACCAAGCCCAGCTCATCGTCCGCTGAGGTAAGGCTCCATACATTGGGTGTGCCGCGGGTGTAGGTTTCGCCATTAGCCGGTAGCCCAGAGTTACCCTCGCGGCCCATATCCCAAGCCCACAGCAATTCACCAGTCATTGGGTCATAGCCGCGCACGACACCAGACGGTTCCTGAGTTTCTTGGTTGTCCAAGACCCAGCCGCCTACCACCAGTGCGCCGCTGGCAACGGTGGCAGGAGAGGTAACAAAATAGTAGTAGGGTTTTACTTCGCCCATACCAGCGAGCAAGGAAATTTGCCCCTTGGTGCCAAAACTTTCGCATGGCAAGCCAGTTTCTTTATCTACGGCAATCATGCGTGCGTCTGTGGTGGCGGTAAATATACGCTCAGCACATATTTCGCCTGCAGGCACTTCTGGCATCTTATAGTAGGTAACACCCCGGCAATTACCCAAAATACCAAAAGCGCTGGTCTCGTTTTTGGGGTCAAAGCGCCAACGTTCAGCGCCAGTGTCAGGGTCTAAAGAAATCATGACATTTTGCGCGGTACACAAATAAAGGCCGTCGCCAATTTGGATCGGTGTGCCGCTGAAGCGGCCGATTCGCTTGGTGTCCGCTACCCACACCTGTTCAAGGTCGCCGACATTTTCGGCGTTGATTTGAGCGTGGGGGGTATAGCGAGTGCCGGCTTGGCTACCGCCATAAGCTGTCCAGTCAGAGGCGTTTTGCGGCTCTGAATAAACGCTGTCATCAAGACTTTGAACATTGCTGCTCAAGAGGTTGATGCTCATAGCAATAAGCACTAGCGCACTGGCGCCGGCAGAGATTTGCACAGTGCGCAGGCTGAAAAAGGTAGGGGTGTTGTCCGGCCATAGGGCGCGCCGTACGCCCGGAGTGCAAAGCCAAAGCGCTAACAGCCCAATGATCCAAATACGTGAACCCACCAGCCAGAACGCGATGCCAGCCTCATAAACTGCCCATGCTAGGGTGAGGATTAACACGCCAGCAAATACAAAAAAGCCCCTTGGCTTGCTGTTGAATAAGTCCACCGCGCAAACCAGCATCAGTGCACCAGCGATTGCGTAATAGGCGCTGCCGCCCAGGCTTAAAAGCTCGGCGCCTGATATGGCCATGGCAAGGCCTAGGACGCCAATAATGATTGCCGTTATGCGGATTCTGATTGCCGTCATTCGTTACTCCCCAGTACAAGTTTTCGCATTGGTCTGCGTATCAGTAATCAGTATCTACAAAGGGGGGTATTTAGTCTAGAGATGAGGGTAATCAGTTGTTGCGTCGCACATTGTTGGGTGAGTGCAAATCAACTTTGAACTAAAGGTTGCAAACTCATTAAGGCCAGCGCGGGACAAACATGTTACAAGTTAGCTTTAGAAATGAAGCAGTGCAGGAGTAGTTATGCGTTATCAAAAGCTCGGCAATTGTTTTGAGGCCAGTCGGCTGACGCTAGGTGGTGGTGGCATTGGTCAAGTTTGGGGCGCCACAGACAGAAGTGAGGCACTGGCGACTGTGCGCCTTGCCGCAGATTCTGGAATCAACTTTTTTGATATGGCACCAATGTATGGTAGGGGCGAGGCAGAAAGCGTTATGGGCCAGGCCTTTGTGGAAGGTCTGAGTAACGACGTGCATCTAACGACCAAATATTTGCTTGGTGATTGCCCCGAGGGCGAAATCTTTGCTGCTTTGAGTACTTCGCTGGACGAGAGCTGTGTACGCATGGGCCGAGACTATGTGGACGTTTTTATCTTGCACGGGTTTGTTATTGCAGACGGTTGGAGCGAAGGGCAACAGGCTAAAATTTTGCCGCGTATAGCTGTACCGATGAGCAAATACCAAAACGCCGTGATACCCGCTTTTGAGCGCCTCAAAGCTAATGGTCGTATTGGTGCTTGGGGTGTGACAACTGCCAGCACCCAGCGCGAAAATCTGGCCGTAGTTGGGGCAACTGAGCGTCCGGATGTGGTGCAGTGCATCACCAACGCGCTCGACAGTTCTGGTTCTATGTCGTTAATTGATGAAGTACCTGGCCCACGTCAGGTGATTGCCAATGCTCAAGATGCAGGAATAGGCGTTATGGGCATTAGAGCCGTTGCAGCGGGCTCGTTAACTGACGCCATTGACCGCGACGTGCATCCTAAATCTGCAGAACTCAAAGACTTTCGGCGTAGCGCTGGCTTTCGTCAGTTGGCAAAGAGTAACGGCGTGAGTTCGGCTTACCTCGGCCATTTATATGCATTGTCTATGCCCGGTGTGGACACCTTGGTGTTAGGTGTGAAGAACCGCGAAGAGCTTTCCGAGTGTCTGGCGGCAGAAGCTGCTGCGCCAATGAGTGAGGAGCTAATTGCTGCTATTGATGCGTCGGTTGCGAGTTAAGGCAGTAGTAAGAAGGTGCGTAATAATTAGGTGCCCACAATTTTGCTAGGTATCCCCTAAGTATCAAGTAGGCGCTCCATGTGCAATGGTCCCGTTCCTGCATTGCTCTTAGTTAGCCAGCTTGGGAAAGACCTGGAGGCGCGCTCTAGTGTTTTGTTTGCTAATTATTAGCCGGTACTTTTTCAAACACCAACTCACCACTCTTATAGGTTTGCAGTACTTCAACGTCTAGTATCTGTTCCGCATCAATGTTCAGTATGTCTTCGGACAACACAATCATGTCTGCATATTTTCCTGGTTCAAGAGTGCCTTTAATGTCGTCATCGAAGTTTATGAACGCACCAATTTGTGTGTAGGCACGCAGTGCTTGGCCGATGCTAATGGCTTCATCTGGGCCATAGACCGTGCCGCTCATACCTTTGCGGGTAACCGCAGCATAAAGCCCAACCAAGGGGCCTATGGGCAAAATGTCGCTAGACAGTGCCACCACAACACCGTGCTCCATGGGTGATCTTATTGGGTTGTTGTGAGCCAAGCGAAAGCCGTCCAAGTTTTCCGCGTAGCGGCCTTCTAGGGTGTAGGTGAAATTGGCTTGCTGAGTAATATGAATATTGTGTTCTGCCATTTTTTTCATGGTGTTTTCAGGTGGGCGCATAGAAAAATGATTGAGATAATGGCGGTGGTCGGTTTTAGGTGCGCGAATTAATGTATCACCCAAGGTATCTACCACGAGCTGAATTGCCGCGTCGCCAATGGCGTGAATACCCATCTGCCAGCCTGCGTCATGAATTTCATTAATCTGACTAACGAGTTCGCTTTCTGGCATATTTAGATAGCCACGGTAGGTGGCCTGATTGTGGTAGGGGTCGATGGTGTATGCCGCGGGGCCAGTAAAACCTCCGTCGACAAAAATTTTGATCGGGCCGATCTTGAGATTGTCGTTGCCCTCACCCACACGCTTTTTCAAAGCACTAATTGCCTCTGGATCATTCCACTCAAATTGTAGCGCCGCCCGCGGTAGGGGCAGCTGGGCTTGTTTATATAGTGTTTCCCAGCGTTGGTATTCGGCCGGGGTTTTTTGCGCATCTGTGATGCTGGTAATGCCTTTGGCCAATAATTGATTTAGATTGACCTCTAAGCTTGCAATCATCTCCGCTTCGCTACTTGGGGGTACAAGATCTAATAGGAGGTTGTGTCGTTCTCGAATAATGCCATTGGGCTGGCCGCTGTCCTCGTGCTCAATAACGCCGCCCTCGGGATCCGGTGTTTGCGAGGTTATGCCCGCAGCGCTAAGTGCCATACTTGATCCTACGGCGCTGTGCGCACCTGCACGCGTCAGTACAACAGGATTGTTAGGTGCGGCGTCGTCTAAATCATAGCGTGTGGGTTTGCGCTGCTCAGTTAACTCATCTTCTGACCAGCCATAACCGGTAATCCATTCGCCCGGTCCGAGCGTGTTGGCTTTATCTCTTACTAACGACTGTATTTCGATAATGGAAGTGGTGTCGCTGAGATCAATATAGCGTCTTGAATTGCCAGAAATATGCGTGTGAGTATCATTAAAGCCGGGCATCAACGTCTTGCCGTTTAAGTCAACGATTTTGCTGGCTTTATACTGGGTTAAAATTGATTCATCGCCAGTGATAATCACTTTACCAGCGTTGATAGCAATGGCGGATTGAATGTTGAAGTTGTAATCAATGGTGAGGATTTTGCCATTGTGCAGTATCAGATCTACGGGAATTTGAGCTGCTTTGGTTAGAGCTTTTTCTCTGTCTTGACCGCATCCTGCGAGGGTGAAGGTCAACGCCAGGAGTAGGGTGGCTATGGCTGACAAAGATTTTTTAAAGAAATATTTTTGAGCAAAAACCTCCGTGCAATTCGGCTTTGCACTTAGAGAATGATGGCGAATGCTAAAGATACTTTTTATTATTTTGCGCAGGTTCATCGTTTTGCCCCAAGTGATGAAATTTTAGGTACTAATATTTTATAGCATCTTGTTCAGGGAAAGAGAAGTTGACGCCAAGCGAGTTGCATTGCAAAACGTCAATATTCTTTAGGGTGAGGGCGAAGCTGGCTAAGTTTTTGTTAGGCTATGCTCAGTGCCTTAGACCGGTCCTTGCGCACCATCCATATGCCGATAGAAGTAGATACTATAAATCTCGACGCAAAGGTGAAAATTGCAGGCAGTCCATAAAAGAAAGTGACAAGGGTGTTGAGAAAGTCGTTTAGTGAGCGTACCCAGTCAAACAATTGCAGTCCGGCTTGAAGGTGATTGCTTAGATAAAATTTAAGGGAAATAGGCGATAAGACAACTGCATGGACAGCGAAAAGTACTAAGTAAAAGTCGCCCCATATGAAGAAATAACTCAGTGTTTTGCTTGCATATCTGTTCTCCTTGCTTATATAGCATGTCAATAGACCGTAGCAATTTAGGTGCGCTATGCAAGGGCGAATAATTTTTACTAAACAGAGAAAAAGCTGCTGAAGGAGTGAACTGAATAGGCACGCAGTGCGCGTTGCCTATTCAGATTTTAGGTTGGGTTATACCCGTTCTATTATCGTGCCAGTACCTAAGCCACCGCCACAGCACATAGCGATAAGGCCATATTTGCCGTCGGTACGTTCAAGTTCATGCAGTGCCGTGGTAATCAGCCTTGCGCCAGTCGAGCCTGTAGGGTGGCCTAACGCGATAGCTCCGCCATTAGGGTTAACTTTTTCTGAGTTTGCGCCCACTGCTTTTTGCCAAGCCAGCACTACAGATGCAAACGCTTCGTTCACCTCAAAAGTATCGATGTCGTCAATGTCTAAGCCGGTCTGCTCAAGCACTTTCTTTGTGGCAGGGATAGGCCCTTTCAACATAGTGACCGGGTCGCAACCCACTAGAGTGGTGGCGCAAATTTTTGCTCTAGGCGTAAGACCGTATTTTTCCACCGCCGCCGCACTGGCAAGAATAACCACTGCTGCGCCATCTGAAACTTGCGAGCTTGTTCCAGCAGTGTGAATTTCTTGACCAGGTACCGCTTGTAAGCCTGCCAATGCTTCCATACTTGTGCCGCGAAGACCTTCGTCACGGCTGATGGTTTGGCTTTCGCCAGTTGGCTTACCTTCACTATCTAATACGGGTGATTCAATAGGGATTATTTCTCGATCAAATCTGCCTTCTTCCCAAGCCCTAATGGCTTTGTCCTGGCTGTGCAAACCGAAAGCATCAGTATCTTGACGTGTCACCTGATATTCCTCGGCGATCATTGCTGCACCTTGGAATTGGCTGGTGGGCTGGTAGTGCTTAGCATAGCTCTCGCCCATTGGAATGCCGCCAGCCATATTTGAGCCAAGGGGCACAACGGACATCATTTCAACGCCGCAGGCCATAACCAGATCTTCCATGCCAGAGCCGATCATGGCTGCGCCTAGCGAGGTTGCCTGTTGGCTAGACCCACACTGTGAGTCAATGGTTGTTGCTGCCACTTCTTCAGGAAAGCCTTGGGACAACCAAGCGACACGCGTGATGTTGAATGACTGTTGATTGATTTGGGAAACACAGCCGCCAATCACTTGGCCGACATTGGCAGCATCTACGCCCGCACGTTCCAACGCTCCGCGTTGTACTTTACCAAGCAAATCCGCTGGCATGAGTCCTGCCAGGCCTTTACCGCGCTTACCAATTGGGCTGCGTGATGCACCCACAATAAATACGTCTTGCATAATCGCTTACTCTCCATCTAATTCAAATTTGTAGGCTAATACTATCCCAACTTTGAAGGGAATTTGGCCTATCTTTTTGCGTCCGTTTTGACCGTTGACGTACCGTGTTGGCGTTAAGTGGTGCTGCATCGGGGGCATTTTCGGAGCACAGGGTTACTCTCAGCTGTTACTTCTTTTGCCCATGCCTTGCATCCACGCGGAGTGGTGTTAGTTTGAAGAAATATTGATTTGAGAGTTAACACATGTCGTTTTACGAAAAAAAGATTCTGCCACATGTGATTAACTGTGCCTGCGGCATGAAGGCTGTAGACCTTCAGCGGGCCAAGGTGGTGCCGTTGGCGCAAGGTCAAGTGCTGGAGCTGGGCATAGGTACTGGGCTGAACGTCAAACATTATGACGCGGCTCGAGTGAGTAAGGTGATCGGTATAGACCCTAGCGAAGAGAGTTGGCAGTTGGCGCAGCGTGCGGTTCAGCAGTCGGATGTGGCTATTGAGTATCGCATTGGCAGTGCGGAGGACATTCCGCTGGCCACAGAGTCAATAGATACCGCTGTGATCACCTATACGCTGTGCACTATTCCTGATCCTACTCGTGCCTTAGCTGAAGTGGTTCGCGTATTGCGTCCAGGCGGACGAGTGCTTGTAGCTGAGCATGCCCTTGCGCCAGATGCATCCGTTGCTAAATGGCAAAATCGGGTCAATGGTTTCTGGGGCAAAATGGCTGGTGGCTGTCATATTAACCGTGACATACGCGGGCTTATTGATGCGACACCTTTACAGGTACAAGACTGGCGGGCAATGTATTTGCCCCAGACGCCAAAGATCGCTGGGTACAATGTTTGGGGCACTGCTACGCTTAGATAAACCTAATTATTGTTGATTTTATGATAGACATGGTGAGGGCGAGGGTGATGATTTTGGTTATAGTGGAAGAGTAAATAATGGATCCTGAAAAAGAAATTTTGCACTTGATGAATGAATATTGTTTCGCAATCGATTCAGGTGACTTAGCCGCATTTGGAAGTCTATTTGCACATGCTGAATGGATTGCTGAAGGTAAGAAGCCCGGTAAAGAGTCCGCAAATAATCTGATTATTTACGCGGACGGTACGCCCAGAACCAAACACATGATGAGTAATATTGATCTCGAGATTGATGAAATCAATGCACGAGCTGTCGGACACTGCTATGTAACAGTTTGGCAACAGACAGATGACTTTCCGTTACAAGCTATTTTTGCCGGCGACTATTTTGACGAATTTGAGCGGGTAGAAGGTAAGTGGCGTTTTTCCAAACGTGAATTGCGCCACTCACTTATTGGCGATATGAGTGCGCATCTAAAAGTGCCTTCGCTAACAATCCCAACGGCATAGCATTCTTGAGCCTATATTCAAAAATATTGCTGACAGGTTAGAACCTATTCTATCTCTTGGGTAGTCAGTGCCATTATCGTTAGCCAATTGGTATCCATCTCCGGCAGCCACTTTTTCAGCAGCGGGGTGGTGGCCTCTTCTGCTGACAAGCCTTTTCTTAGCGTGAGATATTTATAAGTGAATACCGACGCCCGGTAGTTTGCAGCGCAATGTACCAGAACGTTTTGATCGTTTTTCTCAAGCGCATCCATGGTGTCAAAAAACGTTTTTACATGCTCTGCACTGGGTGCATCCCACGGCACAGGAATGTGGGTATAGGACATGCCTAAGCCGTTGACGATTTCGCCTTCGTTAGCCAATGCATTAGCAGATTCAGGCATCGCCAGGTTGATGACCGCGGAAAAGTCGGCGTCTTTAACCCGGGTAAACTGATCTGGCGTAGGTTGTCCAGCTGTGTCAATAGTTGCGGTCATAGAATAGAAATTCAAAATCCCTTCCAATGCTGCTGGAGCTGCGGCCTTTTCAGATTCCTGACTCAAAGTCTTGTTTATAAATAGGGGGGTTAACAGCAGTAGTATCAGTGACGCAGCTATATTTTTCACGGGTCTAATTATCCTTTTGGCATTACTTGCGACATCGGTAGTTGGGGGAACACTTTTCTAGAATCCTGTTTAAAAACTAGGCGAATATCACTACGGTTTATGCCCCGCCAGTTTATCTATTTTGGCAGCGAACTCTTCACCGGCGGCGACCACCAAATGCTTTCTTAGTTCTGCATAAGTGTAGGGCTGAAAAAAGACTTTTCGTACATGGGTGATATTGACGAATATGCCCCACAGATTCAGTGCCACGCAGATGATTAGTATCTCCATGCGTACTAAATGACTAAAAAACACAAACATAATCAGTTGCAGCCAAAATTCCGGCTTCAGCAAAATTATCATTAAGCCAAGTTTCCCAGGCATCATAGTTGACCAAATCACAGGCATGAGTACGGCAAAGCCCATGAAGATCAGTTCAAGTTCGAATCTTGTGACGTGGCCTTCTAGTGCGCCGTTTAGTGCGACAAAGCCTAAGATGGTGCAAATAGCCGCGTGCATTTTGCGTGCGACAACATCTTGAATTCTAATCCATGCATTGACGCCACCATCTTGCTCTGCCCATTTTGGAACCTTAGCAATGAAGTCATCGAATATTTCGTAAGTGCCAATACCGAGATAAATGACGGCCTCTATCCATAACACCCACATAAGTAGCGGCGTGACTTGATAAAATTCTGTTGAACTGAGCATTATTATTTCCTAGCTGCGCACTCGCATCTCAAGCGCGCTTGGTTGCGCCATGTTGCTAAATCTATTGTTTAGATGATAGTTCCAATAATAGCTTCGTTGTAAGAAATTTTTTCAGGCATGCATAGAATGAAATCTTAGCAGTCATGAGTGGCGTTGAGAAAGAGCAGTAGTGGTGAGAGCAGTCGGCCTGAGAAATAGACTCAATAAATAGATCGGATAAATTGAGTAGAGAAAGCACCTCGACCTAAATGACTTAAGTCGAGGCTAAGCTCACAAGGACCCTGTACTTACCGTAAGGATGAAGACCTTGTGCGTGAGGTTGTCGCCTCGAGCGTCAAAGGTGATTACATCAAAGTTTTGGCTACGATCATTCATATTCACAGTGTTGTACATTGTGACTGTGGAGCCTTCTCTGCGCCATGCGCCAGTCAACCGACCCGTCATGACCGTTTCGGCATCCACTACGTCACGACCAACACCTTCTGCAGCGCCAGATACACGGTCCGCTGATTAGGTCATGCTGTAAGTGACATAAACTTTACCGTACTCACCCATTTTACCCGGGGCTGTGATGGTTGTTTTGTCGCCGCCCATATCAGCCGATGTGACATTAAGGATCGATGTGGCTTGGCGGGGCTTGCGGTGTAAACGACCTTCGCCTTCTTCGTGGTGACCGGCAACGGCGCCTTGAGTAAGCGCAAAAATGAAAAGACCAGCAATAATTGCTTTTATGATGAAACTCCTAATTATTATTATTTGGCTCACGCAAAAGGCAGTGCCTAAGTTGCTTGAGCGAGGGCGGGCCATCACGTTTAAGGGGCGATATAATTAGGTTGGCGCTGCTAATTTGCTCGAGGTTGTGGTGGCCAATTATTCACATTTTGCTGGTTGATGAGGTAGCGCGCCTAATTGCACGCCGGTTTGATGTAGTATTGTCTCCAAAATTATCTGGGGTAAATGGCATTTTACGGCCTAATGTTCCTCCTTTCACAGACTAGGTTGGCGTTGCGAAGTATGAGAGAAAAGATCCAAAGTTTTGTAGAAAACGACAAGTTTCAAAACACGATCATTGGCCTAATTATTATCAACGCAATTATTCTGGGGTTGGAGACCTCGGACAACTTGATGGCGGATTACGGTTGGTGGTTAGAGTCTGTTGATAGCCTTATTTTGCAGATTTTTGTCGCTGAAATTGTGCTTCGACTTTATGTCTATCGGTTGAAATTTTTCACCAATCCTTGGAGTTTGTTCGACCTTCTCATTGTCGGTATTGCGCTTATTCCTGCAAGCGAAACCTTTGCGGCCTTGCGTGCGCTGCGCGTGCTCAGAGTGCTCAGACTTATCTCCGCGGCTCCTGCAATGCGCAAGGTGATAGAGGGCCTACTTACAGCCATTCCCGGTATCGCCTCTGTCGCCACTATTATGACGCTGCTCTTCTACGTATTCGCCGTCATCGGCACGCATTTATACAGCGACACCTTCCCAGAATGGTTTGGGAATTTGGGCAGCACCATGTACACGTTGTTCCAAATCATGACTCTTGAGAGTTGGTCTATGGGTATTGTGCGCCCGGTCATGGCGGTGCACCCCAGCGCCTGGGCGTTCTTTGTGGTCTATATATTGGTCACTACCTTCACTATGTTGAACCTCTTTATCGCGGTTATTGTCAACGCCATGAGCAGTGATGCGGATGAGACTGCAGAAGAGCATGCGGAGGAGAGTAGGGTAGAGCTGAAAGATGCGTTGACCAAGGACATGCGAGAAATGGAAGCGCGCTTGTTGGCAGAAATCAGGAAGGTAAGGGGGTAGGACTGGCTGTCTGCGTTTTGGCGTGGCCGCCAAACTAAGGGTGGCGAATGTGGTGCGGTGGTATTGTCTCCGTCATCAGTCTAAAAACTTAAACTCTCGGTTGATTACCTCAATTGCATTCTCAGCAAAATACTCTCCGTGGCAGAACAGTATACGCTGTGGGCGCCATCTTCTTATGCGTTGTAGCGCGTCTCTCGCTTTGTCTTTGTCTCGAGTGAACCAACGATACAGGCGCGGAATGCTGCTATTTGGATAAATGACTGCCTCGAATCTTAAGAACATCCTTGGCAGTAAGTTCATGCCCTTAGCGTTTAGTTAGTCATTAGATCCGTGAAGATTAACCAGCCACTGGCCTTGTGGAAAAATACCGCCTCCAGGAATAAATTGTTGCCGCGAAAAATTACTTGATCAATGTCCTGAGCGTAGATACTTGGCGGCGAGTCAGTGAGAATCTGCACGTTGGCTAGGCAAGGTTGTTTGCGGGTTAGGTGTTCCTCAGCAAAAACCTGGGCCCCTGGAAAGGCAGTGCGCCAGGGCTCTATGAACATGTAGTGATATTTGTTTGGCGCGATCAGAGCCGCAGCACTGCCGCCGAGTTCGGCTAGAAAACCGCTAAACTCTTGGGTAAGTTTTATCGGTGAGTGTATCCAGAGGCGACCGTCTTAAAGGCGAATAACTGTCATTCTGGTATGCATTGGCGCGCTGGCAAATACTACTTCTGGGCCGTTTATTGACCAGATGTCTTTATCTATCTGAAATTCCATTAGCCAAGATCACGCGCTTATTAAAACAGCACCACCTCTAAAAATGACTGGGAATTGGCAGCGAAGTTTGTGCTTTTTTTGGCTAATTGGGTGTAGGGGGCAATTTACGCCGGTCATAGGCTTTGGTTAGGATGGGGTTAGCAAGAATTTTTAGGGAGATTCGAATGACCTATTTCGACTACAGCAACGCGGCTTATCCTATTCGCAGTGATATTGCCGATGCTTATCGCGGCTACTGGCGCAAGCTGGCGGCACCGGGTAGTTGGTGGAATGGGCCCCAGCGAATTGCCATTGCACTAGAGAGTCGTAATGCCGTGGCCTGTAGGTTTTGCGCTCAGCGCAAAGTGTCGATTTCTCCCTACGGTCTCAAAGGCGAGCATGATTATAGTAATGGACTGCCGGAAGTTGCTGTCGACGCTGTGCATAGAATCATTACTGATCAATCTCGAATCACTCAGTCTTATGTAAATGACAACGTAGCCCATGGCATGAGTGTGGAAGCTTATGTGGAGTTGGTGGGTGTTGTGGTAGCGGTATTCAGTATTGATGAATTTCATCGTAGTTTGGGTATGCCTGTGGAATTGCTACCCCAGCCTGAGTCCGGTGAGCCCAATGGTTATCGGCCCGCAGTGCTGAGTGATGACACGGGTTTTGTGCCAATGATTCCAGCTGACGGCGCGGTGGGTAATGAAAGTGATTTATGGTCGCCTGATTTTTGCGCCAACGTACTGCGTGCTTTGACTCTTGTGCCAGATGCCATGCGCGAATGGCGCGATTTGGCGGATGTGCAGTATTTGTCATTTACCGGCATGCAGAACTTCTTCCAAGATGAGTCAAGGTCTATTAACCGCATGCAGATGGAGCTAGTGGCGGGCCGGGTATCCTCCGTTAACGAGTGCTTTTACTGAACTACTGCACATGCATCGATGCTCCGTGCGAGCGCAAAAATCAACGAAACCGATATCGACATTCAAGGTGTTGGGGGCGACGTAAGTAGTGCAAGTCAAGGCATTGAGTTCGGCTCGCAGCTCATGCGCTTTGCTGAAAGCGTGGCGAATAGAGATAGCCATGCATTAGTCGCAAGTCGGCAAGCACTGTTAGATGTGGCGGGGCCTTTGGTGCTGGTAGATGCTGCTGGAGTAGCCGCAAATTTTCAGCGCATGGTGCGCATCGCTGATTCAATTGGTATTCCATACGACAACCCTGATTCAAGGTTAGGTCAACAAGTGCGCGATGAACTCAACTTGACGGCTTTTGCCAGTGCAAGGCACACCTTAAAGAAGTAAATTTGCTGTGGGTAAATCACGATATCGGCTAGCGTAAGTAGCGATAGTTAAGGTTAATCCAAGGTTGATCTAAGGTTGATCTAAGGTTGATCTAAGGGATCGGTAGCGGCAAAGCAATGTGCCTCCGGAGAGGAATAGACGGCTCTTAGAAGTGGGACTGGCTAATCGACCTTCCGAAATATAGTGGGTTCATCGTAGAGGAACCAATCAAGCTCAGCATCGGTTTCTTCTGTCAGCTGTTTGCTCCTTTCATTGAGAGTCATCTTGAACACGTCAAAGTGGGCCTCATCCACAGTTTTTCGCAGATCTGCTTTATTCATCAATTGGCTGATTAAGCCTGCCTCCATAAAGCCATCCAGTTGGTTTTTCGCCGTTTGCGTTGCAGTAAGCTTAACGCTGGCCTCCTGCTCTTGTTGCTGAGCCTGATAAAAGGTCTTCAATTTTGCCGCTAAATTAGCGAGATATCTGCGTCGACGCTGATCTACCATAATTCCACCTTTGACCTACCATGTTGAGATTTATTCTGTGCGTGGGAAAACAGCTTACCAATAACTTTTGGCCGTTGCTCAAACTGCGAATTTCGTTGATCGCGAGTTCAACGTAGCGAGAGTAAGTATTTTAATGACGATTGGGCAATAATTTATGGCTTAGTTAAAAAGTTGCTTAGTTAATAAAAAGAAAAAGGTTTTGCATGTCGTTGTTACCCCGTCGCTACCTAACTCTCGGTCTCGTCTGTACTCGTTAAAAAAATTACTGTCTGCCTTGTTCATGTTAGTAATCATTGCTGGCTGCTCCTCTCCTATTAGTGGGGAGGACGAAGAAAGAGCGGGCGTCGGTGAGGGCTCTGGTTGCCAATTAGAAGCCTGTGAGATATCTGTGACTTCGAAAGGAAACCGAAAAGTTAGAGTTGAAATTAGAGTCTCAGGAAGTCAAAAAACGGGAGCGCTAATGTTCGTGTGAGTTGTTTCTGCTGCCGTGTGCTTGGGTGGCATTACTTAACAATCACTGTCTTTTTCCCACCGTATGGCTTGCCAATACTAGTTTTTATGATGTGTTACTCTCAAGCGAGTTGTTGCTGCAGTTCCGTGGTTTTAGCCAGCAAAATTCTGTTCGTTTGCTACGACCAATAGTGGTGGAATTGCACAAGTATCCCTGAGTCCTGATTCGTTAATGTTTACTAGGAGTGAACAACATGAGTAAAGAGCACAAAAATAAGCGCGATACTAAGAAAACAGCCGCGAAATCCCCTAAAGAGAAGAAAGCGGAAAAGCTTGAACGCAAAAAACAAAAAGGAGTCTTTGCCAACTAACTATTGTCGGATTTCTTAAAATACAGAAGGCCACATGTGCTAGATTTTGCAAAATATCTAAAGTGCTTTTAGGTTTTAGGTCTTCTGTATTTATTGAGGGGTACAGCGAACTCAAGCGGCGTTCCGCTGGGTCTTTAGGCCACTGAAATGTAGCGGCGCGATCTCCTGCCTATCTGCCGACCTAAGTTATTTTGATCAAACCCCAATATGGGTCCCTAATTAATGCGACCACAGGCGCTTGGATCTACGTATAAATATCTGTATAAATAAAAGAAAAATCAGGGAGATGAAGATGGGGACGAGCAGTTGTTTAGCACAGGTTCTGCGGCGAGCTAGAACGAATTCCAGTCTGTTGAGAAGTACTTACTTAGCGTTAATTATATTCATTGGGCTATACAGTCCCATTACGCTCTCTGCAGACTCTGATGATCAGTTCGCTCCTGCCTGTGTTGTGGGGCTTGAGCGTACCGGTGGTCGCGGGGCTAATGCGGCTGCAGCTTATTGTGGTTGTATGGCCAAAGCTTCTGGCGAATTCAATGGAGACTCCGTTGGCATGCTGGCCGTGATGGAGGCGCCCTTAGAGTCGAAGGGCGTGGTTTTCGGAGCGCAAAATGACACTAATAAAAAAATCATCAGTGCCTGCGTGACCCGTATCGAAGAAGTTCATGGCGTTGCTGTAGACAAAGTGGCAAAGAAAACCGCAGGTATCCAAAATCAGCCACAAGGTATTTGGGCAGATTCAGATGTTATAGCTGCCATACGGGCTATTAATCTGAGTGCTTCCCAAGCAAAAGTGTTTAAAGCGTCTGCGACAAAATTTAGTAATGATCTGCGTATAGCCTCGGAAAAAATTCTTCGAGAATCATTAGATATCGACCGCAAACTGAAAAAGAAACGACGTGTTCTAGTTAAACGTATGGGCGTAGAAGTTGTTGCGGTACTTGAGAATGATCAAGTTGCTCACTACCAAGCGTTTAGTAATGTTCTTGCAGGGAAAATTAAAAATGTGGGGCGAGATAACGAAGTGGATCAAACTAAATGCATGGGGAGGGGGATGGGCAACTGTGGGTAGAGAGTCGACGTAGCGTGCTTTTTTTCTAGTTCTATCTTGGTGTAGTTGTAGCAGCCTTGCCTGGGTGCATCAGTTGTAACGTCCTCGCGCGAAGTGAATGACAATGGCTTTGGTTTTCAATGCACTTCGTTCGTAATCTCTTTCTGAAGTGGTAAGCTGCTGCGTTGTTAAAAATGAGTTTGTAAAACCTTGAAAAAGATAACGGTAGAAGGCTCTGTAGCGCCTAGTTTCGAAAGCCTACGCAAGTTATTTGTGAAGCACATGCAGCAATTCGCTGAAAATAGCGCACAACTGTGCGTCTATGTTGGCGATCAAAAAGTCGTCGACCTATGGGCAGGCGCGCCCGGCGACAGTGCTTTTAATGCAGATTCCCTAATAAACGTTTTTAGTAGTGGTAAAAACCTGGAAGTTATTGCGATAGCTTCCCTAGTTGACCGAGGTTTGGTTGATTATAACGCTAAAGTGGTGACGTACTGGCCAGAGTTTGGTGCTCATGGAAAGAGGGATCTAAGTGTCGCGGACGTTATGCGTCATGAGGCCGGCCTAGCGGCTTTCGATATTTCTCTAAAGGCAGAAGATCTGCACCGCGAACAAATTAAACGCAATGCCATTGGTGCAATTATTGAGCGTCAGACGCAAAATTTTCGTGGCGCCGGCGAGGACAATTGGCGTGAATACCATGCGCTCACTCGAGGCTGGATTGTTAATGAAATATTCCGTCGGGTAGATCCAGAGCGGCGCACCGTTGGTGAATTTTTACGTGACGATATTGCCGGACCTCTGGGTGTTGACGCCATGATCGGCGTGCCGGAAGCGGATTTGCCGCGCATCTCTAAGGTCAAAGCCGTTGGTTTTCTCGCACATTTAAAACACAGCCTGATGCCGCACATGTTGGGGCGTAAAGTGCATCACAACATCTTCACCATTGTCGCTAGAGGTTTGAAAATCGTTGCAGCCAGGCGCGCTAATCCTGGGATTAAACGCCCGGAGCCGTTCGTGCGGCTAAAGAGCACGGCAGGCATAAAAGAGCCGTTGGCGGCGCTGTGCGAAGTGTTTAACGACCAGCTGATTGAAATGGGTGAAACACCTTCGGCTAACGCCCATTGCTCCGCTAGGGGGTTGGCTAAAATTGCCTCGGCGATGTCTATGGGGGGGGTGAGTGCCGGGACGCAAATTCTCAGCACACAGGCCTGTCAGGCCCTACATGAAGCGCCAATAGATCGCAGTCTAGAGCTTATGAATACTCAGTTTACTCAGGGCGGCGTTGCCCGGTTTGCGCCAACCAAAGCTGGTGCTTCGACGATGGAGAAAGCACTCAATCGCGGGCGTGAGGGGTTTTATGGTTGGATGGGGCTAGGCGGGTCTATTTTTCAGTGGCACCCGGAGTATCAGATTGGCTTTGCATTTGTGCCTACTTCGTTGCACGTTTTAGATTTGGTCAACGAGCGGAGTCAAGTTTTTCAGTCAGAGGTTTTACGTATAGTTGAAAGCGCTAGAAACGGACAGGTGTCGAAAGTTTGATCGCTAAAGGGTCAATTGAGCGGCTTTGTTAGAAAATGTTGGTGCGAAGTTAAAAATTGGCAGCTTCAGCTCCAAGTTGGGCTGGCGTCGATGTTTGGTATTTTGTGGAGGAACACAAAGTATATGTACTAACACAGTTGAAAGGTAAAATTGCAAATCAGTAAATGCCTGGTTGAGGTCGGTTTATTGGTGGGATACAAACAGTGACTGCTATTTTCACTGGTATATGGGAAGGCTGTTTTATTGGTTTTATTGGGCTAGCTGCGCTGCATTGATTTTGAAGTCGGCAGAGTTTAAAGCGACGATTAAACGAGCTGACACCTAGCGGTCTTAAAGCCGCTGCTTGCGCTCGTTGTTAGTGCATCTTTATGAAAAATCTCACGGTTTTACCCGAGGCAACCTTTACTGTACCTATTTGGATGAAGACAGATATAGTGATGCAGAAATCGATTTAAAGAAATCTGATCTAAAATTTGAAATAGGAGTAACTCATGTCGATCCAAGTTATCGTTCCAGAAGCTGCGCGTAAGACATACGACAACTGGCATTTCGCCCCAGCTGTACAGCATGATGATTTGATCTTTTTCTCAGGTGTTGTCGGCACTGGAGATTCTGCCGAGGAGGAGTTTAGAAACGCTTGGGCATCGCTAGGCGAAACACTAGACGCGGCCGGAGTTGGGTACGAGGATATAATTGATACAACCCTCTACCTGGTAGAGCTGCAGAAAAATACTGCCGCTATGGCCAAAGTAAAGGATGAATTTATCAAAGAGCCTTATCCAGCATCTACCTGGATAGGCATAACCGAGCTGGTTATTCCTGGTGCGCGGGCAGAGATCAAAGTGATAGCGCGCAAACCCCAATAGCTTTACCGCGACTGATTTTTGCCGACGCGTTTCTTTAGGCCCTGCAAGCAATATAAATGCGCTGCATAAATTTTATGCTTGAACCCGGTAGAGGTGAGTGGCTCATTCGGCCGTCCACGTTGGTTAGGCTGATGCAGTTATCGCTTGTCATGGGAGCGCGAAGTAAAATTTTTTATTCGATATTCTTTTAGTTGCCGCTGGCATCAGCTATCGCCGGAGCCAGAGTTGAAGGCAAAGAAAATGGAGTGTTCTGGCTCTTCGTTCCGATGTTGGGCGCCAACTAGTCTTTGAATATCTCTCAGGCTCTGCTCTATGGATAAACAGTTCTACATAGCTAACCGATGTCTATGTCGGTTGCCTCAGCGGAGCGGTCCAAGATTTTCTCAGGCGGCAAAATATCTCGCCCTTCGGTTTTGCCGAAGGGGTCGCTGTAATAACCCAAGGCATACTCGCCCTGTGTGTAACCTAACAAATCCTGTAGAACTGGGTCGAAATCCTTCGCTATGCTCGGCGGGCAAGAAAGGTATTGGTTCTCTTCTTGGCGCAACCAGCCGAGGGAGTAAGTCAAATTCAAGCCCATGCGCATCGTTGTAGAAGTATTTGCTCCGCCGCTATGCAGTACGCTTCCGGTATAGAAGAATACCGATCCCTTGCTCATTTCTGCCTGACAAATTTCTTCTGGCTCAGGCTTACGCCCCCACGGCCATTTATGACTGCCGGGTACGCATTGAGTGGCACCATTTTTGGCGTTAAAGTCTGTCAGCGCCCATATAGTATTAAGTTGAGGCTCAATTTCTTTCGGCAGATATTTGCCCCATGCTTGGCGGTCACGATGAATTGCTTGCGCCGCACCTCCTGGATTAATTTGTATAACTTGAGTGAGGTGCAAAATAATTTTACGGGTGTAGGGGTGCAAAAATCGGTTTGCGGCGGTCAGTACTAGGTCGTGGACAATCAATTCCCTGCAAGCGGCTGATCGAGCAGCCAATGCTCCAGTACGCTTAGTAGACCTACCTGTGAAATCGTCTCGTCCCATCGGCGTTCTATTTACAAATGGTAAAACCTCGGCATTAAGCTGATCAACAGCATCTGGCCTAATCAGATCTTTAACAATCACAGCGCCATTCTCTTCAAGCTCTGCTAAGACTTGATCCGGACTGGCATCATTGGCCAATGTATTAAGTGCCATAGAGACTTCCTCCTAAGGAATTTTAAAAATGCTAGCGCGAAAGAGTTCTAATACGCAAGCATTATGGATTGGTGTTGCGCGCATCAGCAGCAAAAAGCCTCGCCTTTGCAGGGCTTTTTAAGTGGAGGTTCGGCTTTCAGCTCGCCCGCTTTTGTACAAGGTCAGAGAGGTGATTTGTGTTTTCTTGTAAGATTTTAAGGTGGGTTTCTTCGGAGATCGAGTTCAATTGGCCTTCAAGGCGTAGATGCGCATAGCCATGTATGTTGGACCAACACATGAAAATATCTTTGATGACTTCGCCGTTTAGACTAGCCATGGTCTCTATCTCAGAAATTTCAGGTTCACCACGCTGACGCAAAACCACATTGACAAGCGTGGCATAAGTTACAGCAATTTGCCGTGGCGGCGACTGAGTGTTGTACGACAACAGGTCCTTGCGAAACATTATCCTAAAATGTTCAGGATAGGCTTCTGCGAACTCTACATAAGCTAGCCCGACCGCATACATTTGCGCATGCAGGTCATCCATTACCGGCTGCATTTTGTCTTGCAACTGTGCCACGAGTCGGTCAAAGCCGCGCATAGCGACCTCGGTCAATAACCCATTTATATCGCCAAAATGATGCTTTGGTGCAGCATGAGAAACGTTTGCCAGGCGTGCGCAAGCGCGCATAGTAAACCCCTGCAACCCCTTGCTAAGCAATATCTCATCCGCTGCATCCAGCAATGCGTTTTTGAGATCACCATGGTGATATGCCGTTTTCATTTTATATCCAATCTACTTTTTGGTCCTGCATCAGCTGGAGAGTGCGTGAGGAGACATCTTGCCCCCTTAGAAATAAAAAGAGAAGTGTCAAATTGTCGTTGTAAAAATACGTGCTGATCTGAAACATGATGCGAATCTTGAGCAGATACTCAGCGCCAATTTATTGGCGGTGGGGCACTAAAAGCGATTTGTTAAGTTTATCTTGACATCGACAAGAAGTGTTGAGATCTTAGGATCTTGTCGATGTAAAAATAGTCGTTTAAGATTCTGGCTTGCAAATTGGCTTTCACGGCAGCTGAGTTTCCGGTGCGGTTGTTCCTCCAGCAATTGATTAGAGTCGGGCTCAAGGTCAATTTTGCCAGCTTAGAAATAAGAGAATGAATATGACAGAAGCGCAAATTGGCGAAATAGTAGGGCATATTGCTACTTTCGGGCTGATGCTCATTATGCTGTCGATGGGCATTATGC
>CAUZON010000014.1:0-67958 GCA_963581445.1 Gammaproteobacteria bacterium | reverse complement strand
GAACGGGTATTGGAAATGATCGACACCGAGGGCATGCCTCGCATTGACGAGTGGTGTCCAGGGGACGTAGACACTCAGCCTCCTGAGGAGGTCATGAGCGCCATCATTAATCCAGTAAAGCATTTGTCCGCTGATGTAGCGGCCATTATCGAAGACGCTAAAGCTGGCAAAGAACTCACGGAAGCAGAGATTGTGCGTTTGTTTCAAGCTCGGGGCGATGACTTCAGCGCAGTAGCACAAGCTGCAGATGAGCTAAGACGCAACACCAACGGCAACAGCGTCAGCTTTGTTGTTAACCGTAATATCAATTACACCAATATTTGTTATTTCAAATGCCAGTTCTGCGCGTTCTCAAAGGGTAAGTTGTCAGAGAATCTGAGAGGTAGACCTTATGACCTCTCCGACGAAGAAATTACGCGCCGCACGGTCGAAGCTTGGGACAGAGGCGCGACCGAGGTGTGCATGCAAGGCGGCATACACCCGGAGTACACTGGCGATACCTACACCCATATCATTAAAACCGTCAAAGCTGCGGCGCCAGAAATGCACATACATGCGTTCTCACCGCTAGAGGTTTGGCAGGGTGCCGCGACCCTTGAGATGGATCTTAAAACCTACCTAACCCAACTCAAGGATGCCGGGCTCAGTACGCTACCCGGCACAGCAGCGGAAATTCTCGACGACGAAGTTCGCGCGGTGATTTGCGCTGATAAGATCAATACCCAGCAATGGTTAGATGTCATGGAAGCGGCTCACGAAGTGGGCTTCAAAACGACCGCCACCGTAATGTATGGCCATGTTGAAAAGCACGAGCACCTTGCACGGCATCTTTTGCGGGTGCGCGCGCTACAAGCAAAAACCGGTGGATTCACCGAATTTGTGCCGCTGCCGTTCATTCATATGGAAGCGCCAATGTACCTGAAGGGCAAAGCGCGCAAAGGACCAACGTTCCGCGAAGCTGTTCTGTTGCACTCGGTTGCACGTTTAGCACTGCATGGCCAAATAGATAACATTCAGGCGAGCTGGGTAAAGATGGGCCATAAGGGTATAGAGGCTTGCCTCAATGCAGGTTGTAACGACCTAGGCGGCACCCTGATGAACGAATCTATCAGCCGCGCCGCTGGCACTCAGCATGGCCAAGAAACCTCGCCCCGACAGATGCAGACCATCGTGCGCAATCTGAATCGCGATCCGCAGCAACGCTCCACCGTCTATGGCAGCGTGAGCGCCGAGCGTATTAAGGCGGGTGACAAGCAACGAGAATTGTTGGAGATTGTTAACACGCCTGCTGAGAAGTACGAGCGCAAAACGCCATCGGCACAATTGATTAGAAATCCTGCGCCAGCCAAGACTGTGGCTAACAACAGATCAAGCTAACCTCTTTAACAGCCACTTCACGGCCAAATAAACCGGTTTCTCGTTACGCTGACCGTTCACCGTTCACCGTTACGCCAGAATATTTGCGTTAGCGTCCTCGTTCGTATTGGCCTTACCGTTTCTAGACTAGAGCAGTCTCTACAAGGCTAAGCGAGCAGAGACTAGTCCATAGAGTTTCTGATTCGGCGATCAATTGCGACCACCATGGCAGCCATTGTGTCAGCATGCTTTGCTAGATCAGCGCCCGCTCCCGCAACCAAATTATTTAGCTCGTTAGGGTCTTCCTGCAAGTCAAAGAATTCACAGGGGGTTCGTGTTTTAGTTTCTATCGTCATACGATAACGACCATTACGAATAGCGCGAAATGTGGGGCCATCTTTACTTCTGGTTTGCTGCATAATTTCGCTGAACAAATATTCTCGCCCACCGTTCTGAGCATCGCCCTTAACATCATCGCCCTCACGCATCAGCGGCAGCACCGAGCGCCCTTGAGTGTCTTCTAGACCTGCAACGCCGGCAGCGTCTAACAGTGTAGGGCCGACATCTACCAGCTCAACCAGCGCCTCTGACACCTTGCCCGCACAACCCCCAGCGGGTCTAACAATGAGTGGAATCTGCACCGAGCTACGGTAAAAGCTAAATTTGGCCATTAACCTATGATCACCCAGCATTTCGCCATGATCCGAGCTGTACACGATCATTGTGTTGTCCAACATATTCTGGCCTTCAAGTTGCGCCAAAATCTTGCCAATACTCTCATCAACAAGAGAAATCATTGCATAATACTGACGTGCGCCAGCTAACACATATTCATCGGTGAGCAACTTACCGTTAGCATGGTGATCGCACCAAGTTAAATAGTTTTGCCAAACCTCCGGGTGTGACTGCTGCACAAGAGCTGCCCCGCGAGTGATCGGTGCTTGGGCATAATATTCCGCCCATTGCGGGTCACCCATTAACGGCACGTGAGGTTGAACGTAAGAGAGTTGCAGAAAGAAAGGCTGATCCTCTTTTTGCGTGGCAATCCATTGCTGGGCTTCCCTAGTCAAAAAGCTGGTTAAATCCTGCTCCTTACTTATTGGACTGGTCACACCATCCCAATGCTGAGGCGTTAAACGCCATATGGATTTAATCAGATCACTGTAAGGCTCAAACACCCCTTCGCGTTTTAAATATTCGGTATAAGGCGTGGTGACCCCTTCCATAGCGTGCACATAGCGGTCGAACTCTTCCACGTTATGGTCAAAGCCAAAGGCCTTCACTTGGGCATCAAATTGGCGCATATCGCCATCGTCTTTATCTGGCTCTACCAAACCTTCAGAGTAGTAATGGGTTTTACCCACATTGGCAGTACGATAGCCTGCGCTTTGTAAGTGCTGCATAAACGTGGGGGTATTGCTATCAAGGTCGCGGCCAAAATTCCGCATAACACCCAATTCGTTTGGATATGCGCTGCTGATCATAGACGCACGAGACGGCTGACAAATAGGCGACTGACACCAGGTGTTGGCAAAGCGCACGCCCTCACCCGCAAGCCGATCTAAATTGGGTGTTTGAATCACTTCATTGCCCGCGCACCCCAGTGCATCATGGCGATGTTGATCCGCGAAAATAAAAATGATGTTTGGCTTAAACATTGCCCTCTCCGGTAAAAAGCTGTCAGAACCATAGCGAGAACTTACGCTGATATCCATCCCAACGAACTTCAACCGAAAAGATTAACAGTAAGAAAAACTGCCATAAACGGCAAAGTATCCCAACCAGACAATGCCTAAGCACAAACAGGGTTGAGCCTCACACTTATACCTAGGCCGCCTATTACACGCCAGGAACTACCTTGGAGGGGAACTGGCTTCTTCCGAATCTGCACGGTATAAATTATCGCAGCAACACACTTGCTTTTTGATAAGCGGTAGAAATTTCCGACGTCTTGTAGCGTAACCAACAATATTCAGTGGAAATGTCGGCCCAGCCCACCGGCTGTACAAAGACAACTCACTGCAATCCTAAGACTATTTGCCTTGCTGGTGCTCAAAGATCGACTTATGGCCGGTCTTTGACCAATCTGGTGGCAAAAGCGCGGGCCTGGGATCGAACTTCGCCCAACGCGCAGGTTGACCACGCACAATTACCTCGGAGTATTTGGCAGCTGCTGTTAGGTTAGTAATGGGAATGGCATGGGCGGCTGAGTAAGCACACAAAAATAGAGGTCTGGGCGTTGGACTCAGGTTTGGTGGCGAGCCATGAACACTGCGACAGTTATGTACTGTTACAGAACCGGCAGGCCCACCCAAATACTCTGCGCTATCCGCGTTGAGTTGGGGGATGTCCTTATCGGCAATGTTACCTGTCCATTGGCGAGACTCGTCGTACAAATCATAAAGAGGGCCATCATGACTTCCGGGAATAACCCCCATAGGTGCCATGTCATCTGTTACATCATCGAGGTAAACGCCAATGGTCAATACTTGATAATTGGTGTGCGGCCAAAACTGAATATCTTGATGCCACTTAATCTCTTCACCACCACCTCCCCATTTAAAGTTCAGCTTTGAGTGGTGAAATTTGACGTCAGCCCCTAGTAGATCTTCGGCAACATCTACAAACGGACCTTGACTAGCAAATTCCCAAAACGTTTCATGGTAGTCGACCGGCGAGTTGAGTCGGCGAATGCGCGGTATGATGGGACTGTGGTCGGGCTCTAAATCGAAACGTCTGTCCTTACCCTGCAAATTGCGGCTTATTTCAACAAATTCATTGGTCACGGTATTGAGTTTGTCCAGCCACTCTTGACTCACCAAACGTTCAACCCCAATAAAGCCATCGCGAAAATAACCTCGCCGGTGGGCTTGGCTCAGTGTTTTGGCTGGTCGGTTTAAAATATCTTGCATAGCGCCCTCCCTCACTAAAAAATCCAGTCTTGTTCTACCCACAATCTCGTTGTTAGTTAATCAGTTATCTAAGCCCAATATTCGTCGATTGATTTTCTCATCCAATTCACCTGCGGCGAAGTTGTCAAAGGCTTTATCCGCCACAGGTATAATATGTTGGCGAATAAACTCCGCCCCTTCCCGAGCGCCCACTTCCTGATGCTTGAGGCAACACTCCCACTCCAACACCGCCCAACCGTCAAAGTCGTGACCCGCAAACTTTGAAAATATTCCTTTAAAGTCGATTTGCCCATCTCCTAATGAACGAAAACGACCCGGTCTTTGCAGCCAATCCTGGAACCCACCATAAACACCGCTCTTACCATCGGGCTTAAGCTCAGCATCTTTAACATGAAACATTTTGATGCGCTCATGGTAATGATCAATAAAACTGAGGTAGTCCATTTGCTGCAGGGCTAAGTGGCTTGGGTCATAAAGAATATTGGCGCTCGCATGCTGATCTACCGCATCAAGAAAGCGTTCAAAAGTAATGCCGTCGTGTAAATCTTCACCAGGGTGAATTTCATAGCAAACGTTAACGCCCTCGTCGGCGTAGACATTCAAGATAGGCAGCCAACGTTTAGCCAACTCTGCAAAGCCCTCTTCAACTAAGCCCGCAGGCCGCGGTGCCCACGGGTACATATAAGGCCAAAGCAATGAGCCAGAGAAAGTCGCGTGCTCGGTAAGCCCCAACCGGCGACTCGCGCGCGCCGCCAACTTTACCTGTTCTACCGCCCAGTGACGACGCTTCTCTGGGTTACCCCTCACCGCAGGCGCGGCAAACCCATCAAACATGTCATCATACGCTGGATGCACTGCAACCAATTGACCCTCTAAGTGAGTTGAAAGTTCTGTAATTTGTATGCCGTGGGCCGCGACCCGCCCCACCAACTCATCGCAATAAGTTTGGCTTTCGGCGGCTAATGCCACATCAATAAAGTTAGTGTTGCCGGTAGGCACCTGCACACCGACAAAACCTAAACTTGCTGCCCATGCAGCCATTGCATCAATTGAGTTGAAGGGCGCGTCATCCGCCATAAACTGGGCTAAGAAAATGCCCGGGCCTTTAAGAGTTTTCATTTATCCAATCCCTATATTTGTCATCTGCATTGGCAACCTGCACTGGTGATTTGTACGGCCCGTACTGGCCAGCCGCATTTATCTAATTTGTTAACAAATTTTCTAGCAAATAGGCGCTCGACTAAACCTAGTCCAAACTTACCCACTGCGCGCCCTGCTCAGCGCTGGCAACGACGCTTTGAATAAACCGCATACCGCGCACCCCCTCAGAGATACCGGGGTAGTCGGCAACGTCCACAACACCCAGTAAGTGGTTGCAAAAATTTCTATACACTTCGGCAAAAGCTTCCAGATAACCTTCTGGATGTCCCGGCGGCAGTCGCGTGGCAGCGGTGGAATGAAGACCAGCGCCCGGCCAACCCGAACGGAAAACTTGCATGGGGGCGTCTGCATATCTAACGATCAATGAATTGGCGTCATCTTGACGCCACTCAATGCTAGCTCTGTCACCAAATACTTGAAGCGTTAAATCATTCTCTTTGCCTAGCGCAATTTGACTCACGCTAAGTATGCCCTTGGCCCCACCAGCAAAGCGTAACAATACATTGCCATCGTCTTCTAGCTGTCTGCCGGGGACAAAGGTTGTGGTGTCAGCGCAGAGGGCTTCAATCTCAAGACCGGTAACGTAACTCATCAGGTTTTCACCATGGCTACCTATGTCGCCAAAACAACCGGCGGCACCAGCGCGGCTAGGGTCAGTACGCCATTTCGCTTGCTTATTGTCCGGCATTGGCTGGGCCAGCCACCCTTGCATATATTCGCAGTTTACCCGTCGAATGGTCCCTAACTTACCTTCTTGAATGAGCCCCCGGGCTTGCCGAATCATTGGGTAACCGGTGTAATTATGAGTCAGCGCGAAATGCAGACCGCTCTCACCCACTTTGCTTTGCAGCGCCAAGGCTTGGTCAACGTCAAAGGCCACAGGTTTATCACAGACCACATGAAACCCAGCCTCCAGTGCCGCCATGGCAACGGGGTAATGCAAATGATTGGGAGTGGCAATAACCACAAAGTCCATGCGTTGGTCTTGCGGCAAGTGTTGCTCCGCTATAAACATCTGCTCATATGACCCATAAGACCTATCTGCTGGTAATCGATAGATTGTTTCACCAGACGTTATGGAACGCTGGGCACTAGATGAAAACGCGCCACAAACTAACGTGGCCAACCCATCCATTTCCGCAGCCATACGATGGACTGGGCCAATAAAGGAGCCAATGCCGCCGCCCACTAAACCAAACTTTAATTTTCTCGATTTAATTGTTTTGGCCTCTTTTTCTTTCTGGGTGTCAGATTATAAAGTACAGGTTAGGATACGGTATCGGGAGAAACTTATGAGTGCAAAAATAGTACCTATTTCGGTACAGCTTTACAGTGTCAGAGAGGCCTCCGCCGAGAACTTTGATCAAGTGCTAGATATTATCGCGCGGCTTGGTTTTAAGGGCGTAGAACCCTTTCACCTCTTTGGCAAAACCCCGACCGAGTTTAAAAAGCAGGTCGAAGACCTGGGCATGACAGTTTCTTCCACTCATTTCCCTTGGGTCAATCGCAACCCTGACATCGGCCGAGTAGCAGACATTGTTAAAGAACTGGGACTCAACCGCGTGCCCGGTGGCTATGGTCCAGATGACTTCAAAGATATGAACGCGGTCAATCGCACGATTGAGACCACCCAAGCTTTTGTCGACCAGCTCAAACCCTATGATCTGACGTTGTTCCTGCATAACCACTATTGGGAGTTCAACGAAATTCAGGGGCGCCCCGGCTATCACTATTTACAGGACGCCATTCCCGAACTGACTTTTGAGCTAGACACCTACTGGGCAGCTAACTTTGGCAACAATGACCCCGCAGCAGAATTAACCCGCATTAAAGCGCGTACGCCGTTGATGCACATCAAAGATGGCCCGCTGAAACCCGATATGCCCCACGTGGCTGTGGGTTCTGGTGCAATGGATATTGCCAAAGTATTCGCCGCAGCAGATCCAGAGGTTTTTGAATGGGCAGTGGTGGAACTCGATGCTTGCGCCACAGACATGCTCACCGCTATAGCACGCAGCTACAAATACTTAACTGAAAATGGATTGGCTGAAGGCAATGTCTAAAATAAAATACGATTTCGGCAGCGGACGCTCTGACCCGGCCACATTCCCAGTAGCGGCGCTGCAAGCCGCTGCAACCAAAGTCATTGAAGAACAAGCGGAGGCGTTGACCCAATACCCGGGCAATTTAGGCCACGAAGGCATGCGGATCGCCATGGCTCAACGCGAAGCTGATCGCGAGGGTTTAACCATTGACCCCAACCACCTACTGCTCACCAACGGATCCATGCAGGGCGTCACGCTCACAGCCGAGGCGCTGCAAGACAATCCAGGTGATACTGTATTGGTAGAAGAGTACTGCTACCCGGGTACCCTCAGTGCTTACCGCAGCCTGAAGTACGACATGGTGGGCATTCCCTTAGATGAGGGCGGCATGTGTCCAGACGCTGTAGAAGCAGCGCTGTCTCGGCTAGCTAAAGAAAAGCGCCTGCCTAAGTTTATTTACACCATCAGCACCTACCAAAACCCCACGGGCTTTGTTATGCCCAAGGCCCGACGCCTACAAATTATAGATCTGGCCAAGCACTACAACGTGCCCATTGTTGAAGACAATTGCTACGCGGACGTGCACTACGATGGCCCACTAGAACCTGCGTTTTACGCGCTGGATGACGACCCAAATCAGATTTATCTTTGCTCTTTATCAAAAATTCTCGCCCCGGGACTGAGACTAGGTTACATCTACGCACGCCCTCCCATGTTAGAAAAAATCATGGCGCGCAGGCACGACGCTGGCAGTAACTATTTGGCTGCCGCCATCGCGGCAGAGTTCTATAAAGGAGGTATTCAAGCCCACGCCAAAGCCACCAATCCTGTACTCAAAGAAAAGCGCGATCTGACCATTGCCGGTCTGGAAAGCGAGTTAAGCGATATCTGTGTTTGGTCTGAACCCGTTGGCGGACTGTTTATTTGGGTACGCATACCTGAAGACGTAGACAGAAAAGCGCTGCGCGACATGGCATTGGGCGAAGGCCTTAATTTTCTGCCCGGCCAGTCATTCCACTACCAACGCAAAGACGTGGCTTATTTACGATTGGCTTTTGGCCATCTGACATTCGAACAAATCAGCGCCGGTATTCCGATACTGGCTAAATGTATTCAAAGCTGCCGCGGTAGTAACGAGCGCAGAGACTTCGACAGCCTGTTTTAAGACTTTAGACAAATGGGCATTTGACTCAGCGTAATGCGTCTAAAGGGCTTTATGCGTCTAAAGGCCTTTGTTTAGTATAGGTTAGAAAAGATTCGGGGAAAATAAGAAGGAAAAATGATGGTCGAAAAACTTCAACCGGGGGATATGTTTCCAGACATTACCCTCACAAGCGTAGACGGCAGTGAAATAAAGCTCCCTGCTGATCTCACCAGCCCTTTTACCGTAGTGCTGTTTTATCGCGGCCATTGGTGACCTTACTGCCGCCGACTGTTAGCCGGCTATGAAGAGCGCAGTGAAGCGCTTGCAGCACAAGGGGTAACGATGATTGCCGCCGCGGTAGACTCGCTAGAGAAAACCAGTGAGGTGGCACAACCACTGGGCTTTCCAGTAGCCCATGGGGTCACACGAGCACAAGGCGACAGCCTAGGCGCTTGGTGGGATGAGGGTAGAGACTTTATCCAGCCAAGCGAATTCATACTCACCAAGAGCGGCAAGGTCATGGCCTCGACTTACAGCAACTCACCCGTAGGGCGTATGGACGCAGCAGAAACACTGACTTTGATTGAGTTTATCAATGCTCAGAGAGCAAAAAAAAATTAAGGGTGTAGCTGGCTGTTAAAGCGGGGGAGTGGGCAGTCTGGATAAGATCCACACTGCCTTTCCTTTTAGGATAAGCGCTGACTTTGTTTTATATGTGCCAATTTATATGCCCTGAGGAAATACTGCTTTTCAAAATCCGTCAATTGATCATCTTGTTCTGCAGCGGTTTTCTACTGAATCTCTTTTAGCTTTTTTTAGGAGGGCACCGCTAACGCCAAAATCGCCTTATAGCCTTTCTGAATTTCCATCTGATCCTCATAGCCTTTTTCGATGAGCATTTTGTGCGCATCTTTGAGTTTGTAATGAGGGCAGTTAACCACCAAGTGGTGCTCTAAATGATACTGCACGTTATAGGGTGCTATCAGCGCCCGCTCCCACCAACTCGCAATTGTCGTTCGAGTATTGCGCAGGCGATCATCGTTGTCAGGCACCACCGCGTGCTCACCAATATTTCTAAGGCGCACTATAAAGCGATTCCAAGTTAACGCTGGCACCCACCACAACAGAAAGTACATGTACCAAACCCCTGCTGCTGCGAAGCCCGCCAAGAACAGCAAATTGATCACCGCGTTGGGGCCAATTCTGCGCCACGCGTTTGCTAGGCGCTGACTAAGCGTGTCGCCCTTAAACGCAGCGCGGACGATACGCCCATATTGATCCCAACCGGTCTGCCCAGTGAGGTCGCGAATGACTTTGCGGCGAAATGAAGATTTAGAAATTGGAAAAGGTTTTGACAGCGCAAGATCCGGATCGTCTTCTTGCTGAGTATTCACGTGGTGTTTTACATGGTACTTGCGATAGGTATCAATTTTTTCATCAGTAAACGGTCGATTAAGAATCCACTCACAAATCCAGTCATTGACCTTACGGTTGGCATACAACGCACCATGGGCACCGTCATGTGTAAGAACAAATAGACCCAACTGCCGCGCGCCAATAATCATAATGGCCAAAATAACCGTGAGAGGGTTTGTCCAAATACTGGCCACAATCCAAGCGCCCAAAATTACACCCCAGCAATGCACTATCGCTAAAGTGCTGCGCCAGCTGGATACTGAACGCAGGTAGGTTATTTCAGTCGGCGAGAAAAAATCGCTTGGGCGTTGTAAATCACTCATTTAGACCTCTTGAGATCCACATTAAATTTGCTAAGGCCCAGATCTTACTCCCCCTAAAGCACCAGTTCCATTCAATCCAAGGCCATAGACAGTCATTAACCGCGCTAATGAATAGCACCACTTGTTCTCAACTGAACAATTTCAGGGCCGGTAAAACCCAATTCGTTCATTAGCGCATCGGTACTGTCCCCTGCTTCACACGGCCCTTGCAGAGTACGCTGTAGCTGTGGCCATTCAGACATCGCGCCATGCCGTAACCCTGTCCCGCGCAAAGGGTGGGTGAACTGCACAGCTAACTCACTGGCAACAAAATGCTCAGCTTGAATGCGCGCACCCGGTGTTGGGCCATCTGCTTGAATGCATCCCAGGCCTAGCGGCAGCAGCAATTGCTCCCACGCTTGAGACGATAAATTCATTAAATCTGCGAAATCGCCCACCACTTCATGGAATTGCTGCTGCTCTGCTTTGCTGCTGAGACCCACAAAAAGCCAGCCCTCTTTACAGGGATAAAGCTGGTGGTAAGGCCCTTTACCCAAATAATCAGTATCCAATGCCGCCCGACTGCTGACCTCTTCCTGTAGCAAAAAGTCGTCAAAATTCGCATAAGCATTGGCGCCGAACATGTCTAGATAAACAATCTGCCCCGCACCCAACTTGCGCGACGCTAGCAGCCCCATGGTGGCAGCGCTGGCAACGACAAAAGACGTATTTGGATCAGGATTCAGCTCATTGGCGCGAAATAAACGCCGACTGGTCTCAAGTAATTCGGGGTAGGCTTGTAGCTCATTGGGCAGCTGGCCAAATTGATAAAGCACGCCACCTAGCGCCGCACCGGGTATGGGGTGGGTAGATGGGCGCAGCGCTCCGGGTCCATTGGGCCCGTAACCATTCACCGACATATACACGAGCTTGGGGTTGAGCGCGGACAAACTTAGGTAATCTAGGCCCAACCGTTCTGGCACCCCAGGCCGATAGTTGTGAATAAACAGGTCCGCCTTGGCGACCAGAGATTGTGCTATTTTTTGTCCCTCAGCTGACTTCAGGTTCAGGGCAATACTCTCTTTGTCCGTATTACACCGAGCTGCACCCAAGCCAAAGGCCATGACACGAAAGGGATCGCCGTCTATCGGTTCAATCTTGATCACCCGTGCGCCAAGATCCGCCAGCATACTGGCACCAAAGGGCGAGGCAATAATGGCCGCGGCTTCCACTACGGTAACGCCAGCCAATGGCAAAGTTGCTTCAGCCAACGGCGCCTTCGTCTGCGCCCTCTTAGATGAAGTGGCTTTTTGCTGCCCGTTAAATGATGCCCGCATAGACAACGCTGCCATGGAAATTGTTTCAGGCGCGCCAGCAACCTGCCCCGGCGTTGCAGTGAAATCGCCCAAAAGACCGAGCTGAGTCACGCCACCGATTGCATCTATGTGGCCGTTAGACACTATGTCTGCATCTAAAAACGCCTCTTGAGTGCTTTGGTAGGGATGGCCAGCAACACCACCGTCGGCTAAGAAAAGATCCATCCATTGCTGCTGGGTGCGGGTCTGCATTTGCAAACAAATACGCCGCCTAAAATCCTCAGTAACTGCCTCGCTAAAGGGCTCTTCGAGTAACTTCGCTTCTTCAAGCACAGCCTCAAGACCCGCAGCTTTAAGAAAGTTGGCTTGCAGGTGGGGCAACAAATTGCCCAGCTGTAACCAGCGCCCGTCAGCACATTGCACAGGTTGATAATTGAGCATGGGCAGCACCGCATGAGGATCTATATACGGCACAGGCGAGGGGTCCACTTGACTGGCACCCAGACCCACAAGGTCACAGGCAGTAAGAGCGCGCAACATATTGCTGCGCAGTAGCTGCCCATGACCGGTCTCAGTTCTGTTAAACAATTGGGCCAAAATGCCAGCTAGCAGGGCCTGACTGGCTCCGTGGGTACCCACTTTAAGGGCCGGATAAACTGGGCCTGGACGTTCTGCTACACCTTCAAAAACCATCATACGGCCAATGGCAGCCGCCACTAAAGATTCATCAACCACTAAGCTTTCACCGTTGGCGGCCAAATGACTGTATTTGTTGTCTTCACCAAATCCGCTGACCTGACCTTGAATCAAGTCCGGCCGATGAGGTTCGAAATCAGGCCAACCTAGGCCCAGTTGTGCCAGCGCAGAGGCAGATAGATCCGTCAAAAATACATCGGCAGAAGCCAAAATATGCTGGCGTATCTTGGCGGCGTCCTCACAGGCACTGCCCGCTGCCACGGCCAAATTGACGCTTACACGCAGCTTGCCACGCTGCCAAACCCTATATTCATGCTCAGATTGCCCATATTCAAACCAAACTACTTGCGCACCGAAATCTGCCAGAACCATACCCACCATGCCTGATAGGGGCCCGTTGCCCACCTCTACTACAGTAATGCCGTCTAATATTTGCTTCATTTAAGTCCCCCGACTCACTGAGTCCCTGTTCTGCCGCACCGTCCTTTATACTAAATGTCGACGCCCTGTGCTTTTAGAAACTAGCATATTCGCTGTTTTTCAACAGCATGGATGAACGTACTTAAGGTTTGCTTGAGATTTAGAGAAGCCAGCCCAAAACAGCACTGTCTTAAGTTTTATTTGGGTTTTACAGATTCCGCTTACGCAGATGAGGCAGCTTAGAAGACTACACGCTATACTTCGGGGTTATGAATATAGAAAACCAAAAAGAACATACAGAAATAACTTATCCGCTTACCGAGAGACCCGACGCTGGTACAACCATGGAAGTCGCCCCCGGCGTACGCTGGTTGGCCATGCCAATGCCCGGCTCCTTAGGCTTTATCAATCTTTACTTGCTTGAAGACATCGAGGGCTGGTGGGTTGTGGACACAGGACTCAGTAACGATCAAACAAAAGCTTTGTGGGAAAAAATCTTTGCTGACGAGCTGCAAGGTAAGCCGGTCATCGGCGTCATTTGCACACACATGCACCCAGACCATATTGGTCAATCGCTGATGATCACTAACAAATTTCAGTGCCCGCTTTATATGACCTGCGGCGAGTATTACCAAGCTCGCGCATTTTCCAGCAGCGGCGGCTTTAGCCACAACAATTGGATTGGCAAGAAATTTTATAAGCAAGCCGGTATGCCTGACGACTACATGGAACAGATTGAAAAAATGTGGGCTACACGTGCGGCCGAAGGCATGAACATGCCCACTATGAGTGGCGGTTTTGAGCGCTTAGAAGATGGTCAAGTGCTCACCATCGGCAACAACGATTGGCGCATTGTGGTGGGTTCTGGGCATTCACCAGAGCACGCGTGCTTATACTGCCCCGCACTTAAAGTACTGATTTCCGGTGATCAAATTTTACCCATCATCACCTCAAACGTCAGCGTTCATCCGTCGGAGCCCAATGCTAACCCCATGCATAATTGGATGACCTCACACGATCACTTCCTAAAAGTAATCCCTGACGATACCTTTGTATTACCTGCACATAACTTGCCATTTTATGGGGTAAAAGCTCGGCTACGCGATTTGATCAGCCACCACGACGACAGAATGTTGGCCATCGAAGAAGCCTGTATTGAACCAAAAGACGCAAAAGAATTGCTACCGGTCTTGTTCTCTAGAGAGCTAGGACCTCCACAAATGATGATGGCGTTGGGCGAGGCAATAGCCCATGTGCACTTGCTAATTCACCGCAATCGGATCGAACGCGAACTGAATGATGAAGGCGTTTACAAATACCGTTCTATCGATCCAACGTTAGCAAGGCGGGCGCATCCGAACGATCACGATGCGCCCAATGAGGCACCGACGTACGTTTAGTCAACCGATTAACCAATCGTTTAGCTGAATAAATAAAATGTCTGAACAAACACCCGCATTGAAAACACGCATTGCGGGTATTTGTTACCGGGTCTTAAAATTTGGTCAAGATAAATTGCCGCCAGGCACTCGCAGCATTGTCGGGCTACTTTGCATGGTAGGCGGCGTGTTTGGTTTCTTGCCTATACTGGGGTTTTGGATGCTGCCATTAGGCGTGGCACTTATCGGGCTAGATATACCCCCCGCCAGAAAACACATTGAGGTTTGGATGGAGAAACTGCGCATTCAAAGCACAAAATAAAAACAACGCCGGCAAAGTGCTCTACCCCACAGCAAACTCTTAGCCTGGAGTACAACCGTCAGCCCGGCAGTCCCCAAACCTTTTCCAACATACCCAAATACCCCATACCTTGAAAATTTCCAGCTAACCCTGCACAGTCCAAGCTGACTTCTAAAACTTATTGGCACTTTTTCGGGAGGGAAGAACCATGAGCGAACTAGCATTTCTTTCGGCAACACAGTTGGCCGCTAAAATACAAAACAAAGAAATTTCCGCAGTCGAGCTACTTAATCACTATTTAGGTCGCGTGGACCAATACAACGGTGACCTCAATGCGATCATTGTGGATATCCGCGAAGAGGCATTGAAAGATGCCGAGAAAGCGGATGCCAAGATGGCGCGAGGTGAATCTTGCGGCCCTCTTCACGGTGTACCTATGACAGTGAAGGAATCCTATAACGTTGCGGGTACGCCCACCACATGGGGCAATCCGGCATGGGCAGACAACGTGCCAAAAGAGGATGCCGAGTCTGTAAAAAAACTCAAACAAGCCGGCGTTACACTCTTTGGTAAAACCAATGTACCGCTGTCTTTGGCTGATTTTCAAAGCTACAACGAAATTTACGGCACAACTAATAACCCCTATGACCACGAGCGTATTCCCGGCGGTTCTTCTGGCGGTTCCGCTGCAGCGCTAGCTGCTGGCTTAACAGGGCTGGAAACGGGCTCGGATATCGGAGGCTCCATTCGTAATCCAGCGCACTTCTGCGGGGTATTCGGCCATAAGCCCACCCACAATTTACTCTGGATGCGTGGGCATGCGCCCCCAGGAGACAGTCGCGCAGGATCTGACATTTCTGTGATCGGTCCGCTAGCCAGATCTGCATTTGATCTGGAAACCGCAGTAAGAGTGATGGCTGGTCCTGATGAGATAGCGTCTCGCGGCGTTAAGCTAGACCTGCCAGTGTTAGGCAACCGCCCTCTGAGTGACCTTAAAGTCGGCGTTTGGAAAAACGAAGCATCGGCACCTGTCAGCCGAGAAGTTGAAGCGAGAGTGGATTTAGTGGCTCAAGCATTAAGAGATGAAGGTGCTACGATTGATGAAGATGCGCGCCCTGATTTTTCTGCTGCACATGTAGAAGACGTTTACCGCAAGCTACTGCACTCAACTATGGCCATGCGCATGTCTGACGCGGACTATGAGAATTTGCTCAAGTACGTGAAAGACTTAGACCCAAATGACGACCGCGAAAGTTCAAAAGTATTGCGCGCTCAAGTTTCGAGCTTTAAGCAATGGGGCGAGGCCAATGAAGCCCGGCACAAACTGCGCTGGGTCTGGCATGAGTTCTTCGGCAAATACGATATTTTGCTCACACCTATGATGGCAACTCCCGCCTTTAAGCACGACCAGCGACCCTTTGCCGAGCGCACGTTGCAAGTAGACAACCAAGAACGCCCTTACTTTGAGCAAGTGTTCTGGGCCGGGCTTACTGGCGTCTCCTTCCTACCGTCTACGGTTATTCCCACAGGGCTGAATAAAGATGGATTGCCCATTGGCGTGCAGATCGTTGGGCCTGAGCTGGGTGATTTAATCACCATTGGCGTGGCGCAAAAGCTGGAATTAGCAGGGTTTGGTTTCACACCGCCGCCCGCTTATATGTAGCACTTATTTAGTACCCAACTAACCCTCAACCAGCGCGTTCAGACGCGCCGCAACGCGGGCTTCAATTTTCCGAACGATAGACTATAAGTCACTGATTTATAGTTTTTTTTGCTTCTTTGCCTTTTGGCATTTCAATAATGGCGCGCACTTGTGTCCTATGCGCTAGCCATTCAACGCACGCTTCTCTGAAATTTTGCCTCCAGCCTAAGCTAACTGCTCCCAATGGGAGATATGAGGTAACATTGCGCCGCTATGCAAAATATAACTACAGCCCAAGCGCACCCAAACATTGCCCTAGTGAAATACTGGGGTAAACAAAGCAAGCCCGGCAACCTGCCCGCTACGCCCAACCTGTCTATTACCCTGTCAAATCTGACCACCACCACGAAGATAAAGGAAGGCAAAGAGGACGCGTTTCACCTTAACGGTGAGCAGATTGAGGACGCGAAGATAGAACGCTGGTTGCAGACGCTTCGCAGTGAATTTGAAGTACCAAGCCTGATCATCAATAGCGACAACAACTTTCCAACCAGTGCGGGTCTTGCCTCTTCTGCATCTGGCTTTGCGGCCCTCATCACAGCCGTTAACGCACATTGCGACCTAGGTCTAAATGAGGAGATGCGTTCAAATTGGGCGCGCCAAGGGTCTGCAAGCGCAGCTCGTTCAATTCACGGAGGATTTGTGGCGTTAGTACCGCCTCAATGGGAAGCCATGCGCCTGGCGCCCAGCAGTCACTGGCCCTTAGAAGTCGTCGTTGCTGTGACCAGCAGAGCAGCAAAAGCTGTGAACTCTACTCAAGGTATGCAGCGATCCAAGCAAACCTCACCTTTTTACAATGCATGGTTGCGAGGTGCAGCCGAAGACTATAGTTCGGCCGCCCAGGCAATTAGTTTGCGCGATTTCACTCAACTGGCCCAAGTTGCAGAACTGAGCTGTCTAAAAATGCACAGCTTGATGCTGACCAGTAACCCAACCTTAAGCTACTGGACACCCGCAAGTATTGCTTGCATGGATTGCGTAAGAGCCCTGCGTGACCAAGGACATCAAGTTTTTTTTACTGTAGATGCAGGGGCACAAATTAAGGCCGTGTGCACAGCGGAAAGTCGTCCAGCCGTCAGCGCAGCATTGGCACAAGTACCAGGCGTGGTAGAAATTATCGACTGTGGACTGGGCGAAGGCGCACAGATTATCGACCAGTGAAGTTTACCGCACCGGGCAAAGCGGTTCTTTGGGGTGAGTATGCCGTGTTGACTGGCGCGCCCGCCGCTATCATGGCAGTGAACGCCACAGCTCAAGTGAGCATAGAAACGCGCAGCGACCAAACATGGCATTTCAGCAGCGCAGGATTTGACAGCCCCAGCGTCAGCGTCAATGAAGAAGACGAAACATTACCCACTGCCCCTACCACCGGATTTACCACTGCTGTATTGCAGCATTGGGGTATACAACACCTCAACGAGCTATGCGCTGGCATGCACCTGCATACCGACAGCTCTGATTTTTTTTCTGCTGGCCAAAAATTGGGTTTAGGTTCCTCAGCCGCGGTATGTAACGCCACCTATGCGGGGCTCTGTCATTTATTGGACAAAGAACCGTCATTGGCCGAAGCACAGCAAATTCATCGCAACTGGCAAAGCGGCAAAGGTAGCGGCTTGGACGTTGCAGCATCTTGGTTCGGTGGCGTGATAACGTATCAAAACGGCGTCGCCCAACCCTTCCAATGGCCAGAAGATCTGCATTGGCAGCTGGTCTGGACCGGTAAAAGTGCCAAAACCACAGACCACATAGCAAATTTTGATACTTGGCGGCAAACAGATGATTCTGGCCTGCTTGATGATTTATCTGCGCTGAGTAGCTTGTTGTGCGAGCACCCCATCAGCAATGATTTGCTCAAGCAGTATCAAAAAGCACTTTTTGCTCTAGATCAAAGCGCAAAGCTGAATATTTTTACCACAGAGCACCTCAGCTTGGTTAAACTGGCGGTATCACAAGGCCTCACCTATAAACCTTGTGGCGCAGGTGGCGGCGATATCGGCATAGCGCTGAGCCAAGATAAAGATGCACTAGAAAAATTTCGCAGTAGGGTATCGGATCAAAATTTTTTGTTATTAGATTTGGAGATGGCCAAACATGGCATCACAGTCAAAGACTGAACAAGACCAACAGGGATCTTCTCGGATCCCAAATTTTTTCCGCTTAAACATCAATCAACGCATTGCAGCGCTGCATCAGCGCGGCCTGCTTTCCCAGGAGGATGTGCAACAACTTACGACCGGCAGCCACCAGGTGCAGCTTAACGTGGCCGATAAGATGATAGAAAATGTCATCGGTGTTTTTGGTTTGCCCATGGGCGTAGCCCTAAACTTCCTCATTAACAACCGCGACTACGTTATTCCGCTAGTAGTAGAAGAGCCTTCTATCGTTGCAGGCCTATCCGGCGCGGCACGCCTAGCACGCCTGGGCGGTGGGTTTATTGCCGAGGAAGTAACTCCCATACTCATTGGCCAAGTACAGGTAGTCATAGATGGCGATCCAGAAGCGGCCAAATCTATATTACTAGAAAACAAAGAAGAAATACTGGCGCTAGCCAATAGCTTGCACCCAAAAATGGTGGCGCGAGGCGGCGGCGCACTAGACATAGAAGTATTTGACTACAAGGCAGAACACGACGGTCGCCTGATGGTGGTCATGCACCTGCTAGTAGATACCCGAGACGCCATGGGCGCAAACCTGGTTAACACCATGTGCGAGGGCGTTGCCTCACTAGCCGAAACCCTTACAGGCGGTAAAGTTTTCTTACGCATTTTATCTAACCTTACAGATCGCGCAGTGGCTCGAGCGAAGGTGCGCATACCTATCCAAAATTTGGAAGGTAAAGGCTACACGGGCGAAGAAGTCAGAGACGGCATAGTCCTCGCTAACGACTTAGCACTGGCCGATCCCTACCGTGCAGCAACCCATAACAAAGGCATTATGAACGGCGTAGACGCTGTGGCTATTGCCACGGGTAACGACTGGCGCGCCATTGAAGCTGCTGCCCATGCTTATGCAGCAGCAAGCGGGCGTTATAAAGCGTTAACTGTTTGGCACAAAGACGAGCCCGGCTATTTGGTTGGTGAAATAGCTATCCCAATGAAAGTAGGCACTGTAGGCGGGTCGTTAGAGACCAACCCTAGCGTAAGAATCAATCATAGACTGCTGGGCTCACCCAACGCGTCGGAACTGGCAGGTATTATGGCGGCAATTGGCTTGGCACAAAACTTTGCCGCCCTACGCTCACTTTCCACCGACGGCATACAGCAAAACCATATGAATTTGCATGCCCGCAGCGTGGCTAGTTCTGCAGGCGTTTCAGACGAACACTTTGAAACCGTGGTAGAAAGCCTTATTGAATCGGGCGAAATTAAAGTCTGGAAAGCCCAAGAGATAGCCAAAAATCTAGCGCGCAAAATCGTCCAACCTGACGTTGCCGAGCGCCAAGCCGCTTGCGGCAAAATCATTTTGCTTGGCGAACACGCCGTGGTTTATGGCAGACCGGCTATCGCCCTACCAATTCCCTTGGCTGTGGAAGCCGCTATTCGCAAAGGTGGCGACGGTATCAATGTAGTCATTCCGCGCTGGGGTGTTGAGCAAAAAGTGCGCGTCACTAACCCCGGCTTTACCGGCATTATCGCGCAGCTGCTAGAGCAGCTTGGCCTCGATAAAGAAGATATGACCATCGAGGTCTTCCCACATATCCCCAGAGCAATGGGACTAGGTGGATCTTCGGCATTGGCTGTGGCGATTATCCGTGCCATCGACCACGCTTATAGACTAGATCTCAAAGATGGGCGCATTAATGAATTGGCCTTTGAGTGCGAAAAAGCCGCTCACGGCACACCTTCCGGTGTGGACAACACCGTGGCCACTTATGGCTCGCCACTGTATTACCAGCGCCGCGACGAGCAACCGTTATTCAGCACTTTAAAAATTGGCCAACCGCTAGAATTAGTTATTGGCATGACCGGTAAAGAGAGCCTAACCGCGGACACAGTAGCCAGGGTAAGAGCCTCATGGCAACAATATCCGGGGCGTTACGAAACCATTTTTGATCAGATCGGGCATCTCACTATGTCCGCAAGCGACGCAGTCAAAAGCGGGCAACTGAATGAGTTAGGCGAACTGATGAATTTGTGTCACGGCTATCTCAATGCATTGCAACTTTCCACGCCTGAGCTAGAAGAAATGATTCACGTTGCGCGGCAAAATGGCGCAGTGGGTGCAAAACTCACCGGTGGTGGTGGTGGTGGATCCATGATCGCCCTATGCCCGGACAGCACCGGGCCGGTTAAAGCGGCAATAGAAGCGGCTGGTTATCGGACCTTAAACATAACGTTGTACTAAATAGATTAGGGGGTTTTAGTCGCCCTCTGAGGTATTAGTAGAGGTTGTTAGCGGCGAGCCGACAACCCGCGCGAGCAGGTAAGGGTTAGTCGTGCCCTGTACAAGCAGGCTGAACAGCACCACGCCAAATACCATCGACTGTATTGTCCACCAATAAGGTAAGCTTGTTGGTAGGGCCAGCACCAACGCAATAGCTATAGCGCCGCGCAAACCACCCCAAACCAGTAACCCCTGCCACGCTAATGAAATAGGCGTACTGAGAGGACGGGCGCACAAACAACTAACGCCAACGGCAACTACTCGAGCAATAATCGCTGCGGCAATGGCAACTAGCATAGCCACCCTTTGATCACGGAACATGGCTAACGTAACCACAAGCCCCATAATGGCGAACAAAATACGATTAAAGTATATACCCAACCACTCCAATGTGCCGGCGATACCTTCAGCAACGGTGGTCTCTACTTCTCGCAAAGTAAAACGAGAAACAATGGCTGTCATCATCACTGCCAAGATACCCGAGATGTGCAACACATGCTCCGCCACAATAAAACTCGCAAAGGCCGAAAAGACCAATATAAAACGGCTGGCTATGGACGAACCCACAAGCAATACAACGGCGCTGACCACCAATCCAGCAATGGCGCCAAACACTAAACCGCCAACAGCGACCAATGAGAAGAACGCCAGATAACTATCGCCAGCCTCTACGCTATTAGTAGCCAAGCCAATGACAATACTGAATAGCACTACGGCAGTCGCGTCGTTAAACAGACTTTCGCCCTCGAATATTTTGGTGAGATCCGCAGATACCTTAGCGCTGCGTAATTGTGCAATAACCGCCACAGGGTCTGTCGCTGCCAGAATAGTGCCAGTCAAAAGTGCAGCCACCCAAGGGAACCCTTCTGCGTGACCAATACCTAAATAGACCAATCCAGCGATGATAAAAGTACACAGCAACCCCCCCAACGTAGCCATCAATAAAATGGGCAGCAACAACTTTTTAAGTAAGCCTGGGTTAAGCTCCCAAGCCGCTTCAAAGATGAGTACTGGCAAAATCACAAAAAAACAAGCTCGTGTAAGTTGCTGGCTCTTATCCCGGTGTCAAAACCAGTAAATTCCAAACCCAATCCAGCAAGAAAACCGACCAATAAACATGCCAAGGTAAGCTCAATACGCAGCAACCGTTGCATCAACAAACCCACCACGGCCAACCCGCTGATTGCTAAAACCTGACCCATAATTGTGCTTATCATTGCTCAGTCTTTCTTTAACTTGTAAAACCTGCCTGCAAAACCCTACTGGTAAAAAACCACTTTTAAAAAATTGGCTAACAAAACCCGGGCTACTAAATTTCGTATAGTTACCATTCGACCTAAACTGACGGTGGCAAGCTTATTTTTTGGCTAACCACAGGTGTTGGGTACTGCTCCGCCAAAGATACAGAAAGGCCACCAGACTCTATAACACGCACGTGGTGGCGCTCTAACTCGCGTGGTTGGGAAACCCCACACGAATGCGCAATAACGCCTACGTCGTAAACAATTTGTTGAGCAAAACTAGCCACTCGCAAAGATTTTTCGGCTGGCACTAAGCCACGCTGTAATTCCTTTTGGTGCGTGGTAATACCAGTGGGGCAAGTATTCTTGTTGCATTGAAGTGCTTGAATGCACCCCAGCGCAAACATAAAACCCCGCGCCGAAGTAACAATGTCGGCACCGCAGGCCAATGCCCAAGCGACTTTTCCCGGAGTAATTAGTTTGCCGGAGGCAATAACTTTAATTCGATCACGCAACCCATACTCGACTAACTTATCAACAATCATCGGCAGGCTTTCACGCAGCGCCAAACCGACATAGTCCATCAGCGGCTGCGGAGCAGCGCCCGTACCGCCATCAGCGCTATCAAGGGTAATAAAGTCCGGTGCACTGAGTACCCCACGCTGATTAATTTCATCAAACAGTTCATCAAAGAATTCTATTTGACCAACCACTATTTTGAATCCAACCGGCTTACCCGTAATCTCACGGACGTTCTCAATCATGTCGAGCAAGTCGTTTACCGACCTAATGTCTTCATGCCCATTTGGACTTATAGAATCTTGACCCACAGTTATGCCACGAATTTCTGCAATTTTTTCTGTCACCTTGCTGCCGGGCAAAATACCACCCTTGCCGGGCTTCGCACCCTGGCTCATTTTTATTTCAAACATCTTTACTTGTGGGTGCGCGGCAACAGCCGCTAACTTAACTAAATCTAGCTCACCCTCAGCAGCGCGAACGCCGTATTTGGCTGTACCAATTTGAAAGACCAAATCACAACCACCTTCTAAATGGTAAGACGAAAGGCCACCTTCACCGGTATTCATCCAGATACCCGCCGCCGCCGCGCCTTTCGATAAAGCGCGTACAGCAGGCTTTGAAATAGCGCCAAAACTCATGCCCGAAATATTGATCACTGATTCAGTGGTATAAGGCTGCTTGCAACTGCCCTGCCCTAGAGTTATGGCACCAGCATCGGCACTGTCTTGAGAAAGCACAGGAAAGGCGCTATTAAGAAAGATCACATCTCCGGGCTGATCTAACGGACGGGTGGAACCAAAGGCGATGGTTGTATCTACATTTTTTGCCGCCCGGTATACCCAAGATCGCTCCGCTCTATTAAACGGCAACTCTTCACGATCCATAGCAAAAAAGTACTGGCGAAAAAACTCGCCAAAATGCTCAAACACGTAACGCAGACGCCCAATGACTGGATAGTTACGGCGAATTGTGTGGATCTTTTGCGTCTTATCAACAAGGTATATGACGAATATCCAAAGCGCCCCGACGCCGACAAAAAACAGTAGCAGCAATGCGCCCCATTGTATTACCGTTTGAGCTAGTTCTTGTAAATGATCCATTGTTATTATTCTCCTACTGATTCATTCGTTCTGTAGCAGCTAGACTCTATAGCTATCCGTTCATTTCACCTAATCGGTGGGTTAGAAGTTGATTCTCGTTGTAGTCTATTGGTATCACAATAAGGCTAAAACCATTGTGCTGAGATGCCTCAACCAGCGCATCAAGCAGCAGTCGACTGTCATCGACATATTTATAGTCCCAGCTAAAAGTGGCCGCCAGCAATGACCAATCAGGATTATTGAAGGACAAATCTGTATGCCGACCAAATTGCGCCCATTGTTTCCAGGCTATTAGCCCGTAGGCATTGTCTTCCCAAATCATCATCGTAATATTACTGTTCAGACGCGTGGCCGTTTCCATTTCCTGCACGTTCATCAAAAATACAGCGTCGCCCGCAATGCCGATAATTTTACGCTCAGGCTCCACCAGGCTTGCCGCAATGGCCCCTGGCAAAGCAAAACCCATTGAACAGAATCCGTTAGGAATAAGACAGCCATTGGGAATATCACAGTGATAATAGCGGGCTATCCACATTTTGTGGACGCCCACGTCAGAAAATAACAAACCATCTTTAGCGTAGATCTGTTGCACGTCGGCTAATGCTTTCTGCGGTTTGATAAGGCCTTGAGTTACGTCATTGCGATAAAGGTCAAATTCAGTGGCCATTTCTTTACGCGTTAACGCTTGCTGGCTGAGATCAAAATCAAAACTCGGAGATTTTTTAACTCAAATACCAAGGCTTCTAAGGTGTCAGCAAGATCACCAACCAACTCCAGCTCCGGGTGGTAGTCACTGTCTATTTCCGCAGGAGTAAAATCGATATGAATGATTTTTTTCTCCCCCGCCGCATTCCAAAGGCTAGGATGGTACTCCACCATATCAAAACCAATACAAATGACTAAATCCGCCGCATCAATGGCATAAGTACCAATGTCTTTTGAACCGAGGCCGATGGTGTACAAAGATTGCTCAGGGTCAGTTGGGAGCGCACCTTTCGCAATAAAAATATTGAGTACACCAATACCTGTAACTGCTGCCAGTTCGCGCAATATTCCTGCGCCTCTTTTTCTTACGCAGCCATTACCGGCCAAAATAACTGGGCGGTTTACAGCGCAAATTTTTGCTGCCGCATCCACAATGGTCTCGCTATGGGCTTGGGAACGCCGAAATCGGATGGGCAGCATTGGCAAAGCGAGGGTATCGTCTTCGGCAATGTTTTCTGGCAACTCAATGAGTACTGCGCCGGGCTTTTCGCTGCGCGCAATACGCACAGCTTTGCCCAATTTCCCGAATGTTGTCAGCATGAATAATAGTTGTCGCCCATTTCATTACCGGCTCGAACATCTTTACCACGTCCATAATCTTATGAGACTCTTTATGCAGGCGCTTGGTACTGCCTTGGCCGGTGAGAACTAACATTGGCGCTCGATCCATATTGGCATCAGCAACGCCGGTAATCAGATTGGTGGCCCCAGGACTAAGAGTGCCTAGGCACGCAGCCGGCGCGCCGGTAAGACGACCGTATATTTCTGCTATAAATGCAGCACGCTGTTCATGTCGGGTGAGCACAAATCGAATGCTCGCAGATTTTTCTAAACTCATCATAAAATCAGCATTTTCTTCACCAGGCACGCCAAAAATAAGCTCAACGCCTTCCGCCTCCAAACACTTAACCATTAAATCAGAAGCCTTCATGCATTTTTTTCCAAGGTAATTAGTCCTAAACTCGACACTATTGAAATTGCGTCGCTGTTTTTACTTACCGCACCTTGTAGTAAAAAATTAACTTTCGGTATACAAAATTCCGCTGAGAAGTAGTTGCTTTCGGACTCAAGTACATATTTGGAGTATCACCACTAAAAGAGTTATATAAGTTTTTCCGCGCTCCTTATAAAAGCGCATTAAAAACAATCGAAAGGAGGTTCTTAGTGGAATCTAGCTGGCTTACCTATGCAAAGAGGATTCAAAGCATTGCCGACACCGGCATGACCTTTGCGACAGATGACTTTGACAAAGAGCGTTACCAAGAACTTGCTGATATTGGCAATAAGATGCTCGCAGATTTGGGCAATGTACCCATTGAGCGAATTGAAAATTTGCTGGGCGACTTGGGTAACGGCTATGCGACACCCAAAGTAGACGTACGTGGCGCAGTCCTGAAAAACAATAAAATCTTATTAGTGAAAGAAAAAACTGACGGCTTATGGGCGCTACCAGGCGGCTATGCTGGCAGCGGGCTTTCCGCATCACAAAACATCAAGAAAGAAATCAGCGAAGAAGCGCAAATTGATGTCGCCGTTACAAGCTTATATGCCATAAAACACAAAGCCCAACATGACTATGACCCCGACATTAGAGATTTCTACAAACTATTTTTCTTATGTGGGCAAGTAGATAAAAGCATAATAGCGACGCCGGGCATGGAAGTCTCCGCTGCTCAATTTTTTGCGCTAGATGCTCTGCCGCCCCAGTCTACAGGGCGCGTAAATCTCGATGATATTGAAACAGCGTTTGCAGCGAGAGCAGGCAAGCTAGCGAAAGTTTTATTCGACTAGCTTTGAGCGCCTACGCTGGGTTAGGAATAGCCCGGCTTTGCGACTCAAACACAGTGGAAATTACTGGGCGCTAAAACTGGCTCTAGCATCTATCTGCGTTTTCCAGCGAGTAAGGTTTGGCAGTTCTGGCAATTCCACTACCTTAACCATCTTGGCAAAATCAATACTGATACCTAAGGTTATGTCGGCAATAGAAAAGTGTTCGCCCGCCAAATATTCGTGCTGCGCCAACTGCGCGTCAAACACAGCCAACGCCTTAGGCGCTCGCTCTGCACAAACCTCGCCCCACTCTTTCACACAAGTTTCGCGGTCCTTAAAAAATGCCGTAATGTTGCGAAACGCTCCCGCCACTTCGAGCAGAAAATTAAACTCAACACGACGCTGCCACATTTCGATTTGCGCCGCGCTTACACCATCATGGCCAAACATACTGGGGGCCGTCGAGTTCGCAGCAATGGAATCTAAGTAGCGGCAAATAGCTACGGACTCACCAATAAAGGTGCCGTCATCTAACTCTAAAACTGGCACTCGCCCACCCGGATTCTTCGCCAAAAACTCAGCTGACAAATTTTCCGCTGCGCGAATATCTACCGCAACGCGCTCACATTCAATACCCAGTTCAGACATAAAGATGTGGACTCTGCGGGCGTTAGGAGAAGGGGCTTCATGTAGCTTCATCAAATTTCCTTTTTATTTAAGAATTACTTATGAGTAAGTTCCGAATTATTTCGGTGTGGTTTGTCCCACAGCCCAGCGCTCACACTCGGCATTGGACTGCTTAATAAGAGTTATATTTTTATTCACAAACTGTCGCTAAAGCGCGACCCACTGATAAAAAATCATCCAACAACCGTCACCCAAGTTGTCGACCAATAGTGGCATAAACAACGCCGCTTTAAATCATTGCATAAGCACATTTCTTTGCTTGGACTAAAGGCCAAATTTTCCACAAACATTTTTTATATACAAATTTCCTAGTCAAGGTAAATTGGAGCAGCTAAATAGGAGAAGCAGGATGGGAACACAAGCACGCGTGGTAGTACTGCCACAAGACAGCAATACACTTAGAATAGAATCCATTGAATTACCCGACCCACAACCAAACCAAGTCGTGGTACGCCAATTTGCATCTGGTATCTGTCATTCCCAACTGCATCAAATGCATGCCCCCCGAAAAAATCCAATCATTCTTGGCCATGAGTCCACGGGTATCGTACTAAAGGCAGGTAGCAACGTTAGCCACGTAAAAGAAGGCGACATTGTTATGGTCACTTGGGTGCCTAGAGATATCGAGACCGCAGCTAACCCACCGGAAGCTGCAAACCTACAAGTCAGCGACGGTATAGCCACCTCACAAAACGTTTTTACTTGGGCAGATCACACCATTGCAGATGAGCAATATGTGGTGAAGGTAGATCCAAATATCGAGAAAGATGTCAGCGCAATCATTGGCTGCGCGGTAATGACCGGCGCCGGAGCGGTAATTAATACCGCAGATGTACAAAAAGGCGAAAGCGTTGCCATATTTGGCGTAGGCGGTGTTGGCTTATCTGCGGTAGTTGGCGCAAAGATGGCCGGAGCCCATCCAATCATCGCGGTGGATCTAGACGACGGTAAGCTAGAATTTGCTAAAACCTTTGGCGCAACTCACTGCATTAATGCCAGTAAGGAGGACCCAGTGGCTGCCATTCATGCTCTGACGCCTCGACCAGGACAATTCAATATTTCAAGACAGCCGGTTTCTGGCGCTGACTATGCATTCGATTGCATCGGTATAAAGCAAACTATGGAACAGATTGTGCCCGCGTGCAGAACAGCCTACTTCGGCGCCAAAGAAGGTGGTATGGCCGTATTGGTTGGCGTGCCCACAACCACTGTGGAGCTGAACGCAGTAGATGTACTGATCAATGAAAAACGCTTTGTTGGCAGCATTGGCGGATCCTGTGCGCCAGACCGAGATTTTCCACGCTTTCTTGAATGGCAAAACAGCGGCCACCTGAATCTTCAGGGGATGGTCACGGCTAGATACAAAATCGAACAAATTAATGAAGCCGCACAAGCGCTACAAAGTGGCCAAATTACAGGCCGAGCCATTTTGGAATTTGATCATTAAGTTGAACTGCCCCGCCACTCCCAACAGAAGGTAACCACAACAATTGACAAGAGGTAGGGCGTAAAACGCGCCCAACCGCTTATCAGCTGTGGTATGGGCGGTCGCCTAGGTGGGTTTGGCATATGCTGGATAAAAGGCCATAACGAGGCCAAGCCACGACCTCTTTTGCCACGCCTTTCGGCAAATGTTTAACCAACACTTTCACCAAAACTTGATCAGCGGCAGTAAATTCAAAAACTGATTTGCTATCTTTCTCCACGGTATTGTTCACGCTGAGCAAATAATAATAATCAATTTAGGAACAACAATGTGCAATATTTGAAGTCTTTCGTATTCGCCACCCTGCTTTTTTTCACTTTTAGCATAAGCCTACATGCCGCTATCCCTATCAGCGGCGAATGGCTATTGGCGGTAGATGGGCCTAGAGGCAAATCTACGCAAACTTTGACTATTTTGGAGAAGGCACCGGGGGAATTTTCGGGTGCCTTAGCTGGACCCAAAGCCACTATTGCGATTGATGCAATAGAAGTGGTCGGCAATTCGTTCAGCTTCCCTTTTCAGATGAAAACTGCCTTTGGCACTTTTGAACTGACATACACCGGACAAATAGACCAAGACACCATGAACGGTTCAATCGCAACGCCGAGGGGCGACAGACCGTTTACTGGGCAGCGACAAAGCGGCCGGTAGCAATACCGCTTTTGCAAAGGCTAAGAGTGCTTATCTAACTGCCAATGCGCGACCAAACACTTGAAAGGCTGCAGCAGTGAAGGCCCACATGTTTTCTTCGCGGTCGCAGGTTCCAGTTGCAACAGTTATGGTCATTGGCTGCGGCCCGTCTACAGCGATCACACTCGTTCCAGCATCCATGCCATAAGGTGCACCTGCTGGGCCGGCTATGCCCAACTCTGCGATAGCCCACGTTGCATTCAATTGCGCACGTGCAACTTCTGCAAAACGCAGTGCCATAGTTTCCGTCATAGGCTTTAACCCCTCAACGTGAGAACGATTAATACCCAGCAATTCTTTGCGCGACTCTAGTGTATAAATCACCGAGCCCCCTTTGTAATAAGCAGATGCACCCGGTACCGCCAGAAGCGCCGAAGAAATTAGACCACCGGTTGAGGTTTCCGCAACGGCCACCGTTTCTCCATGCTCCTTAAGCAACTCCGCTACAACCATGCTCATTTCTGTCAGTGATTTCATACATACCCTTTGTTAAATTTTGTGCACGCCTTTCGAGAACGATTGTTCAAAGTGCTTCTTTTATAAAAGCGCCTCAGAAGTGTCTGTAGGAGTATTCAATAAACACCCGCAGCTATTCACCACTGTCATTGCACGCTATAGCGACAGGCAGCTCTGCCCCGAGAGTAGGTTATAGAAATCCTCCCGCTGGGACTCGTCTAAATCGCGGTTGGCCCACCAAACAACATGGGTGTCTGGCTTTAAGGGCGTTATTTCAATACCCCACATGGCCGCCACCTCATTTGGCAAAAAGCTGTAACGCATATCTATCACCTGACCCAGCCCATTAACGGCCAAATAGTCATCAGAAAACCAGCGAAATCGCTCTATATCAATACGCTGCTGGCTCTCTGGTGCCAAGGAGGGAAATTGCTTGTCGACATCAAATTTTGCAATGCTTTCACCCTCACACCACTGCGGCTCATTCAGTACCCGCACCGCATCCACATAATAATCACCGTCAAATTCGTAAATGACCTTCCACAAAAACAAATTGGCAAAACTCGGTTTCACAGTTAATCGTTCAGGAGTATGACCGCGCTGGGCTGCTACTAACTCTCCAGCGGCAACTGCGCGATCTACTTGCAGCCAACCTAAACTCAGATAGCTCAAAGCCCAAAGACACGCGGCAATAGCAAAACCGCGCCTACGTTTGTAACCCGCTAACGCCACTAAAACCAGCAACGGCAAAGTAAACAGAGGGTCAATGATAGAGATGTTATTCCACGCAAAACGCTCATCGCTAATCGGCCAGAGCAACTGTGTGCCGTAGGAAGTACACCCATCCAGCAGGCCATGGGTGGCATAGCCCAACAAACAAAACAGGTAGCTTTCCCGCAGTGACAAATACGGCCGAAAGAAACGCACCTGCAACTTAAACAGTGGCCACGCCACCAACAATGCCCCCAGCGGAATAAAGATCAATGCGTGAGTAAACTGTCGGTGGAACTCTAGGAATAACAACGGATCTGACGGCGATTGGATTACCACATCTAAGTCCGGCGCCATACCTGCCAACGCCCCAAACCAGGCAGCGGCAATAATTTTTTCTTTGTTTTTGGCAGCAGCCTGAGCAAAGGATGCGCCCAGCACACCCTGACTAATGGGGTCCATATATACCTCAGAAAATCTGGAAAATCGGTGTAATCACCGGTAGACGGCTAACTCTACAGCCATCTTGGTAACGGGTAAATTTACGTGACAAATTCCTGCTCGAACCGCCATTTTCTTTTCACAATATTAAGGGCATTCTTGCAGGCTAATAAAAAGCTGCGGTTAACGTTAATGCTCTTAGTGCAACTATCGTGAACTAAGAATCTTAAACCAAGGGCCTCCGCTTGAGGGCCTTGAACAAAAGGCCTTGAACAAAAGGATTTAGACTAAAAGGCCTTATTTAAGAATCCGTAGCAAGCCCTACGCCAAAACTGACAGCGGAGAAGTATTCATGTTAACCCTCTACCCAGCGCGCTCAATCATTACCATGAACGACTCCATGCCCAGAGCCAGCGCAGTACTGGTGCGAGATGGCATTATTCTTGAAGTGGGCGAGCGAGAACATATGCAGCCGTGGCTTGAGGGTCAGGAATATCAGGTGGATGAACAATTTGCCGATAAAGTGATCTGCCCCGGCTTTATCGACCCCCACCTACACCCCAGCATGGCGGCTGTTTTACTGCCCATGGAATTCATTACCGCCATGCGCTGGAAACTCCCATGGGGCACAGTGGAGCCCACTACAACAAAAGATGGATTTGATGAACGTATGCAAACGCTCCATGCCGGCAAAAATGACGACGGCGCAGACGAGCCTGAACCGCTGTTCATTTGGGGGTTCCATCAGTTGTGGCATGGGCCTATGAGCAAAGCGCGCATCAATGCCATAAGTACTACTCGACCCATAGTTGTCTGGCACCGCTCCTTTCACGAGCTGTATATGAACGATGCAGCAATGCAAATGGCTGGGGTAAACATTGATGACATCAAACAAGGCGACCAAATCGATATCGACAACGGGCACTTCTTTGAAAACGGCTTAGGCTATGCCATCCAGCACCTTAACCCTTGGATACTTGCGCCAGACGTTTATGCAGCTGGGCTAGAACGACTTAAAAAGGTTGTTCACCATGGCGGCCACACCACCATTGGCGATCTTGCTACCGGACTGTTTGACTTTGAAACCGAAGCCACAACATTAGCGCAATTGCTTGAAGGCGACGAAGTGCCCTTTCGTACTCGACTTGTCGCCCATTCTGCACGAATGAGTGGCGGCGGCAGAACGTTAGAGCAGGCGGTGGAAAAAGCCGAAGGGCTCGTCGAGCGCAACAGCCACCGGCTGCACTTTGGTAAACACATTAAAATGTTTAGCGATGGCGCATTTTTCAGCGCTTTGGCACAACTGCAGGCTCCGGGCTATATCGATGAACACCATGGCGAGTGGTTAATGCCGCCAAAAATATTGGAAAAAAACATTCGCGCTTACTGGCATGCTGGATTCCAAATCCATGTGCATGTAACTGGTGACCTAGGACTAGAGCTGGCAATAGATGTGCTAGAAAAAATGCAGTTCGAACGACCACGATTCAATCATGGCTATACCTTCGAACATTTTGGTATAAGTACCCCTGAACAGATCAAGCGGATTAAGGCCCTAGGCGGGCAGGTTTCCGCCAACGCCTACTACCTACATGAACTTTCGGACATGTACGCGAAAGACGCAGTAGGCTATGAGAGAGCATCGCAAATGGCCCGGCTTGGCACCTGTTTCCGCGAGGGCATTAACACCACCCTGCACTCTGATTTCACCATGGCACCAGCAGAACCCTTAAACAGCGCATGGGTGGCAGTGAATAGAATCAACTCAGAGGGCGACGTTATGTGCCCTGAAGAATGTCTTACCCAACAACAAGCGCTACAAGCCATTACAATTAACGCGGCACAGGTTATGGGCATGGCAGACATCACCGGCAGCATTCGATCAGGCAAACGGGCCGACTTCACAGTACTGGATGAAGACCCGCTTACCTGCGACCCAATGAATCTGCGGGACATTAATATTTACGCAACGGTTTTCGAGGGTAAAGTATTCCCAACAACAACCTTATGATAAATATTCCCATCACTATTATTGGCGGATACTTAGGCGCCGGTAAGACAACTTTAATCAATAGCATTTTGACCAGCGACTCGCCGCCGCCTAACTTGGCGGTGTTGGTGAACGACTTTGGTGATATCAATCTAGATGCCAAGTGGATAAAAGAGCAATCACCGGACGGCAAGATCATCGGCCTTACCAATGGCTGCGTGTGCTGCACTATTGGTGAAGATTTAAGCGAGGCGCTGGAAACATTAAGAGCGCAGTTGGGCGAGTTTCCAATAGAACATGTTCTGTTAGAAGCCAGCGGCGTGGCATCGCCCAAAAAATTGCAACGACAATGCAGCTATCCCGGTTACGCCCCCCGCGCCACCTTTGTTTTGGTGGACGCTGCCAACCACGACAAACAATGTCAGGACAAATTTGTTGGCTATTTGGTCAAACAACAGGTAGATGAAGCGGATTATCTAATTGCGTCAAAACTTGATCTAGCGCCCACCTTTACCCTCCACGGCTACAACAACCACAAGGTCCTGCAAAGCCCAAATATTTTTTCTCCAGATTATGATCAACAAGACACTGCGGGGACACTAAATCCACACAACCACGGTCACGGTTTTGCCAGTTGCACACTGCCACAGATTGCTCAGGTCAACATTGATCATCTCCGGGCGCTCTGTGATGCGTTACCGTCAACTGTGCATAGAGTTAAAGGCTATGTGAAAACCGACCAAGGACTGTATTTGCTCCAGCGCGTGGGAGATGTGCTAACGCTAGAGAAGGTTAACCAAGAGACTGCCGCGCTCTCAGAACAAGGGCATTTAGTGTTCATTTATATAGATCGGCAAGAAATTGAAGTTCGCCAACACTTACAACAGCACTGGCAAGACTGGCACGAAGTGTGAAAAAACTAGCCCAGCTAAAGCTTAAAAGCTTAAAAAACCAAACTAATTTCGAAATTTTCAGCGTTAGCTGCTTAATCCCTGCGCCGGATTCTCCATTGCTTTATCCACTAGACTAACGCGTAAAGAAAAACAAATATCACTTGGCAATAAACGTCGAAAACGAACTTCAATGGCCCAAATCCACTAACGAGAAGCATGGTTAGTGTGTTAACACCAAATAAAATGAAGTGACCAACTAAAAAAATTTGAAGTGCGGATACCGGTAGGTTAGACATCCCGCAATGATAAACGCAGCACCAGGAAAAAAATTATTATCAGAAAGGCCAAATGCTGGCAGCGTATTTTAATGCTCGACGTTTTCAGCGCTCAGGATTATCTAAATTGCCCTACTCTTTCGGTGTGTAGCGATAGTGCCCGGTTATTTCGTAGGCGAAGAGCATGTCCTCAAGCTTTGGGCCTGCACCAATATTATAAGCTATAAGAAGATTTCCAGAGAACGCTGACACTTTATTGGTAACAATTCCAATATGAGGAAAATTACCCGGCAACGTCCACGTAACTATATCGCCTGGAGTATAATCTTCGCTTTTTGCGGTAAGAGGCAAAGATTTCCCTTGCCGAGAAAAGAAAACTTGCAGGATTGGAACTCGTCGATGATCTATATTCTTATCAGTAGATCTGAGCCCCCAAATACGTTTTGACGGATAGCGAGAAAAATTCTCCGTCATATCCTGGTGAACCAAAACTTGAAGGTCAGCGCCTATAGCACGATAAGCCCTAATGACTACGTCAGTACAAACACCAACATTTGCGGGCACATCACCATTGGGGTAGGCAATGGAATGGTAAGTCCCATCATAACGAACTTCATGTTTAGTCCTATCTATGGCAGCAGAGACGAGTGCGCGTTCAAAATTTTGACTCGCTGTATTTTGAGAAACGAGCATTGCGGCAATAGACAGAAAAGTTGTCATATCCTTTCACCAGATTAGGAAAATAACGTCTTGGGCGCGGGAGCATCATTATCTAACGCTAACTTATACATTAGGGAAAAACACTAGCCGGTTGATTGGGAAATTGCAGACCCTAATTTTTCGCCGCCACTTTATCTAGTGCTAGTAAAAAACCAGCGTTCGCACTTCAATACTCTGCCGCCCTGGCAATGGCTCTGCATCGGTAGACTGCGCCGGCAACTCAAAGGCGCTGTGAGCGGTAAATCGCGCAGGCACATTGAGGTCTGAATCAAAGCACTTCAACAACATTACCTCAGCATGCTGCATTTCCGACAAATACAGCCAACGGTGTTTAGGGTTATCGCGGACCATATAAATTTGCCCAACACGATCGGTGTAAACCAAATCAATGGGAATGAAATCGTCTTTACTGATAGAACCCGCATCTATTACGGCAAAGGGCGTTTGCAACACAGGCCCAACAATAGGCCGCCAGACATTGATCATGGCAAAACGCTGGTTAACCAGTTCTTCAGCGCGGTCTGGCAAAAAGTCCCGAACGCGCTGAGGCCCTGAAATTTCCGTATAGTCGTTGTGCACAGACTTTACCGGGTTTTGAATAGGTGCCCGCTGAGATTTTTGGTCAGAGCCAGCTATATCTTTGTTGCGCACATTGTGATCAAAGACAAAAACTTCCTTAGCGCCCGTATGGGCCTTGACCAAGTCTTGAACTTCTGGATAGTAAGTATTGCGTACCGCCTCATCATCGTAGAAATCGGTGGTCGCAGAGTGCTGCTGCACAAATGCCAAACCCTGTTGATCAATGTTTAGCGCTGACATGTAGCCGCGCACATCTTCAACCTTATGCTGTCCTGGGACTCTACCCGGATCGCGTTGCTCTGCATTTTCGGGAGGCGGGCACAAAAAGTACGCGGGGTCTTTTACCGTTGGATCTGCATAATAAAAAGTGCTTTGTTGATCCATTTATTACTCCTTAACTAGTAATCACTACGTGCCGGCTTGATCCAATTCCGGGTAGGACAACCGGGGCAAACTTTGCTCGATCATTGAGCCTACTCTAAGCAAATTGGCTTCGCCTAGTTTGACCGCCACCAATTGAAACGATGCTGGTCGTGAATTGGCATCCAGTGCTGACGGCAATGTCAGTGTTGGATGACCGGAGTAATCAAATGGCGCTGTGAATGTTAAAAAATCTGCCTGGCCTTCTTCAGGACTAAGTTCAGACATCACTTCAATGTCCGGTGTGGCTATGGGCATACATGGGCTAATCATGACATCGACCTGAGTTAGCACTTGTTCCATTTGCGCGGTGAAATCGCGTCGAATGCGCTCTAACTGAGCATAATCTTCTGCTGTCACCCGCAAGCCTAAATCAATAAGGGCTGCCAAATCTGGCCCGTACTCAGCTTTTTGTTGTGGGTAAAATTCGCTATGCGCCTTGGCGCATTCAACACCCGTGGTCACCGCCCAGCCACTGGCCAAAATTTTATAACTTTCTGGCATAACTACCGGGCAAATCTCAGCGCCCAGTTTGCTCAGTGCATCAAGCGTATCGCGGACGACTTGGCTTACTTCAAGCGCCACACCATTACTGACATAATCCCAGTCAACACCTATACGTACGCCTGCAAAACTCACCTCAGAGCATTCGTTAGAGCCTTCAGCAACAACGTCGGCCAAATAATTGGGCACACTTGCGTTCACGGAGCCGGGATCGTTTTCGTCGTAGCCCGCCATAACACTAAGCATACGCGCGGCATCTTCTACACTACGGGTCATAGGGCCAATATGATCAAGGCTGCCAGCCAGTGGAAAAGCGCCATACAAACTGACCCTGCCATAAGTGGGCTTCAGTCCAACTAGACCACAGCTAGCCGATGGAAAACGAATACTGCCGCCTGTGTCAGAACCCAAGGCTGCAAACGCTAACCCAGCAGCAACACTGACGCCGGAGCCTGAAGATGAAACACCACTCCAAGCACGCTTATGCCAGGGATTTATTGGCGCTGGAATATCTGGATGATGATGACCAAAAGCACCTTCTGTTAATTGTGTTTTACCAATGATCACGGCGCCCGCTTGCTCGAGCCGCGTGACAACCGTTGCATCAAAAGTTGGACGAAAGTCCTGCATCACCAAGGTGCCAGAGGCGGTGACTATGTCTTTGGTATAGAGCAGATCCTTAATGGCAATAGGTACGCCGTGCAATGCGCCTAAAGGCTGACCTTTGGCACGAGCCTCATCTCTTGCCGCAGCGGTTATTAAGGCTTGCTCTTCAAGCAGCCGAGCAAAACTCAGAGTTTGCCCGTCCAATCTGTGAATGCGTTCAAACATATACTGGGTGAGCGCCACAGAGGACAAGGCCCCACTCTTAAGCTGCCGACAGATATTCGACAAAGATTGAAAATGTAACGCTTGTTCATCAGCCATGCACTTGTCTCCCCAAAAAAATTTGTTATTTAGCCAATATTACTTAATCCGTTGCCACGTTAGCGTAGTGCAAAAAATTTCGACCGCACCTAACTCACTTCTGACAAACTCGCGTCTGATGATCGCGCCTTATCTTTTTCCGCTTGCTTGATTGATTTCCACATAGACAGAGTAAGCAACACAATCACAGCATACAAAGGCACTGAAACCAAAGTGACCGCAGACTTAAGTGGCTCTAATCCGCCTAAGTAAACCAGAGTAATGGGCAGTACACCGAGCAAGAATGCCCAAAACACGCGATGCCAACGGGCAGGATGCTCGTTAGAATCCAGCGACTTGGTTGCTGAGGCAGCCAGCGTATAAGACGCGGAGTCATAGCTGGTCGCGGCGAAAATTACGCAGACTAGCGTGAACACAACCAATATTAGCGATGACATAGGCAAGGTTCCAAGCACCGCCACAATCAGCGCCGGCGGGCCATGGGTTTCTAGAGTTTCAAGCACTGGAAAAAGGCCATTGAGCTCTAGGTAAGCCGCGTAATTGCCAAGTATTGAGAAGAACAGGAAACAGCCCAAGGTGCCAAAGCAGACACAGCCCAAAATCAACTGCTTGAGCGTTCGACCCTTAGAAATTTTAGTAATGAAAATGCCCATATAAGGGCCTAGCGCAAGCCACCAAGCCCAATAGAAAACTGTCCAAGACTCAACAAAGTTAGAGGTGCCCAGAGGATCGGTCCAGGTGCTCATGCGGATGAAGTTTTGCGCCATATGACCCAGAGAATCGAAACCCATTTCCACCATAAAAAGGGTTGGCCCAGCGATCAAAATAAACGCCAGTAAAAAAATAGCCATAATGATATTCAGATCACTGAGCCGCTTAATACCCTTCTCAAGACCTAGCCAAACACTGGAAGCAAAGACGCAGGTCACAACAAATATAACGAAGAGATCTAAGGAAAACCCCCAAGCCTCTCGGTCTAAAGAGAATAAATCCGCGACAGACATTCCAATTAGTGGCACCGCAAGTGCAATACCAGTACTGCAAGCGCCGACTAATCCCACAACAAAAAGTAGATCAATTGTACGGCCTAATACGCCTCTGGAGTGCTTACCAATAATCGGCTCACAGGCATCACTCAGGCGCAGAGACTTAACCCCGCGCACATAATAGCTATAAGCTACCGCAACACCGGGCAGGCAATAAAACGCCCAACCCATAATGCCCCAATGAAAAATTGGATAGCTGCCCGCCCAGCGCAACGCCTCAGCACTTTTGGGTTCTACCGCAAAGGGTGGCGTTTGAAAATAGTAAGCCCATTCAACGGAGCCCCAATACAGCACACTGGTGCCGATACCACCGCAAAATAACATTGCAAACCAACTAGCGGTTGAAAAGTCTGGCGCTTCATCGCCAAGCCTAATGGCGCCGTGCCGACTAAACGCGATAAAGCCCAAAAAACCTACCGTGGCGACAGATCCCACCACGTAAAAAATGCCGAAGTTCTGCGTTAAGTAGTTGAACGCAGCACCCAACATTTCGGCACCTTGCTTTGGGAAAAGCGCCAACGGGATGCAAAGAGAGAAAATAATAAGAACACTGCCGAAGAAAATAAGACGATCCAGGTTTTGGTCTTGGACGTCGTTAGAGATACTCATATACGTTCGCTTAAACTTAGGAGGCCACCTACACTAGAGCACGCTCAGTGAATTGCAAGTTGCTGCCCCAGCAGGGTGGGGCCTCTCCGTTAGAAAGGCAGCGCTTTAGAATCAAAACATAGGGACTTGAGAGTGAAAAAGATCTTGTTCGACAAAGCCTACTACGAAAAATTTTATTTAGATGAAGCCACCCAAGCTGTCTCTACCCAGGAACAGGAACGACAGGTAGCGTTGATCAATGCTTATATTGCTTACCTGCAAATAGACATAAAGAGTGTGCTAGATTTAGGCTGCGGTTTAGGTCAATTTTTAACCAGCTTGGAGAAAGTGCTGCCCAACGCCAACGCCACTGGCGTGGAGATCAGTGACTACCTTTGTCAGCAGCATGGCTGGCACAAAGGCTCGGTGGTCGATTTCGGAGCAACACAAGCCGAACAATACGACCTAGTTATCTGCAACGATGTTTTGGCCTATCTGAATAACGCCGACTGTGCCAAGGCCATTAAAAACCTAGCCAAGCTGACCCGCCAATGCCTGTATTTGAGTGTTCTAACTGAAGAAGATTTGCCTATCTGTGATGAGCAAACCACTGATATGAGGCAGCGACTGCGGCCCAGCCAATGGTATAGAAAACATTTGGCCAAGGACTTTTGCAGTGTTGGCGGCGGTTTGTTTATACGCAAACCTATAGCTGTGCCCATTTGGCAGCTAGAACAAATTTAACGAAATAGAAAACTGAATATATGACGGCATCTACAGAGACTTTCTTCCTCCGGCGTAAGGGCCACAGAATTAATGTTCATCACTGGACATGCGACCCAGCAACAAAGGTGAAAGCAAATATTCTTATTGCCCACGGCATGGGTGAACATGCTGGCCGCTATAAGCCATTGGCCGCGCAGTTGAATGGGGCTGGCTTCAATGTCTTAGCCCATGATCAGCGCGGTCATGGCGGCAGCCTCTTTGGCGCTACCGAACAGGGCGATATGGGCTACAACGGCTGGCATGAAACATTAGAAGATCTAAAATTTCTGCAAGACTGGCTAGAACAAAAAAATGCTAAACCCACCGTCATTATTGGTCACAGCATGGGCGCCATGCTGGCGCAGCAATATTTCTATAGTTACGGCCAGTCCTTGAAAGGCCTTGTATTGAGCGGCTCGCCCGGGCATATGCCAAGCTTGATCAGCCTCCTCGGGCAAGCCATTGCAAAATTCGACACCTGGAGGTTGCATCCTGCAGCGCACAGCCCATGGCTAAGCAAAAACTTGTTCAGCGCAAACAACAAAGCCTTTGCTAAAGCCGGTGACGCCAACGGCGGATTTGCCTGGTTGAGTAGAGACAAACAAGAGGTTGCCAAATACATAGCAGACCCCTATTGCGGGGCTATCTTGACTGCAGATGGCCTTAGAGGCATGTTTGATGGCTTAAGTAAAAGCACTCAAAAGGCCAACATAGCCCGCATCAATAAAGATATTCCGGTAATGATTATTTCTGGTGAAGCAGACCCGGTACACGGCAAAGGGCGCGGCATTAATGCACTCATAAAGCGCTACGAAAAAGCTGACCTTAAAGTGACAACGAAAATTTATCCGGCTGGTAGACATGAAATGTTTAATGAAACCAACCGCAAAGTAGTGTACGCCGACTTACTCTACTGGTTATATTCGATAAACTATGACTAATACAACTCAAACGCCAGAACCCATTTGGCAGGACGCTATCTCACTGTGCCGTGATCTGCAAAGTGGCGTCACCACAGCGGTGGCCATAATGGAGAACGTTTACGCACGTATAAATGCGTTAAACCCCAAGTTTAATGCCATAGTGAATCTGCTCGACTATAATCATGCAATGGTGCTGGCGCGGCAAGCAGATAGTGTGCCTGTAGCGGAGAGAGGCATACTGCACGGTCTGCCAATGGCACTGAAAGATGCGGTAGCCATGAAAGGCTTCCCTACAACTTGGGGTTTTAAACCCTTTGCGAGCCGTCTAGAAACTGCAGACGACGAATTGGCCGCTCGCCTGCGTGAAGCCGGTGCAATTTTTATTGGTCACACCAACATGCCTGAATTCGGTTTTGGTTCCAGCACCTTCAATTCGCTCTTTGGTATCACCCTAAATCCCTACGACTCCAGTAAAACAGCTGGAGGTAGCAGTGGCGGCGCGGCTGTGGCGCTAGCCACCCAAATGTTACCGCTAGCGGATGGTAGCGATCTTGGTGGCTCTCTGCGCAATCCAGCCAGCTTTTGTAATGTTGTGGGCTTTAGACCTTCAATTGGACGCATGCCCTGCAACAAAAGTTTTGCTTGGTATGGCCGCATGGTCACCACTGGGCCTATGGCTAAGACGGTCAAAGACACCACTCTGCTGTTTTCGGCAATGGCCGGACCAGACCCCAGCGATCCGCTAACTCTCCCCGAGCCGGGATACCATTTTTTTGATGGCCTGATCGCGACTCGAGAACCAAGCACCTTAAAGGTTGCGGTGAGCACTGACCTAGGGTGCTTGGAAGTCGATCAGGAAGTGGCCGATATTATTCGCGCAGCGGGAGAAGTTTTTGCAAATTTAGGCGCTAGCGTCACTCCAGACGCCCCGGATCTAACAGGCGCTATGGAAGTCTTTCAAGTTCAGCGCGCTGCTGGCTTACGCCCCTTAGGTGACAATTTAGAGAAAAATTTCCCTGCATGGCGGCTTGATGCAAAAGACACTGCTATCTGGAATATTGACAAGGGCATGCAACTTTCCGCTGACGAAATTATGCATGCAGAAGCCACTCGCTCAAAAATATACGCCCGGGCGGTGAAGTTTTTTCAATGCTACGACGTGCTGATTCTTCCTGCAGCCCAAGTACCGCCTTTTGCCGCTAGCGAGGAGTGGGTTAAAGAGATAAACGGCGTGAAAATGCAAACTTACCTCGATTGGATGGCGGTATGCTGCATGATTACAGTGACAGGACTGCCCGCTATTTCCGTACCTGCAGGATTCACAAAAAGCGGCTTACCAGTGGGCGTACAAATAGTTGGCCGGCCCCGCGGGGACCTTGCACTGCTGCAAATTGCGCAACTATTTGAAGACGCAACTCGCCACCACAAAGACGCGCCAGCGCTCTAACACTAACTATTGAGAAACGAACAATTATGCAAAAAAAAAAGCTATTGTTTGTCGCTGCCCACCCAGATGATGCTGAATTTTGTGCTGGTGGACTTATCAGCGCTTGGACTAAAGCCGGGCATAAAGTAAAGGTGCTTTGTTTAACCAACGGCAACGCTGGTCATCACCAAAAACGCGCAGATGAATTAGCAATACGCCGCGCCGAGGAGGCAAGGCTATCCGCCAATATAGTCGGCGCGGAGCTTGAAATATGGGATCAAGCAGACGGCGAGTTAATTGCGAGCATTGGGTTAAGAAAGAAGCTCATTGGATGTATCCGCACTTTTGCGCCCGACCTCATCGTCACCCATAGAGTAGTCGACTACCACCCAGATCATCGCGCTACAGGACAACTCGTGCAAGATTCTGCCTACCTGTTGCAAGTGCCAGCCATAGCGCCAGACCAGGTTGCTATGAAGCAGATGCCAGCAATCTTACTCGCGTACGATCGCTTTCAAGATCCTCGCCCCCACCGGTTAGATTGGGTAGTTGATATAGGGGATCATATCGACACCGTTCTCGGCATGCTTGCCTGCCACCAAACTCAAGTTTTTGAATGGTTGCCAAAGATTATGGGTATGACCGTTAACGCGGACGACAAAGAAAGCTGGTTGCGTAAATTTTATCTAGCGAAACCTAAAGCGGTAGCAAAAATTGTGACTCAGGCGCGAACAAGCAAAGCTTCCTTAGAATCTGCCGATTATGCAGATTTAGCTTTTGCTGAAGCCTTTGAAGTATCAGAATACGGCGGCCGCTTTGATCCATCCGACTACAATTTCGTAAATAAGAAAAACTAATATGACTGACAACAATTCGTCACCCAGCAAACTGCCTCAACTGTATTCCTTGCAAGCCATAGGTATAGCTACCTTCTTCGGCTCTCTTTTAGCCGGCGGCTTCTTAATCAGTGAAAACTATCGCGCTTTGGGTATGAAACAACCCGGGTATATCGCCCTAGCCATTAGCCTGTTTGCGTTTTGTCTTAGTTCAATTGCTGTGGCGAATTTTGTTGAACCTGTAGTAACCGAAGAAGGTGAGCTGCTCAGTGTAGATTTCACACTGCCGTTACTGATAAACATCGCTCAAGTACTGGGAGTATTATTTATAACTCATGTTGTGCAAGGCAGCATGCTGACCACCTTTACAGAAATGCAGGGGAAATTTCACTCCACGTGGAGAGCCGTGGGTTTGGGATTGGTCGCTTATATAGTCTTAGCCAGCGTCGCGTACCTGATCCTAACCACGCTTGGATTGAACAAATAGACAACTCGCCCTACAAGAGAGCGGCAGAATTGGTGAATCACTAGCACCGCCGACAATTTACACCAGCGACCCTTTCTAGCAACAGCTTCTCTACAAAGCCAGACAATTAGGCTGTTTAAGTAGAGATCCAAAAGTTACCGCTATTTGCCCCAACGACGGTTGAAGTCATCAGTAGAGTTAACCCGAGGATAGTCTTTCTCTGGAACAGGCCGTTGCAAAAATTCGCACAACGGTTCCCAGCCATCGCCTGGACGATAAACCAGTAAATTATCCTCGGGCACATTGTCTATAACTTCTTGGTTATGCTTTTCATAGCACTCTATTACATGGGCTTTGTCATCCATACGTCCAGCAAAAACCCCGTTCCAAATAACCTCATAAACCATTGCCGAGCGGGCTAGAGCTTCTTCATCTTTTCTATTTTCCGCATCTAAACGCGCATGCTGGGAGGCGCGCCAAATGGTGTTCATAACGCTTTCGTACCATTTATCGGCATCTCGTAGCGACAGAATAACTCGAGCCTGCGGATAGGCCTGACATTGCTCCCGCCAAAAATTTGCGGACGGCCAATCAACCGACGCCTTATAACCCGCAAAAAGCTGCGCCCAATCAATACTTTGACCTTTGGCCACGCTGCTCCAGAGGTTACTGTGAAAAGGATTTAGCGGCACTTCCATCATGTGATAACACTTATCAAAACCTAGTGTTTCGAGGGCAAATTTGAGCGACAACGTCCCTGTACGTCCGAACCCTGCACCAATTACCTCTATCGTCATATTCCCCTCCTTGCCTTTTAACTGCTAATTGATTTCTGCATAACATCTGCCGAGTGCAGAACTCGAATGTAAAACCCACCCTACTAGCGCAAACGATAAACTTGGCTGGCGGTGTCATGAAACAGCCATTGCTGATCAGTTTGTGTATGTTTCTCCGCGATTTTTTTAAACGCATTCCAAAGTACATGATAGGAACAGCTTTGCTTATCAACAGGGAAATTACTCTCAAACATACAGCGCTCCGGGCCAAATGCTTCAATGGTAAAATCATGAAAGCGACCCGTACTTGCAACTATTTCATCTGACGTTGCAGGTTTATCGCGCTTATGCCAAGCAAAACCATTTACTGGCATCACTATGCCACCTAATTTTGCTACCACGTTAGGACATAGGGCCAACTGCGCTACATCCTTTTGCCATTGCTCAAAGATTTCTTCCCCCCTACCTGCGTAGGGGCCTATTCCTAAGGGGCCGCCGAAATGATCAAATATAATAGTAACCTTTGGAAAGGCCTCGGCCAAAGCCGTCAGTTCACTGATTTGCGGGTGATACAACCACGCGTCAAAAGTTAAACCGCGCTTTTGTAGCTGGGCAAAACCCTGATGAAAAGTTTCATCTAAGAATAAATGTTCAATGGGGTCGGTGTGCGAATTACGCACTGATTCGCTGGCATCCCAGCCCGCAGCATGGCGAATACCGCGGAACCTAGAAGATGCAGCCATATGCGCGTCTAATACCGGCCCAACGTCAACGCCCAGATCTAGGTCTGCATAGCTGACAATCCCCGCACAAACCCTGGCCGGCCCGTATTGATTTGACGCTGACATAGCCGCTATGCCATTTACAAATTCTGTCTCTCCTACCGGAGCCATAGCCTGATCAGCACTAGCACTGTACATAGACCCGCACTCGACAAAAACCGTGCTAACCACGTTATGCCCCTGCCCTATATCCGCCAATAATTCTGGCAGTAAATAGGCATTGCGATCGTGGTCCCAAAGATGATGGTGGGGATCACAGATCATCCTCTCAGGATCTATAATTTCTTCGCGCACCAAATCCAGCCACTGATTGCTGTCGGTAGGAGCCGCCATTAGTAAACGACCACCGAACGAATGCCTTCACCACAATGTACTGCCTCGAAACCTTTATTTATGTCTTCTAAAGCAAATGTGTCCGTTATCAAATCATCAATATTTATTTTACCTTCCATGTACCAATCAACTATTTTTGGCACATCAGTACGGCCCTTAGCGCCACCAAAAGCAGTGCCGCGCCATACTCGTCCGGTAACCAACTGAAATGGCCTCGTGGCAATTTCCTGGCCCGCCGCGGCAACACCAATAATAATGCTTTCGCCCCAACCCTTATGACAGCACTCCAATGCTTGACGCATCACTTCAGTGTTGCCGATGCATTCAAAAGAATAATCTACGCCGCCATCTGTCATATCTACTATGGCCTCAACAACGTTGTCTACAGAGTTTGGATTGATAAAATCTGTCATGCCAAATTTTTCTCCTAACTCTTTACGCCCGTCATTGAGGTCTATGCCGATGATCCGTTCGGCCCCGGCCATACGGGCACCTTGAATAACATTCAAACCAATACCGCCCAGCCCAAATATAGCGACATTTGAGCCGGCTTCTACTTTGGCCGTATTCATCACCGCACCTAGTCCGGTGGTTACGCCGCAACCGATGTAACAGACCTTATCAAACGGCGCGTCAGACCTTATTTTGGCTACAGCAATTTCTGGTAGCACCGTGAAATTGGCAAAAGTAGACGTACCCATATAGTGATAAATGGGATCACTGCCCAGAGAAAATCTAGAAGTGCCATCAGGCATTAGGCCCTTGCCTTGGGTCTCACGAATGGCGCCACACAAGTTGGTCTTGCCTGACAAACAGAACTTACACTGCCTGCACTCAGGGGTATAAAGAGGAATTACATGATCTCCGGCTTTTACCGATGACACGCCAGCGCCTACTTCGCGGACTATGCCAGCACCTTCATGGCCTAAAATAGATGGAAAAATACCCTCAGGATCTCCACCAGATAGGGTAAAGGCGTCGGTATGACAAATACCCGTAGCCATTATTTCAAGCAGCACTTCTCCTGGACCAGGACCGGCGAGTCGAACCGTTTCTATACTCAAATCTTGACCTGGACCGAACGCCACGGCGGCTTTAGTTTCCATCATGTAACTTCCTTCTTTAACTTTGCCCTGTTAACTGGGCGCCTTTAACTTATAGCTTTCAGCTGAGCACTTCGAAGCAGCAGCTTTAACTGACAACCGCACAGCCTGAATGAGGTATCTCTTAGCCCACATTATATAGAGCAAATGACCTAGGCCGACAGCTACCAAGATTATTACGATTTAATGCTACCGCCTCAGAGTATCTATAACCATCACCCACTCGCATCAGGTTTATTCTGCAATGCACAAACTGGGCATCAATAATCCAAAGACTACTGTTAAACTGAAGGCATGATCCTGCATAACAACAGCAACTTACGCATACACTTTATGGTCAAGCTATGAGATTGGGCATGCGCGCGGCTCTCGGCCTTCGAGGCTGGCGAAATTTTGTGCCGCTGGTTGCAGTGCTCACCCACTACCGACGCCAAGATCTCAGCCACGATTTACTTGCCGGCTTAGTGGTGGGAATGGTCACCATACCGCAGGCCGTGGCCTATGCTTACCTTGCCGGAGTGCCGCCCCAGTCTGGACTTTATGCCTGCCTTTTGCCTATGGTCATCTATGCCATTTTTGGCAGCTCCAAACAAATGGTAGTCGGGCCTGTAGCAGTGGCTGCTCTATTGGTAGCTGCAACGGTGAGCCAGTACGCGCCGAAATACAGCGACGCCTATTTGGCGATCACCGCGGTGCTATGTCTGCAAATTGCTGGCATTTTGTGGCTGCTTCGGCTTTTCCAAATGGGCGGGCTAGTGAACCTTCTGAGTCACCCCGTGATCACCGGTTTTGTAAATGCTGCCGCTATTCTAATAATAGTCAGCCAGTTACCTGCGTTGAGTGGTATGACGCTGGACGAAGCGGAGAGCCCTCTAGCAGATTTGGTCAGTTTTCTTAGCGCAACTTATCAATTAGATGCTGTAACTCTAACTTTCGGCGTGTGCACCCTAATATTTTTAATGGCTAGCAAGTGGCTAATTGGCCAGTGCCTAACTTTGTTTGGTGTTGAGCAAACTCATGACCACCCTGCTACACGCACAGGCCCAATGCTGGCGGCCATCTTCAGCATCATCATAGTCGGCGCATTTGGGCTCAGTTCAGATCTACAGACCGTTGGATTTGTCCCAGCGGGATTACCCAGCATTGTATGGCCTGACTTCGACTTAGAGCTATGGCTAAATTTGCTGCCCGCTGCTGCAATCATCGCCATCATTACTTACGTAGAAAGTTATTCGATTGGCACCACTCTGGCGGCAAAACAGCAAACCCGAATTAACCCTCACCAAGAACTGTTTGCCTTGGGCGCCGCAAATGTAGGCGCAGCGATTACCGGCGCTTATCCCGTAGCCGGCTCTTTTTCACGCTCTAGCGTCAACTATTCAGCGGGCGCACGAACCCCTGTAAGCTCCCTATTCTGCGCGTTGGTAGTGGTTGTTACCCTGGCCTTTTTTACCGGTCTCTTCGCCAATTTACCCAAGGCAGTATTGGCGGCCATTGTCATTGTGTCTGTCATAGGCCTGATTGATTTCAAGAGCTCGCGTAAACATTGGTCCATTTACCGGCACGACAGTTGGACAGAATTAGCCACTATGTCACTGGTGCTGATTTTTGGCGTAGAAGTTGGCTTACTCGCTGGTGTGGGTATTTCTATCGCACTGTTTATACGCAGTTCTAGCAAGCCCAATATCACACAGGTAGGACGCCTTGGTGACACAGAACATTTTCGTTCTGTTAAGCGCTTCGAGGTAACAACTTACGCAAAGATCTTGGCCCTTCGGGTAGACGAAAATATTTACTTCGCCAACGCCACACAAATAGAAGATCGACTTTTAAGGCGCGCTTTACGACGCAAAGACACTCAGCACTTAGTTATTGTTTGCAGTTCGGTGAATATGATTGATGCCACCGGTTTGATAATGCTCTATAGGCTGAACAGCCACCTTAGTGAGGCAAATATTTCTCTGAGCCTGAGCGACATTAAAGGTCCACTGATGAAACAACTGAGTAATACAGACATCGCAGAGACTATCAGCGGCGCGATTTTCTTTAATGCGGACCAAGCGATTAAGCAGCTGACGCGCGCTACCCAGTTGCCAGAGGGTTCTCATGAAAATTCTCGATAGCTACCTAACTCGGGTCGCCACCCTTGCAGTTTTTCTGACCCTGTTATCGCTAGTCAGTATTACCAGCCTATTTGCACTGTTTGAGGAGCTAGGCGAAAGTCAGGCCAGCTATGGGTTTATTGATGCGCTTATCTATATGGCGCAAACTCTGCCTCGAAGAATTGACGAGTTACTCATTTACTGCGTATTTCTTGGCTATCTACTGTCTCTCGGCAGCCTTGCAGAAAACGGCGAACTGACAGCCGCAAGGGTCGCTGGCGTATCGCCAATGCGACTATTAGCAGGGCTAATTCCGTCCCTCATTATTTGCCTGTGCGTGAGCTTTAGTCTGAGCGAGTATCTGGCGCCCTTGGGAGAGCAAGCCGGAGAGCGTGCTAAACAAAAGGCGCAGTATGGCGAAGACGCGTTAAGCCGAAAAGGTGGGCTGTGGTTCCGGGATGGCGGTGAATATGTACAAATTAGTAGCTTAAAGCCTAATGGTGATTTATTGGGTGTCGTGCGCTATTCCGTAAATGAGCGGCATCAACTTACGCAAAGCCTGCGCGCAGAATCTGCAAAATATAATGAGGGCAGCGGAACTTGGATGCTCTACAACGGCAGAAGTACCCAACTTGACAATATTGCTACTCAGGCGGAAAATTTTTCGCAGATGCTCTGGCAAACTCCCATGACGCCCAAGCTCCTAGCTAGCCAAGCGTTTCTAGAGCCACGCAAAATGCCATTGATAGGTATTCATAATCAGATCGCTTTCCTCGATCAACAAAATTTTTCAGCCACTGAATACGAGCTTGTTTATTGGTCTCGACTACTCAAACCCCTGACTTTTTTTGGCATGGCGCTGTTAGCGCTGGCAATAGTGATTGGCCCACTGCGCAGCTCAGGCATGGGGCAACGCCTGACGATTGGCATCTTCGTCGGATTAGGTTTCAAATATCTACAAGATCTCTTTGCACCCACAGCCATAGTGTTTGGCGTGCCCTCAATCATAGCCGTTGCGCTGCCGACAATTATTTTTGCCCTAGCCGCGCAGTCATTGATCAAGCGGTACGCCTAACACCTGCCTATCTACGCTTTTCATTCTGCTGCCGATGACTTTCTGGCCAACTGAAAAAACTTAACCGGCCTCACACTCAACACTTAGCCCGAACTTATGCATTTTTTTAACCTGTATCCACCGGCATCCGACGCCATTTGCCAAATTTTCCTGCAAACACCTCCTCAGTAAGCCGTCACTCCGACCAACGGTAGGAGCAAAAAGCGAGATACCGCGAAGAGAAGGCTAAAATGAAAGCCAGACAACAATGTTAGTGGTGAGGAAAAATAACATGCACGCAATAGGAAAAAATTTAGTCGGCCAAAGCTCTACCCCAAACCTTACTCGACAACTTTTAGCTTTCATCGAAGCTCTGAGTTTGCTTTTAATAACAACTGGTAGTGCGGTGGTAAACGTTCCCGAAACAATTCAAAGCGCAGACAATTCAAACGCAAACAAAATCGGTGCAAGCAACCCCATTGACGACTGGGCCAACGTGTTAAAAAAACATGTTAACTCTAATGGCCAAGTAGATTTCAAAGGCGTACAAAACAACACACAACGACTACACCGCTACGTTCGCTACGTGGCTGAGACTGACCCGCAACAAGCATTCTCGAAACCGGACCAAAGACTTGCCCACCGTATCAATGCCTACAACGCCATTGCGAAGTTTGCGGTATTAGAAAATGGTATTCATCACACCAATGCCGGTCTGATAAAGGTAAAATTCCTCTTTTTCTAACGATATCGAGTCGCCAACCGCAAAAAGTCATTATATAAGTACGAAAAATAAATTCGAGCGCTAGCCGACCCACGAATACATTTTGCATTGAATTGCATGTCTATAAGCTGCCCGGTTTTGCCCCAGGCACCCTTTGCAGAATCATCGTTGGATAAAGTTTTAAACAGAGAAGCCAAACAATTTTTTGCTACACCGAGCAACCTCAAAGTTGTAGCTGGGGAAAAGAAAATCTATTTATCTGAGATTTTGAAATTCTATAAAGGGGAATTCATAACTCAGGCTGGCAGTCTGATTGCCTATATCAATCAATATATAGACGAAGATATTCCCGAATGTTACGACATAGAATTTGTCCCCTCCGACTGGATCATCAACAAGTCCCAATAAATATACGACTTCAAAAAAAGCTTTTGCAATAGGGTCTTGGCAAGAGAATTTTGGACTTAGAATATATGGGGCCCGGCCCAACGTTTCTAACTATCGAAATCTTAGTGTCTTTTACGGCACCCCAATTTAAGCGATTCTCCCCTCTTACTTGGAGAAGCTACTCTAGAACGAGTACTTCAAGCCAAATGATAGTGTATTGAGGTCTATCTCATTTGGATCAATTCTATTGGTTCCGTCTGCGACTTCAGGAATGCCACCAAAATCTATGTCATTGGCAGTGGTGTAGTCGACAAAGAGCGCAACGTTATTGCTCACATCATATGCAGCGCCCAAGCGCCAAGATTATCTGCGCAATCGCCGGCTTAGGAAATCGTCTTCCCGCATAGAGATAGTTGCCAAACTCGCTAAAGAGTCTGGCGACTATTTTCTACTCAAATTTTAGAACGTGAGGGCGACTGACTAAAAAAAGGCCTGCACTGCCCAAACACGTTCAACGCCTGAAAAGCTAAATCGATCAATCGATTTTAGGCTTACCCAACGCAGCCGCAAGCTCACCTACTTTGAGTTCGCCTTCACGGGTTTGCCCACCAATCTCCAAAAATTCACGCATATTGGTCTGAGCAGACTCCGTTCTGAGCAATCGCGCGAACAAATAGCCTTCTTCTTGTAAACCCTGAGCCAGGGGCAACTCCGCCGCAGTGACTGAGGCCTTAGCCAGCCGCACAGCCTCGACAGGAAAACTACCGATACGATTAGCTAGTGCATACACATGGGCTTCAATATCCACCGGGTCAAAAATGCGGTTTAAATAACCCCAACGCTCAGCAGTTTCCGCATCTAAGTCATCTCCGCCCAAAATAATCTCCATGGCGCGTCCGCGGCCTACCAACCGCGGCAGTCTCTGGGTGCCCGTACCGCCCGGCAAAATACCTAGAGGCACTTCCATTTGATTAACAACCGTTTTGCCTTTCACACCAAAACGCATGTCCATACTAGAAACTAATTCACTGCCACCACCGCCGACACGTCCTTCAATCTGCGCGATAGTGACTTTGTCCATAGTGCGCAGGCGTTCGCACATTAGGTGATAGGCGCTGATTTCGGTAGCCTTTTCTGCTGGGCTGTCGATTGGAAATTGTAAAATGGAGGACACATCAAAATGCGCCAAAAAGAAATCTGGATCCGCACTCTTAAATACCACTACGGTCAAATCCGGATCGTCTTTTAATGCACCCACTAAATCCCGCAGCTCAGCAAAAAGCGCTTGCGTGATGAGATTAATAGGCGGGTTATCTATGGTCACAGTTGCCACTCGACCAGCCACTACTACCTTTATCAGCTCATAATTGCTGTAAGTCATTATTTTTCCCCTACTGCCGCATGGTTTCGTCACGCCGCGTCAATGTATTTCAAGCCATGAGCTTAGTTATAAGCCTTTATTAGAGCTTGGATTCTTCTCCCTGCTATCCTTTGAATTTACTCTTTGAATTTACTGTAAGCAAAGTTTTCGCTCAAACTGCGGTCCTACTGCAGACACTTAACCCGCGAAAGAAATCTTTCTTAGCCATTTATTTAGAGCTGAGCGTTAAGGTCTCAAGTAAAATTCACAAATCGCGGTTACGCCAACTCCTTAGCAGCTAGGACATCATAAGTGACAGTAAATAAGCAGGTTGATCGGAAAACCCAAACTCAGAACCCAGCAACAGACCTAGTTAATGAGCAACCTTCTACTTGGCTATTTGGCTATGGATCGCTTATCTGGAAGCCGGAGCTGCCATTCATAGAAGCACAACCAGCAAGAATAGACGGTTACGTAAGACGTTTTTGGCAGGGCTCAGAGGACCACAGAGGCACACCCGAGGCCCCAGGTCGCGTGGTTACACTTGCGCCCGATCCTCAAGGGCAATGCCATGGCGTTGCTTATTTGGTCAGCAATGAAGAAATTGAGCAAACTTTCGCGCAGCTAGATCACCGGGAAAAAAATGGCTACGCCCGGCTTACTTTGAGTTTGAAGCTGGGATCAGAAACCACCTCAGAAAACCAAAAAGGGGTCCCAGGCATTACCTATATAGCCGATGAAAACAACGAGGCCTACCGCGGGCCAGCACCCATTAAGCAAATCGCTGAGGAAATTTTTCATAGCATCGGCCCTAGCGGTACAAATACTGAGTACCTATTGGAACTTGCTCAAGCACTTCGCGCTCGAGCCATCGACGACCCGCACATTTTTGCACTAGAAACCGAGGTTCAAGCGCTTTTGCAGCAAAACTAGTTGTTAGGAAGCTGCTAGACGGAAAAGACAGAAGAGGCGGGAAAGGCAAAAGGCAAAAAAAGCCCCGAAGGGCTTTTTTTGCAAATGATCTGCATTTACTAGCTTCAACAGCCTCCAACCGCGGCTACCTTAGCGAAGACGTCTGACTAAGAAAGCCTAACTAAGAAGCCTGACAAAAAACGCCTAACCAATCTCGCTGATATCGCTGATGATCTTGCCAACTAGCCCGTATTCCACGGACTCTTCAGCACTCATCCAATAATCACGTGAAGTATCTTCAGCGACGCGTTCTACAGGTTGTCCTGTTTGAGTAGCAATAATGCCGTTGATGCGTTCACGAGTTTTTACAATCTCCCGAGCGTGAATTTGAATATCTGTTGCGTCACCACCAAATCCGCCGCTGGGCTGGTGAATCAAAAATCGCGTATTTGGTAGCGCATAACGATTCTCTTTTTCGCTCGCCAAATAAATGTGTGTCGCAATGCTGCCTACCCAACCAGTACCCACGGTGTGCACTACTGGCTTGATGAAGCGAATCATATCGAAAATGGTGTCGCCAGATTCAACGTGACCGCCGGGTGAACCAATGTACAAAGTAATCGGATCGTCTGACTCAAAAGCCAGCGCTAGCAGTTTCTCAGCTGTGCGTCGGGCAACATCCTGATTAATTTCACCAAACAATGTCAGTGTTCGGTTCTTCATCAACACGTTTTCTAACCTGTTGGAATTCTTCGCTGCTTTCGCTGCTAACTTCTCATCCTGCTCGCTGTCTAACCGTGTCATCGGTTTACTCCATTAAATCTATATCAGTCAATTTTTAATCTTAACTCTAAACCGGTGACTTGGGCATCTTTCTCGCTCAATTTGAACGAACGCCTAAACTGTCGCAGTGTCTAAAGGTGGCTACTATATAGTGTTCTTATACGCTTTAGTGTAGCTTTCACCGAGCTAATTTTGGGACGAGAGGAGAAATTTCAATGGCACTAGCACCAGAATATCAAGCCATGTTTGATCAATTGGCAGAAAATGGCCCCGGTCCGGGCATAGCAGATCTACCGATACCCGATGGCAGGAACGTTTATCGTTCTATGCGTCCTGTAAACCCTGATTTACCGGTGCGTAAAATCGAGGACCTCCACATTGAAGGCCCTCTCGGCGAAATTCCAGTACGCGTTTACCACCCCACTGGAGATGGCCCTTTCGGGGTGCTTGTGTACTTCCACGGCGGCGGCTGGGTGATTGGTGATATCGACACAGCAGACTCTGTCTGCCGAGAACTGTCCACATTGGCAGACCTCGTGGTGGTATCAGTAGACTACCGTTTGGCACCCGAGCATCTATATCCAGCATCCGTAGTAGATTCCTACGCGGCCGTTTGTTGGGTTGCAGAAAATCAAAAACGACTTAACGGCAACGGCAAAATTGGCGTTGCAGGTGAAAGCGCCGGTGGCACTATCGCGGCGGTAATGAGCCAAATGGCTAGGGACGAAAACGGTCCTACTATAGCCTTTCAATGCCTTCTCTACCCGGTCACTGATTATGACTTAAGTAGGGAATCCTACGCATTGAATGGTGCGGGTTACATACTAGAAACAGCCACAATGAAATGGTTTTGGGATACTTATTGCCCAGATGAGGCGGCACGAAAGCACCCCAACGCATCGCCAATACAAGCTGAAAGCTTAGCTAACTTGGCACCCGCGTTAATCATGACTGCTGAATTTGACCCGCTTAGAGATGAGGGCGAAGCCTATGGCGCTGCAATGAATGCAGCAGGTAGCACAGCAGAAGTGGTACGTTGCGCAGGTTTAGTCCATGACTTTTTCAGCACAGCAGCAGTGTTTGAATGCTCTCGGGCACCCTTCTTATCTGCAGTTAAAAAACTCAAAGCACATTTAAATTGAGCTCGCAGAGTCCGCTTGGTCTGGGCCTCAGCCTGAGGCCCAGACCAAGCGGACTCTGCCAACACTCAACGCCTTACAATTGTTTAAGGGCAAAGCGCTAACTTTAAGCCCCGCTATCAGCGCCGGCTTAAACAAAGCAAAAGCCTTGCTCAAACCCCACCACAAAATTTCCAACAGGAGCCAACTATGCTGTACGTACTAATTTGCCAAGACAAACCCAACAGCAGTGAACTTAGACAAAGCGTGCGCCCCAAACACCTTGCATATCTGGGCAGCCAAGAAGTGCGCTTTGCCGGTCCCATGCTCTCCGATGACCAAAGTGAAATGATCGGTTCCATCGTTTTTATGACTGCCGAAAGCTTAGCTGATGCTAAAGCCATTGCTGACAACGACCCTTACTATTTAGCGGGGCTATTCGCAAGCGTCGCCGTTCGCCCATTTAAACAAGCCATACCAGCGGAGTCTTAAACATGAAAAAAGCAATCATCAGCGGCGTTGGGCCCCTTGAAGGGTTAGGCGCGCAGTTATGTATACGTTTCGCCACAAAGGGCCTACACGTTCTTGTAGCGGGCAGAACACAGGCTAAATTGGACAGCGTAGTAGCTGTAATTGAAGCCAATGGTGGCAGTGCAGAAGCCGTGGTCGCAGATTCTACAAATGAAGCGGAAACCGTGGCCTTATTTGACCGTGCAGGCGCTGACCTAGATGTAACCATCTACAATACAGGCAACAATACGCCAGGCCGTATCGCTGATATGTCCGCAGAATTTTTTGAGAATAGCTGGCGGGTATGTTGCTTTGGCGGCTTTCTTTTTGGTCGCGAAGCTGTCAATCGTTTCGCAGGTAACGGTGGCACGCTGCTATTTACCGGTGCAAGCGCATCTCTCAGGGGCAGAGAAAACTTTGGCGCCTTTAACTCTTCAAAAGGTGCACTACGCAACTTAGCTCAGGCCATGGCTAAAGAATATGGACGTGATGGCGTTCACGTGGGACATATCGTGATAGACGGCCCCATTGGTGGCGAAAAAATTAAGAAACATCTACCCGAATACGCCGAAAAATTAGGCGAACAAGGGATGATTTCAATAGACGGTATTGTTGATGGCTACGACTATTTGTATAGCCAACCGAAACGCGCTTGGACGTTTGAACTAGACCTGCGAACATCAGTAGAGAAGTGGTAGTGGTAGTGGCAGCGCCAAGCTAAGCAATGAAGGCCAAGAGAAGAGAAAGTTAGGGAACCCTGCGGCTCCCTAACTTTGACAGTTCTGCGAATGCGGCTATTCCTAAGACTTAATACCCTCATTCAGTCCGCTGGACTAATCTACTCGAGCAGCCGCATAACCAGATAGCACAACCGTACCGTCTTGATTAGTGGTTTCGACTTTAAGATTCACAATGCCATCAGCAACGTCTTCGACAGTTGCTGTTGCATTTAACGAATCTCCAGGCCAAACCTGACTTGTGAAACGCACACCGAACTTGGTCAGTCGACCATCGCCTACATAGTTAGTAAGCATTGTTCCGGTCATGCCCATTGTCAGCATGCCATGTGCAAAAACTGAGGGATATCCCGCCAGCTCTTTGGTGAACTTCTCATCGGTATGTACTGGGTTGTAGTCGCCTGATGCCCCTGCATACATCACGATCTGAGTACGTTTTAAATCCTCTACCAGAGACTCCGTATAGGTGTCGCCAGCATTCAAATTGCTTGCTGAAAGTGCCATATAATTGCTCCCTATTGGTCCACTGGTCGTTCGGTTCTAACGCCCACGCCACGCGCAGTAATCACTAACTCACCATTTTGGTCATGGTACTCGGTGATGGTTTCAGAAAAAATCAGCTTGCCTGAGCGCTTACCATCTTTTTCCCAACCGTCGCCTTGCTTGACCGTTGCTGTGAGCACGTCACCAGGGCCAATGTGTCGATGGTATTCAAAGTGCTGTTCGGCGTGCAGACCGCCGCCACCACCGCCGCCACCGCTACTGGGTTTCTTTTTAATTCCGGTGGCTTCTTTGCCGGAACCAAACCAATCTTCACCGGGCTTGGGCCGCAAAAAATAATTTGGGTCAAATTGCGCACTGGACTGAGCAAATGTGGGTGGTGCAATAACGCCGCCTGGCTCAGTGCCTTTTGCATACGCTGCGTCATAATAAATCTGGTTGTCGTCACCGACAGATCGGGCAAACATCATGATATGACTGCCTTCTACTGGGAACTTATCTACTGCCATTTTTCTCCCCTACTGGACTTTGAATGTAGCCATGAGTATCCACCAGGAAGTACTTAAGGCACAAGCCCTGGAGCCCAACTGAGAACAAACAGGTAAACAAAACTCTGCCTTTTGACTCTTATCCGTCCGCTATTTCCCTTTGAATTCAGGCTTTCTTTTTTCCAAAAATGCGCTAATCCCTTCAGCCTTATCCTCGGTTTGCACCAAAGCGCCCTGGGCATATTTTTCAAACATCAGCGCCCCGGCGAGGCTGGCCTCCATACCAAAATGCACCATAGCTTTCATGGTACGAGGCACAAATGGCGCAAAGCTCGCCAGGTGTTCTGCCATGCGCATTGCCTCCGCTATGAGTTCTTCGGACTCAACCAACCGAGTGACCAAACCAATTTGTAGTGCCCTATCTGCGCCCATTGGTTCGCCCATAAGCAACATTTCCATGCCCCAACCACGGCCGACAATACGCGGCAAGCGGGCGGTAGCACCGCCACCAGGAATAATGCCCAGCTTACCCTCTGGCGTTGCAAACTTGGACTTGGGTGTGGCAATCCGCAGGTCACAACCAAGGGCTACTTCTAAGCCGCCACCCATACAGATGCCGTCAATAGCAGCAATGGTTGGCTTCGGAGTACGTTCTAGTTTTTCGGCCAAACCCTGAACAATGGGTTCTAATGCCTTTTTAAAATCTCGGTGTACCACCTCAGATAAATCCGAACCCGCAGCAAAGGCTTTGCCCCCGGCGCCGGTTATGGTGATAACACGAACATCATCGTCCCAAGCTGCAGCGTCTACTGCGGTGTGAAGGTCGTCTAAAGTGGCCAGCGAGATGGCGTTGTGTTTTTCCGCGCGATTAATAGTAATCAATGCCATAGGGCCACGTACTTCGTATAAAACATTTTCTAGCTGCATAACTTCCATCACTTCACTTATCTAAAGGCAGCTATCCTTGATGAAAGAAGCAAAAGACGCAAGAGCCGGCTCTCGGCTAATCGGCGAAAAGAGTAGGAACAAAAGTTTGTGGAGGAGAAAAAAGAAAACCGCCGGCCTGGAGAGAGAGCCGGCGGTTTCAGAGTCGATCCCGGTGCTTGTTTGTGATGTTTTAGTACTCTCTTCACACGAACTGGCCTGCTTTAAAACCAGCTCAAAAAGAGCATTTCCAACCTCACCCGAGATCTAAGGGGAGAGATGTTGTCCTATGACAACAACCCTAATATCACCCAAGAGGGTTTCTGAACAATTTCTCAACACAAAAGTTTTGTGACATTTTGTATCATTGCATGATCGCTCAGGGGGCAAAAAACGGCGGAAAAATGACTATTACAATGAGCAAAAAGGTGACCAAAGCAACCTTACAAAAGACCACAAACAGCATGAAGTTTGCGGTTAACATCGATACCAGCAACTTAAATAAGGGTTCAAGGGTTCAAGGGTTCAAGGGTTCAAGGGTTCAAGGGTTCAATGATTGTGCAAAAATTTTAGGCCCGCATACCCGGCTAAGGCAGGTTAAATCAGCAATTTAGAGCGATTGCCAAAAAATCAGCCTATTGCGGCCGCATAAACTAGGGTGAATTTTGCGCCCCCAGTTGCGGCATCATCTATTTCTATTTGCCAACCATGGGCTTGGCACAATTGCTGGACAATCGCCAAGCCAAGACCACTACCGCCTGTGGTAACGCTGCGAGATGTTTCCAAGCGAAAGAACGGCTGAAAAACTTCCGTTCTCGATTCTTTTGCAATCCCCGGACCATTGTCAGAAACAGAAATTTCACCAGAAGAAATATGCACTGTCACATCGCCGCCATGGTTAATGCCATTGGAGAGCAAGTTAGTCAGCGCACGAGCAAAAGCATTAGGTGCGACCACGGCGCTCGCATTGGGGGCAATATCCGAAGAAACCGTAATAACCTGATCGTAAGTGGCTACAATGCCCTTCACGAACTCAACAACGGTAATTTCTTGGGCAAGCTCACCGGTGCCCTTGGCAAAATGCAGGGCATCCCGAATCAGCTCATCCATGGTCTCTAGATTGCTCTCAAACCGAGTAATGAGCTTTGCGTCAACATTATCTGGTAACAGTGCCAAAGCTAAGCGCATTCTGGTTAGCGGCGTTCGCAAGTCGTGAGATATACCCGCCATCAACGTGGTTCTATTTGCCAATAACAGCGAGATCTCGCTGGCCATAGTATTGAAATTGCGCGCCAGCGAGACCAATTCACGGGGGCCGGTTTCAGGCAGCGGTTCAATGTCTTCAATACCGCGAAATTGTTCTGCCTGATTGGCCACTTTGACCAAGGGCCGGGCGATACGCCGAACTATTAATAAGGAGGTTAGAAAGACGATTGCTGCACCAAGACCAGAAATAACTATTGCCACATACAGCAATTGAATGTCACGACGGTCCGGCGATAAGCCAACCTGCAAATCATAATCTGCCATGGGCACCACAACCCATACAAGGTCATCGCCATCTAACATGCGCACATCCATATTTAAGCGGTCGCGCAACTTATCTTGTAAAAGAGCGGTATATGGCAAAAACCGATCTAAAACGGGCAGGTCCATAATGGCTTCGCTGATAATAAGGTCGTGGTTTTGCGCCAGCTCTAACTCAAAGTAGGGTCGCGCCGCTGGTGGCAACTCCACCCAAGTTTGGCAAGACAGCACCAGCAGCGCTGCCTCATCATCTGCGGAGCGTTCAGCAATGGGGTCAATCACAAAGACATAAAGCGCAATAGTTGAAACCACAACCATCAGCATGCTGCTGCAACCAAGAGTTAAGTTGGTGCGCCCTAACAGCGATGACGGGCCGTTCAAAATAAAAAGGTTAGAGCGTTTGCGAGTAGTCATTTATGTGGACTTCCAGTGGCCACTTATCCCGGCACGAGGGTAGGCGTCCAGCTTAAGCTACTAAGGCTCAATTTGAACAGCGGCAGTGCCAGAGTTATCAGTGCTGCCTAACCCGAGATTCGGGCAAAACATATAACCTTTACCCCAGATAGTTTTGATATAGGCAGGCTTCGCGGGGTCGTCGTCTAACTTGGACCGCAATCTGGTCACTCGCACATCAATAGATCGGTCGAAGGGTGAGCGCTTAGCGCCTGTTAACAAATCTAATATACGATCTCGATGCAATACTTTGTTTGGGTTCGAGACAAGAATTGCCAGCAGATCAAACTCTCCGGAGGTCAACGGGATCAATGTGCCCTCACAACTGAGGCTGTGAGAAGAAAGGTCCAAGCAAAACCGCCCAAAAACCACTTCTTTGTTTGAATCATCTTCCGCAACTGGCGTCTTGCTGGCGCGTCGCAGCACTGCTCTGACTCTGGCTAGCAATTCACGAGGATTAAAAGGTTTTGGCAAGTAATCATCGGCGCCCACTTCTAAGCCAACAATTCGATCAACCTCATCGCCTTGAGCTGAAACAATAATAATCGGCAGGTCACCGCGCTTTTTCAGTCGCTGAGCGATGGACAATCCGTGCTCACCGGGGAGCATTAAATCTAGAATCAGAAGGTCAACTTCGTGATCGCTAAGGTAAGTGTCCATCTCTTCACCAGAGGCAACGGTAGCGACGTGGAAACCTTGCTGCTGCAGATATTCTTGAGTTAATTCACGAATCTCAGGGTCATCATCAACAACCAATAAATGTTCTAACTCAGCGTGCTCTTCAATTGACATCGCTATTTGGCACCTTTTTTTGTTGAGAATTGTGTTGCGAGCTTTGTTTAGACCCTTGATTAGGCTCTTTATAAGGCATTGCAGTAGCGCCTTGCTCGGTATTCTGGTGGTTCTTTTGGGTCTCTCCGTGAAGTAAGGAGGCGTTGAATTGCTGAACGTTCTGCGGCTCTGATACAGACGGAGCGGAGACTAATTGGCCCTGAACAATGGTGTCGTCGCGACGACCAAATCCTGCACCAAACCTTACCGTGGCTCTAAATACTTGGCGGCGAGGTTTTTGCGATGTACTGCTGCCGCTCTGGGACTCAGATGAACCAACAGCAGCAGATGTATCCGCGCGCGCGTCACTAGCGGCTAATGGCTGGCGGCTAGGCAAACGATTATTAGCGGCGCTTTGTCTAAGCGCTTCTAACGGCACCGGGGTCACTGTACTTTGGGTCACTCGAGTACCATCAGGCAAGATGCGCGTTACCTTAGCCGTAATGACCACGGTATCTTTTTGATTACGGGGAATAGATTGACCGTATCTATATTGCCGTTGAGCTCTATTCAAACCCACCTCGATATCGGATCGACCAGTTTGTCCTTGCCCCTTTTTCGGCACCGCCGTTTGAGCTCGAACCTTGTTCATACGAATACGGACTTCAGCCAATAAATCTCTGCGCTGGGCCGGATTGAGCTGAGGCCAACTGCGCACCAGGTCGTTAATCTCTCGATCAGTCTTCTCAGTGAGATCCCAAATAGCACTTGGATTACTGGCAACAATATTGGAGTTAGTGCTTCTAGCATTAGTCGCATGAGGTGAACGACTAGCTTTCTCAGGTAGGAGAGCATCTGAAGGTTTGGGCTGAGATTCTGCAGGATTAGCAATGACGCTGGCAACTTGAGTAGTAGCAACTGCCGAGGCCGACCAGAAAAAACTCAAAGCAAAACATAGCACGCGAACAGTGGTGCTGGAAAAAGGCCTTGGCATTGCCGGTAGCATTTTTTTGTAAAACAAAATCATTTAAAGACGATACACCTAAGGCATTTCTACTAATAACGACTTCTATTATGAAAACGCCCTGTTACTACGGAATTTCCAGGGCGTTTCAATTTGTATCAAAAACGGCTTTTTACCACCGAGTCTGAACACCTCCGGCACCTTCGCTACACAAATAAGCGAGCAAAAAATACCGGAGAGGGTCAACCAGAGATTATGCTACTTCGAACAATCCAGCAGCACCCTGACCACCACCAATACACATGGTCACAACACCATACTTTTGGTTACGGCGCTTAAGCTCACGCAAAACAACACCTGTAGTACGTGAACCGGTCATACCAAATGGGTGTCCGATTGAAATACTACCGCCAAGTACATTGTACTTTTCATTGTCAATTTCTAGCGCATCACGACAGTAGAGGCACTGAGAAGCAAATGCTTCGTTCAATTCCCACAAGTCGATGTCATTGATTGATAGACCAGCGTTCTTCAACAAACGTGGAATAGCAAATACTGGACCAATGCCCATTTCATCAGGCTCACAACCAGCAACAGTGAAACCACGATAAATACCGATTGGCTGAATGCCCAACTGAGCTGCACGTTCAGCACTCATCAACATGGTCATTGAAGCACCGTCAGACAACTGCGAAGAGTTACCAGCCGTTACTGAACCATCTTCTTCAAATGCCGGCGCTAAAGACGCCAAGCCTTGAAGAGTGGTGTTAGGACGGTTACATTCATCCTGATCAACCCATACAGTTTCATGAGTTTCTTCGCCGGTTTCTTTGTTCACTTTGAGCATAGTAGCGTTCATGCCAACAATCTCTTCAGCAATCTTGCCTGAAGCAACAGCTGCTGCGTAACGAATTTGGCTTTGTAATGCGTACTCGTCCTGCATTTCACGGGTTACGTTGTAACGACGTGCAACAACCTCTGCCGTGTTACCCATAGCCATGAAGATCTCTGGCTTTTCTTCCATCAAACGCTTGTTTTGCTTAGATTTGCCAGCTTCTTGACGTGTGCGCATAGAAATTGAATCAACACCGCCAGCGATCATTACTTCGGATTGACCTGAAGCAATTTGGTTCGCAGCCATAGCAATTGATTGCAGGCCTGAAGAACAAAAACGGTTAATTGAAACGCCAGCGGCGCTTACAGGTAGTTTTGACAAAATTACTGCAAGACGAGCTAAGTTACCGTCTTGTTCACCAGTGTGAGTCGCAGCGCCAACAATGACGTCTTCTACTTCATCAGCTCCGACATTTGGATTGCGATTTAAAAGTGAATCGATGCAATGCGCCAAAAGATCATCTGATCGCGTTAGGTTAAAGCTACCACGGAAGGCTTTGGTTAAGCCTGTGCGAACACTATCAACAATTACTACGTCTCTCATAGTTTCTTCCCTTTTTTGAATTAATTTATCTCGTTGCGTAGCTATCGCTACTTCCTGAACCACAGCCCTAGCATTTACATAACCTCCTACCGTCTGAGCACATTAAGCGCACAAAGGCTCTGCTTACTGGCTAGGATTAGAAGAAGACACACCACCAAAATGGCGCAGCCCCAACTCAAACAGTATCAAGTTTCCTGAGCCTGAATGGTAACCAGATCACAGCAGCAAAGCCAATCCCCGTTTGCGCCACCGCCAACCTAAGTTAGTATCCCGAATGGAACCGCAACAACAGGAAATTAATATGACAGTCTTCCACAACATCAAGATGCTCGACATCCAAGGTAGCGAAGTGAACTTTGCTGACTACCAAGGCAAAGCTTGCCTAATAGTCAACGTGGCCAGTCGCTGAGGATTAACTTCACAGTACGCCGGGTTGCGTACTCTGCAAGAACAATTTGCCGACCATCCCTTCGAGGTTCTAGCCTTTCCATGCAACCAATTTGGCGCACAGGAACCAGGTAGTAACGAAGAAGTGCTTGAATTTGCGCAAACGAAATACAACGTTAACTTTCAAATGTTCAGCAAAATTAAAGTTAATGGCGCCAATGCATGTGAGCTTTATCAATTTCTCAAGAGCGAGAAAACTGACGAAGAAGGTAATGCAGACATACCATGGAATTTTTCAAAGTTTCTGGTCAACAAAGACGGTGAGGTTGTGGGGCGCTTTAGTCCGAAAACTGCGCCGGAAGAGCTGACCGAGACGATCCTAGGCTCATTCTAGTACTCATCAGTTTATGACCGATGAATGTAGTTCCTGGGTCTCCAGGAACTACTTGAATATCGATATCCCAGCCATTGATTGGGTATCCCGGTTAACATTCCTTCCTTCACTCCGCAATCAGGGCAAAGTCGCCAATGTTCCACCTAACTTTGCACTTTATTGTCCCTGCCATTGTTGCCTTACAGTTTTTTCACAACCGCTGGCAGATGGCTTATCTGTTGATGATGGCCACTATGCTGGTGGATCTTGATCATCTAATCTCCGACCCCATTTATGACGCCGGACGTTGCAGTATTGGTTTTCACCCACTGCACCAGCCGTGGTTTATCGCGCTCTATCTTGTTATGAGTTTTTTACCAAAAACCCGTCAAATCGGGCTGGGACTGATGATCCATATGGTGCTGGATTCTATTGACTGCCAAGTCACCAACGGCATATGGATTAACTAACTCTGTTAAAGCTTTCGTCCAAGACGTTTTTCAATCTCGCGCTTCTCCCAATCGGGGCCAAGCCAAGGCAATAAATCAAATACTTCAGCCGCGTGAGTAGCCAAGCCTATGCCCCAACCCACGATTACCCAGAGAACCCACCAGTAATCCACCTCCATTGACGCATTAAGCAAAGTCAATGCAGTAATAACCATCACGAAACTCACTACGTGGCTATAGAAACCCTTAATCTTTTTTACTTGCTCAATAACCCTGTGCTCGTCGTTTGAAATATTTAGCTGTTTGTTCATGCTTCGCTCCTGCTGCTGCCGCAGCTCCAGGAGGTTAACTTCAAATATCGAAGCGAGGGATTTGTATGTTTCCACGCCAGCGCTGTCGCCTTTTTCTAGACGCTGAATTGTCCTAACGCTGAGATCGCATAGCTCAGCAAGCTGCTCCTGGGACCAACCCCTTTGTAACCTCAACTTACGAATTAGCATACTGCCTCCATCTCTTCGCCGAACAAATAGTCTGGTCTATACGCTGGCGTAGACCACGACATTAGTGTGACAGATACCTGACAGATCAATGTCAGCCTGCACTGATCCACATCCACCATGTTGATCTAGCGAGCCCCGCCAAATGCAGCGAAATCACTCTACCAGTTCTGATAGCGCAGGTTGTTTAACCAAGGCATCAACGACGGATCGACGATAGATTAATTCCGAAAATTCCGAGGAGCACTAGCAACAGTCACTAAGATATTGGCGATACAGATTGCACCCGAAAGAGGAAGTTTAGGAAAAAAACTCTTACAATCGATGTCTTGAAAATTTGGGGCGCAGGACGATGACAATTTTAGTCGATAAGCTATTTTTTGGTGAGGGTCCACGCTGGCGCGAAGGCAAGCTATGGTTCTCGGACATGCACGCTCAGAAAGTGTTGAAAGTAGACCCTAACGGCAACGTTGAAACGGTTGTTGGACTAGAAGACGACCAACCTTCTGGCCTTGGCTGGCTGCCCAACGGCGATCTACTGATCGTTGCTATGACCAAAAAACAGCTACTGCGCTTCGATGGTAGTGCGTTAACTGTGCACGCTGATCTCTCCTCTTTAGCCAGCCATTACTGCAACGACATGGTGGTCGACCATGTTGGCCGAGCGTATGTAGGTAACTTCGGTTTCGACCTGCACAATGGTGCAGAACAAAAGGCCGCCGAACTTATTTGTGTAGAAATTGATGGCAACGCCCGTTGTGTAGACAGTGATCTGATGTTCCCAAATGGTGCGGTAATTACTCCGGATAATAAAACGCTCATCGTTGCAGAAACTTTTGCGGGCAGACTCACTGCCTTTGATATTTTAGATACTGGTGATTTAACCAACAAAAGAACCTGGGCAGAATTACCCCAAGGCGCCGTACCTGACGGCATATGCCTAGATGCAGATGGGGGTATATGGAGCGCCTCACCGACATCAAATAATTGCATCAGGCAAATTGAAGGCGGCGAAGTAACCCACAATATACAACTTGAACGCGGCGCATTTGCCTGCATGATTGGCGACGACAACCTCTATATACTCACCTCAACGGTTTCTACTCCAGCCGAATGCCGGGCGACCCAGGATGCTCGGATAGAAGTCTATCCAGCGCCGTTTTCTGCTGCCGGATTGCCCTAGACAATTTATCACTACAATCTGCATAACAAATCGCTGCGACAAAAAACAATAAATCGAGATAAGACATGACTGACATTTTTGAAAATTATTCCTCGCCTTGGTTAAACGAAGAACTACTGGTATTGCGCGATGCCGCGAGAAAATTCTTCACCACTGAACTTGGTCCCCACCAAGCGCGTTGGGAGGAACAAGGAATAGTCGACAGAGATGCTTGGACAAAAACAGGCGCAGCCGGATTTTTGCTCGCAGAAATGCCAGTAGAATACGGCGGCGGCGGCGGCGACTATCGCCACGAAACGGTGATTATGGAAGAGCAACTACGAGCAGGTGCCTCAGGTTTAGGCAGCCAAGTCCACAGCCAAATTGTTGCCCCGTATTTCTTGAACTACGGCACCGAAGAGCAAAAGCAAAAGTGGCTGCCGAAAATGGCAACGGGTGCAAGCGTCGGCGCAATCGCCATGACTGAACCCAACACGGGTTCAGATTTACAAGGTGTACGCACCACCGCCATCCGTGATGGCGACGAGTATATTATTAACGGTTCAAAAACCTATATCAGCAACGGCCAGCATTGCGATTTGGTTATTGTCGTTGCAAAGACAGACCCCACTCAGGGCGCAAAAGGTATCAGCCTAATTGTTGTTGAAGCCAATACACCCGGATTCCAACGAGGCCGAAACTTGAAAAAAATGGGCCAAGCTGCGGCAGATACATCAGAACTATTCTTTGCTGACTGCCGCGTACCAGTCGGTAACTGTCTCGGCGACGAAGGCAAAGGCTTTGTACAACTTATGCAGCAATTACCTCAGGAGCGTCTAAACATTGCTCAAGCGGCTGTAGTGGAAATGGAGCGCGCCATTGCTATGACCATCGAATTTGTCAAACAACGCAAAGCATTTGGTCAGCGCGTACTCGACTTCCAAAACACCAAATTCAAATTGGCAGAATGCAAAACAGAAGCATTCATCGCACGGACCTTTGTTGACCAATGTTTGGTTAGGCACATGGCCGGCGAGTTAGATGCTTCTACCGCATCAATGGCCAAATACTGGTGTACCGACAAGCAAAATCAAATTATCGACACCTGCCTGCAATTGCACGGCGGCGCAGGATATATGGAGGAGTACCCAATCTCTGGTATGTATAAAGATGCCCGGGTGCAGTCCATTTACGGCGGCACCAACGAGATAATGAAAGAACTGATTAGTCGGACGCTAGATACTTAGGCGATTAATAAAACGCCAAAGGCCAATTAATGGCCAGTTACAAAAAGATCAGCAATCAGACAAGGTGCCCTGCCATTAGGACACCTTCAGAACCCCTTCTAACCAGTTAACTAACAAAACCTAAAGCGGAAATACCAATGACCTTCTCTAACAGAATTAACAGATTCAACCAGCTTCATTTATGCGCTATGGCCGGATTGCTGATCAGCAGCTTGAGCTTTACCGCCAATGCACAAGCCCAATGGCGACTAGTCAGCGAGTCATCTCAGCTCCACTTCATTTCCACCAAGGCAACGCATATTACGGAATCACATACATTTACCAAGCTACAAGGCAATGTAAGTGATGCAGGTCAAGCAACCCTAACAATTGATTTAGCCAGCGTTGAAACAATGATCCCGATTCGCAATGAGCGCATGGGCACTATGTTGTTTGAAATCGCTGCATTCCCTATAGCAAAGTTTACCGCCCAAATTGATCTTGAGGCCTTCAACAAGCTCAATGTTGGCGCCATGAAGGATATGGCGCTAGACGGCCAGTTGTCTCTACGCAGCAGCACACTGCAGCTCAAAGCTAACTTACGAGTCATTAAGTTAGATGGTAATCGGGTAGAGGTCCAAACCCTCAAGCCGATAATACTCAATGCCAATTCCTTGAGTATTATTGAAGGCATAGAAAAACTGCGCAATATCGCCGGTCTACCTTCTATTAGTCATAGCGTGCCGGTAACTTTCAGCTTGGTATTCCAGCAGTAACATGCTCTCCTAGGTTGGGTTAACAGCGGTCTGAAAGTAGCCTGTTCACAGCAACAGGCTATGCTCTAAGCAGTTACTGCACATTAATCTAATCACCCTATAATACGTCCCTTTCCCGCAACGGCGTTTACATGTATACCTACTGGAAATTTTATTGGCCGCTGGCATTAACCGGCGTGGGCATGGTGCTGTCGCTGCAATTCCAAAATGCGACGTTAGCCCGGTATCCCGAAGCGGTCACAGAACTTGCGGTACTTGCATTAGCCTATGGTGTATTCGGCACCTTCAATGCGGGCATGCAATTCATTGCCCAGCTGTCCAATGTTTACGCCCGCAGCCCAATTGCTACCCAGCGCTCATGGCTATTTGTGCTCATCATCAGCTTCTGCATAATGCTGCCGCTGGCATTCATTGCATTTACCCTGGTTGGCGCGCAGCTCATCGCTTATATTTTCAGTATCGATGCAGCCATTGTCGCGCGGGTAACCCATTACCTTGCTCTGCTTTGTCCGCTAATTGTGCTTAACGGTCAGCGTCACTACTACTCAGGATTACTCGTGCAGTCTCGCCTGACCGGCTGG